>CALVBT010000003.1 GCA_944325885.1 Candidatus Gastranaerophilales bacterium | reverse complement strand
ACTGGATTGTCTTATGCGTGCTTGCAAGGGTGCTGCGGAAGTGACCCCTTGGACTTTTAAAGGTGCCGGGCTTGTTTATAGGCAATGGACTTTATGCTTGCACCTGTCAGTAGGGTAGCGGAGTCAGTTGACTGGATTGTCTTATGCGAGCTTGCAAGGGTGCTGCGGAAGTGACCCCTTGGACTTTTAAAGGTGCCGGGCTTGTTTGTAGCAATGGACTTTATGCTTGCACCTGTCATTAGGGTAGCGGAGTCAGTTGACTATATTAAATATGAAGTTTTGTAATTCAATTTAAAAAAATTAGCAAAAGATTCTGTTCACGTTTGTTATCCTTGTATTGAACAAAAGTTATAATACAAGGATATTTTATGAAACTAAATTTAAATTTAGTTAGTTCTTTGTATTCACAAAGAACTAATTCTGCATCTGGAGAGAAAAAATCTTTAAAAAATCAGTATTCAACAAATGTTTTGGCACAAGACACTGTTTCTTTCACAGGGCTGACAAGACAGATGAACAAGCACACATATATAGACGGTCAAAAGGATATAAAAGAAATTGTAAAAAAACACGAAGGTCGCAGTTTGATTGTCGGTCAGCTTCCTGACTTTATTATGGCAAAACTCCCTAAAGAAAACAGAAGAGAGGCGATACAGGAGTTTTATGACACATTTGACCAAATTTCAAAGGAGCTGAGAGAGTTTGACGAAACAAAGGTCTATACAATAGACGAAATTACAAAAAGAAGAAACAACTCTACAAAAGAGCTTTTGGAAAACCTTTTGAGAAAATACAAACTCGTAAGTTCGTGGGATGACGTGGATATAGAATATCTCGGCAAAGGCGGAAAAGGTTCCGGGTACAAACTCGTCGGCCTTCGCAATCCTTCTATGAACGAGGATGAATATGTTTTGAAAAATTATCACGTTGTAGAAGGCAAAAACTGGCAGCCTTACAAAAGCCATGGCTGTTATGCAGAGATGAACAGTGCCGCTTACTGGATGAATAATGTAGGATACGAAACCCAGAGGGGCAAATTCTTTTTCGGCAATTTAAAGACCGGATACATGGTTATAAAATACGTGGATGATGATGTAAGACTCCCCAAATATAAAGTAGACCCGTACTGGTATGGTTTGAAGTGTACGGATGAAGATTTGATAAAAAAACACAATGTTTGTAAAGACTATAGCTTTGACTGGGGCGGTGTCAGAGTCGTTAACAGGATAAAAAACGGCAGCAAGACAGCCAGAATGGTCGCTGCAAAAATAAAAAATACTCCTGATGAACGCAAACCTCACGAGTGGGAACGATTTTTTGCCAGCAAAAAAATGGATAAGAGCCAGAAAAACGCCGGTCTTGCGATGAGTATAAAACACATGCCTGATAAAGAGTATTACATTGAAAGATGCATGGCTCTTCATGACCCGCTTGTGGATAGAGGGCTGGCTTATGTATTAAAATATTTGCCCTATGAAGAGGCTGTAAAGTATTTTGAACGGCTTGTTCAGACAAATGATGTTATCACACAGGTAGTTTTGTTCAATGAGATTCCGCTGCTGGCTATGAAACACAGAGATGACAATATTAAAGATGACCTGCAGACGGTGCGTTCTGAAATTATGCCTACACGTGTTTTGAGGTATTATGATATTGCGGAAAAGTATGCTATGCCCGAATCTATAGAACATCTGGCAAGCTTTTTACATCTTTTGCCAAAAGACAGGTTCCGTCCTTATTACAGACGTTTGTCAAAAATTGACAACGAAGCATTGCAGGACAGATTGATTTACAAGCTTTCAAACGTTTCTCAAGAAGATAAGTTCTTTGCGGTAAAAAATATTGCGGAGAATTTGAAAAATGTTGATTTGAAAAAGAGATTGCTTTTTGAATCTTCGTTCTTGCCGCAGGACAAGCTGGAAAAGCTGGAAGAGATTCTGGGGCTGGATTATAAAGAAGTTAAAAAAGAAATGGAAATGTGATATAATTATTTCATATAGTCAACTGATTATACGCACATTGAAATTTTAAATATTTTCAATAATATGGGGACGTTTTGGATTTGACGGGGTGATTGTTTGTATCAAACTGCGGGTCCGAGCGCTGTTCTCGGTTATCAACGAGCAACTTAAATTAAACGCTAACAACGTTATCGAAGGCAATTTCGGCAGAAGCGCAGCTAGAATGGCTGCTTAGTAACCGATAGTTCGACAGACTGAACTATGCCCACTCTGTATGGCCAGCTTGCCGCTGTGCAGGGTCCACTATGCAAGACGCAGTACGGTGATGAGAATTAGCCGTATCAAGTTTTTTCTCAAAGAGCGTATCTCTTAAAACTGCTCTGTCTTAGCTCAGGTTGTGGAAGCTTTCCGTGCTAAGGCGAGATAAAAGATTCCTACGCTCGTAGATGTTTGTTGCACTCCATTTCGGACAGGGGTTCGACTCCCCTCGTCTCCACCATTATTTTAACGTTTGTAGATTTGGACAGTCGAACCCAATGCTGACGCATAGGGGTTCTACCTCTTGAGGAACTTGCCACCGGCATTTTTATTTTGTATGTATAATTGGTTCTGCTTTATAGCTTTTTAAAAAGATAAGTTTTATTAAGAATCATTCTTATTTTGATGAAATTTTTAAAAATTATGTAAAAATGGATAAAAGGACATTAAAAGGAGATAAGAATGAAAAAGATTTTTATACTTTTTGCTGTTTTCTTTATTTCAGCACCGGCATTTGCTGCTATAGATACATGGGTTAATACAAATCCATATAAAAAATATGATAAAGAAATAACCTTAAAAAAGCTCTATAGTGATGTTTATGAAAAAGACGGCATAAAAATAGAAAAAAATATGTTTAAGTTTAAATATTCATATAAAGAAGGGGTTCCTTATGAATATATAATCACAAATAATACAGGCTCAGATATTGTGTTAAAGGGCATTGACTCTGATTATCATGCAAATAAAAATATAACAAGAAAAAGTCACTGGACAAGAGTAAATGTGAGGTATTATAAATACTGGCATACATATGTGCCTTTTGTCGATGATTATTATGGTGCCAAAAGTATGATAGAGCAAAAACCATATCTGTATGATTTTCCAAAAAACTATATGCTAAAAAATGGTGAAAATATAAGGATTCTGGCAATGGGTCTGCACTTGGACAAGGTTCAGTATTTAACATTTATTTTTGATAGTAAAGATGGTGAAGATTTACAGGTAATATTTTAATAAAACTGTAGTATAATTTTGTAAAATAAACTTTTAAAATTTAATAGCCAAAAATTTTCTAGGGTTCCGCAGTGATACTGGCTGGTCCGAGAGAAAATTCACAGAAATGTGTACACGGAAGGATAAAAGCCTGGGAGATATTTTTTATCTCTCGGGCTTTTTTTGTAAATAATGATTTATACAAAATAATCGAAAGGAGAAAAATGCACTGGATTTATTTGTTGATAGCGGGTTTTTTTGAAATCAGCTGGGCTGTCGGTCTAAAATTTTCGCATGGTTTTACGCAGATTGTCCCTTCTGTGCTTACGGTCGCAGGCATGGTTGCCAGTTTTTATTTTCTTGCACTGGCACTCAGGAGCCTCCCCCTCGGCACTGCTTATGCTATCTGGACGGGGATAGGTACAATCGGAACGGTGGTGTTCGGGATTGTACTTTTTAAAGAGCCTGTGACGGTTATGAGGTTGTTTTGTATTGCATTGATTGTGTGCGGCATAACAGGACTGAAACTTTTAACGCATTAAAAGGACTGAAACAAAAATACCCCGAGCAAAACGCTCAGGGTATCTTTATAATTTGTAAATCAGATTACAACTTGATATCAATTGGTGATTCCAAATCAGCTTTTGTAACTTCTTCCGGAGCTTTTATGTCATCAACTACCGGAGCAGAAGCTGTAGTTGTGCCGGTTGAAGAAGATGCTACTACTGTTGCAGCGGTAGAAGAAGTTTCTGTAGAGTTTTGAGCTGCTTCTTGTTTTGCTTCTTCCTGTGCAGCGATTTTTGCATTTTCAATAGCTTCCTGTCTGATTTGTTCAATGAGTTGTGTTGTTGAAGTCAACATTTCTGACTGAAGCTGGGCTTCTGATTTAGAATTTTTTTGTAAAGTTTGTACCCAAACATCTCTTATACTCGTCGATTGTTGAGTATCTAAAGCTGATGTGTAACCTAGTACCATAAAATCACTTCCTATCTTTATGTGTTTTTCCAGACTGAAGAACCAGCCTGCAGGACAAATCCGCCGTGATTTGGCCTGTTTTATTCCTAAACTCTAATGTCAATAGGGGATTGTAGCTGTGCAGCAGTAATAGTAGAAGGATCCTGCGGCATAGCACCTATCGCACCTTGCAAAAGCTGCAGTGCAATAGCACCCTGTTGTTTTTGCATTGACAGTGTTTTTGCTGCCATTTGTACACTCAAAGTCTGGCTTGACATTGCCGAACTTATTGAACTTATTGCATCTGTCATATATGTTACCTATTTATACTAATACTCTGGGGTATAATTATAATATACCCAATTTTCTAAAAATATAACTATACAAAAGGTGTATTTTTTTTAATTTTATTATTTTGTATCAATGTTAACTTATGTAACAAAACATGCTTAAAAAACTAAAGATTGTGAGCCAAAAGACCGATATAGTCCATGTATAACTTTCATCTACAGGGAAATAACCAAAAATAATAAGGAGTAACAATGGTACAAGGAATCGGTGGCGCAGGCAATGTTCAATCATTAAAGAACTTAAGCTTTTATAATACTTTTTATAGCGAGTATAGTACCTATCAAAGGAATCATCCGGACTCTCAGTTGTCATTTGAGGGATATTTGTCAATGGTAGGCAAGCTCGGACGATTTAATGAGCTTATGGAAAACTATCTGGAAACAGGCGACCCGTATTCCGGCGACGGTACCAGCGGCAATACACTTTCTGCAGCAAGAAAAGTCACAAACTCCAGCGGTACAATTTATCAAAGCGAAGATGAAGAAACCTACTATCAGTTTGACTATGATGCAGGTACATATACAGTGCTGCAGGGCAATGAAGAAATTGCAAAAGCACTCGGTATGGCTGAAGGGAACAATATTGATACAATCAATTTTGGACACAAATCTGCCTCTATTACGGATTATACCTTTGGCGGACTGGATGACGGACAGGACAGCACAACATACAGACTCAACAACGGCAACTATGGCGGTGTAAACTATACTGACCAGGAGTTTGATATCCATTATATCCTCAATGCCTTGCTGATGGATCCTTCTGACCCGCAGTATGTTATTGCGAAGAATATTTTTGATGATTTGTCAAAAAATGCAAATCAGTGGTGTCCTCAGTCTGATATGGATGAACTGAATGAAGTCGCTGCTCAATACGGCACGGATTCTGCAGAATATAAGGCAAAACTGCAGGAAGTTCTGTTGAAGAACCTTGATCAGGCCAATGAATGGGTCGAAGAACATACCCACGTAGAAAACGTAAATGCCGGTTCATTGGAAGAAGTAGAAGGCTCTGACGGTACTGACGGAACCGGCGGCACCGGAAGCGGTGAAGAAGATTCTTCCGTAGGCACAGTTCCTGATTATGACAAAAGTGTTGTTTTAGACGGTGCGGGTATTCTTTCTGATTATACCAATAATACTGTTTGGAAAAGTGAAAAAGTTAACCGTTCAAATAAATCACAAGATGAATGCCGAAATCAGGCTCTTGCAAAAAGTTCTGCATACGCAGAAAGTGTTTTGAACAATGTTATCAGTTCATTACAAACGCAGCTAGGCGACCAGTACACAGAAGAAATTCAAGAGTATATTTCAAAAGCTAAAGAGTTGGCTTTGTCTGACAATAGTTGGCAAGATACTCAATGGCACAAGGCCGTATTGAATAAAAATAAAGGGTTTACTTCTACTTGTGAAGTAAAAACCTTGGTAGACAAATTCTTTGAAGAGTTTAATACCTTATGCGCCAACAAAGGTAAATCTACTGCAGAAGTCGAGGCTGAGAAAAAGGCTGAAGAAGAAAAAGCTGAACGCGAAAAAGCAGGATACCAGAATGTCTACAATGCTGATTTCGGCTCCTTAGCTCAAGAAGCCGGTGCTGATGAAGATGTTCAGGTTGTCAATGCTTCTTCTGCAGCTGATATCAAAGCCAAGGCTGAATCTGAAATCATTGAACCTTTAAAGAACAAACTCGTTACTAAATACGCCGGTGATATCCCTGCTTCTGAGCTGGAAGACCTTTTAGACAGAGCTGCTTCGGCTACTTTGTCTGATTGTACGGACTGGGCGACTACTACTAACAATTATGTTTATACAATTGACGCTGATAAAGTCATTTCTCTTTTCCAGGACAATGTTAAACAGGCGATTAAAAACAAAGGATACGAATTCTAGTAAGTAAAACTAAAAGGCCTCGCAAAAACAATATGCGGGGCCTTTTTTTATTATTGTTCTTTCATATCTTCTGTACCGGGGAAGCTGTTTTTGCCTGTGCGAAGATATGTAATATAATACTGTACTTTTGGAATGATAGTGGAGAGGAACAATGCGGAAACACCCATAGCCAGACCCATAAACAGACCGTTTTTGGTTGTGTTTCTCTTGTTCAATTTGAGCATTGATTCAAAGTTTACATTGCCTTTTCTGTTTTTAGCTTCTTCCACAATTGATTGTACATAGCCCAAAATACGCTGTCTTCTGTCTTCAATGTCGGAAAGCGGTATGTATTTGTACGGATTAGAAAGCGGATTTGTGCGTTTTGCAGTAGATTTTTCTTTGAACGGATCGATTATTTTGTCTTCAAAAATATCGTTTAATATTCCTTTCAAGAATTCCGGTTCTCTGGCCCAGCCGCCTTTTAATACGTCTTCAACCTGAGATTCTGTCAGGACTTTTTCTTTTAATATAGAGTTTTTGTCCTTGAGCTTTTCAGGCTGCAGTGCGGACATTTGTTTTGCTTTTGCTTTCAGTGCATCTATGAGTGTTTGTTTGTCTTCTGCTTTTGCTGAAGCAAATAAGTCTGATGCATTTTTATCTACAATTTTTTCAAATTCTTCAACGCTGATTGTTCTGTAGACTTTTTCAGGTTTTACCTTGATAAATCCTAAAATCTTTTTGGCCTGCGGTTCCGGCTGTTTCGGGAAGATTTTTTCGTATAATTTTTTGTAGTTTTCGTCATTGCCCAGAGCAGCTTCGCTAAAGGCTTCCGGAGTCATTTCTTTAATTCCTGCATCGGCCATTTTTTGTACAAGCGAGTTGTGAACCTGCATTGCACTCATCGGGTTCAGTTTTGTGTTGAGGCCTTTAAAGCTGTCTTTTTTGTTCATAAATGCAACAATAGCCGGCATTGAGAAGCAATAGAAGTATATTGAAGACAAATCTCTGAAGAGAATTTCGACACGTTCGTCTTTGTTTCTTGCATTGGCTGTTCTGCCAGTAACAGTACCTACGTCAGTACCCATGAGTTTCCAGATGTCGTTTTCTTCAAAGTTTTGTACTATCCTAAGCAGAGAATCAGCACCGCCTTTGAAGGATGGTCTGTCTTTTCTTGCTGCTGCAGTTGTAGAATCCATAGCGGCAAGGTCTTTGTGTGCTTTAAAGTTTTCGACAGCATTTATGGAAACGCCTTTTGCCGAGAAAATAGCTCTTGCGTCTTTTATTGTGAGTCTGTTTGTATAAGGGTTTGGAGCTTTTTCGTGGTTGGGGTCTTTTTTGCTCATTCTGCCATAGAGGTGTTTTGTGATAGCCTGATTGACTTTAGGCACAACATAGCCGATGAACAGGCATGCTGTAATAAGACTGGCAAAAGTTTTGCCTACGGCAAATTTTGCAAGATTTTTGCTAAACAATTCTTTTTTGTCTGCAGGGATACGTAATATGGCTGCAGTTTTGTTAATAAAGTTGTTATAAGGTGTCCTCAGACCATCTCTACCAACATCAGGCATGTTTTTTGGCACTTTCATAAAGGTCTGACCTATTTTGTCGAACAGCTTGCCTGCCATTGTTGCACCGAACAGCCAGAAAATTGCTCCGAGTGACTCTTCTGTGACACGTTCTCTTGCTTCGACAAATCCGTCTCTTTTATATGCCTGATAAGTTCTGCCCCCTGTTACTGTGGCTTCCAACAGCAATACAGGAAGTATGGCTCCTTTTTTGTCCAGCATTGTGACAAATTTTCTCCCTGCGGAGCTTTTTTTTATCAGGTAATTAGCATATTCAGTTTTGTTTAAAGGGGTAAGGCTCATAATTTATTTTTTGTAAACTGTTTCGGTAATATAACGTTTGTCAAAAATTATTTTTGCATAAAAACATAATAATAATTAGTGCTGTTGTTACACTATTTTACATTCCTACACAATTATTTCATATGCCTTGAGAGGCTGGTCTGCGCTGCCTGAAAGAGAAAAAGCAGCGGCTTTTCCTTTTGTTGGCGGATGATTGTATGAGGTTTCTGCTATTCCTGGATCTCTCAGACGGTAAATTTCTGCTACTCTGGCATCGAGTGCTTCGGCTGATTGTTTGTACAAATCAGCAACATAATCCATTTCAGGATCATAGACGTCATGGACATTGTTTACCCAGTATCTGGCCTGTACTCTGTAGGCGTCTTGTTCCTCTCTGACTGAGGTATAGGGGTCGTTGTCTTTTCCGTGTGTAAATTCGTGAATCAGATATGCACCTGTGAGTTTCGGGCTTGCGTAGGTGTATTCATCAGTTACGGAAATTTTTCTTTTGTTGTGTTCATACTGTGCGATGTTGGAGCGTCCGCCCATTGATGAGGTTTTGTCAAAGGACACTGTTATGTCTTTCATGTCGTTTGTATAACCTTTGGGCAAGAAGCCTTTTGCTATTTTTACCGCTTCCGTAAGATTGTTTACGGCAGTTTCGTATCTTTCTTTTCTGGCTTTAGTCGGGTCAATACAGGCAAGCTTTAGATTTTGTGTGTCGAGAAGGTTCCTTCTTGCATAGTCGTATTTTGGCTCTATGGCCAATGCTCTGTTAAAACATTCTATTGCTTTTGAGAACATGCCGTTTTTTTTGTAACATTCTCCAAGCAGTGTAATGTTTTCTATATCATTTTCGTTGGATTTTAAATACTGTTCTAAATGAGGAATCGCCTCTTTGTACTGGCGGTTAAGGCTGTATGTTTTTGCCAGATGCAAGTGTGTTTCGGGGTTGTTTGGCGTAATGTCCAGTGATGCCCTGTAAAATTGGGCAGCTTTGTTAAACTCGCCTGTTTTCAGGTATTCGTCGCCTTTTTCTCTGTCGATATCGTTGTCCGGGTCAGATATGTATTTCGGCTTAGAGGAGTTTAAGACCTGCAGTTTTGCCCCGAAAGACGGAACCCTATTTATGCTGTTGATTGCAGTTATATGATTCAATTGATTGTTTTCCCGATGATACTTCACGCACAAATCTTTTTTATTCTAAAACGAATCACCGGCAAAAATTGTTATTTTGTCAAAAATATTTTATAAAACTACACATTTATTTGATTATATAAAAATTTGATTTTTCTGTTTTGTAGTTTTTGTTTTTGCAAAAGATGTGACCATTTGTGTTCAAAACCAGCTCAAAGCTGCAAACAGCCTCAAAATATTTTTTGATTTTGTCAGCCAGAGGAATCTCTACCCTTTTGAAATCCATAAAAATTGAAGGATGTACAACCATTTCAGAAACCGTGATTTTGCTTTCTTCGTTTAACATAATTTGCTCCTAAAGTTGTAAATTGCTTTATTTTTAGTGATTTAGTATGCATTTTTTCCTGAACAAATGTTGTTCAGACAGGTCAAATAGCCCTGATAGACAGTCGGGCTGTATATTTTACGGATTTAAATATCTTTTGAAGTATGGGAAATAGTTGTATAGCGGATGCAACTGCTATACTTGTAGTCTATGTTCCAATTTTATTCCGGATAAAGATTTTGTCCATTACCCGATTGACCAATTTAGTGTATAGATTACAATTATTAAAATACAAAATCGAAATTTGTAAATACGATAAACATAGGATAAATTTCAAATTGTTTGAGGTTAGAATAAGATTCCCGAAGAAAAAGGGTTGGTATTTTAATCAATAAACATAGTCATTTGAGGTTATTTAAGCATGAAATTTTTTATTTTATACTTAGTCATTTTGGCATACTCTTTTTTTGTCGGCTGTTACGCTTTTGCAACGGAGGCAGGTGTTCAAAATATTGAAGAAGCACCCAAAAGTGCTTATATAAACAATTTTTTGCTTAATAAAAAACAGGAGCTGCAAACACAAAAGCAAATCTCCGAGGAGTTTAATACTCTGCTGCCTGATATGGAATTTGATACCATAAAACTCGAAAAGGGCAGAAAATTTCTTGTTATGTCTGAGCAAAACATCTCAAACAACAACATAAGCGGTGTACCGGTTGTGTTTGAGTCTGTACAGAAGGAGTATCTTGATTACAACAAAAAACCTTCAAAAATAGTTTTTAAAGGCATAATAGAAAAAACAAACAAACCGAAATTTGCCGGCAAAAGCGGCTCTGTAAAAATAAAACTCGAAAAAATCACAGTAGATTCCATTACCTATCCTGTCACGGCATTGATTTCCAAAATAGATAACAAAAAGGTCTATTTTAATACCCTCTATGCAGCACCGTGTTATCTGGACAATCTGGCCGATGCGGCTAATAGCGGTGTTATCCATTCTTCCATAAAAGACCCGTGCGGGGCTGATACGTGTACAATAAGCACTTATACAAAACCTTTTGTATTTTTAGGAGCTGCAGCGCTGCAGGCTGCTGATTTGCTGCTTTCACCTATTATTGCTATAGGCCACAGGGGCAAGGATATTGATATACCTTTAAAAACATATTTTGAGATTAAGCTGGATCAGGACCTCTATGTGCTGGATATTTAGATTCAGTTGACTATATTAAATAGTCCGGTTGGTTATGTATCCTTGAGCGTATAAAAAATTTTTTCCTTTAATTATTTTGTAGATAAGAAATAATTAGGGGCGGAAATTGATAGAATTCGGTAAAAAGAAACTAAAAAACAAAACACTCGAGGAGCTGATTCGTCTTGCGCAGCAGGACAATATAGATGCGCTTGAGGAGCTTGTGAAAAGGAATCAGGATAGTGTTTATGCGTCTTTTTATTATTTGAGCAGCAACTGTGAGGATATTCTTGATTTGACACAGGAGGCTCTTTTGAAAATGGCAAGAAATATAAAAAAATTAAAAGAGCCGTCAAAGTTCAAAGCCTGGCTTAACCAGATTGTTTCGAGGCTTTTTTACGATTATATAAGGAGCAAGAACCGCAAACTCCAAACCGTGCCTATAGACAAAAAAGAAGATGAACAAAACGACAAATTCAATGTGACGGATGTACCCTGCAAAGAATGCACCCCTGAAGAATCCAGCCTAAATACGGAATTGAACTGTATAATCGAGCGTTCTATTCACAAACTGCCTGATTCTTTTAAACTTGCGATTGTGCTGAGGGAGTTTCAGGGTTTGAGTTATGAAGAAATTGCACAAATTACAAACACAAACGTTGGCACGGTAAAGTCGAGAATCTCAAGAGCAAGAACAAAATTGCAGGAGGATTTAAAGGCTTATATCGCATAGCCTGGCTGGTTGCAGCGCAGGTAAAGGTCTGAAATATACAAATGGAGAACAAAAGTAATATGTTTAATAAATCAGTATGCAGAAAAGTGTCTTCTATGCTTTCTCTTTATATCGACAATAAACTGTCCGTACATGACTACGCTTTTATTGATGAGCATCTGTCGCAGTGTGATGAGTGCTACAAAAAGTATCTTTATCTAAAATCGTTAATAAAAAGTCTGAAAGATTCTTATAAACAGGTGGTGGAGCTTGCACAAAAAAAGCAGAAACAGGCTACATTCAGTATTAGAGAACATGAAAAATTTTTGGACAATCTTTCTCCTTATGTGGACAATGAGCTGGATGCACAGGAGTGTTTTGAATTTAGAAAATATTTAATGAAATCAAAGATTGCACAAAGAGAACTCAAAAATACATATATTCTCCAGAAAGAAATGCGCATGTCTTTTGACCGTGCAAAAAAGAAAATCTCGCCTGATATTTGCAAAAATGTGATAGCTAAACTTCAGGACAAACCACATCACTGGTATGACAGTGCGATTTTGAACGAAGTTTTTAAAATGAGAACTGCAAAGGTCGCAATACTGGCAGGGCTGGTGCTTCTTGGCACTTATGAGGCAAAGCAGATTGAGTTTTCTCATCCTGCCGGCTCTAATTATAATAATGCACAGCAGGCCAAAAATCCTGCAGCAGTATCTGACACGGCAGAGTCCATAAAGAAAATACTCTCCAGATATCTGCCGTAGATTGCAGCTATGCTTGCCCCTGCCTGAGTGGACGGAGTCAGTTGACTATATGCAATTAATCGCTGAAGCGGAAGCGGATGAGCGCAATGATTGCGTGGATACCGTCTTTCCAGGTGATTTTTTTGCCTTCAGCATATTCTCTGCCGTAGTAAGAAATAGGCAGCTCATAGAGTCTGGCTTTCTTTTTCAGGATTTTTGCCGTAATTTCCGGCTCAAAATCAAATCTGTCGGATTTGATTGTTATCCCTTCCAAAAAACTTGTCCTAAAAGCTTTGTAGCAGGTTTCCATATCAGTGAGCGTTGCTCCGTAGAGAATATTTGTTGTGAGGGTCAAAACCTGATTGCCCAGCCAGTGTGTGAACATAAACGAGCGTGAGGGTTTTGCGCCTGTGAGTCTGGAGCCGTAAACAACATCAGCCTTGTCATCAACAATCAGCTGTACAAGCTCCTGATAGTCTTTCGGGTCATATTCAAGGTCAGCATCTTGAATAACCATAATATCACCTGTCATCGCAGACATTGCCGTGCGAATGGCAGCACCTTTGCCTTGATTTTTGTCGTGATAGAGAACTTTGTATTTTTCTTCGTAGTTTTTGAGGTGTTCTCTTGTGCCGTCTGTTGACATGTCGTCAACAAGAATAATTTCTTTTTCCAATCCGCAAAAAGGTGCCTGTTCTATCTTTTCCAGAATTGTGTCCAGCGTGTTTATTTCGTTAAAAACAGGTACGATAATACTTATTTTGTTCATACAAATCCCCGATATTCTTACAAGTTGGTTTATCAATTACAAAAAATATTGTATAATTAATTAGTGATTATGTTAAGGGTTTTATATGGAAGATTTTATTAAATCAGTTTGTGTTGAAGATATAAATCATGCTCAAAACACTATGTTTTCTTTGTTTAAGACTTTGGAAACAGCAAGCCTCGGCAGTTTGACAGCAAAGGCAGAAATGATTCACAATACATTTTTGCTTAACAAATCTTATGAGTTTATTGCTCAGAATCTTTCTTTGCTTGCGGTTTTAAAATATAAAGCAGACAAAGGCAATTACAAAATGGCCCTTAATATGCTTGATGATGCAAAATTTCTTGCGGAAAATTCTCAGAATAAAAACGCAATAAAAACAAACTATTTTTGCTGGGGATATATCTATTTTTGCGAAAAGAATTACGCTCAGGCTCTTGCAATGCTGAAACAGGCCCGCAATATCCAGAGCGACAACTCTGTTATAAATATAAAAGTAATGGATTTAATCAGCAGAATAGAGGCTCTTGGCGTAGATAATACAGAGGTTCCTCTCGATGCCGATATTGAAAAACCTATAGTAGCACTTTTGAACGTTGCAAGAACACTGGCTGCAGAAACAAGTCTGGAGCTTTTGCTAAAGACAGTTGCAGAAGAAATAAAAAAAGTTCTCGATGCGGACAGATGTACTGTTTTTCTGCTGGACAAAAATAAAAATGAACTTGTTTCCAAAATAGCACTCGGTATGGGAACACAGGAGTTGCGCTTCCCTGCTGATAAAGGGCTTGCCGGATATGTGGCGCAATCAGGCGAGGTTATAAATATAAAAGATGCTTATGCGGATTCCCGTTTTAATCAGGAAATCGATAAGGAAACAGGCTATAAAACAAAGACTATTCTTTGTATGCCGATATGGAATATGAAACACGAAATCCTCGGCGTTTTTCAGGTGTTGAACAAACAAAACGGCACCTTTACAAAAGAAGATGAAGAGGTGCTTATTGCAATAGGCTCCAGTGCGGGCATTGCTATTGAAAATGCAAGATTGTTCGAGTCGCAGCAAATGATGATTGAACAGCAAAAAGAATTGTTCAAGAGTTTTATCGACACTCTAGCTGCTTCTATCGATGCAAGGGACAAAATCACTGCCGGTCACTCAAACCGTGTAAAAATGTATTCCGAGCTTATTTGCGATGTTATGGATATGGATGAAAAAACAAAAGCAAACATTATCCACGCTGCGATTCTTCATGATATAGGCAAAATCGGCATAAAGGATGCTGTTTTGCAAAAGAACGGAAAGCTCACGGATGATGAGTACAAACATATCCAGGAACACGTAAAAATCACTTATGATATTTTGAATAGAGTTTATATCTCAGACGAGTTTAAAGAAGTTGCGGAAATTGCCTCGAGCCACCATGAAAAATACGACGGCACAGGCTATTTCAGAAAATTAAAAGGTGAAGAAATCCACATAGGCGGCAGAGTGCTGGCTGTTAGCGATGTTTTTGATGCTATTACTTCAAAAAGACACTACCGTGACAAAATGCCTATCAAAAATGCTCTGGATATCATAAAATCCGGTGCGTGGAAGCATTTTGACGGAAATATTGTGGATGCGTTTTTCAAAATACATCTCGACAGGCTAGTGGATGTGTTTTTGAGCGAGGTTGATTCTGTTTTGTACAATACGCAGGACAGAGAAGAACTCTCAAAGTATGATGTACAATATCTTTATGATATTTTAAGTAAGGACGAGTCTGAAATTAGTGATTCTGACAGACACCTTGTTGAGCTGTTTTCAGGCTATTACAATTGCAAAGCCGGTAAGTAGGAAACATATTTTTACGGACTCAGGGAAGAATCGGGTAAAATTTTATGATTAAAAAATTTATAATAATGGCAATAATTCTATCAACAGCAGGAACCTGCTGTTATGCTCAGCCAAAAAATAAAAGTATAATTAAAACTCCTGTTTCTACTTTTAATCAGGAAAATTTGAAATTAATAAAAAATAATGATTTGACCAATGATTTTTTGAGGATAATAACTTTTTCTCAAAACACTGCAAGTTCTGATTCTATAAATCCCGATAAAGTTGATTATCTGAAAAAATATGCAGAAGCAAACGAAAAATTTTCACAGGGGAATATAACCTCTGCTTATAAAGATTATAAAAAGCTTCTGGCAGCATCTGCCACTGATGATTTTGTAAACCTCGGTTTTGCATACAAATTTGCAAATATGGGGCTTTTCTCTCTTGCTCAAGAGGCTATAAACAATATTCAAGACAGAGAAACCTACAATCATCAGATACAGCTGATAAAATCAAAACTCTTCCCGCAGGTTGTTTTGTCTTATGACGATGAGATTATGCTTGCGCAAAACTATACAGAGATTTATTACAACAATCTTGCCTTTGAAGTGGCAAGAGATATGAGCAAAATGCCTGACAGGCTAAAACGTGCCGATTATGCACATTATATGCTTTCTCAGGCGTATTACAACATAAAAGAATACAATAAAGCAATAAATGAAATAAACAAGGCACTTTCCATAAATCCTGATAATATAAATTATCAAAAATATAAGGCCCAAATTTATTGCGAAACTAACAGACTCTCAGATGCAGTAAAGATACTGGAAAATCTGCTCGCTCAGGATGTGAGCATACTGGATTATCGCAATGACCTTGAGGGGCTGATGTATTATACTCTGGCAAAAGCCAACAAAGACAGAGCAAAATCCAGATTTTATCTTGCACAGTATTTTTTAAAAGCCGGTGATTCTCAGCGTGCTATAAAAGAATTGAACCAGAATATTTCTGCTGACAAAAAAGATTACAAATCAATGACACTGCTTGCGGAGATTTATTTTAGCCGTAACAATCTGCCCGAGGCAATGGATTTGTATGAAAAATCTTATAAAGTCAAAAAGAATTATCCTGACACTTTGATGGGCATTGCCAATATGTATATGTTCAAAAAAGACTACAAAAACGCACGTGACTATTATGTAAAGGCTGCCAAAAAAGATAAAAATAACAGAGAAGCGTTGATAAATGCTTCTTTGTGCTACAAAATGCTCGGAATGACGGACAAGTCTGTTGAATACGCAAACAAAGCTCTTAATAAAGAAAATGTTTCGCCAAAGGTCTATTACACTGCATCAAAAATAGACGAAATTAAAAATATTCAGTACTTGAAAAAAACAGTGTCTTTGGACCCGATGTTCCTTGATGCATGGCTAGACCTTTCAGAAATTGCTATAAAAAACAACCGTCTTGAGCTGGCAAGAACTTATCTGAAACCTGTTAAGTACGTAAATTCCAATAATTACAGATACTATTATTATGTGGGACTGATAAACAAACAATCAGGAAACAAAGAGGCTGCTGATTTAAACTTTAAAAAATCACTGGAACTCAATCCGTTTTTTGATGAAGCATCCAAAGAATTAAATTCTCAACTTTAAGGATATAAAATGGGAAAATACAGCGTTCTTATTATAGAAGACCATGCCCTGACCCGTTTCGGCCTCAGGACAGCGTTTGAGTCTGCAGAAATTTTTGACCGGATTTTAGAGGCTCAAAATGCAAAAAACGGTATTGAACTTATAGAAAAAAATCCCGTGGATATTGTTATCATGGACTTGGGCCTGCCTGATATGAACGGCATAGAGGCTACAAAACTAATAAAAGATAAGTATTCTAATATAAAAGTGGTCATACTGTCTTCCCATGAGCAGGAAGAAGATGTCATAAAATCTTTGAGAGCAGGTGCTTCTGCCTATTGCACAAAGGATGTCGCACCTGAAAAACTCATCGATATAGCACAGTCCGTGCTGAAAGGGGCAGCGTGGTTTGACCCTAAGGTTGCGGATTATGTCTTAAAAGCAGCAACAGGAATACCATCTTTGCCCGAACAAACAGAACCCGAAGCTGATAAAGAAAATTTACCGGATTCACAAATAAATCTCACCGCAAGAGAAAAACAGGTTCTGGCTCTTATTTCGGAAGGTTATTCAAACAGCGAAATAGCAAAAAAACTGGAAGTGAGCGTAAACACGACAAAAACACACGTGTGCAATATACTCCAAAAATTGTCCGTAAATGACAGGACACAGGCTGCAATAAAGGCTATAAAGTATAATATAATCTAAATAGATGAATTTACGGGCGTTTTCATTGATAATTATTGATTTATCCTTTAAAATTACAACTAAAGTATAAGAAAAAAGAGAAATTCACATGGTAGCCATTGCTAAAATATTGATTATAGATGACAGTCCAAAGTATCTTGCAGATGCGCTTCCGTTGTATGGATACGAAGTCGATGTAGCTACTGACGGGCTGCAGGGGATGAAAAAACTCACATCCGAACACAATGATTATGATATGGTTCTTCTTGATGTAATGATGCCGAATATGGACGGCTGGGAAACTCTCAAGGCCATAAGAATGAATAAAAAGCTGGAAAATATTCCGGTTATTATGATTACGGCATTGAACGAAGAACAAAAAGAAATTTCAGGTTTAAAATTTGGTGCAGATGATTATGTTGTAAAACCGTTTATTCTGCCTAACCTTTTGGCCAGAATCGAGGCTCTTTTAAGACGTTCTACCTGGCAGAAGGAAAAAGTCAACAATGTTGATTTAAAATTTGTACAGGAAGGGGAAATTGAACCTCTTACCGCAAGAGAAAAAGAAATATTAAAAATGGTTTCTCAAGGTGCAAGCAACAATGACATTGCCGAAAAACTTTATGTAAGAGAAGTTACTGTAAAAACGCATTTGAACAGTATCTTTAAAAAACTCAAAGTAAAAAACAGAACTCAGGCAGTGCTGCTGGCTATGCAAATGAGATTGATAGAAGATTAAAGGGTAGTAGATAAAAAAGTCACAAAGCTAAGGAGAAATTTATGGCAGAATATTCAAAAGAAGAAATCTTTGATTTGATTCTTAAAAATCCACAAGAATATGCGGATTATAAAAAAGAACACGGCGAAATTGACCTTAGCGAGCTTGATTTTTCAGGAATGACACTGGAGGGTGTTGACCTTTCAGAGGCTGATTTGTCCGGCTGCAGCTTTACAGAGGCGGCCTTTACAGAGGTAAATCTCACGGATACTGACCTGACATCTGCTGATTTTTCCCGTGCAAATCTTGTTGAGTGCAATTTTTCCGGTGCTTTGTTGAACGGTACTGACTACAGCTATGCAACAGTAAGCTATTGCAATTTTACTGATGCAGATATGGCGGGGGCTGTGTTTAATGAGAGCGATTTGCAAAATTCTGATTTTTCTGCTGCAGAGAATATGGATGCAGTGAGATTTGATGAAGCAACTATCTGGCCGGAAACAGACCTTTTGCCGGAAGATTTTGATACAACTTATACAAAGGATTTGTCTTCGCTGGAAGATGACGAGGACAATATCTCCGGCGACTATTAGTTTGTATGCGGTATCCGGAGTCAGTTGACTATATAACGTCTGTGGCGGTCTTGTTTGAGTCTATGGAAGTGACCCCATGCACTATCTTGAAATCAGACGCTTCGTCCCCCTGAACGTGGGACTGCGCATGGGGCAAAGCCCCGTCTGATTCCGCTGTTGCCTGTGCCGGACTTGTTGAATAGGTCGGACTTGTTAAATGCACAGGTTCGTCAAGTGGACGGAGTCAGTTGACTATATGAAAATTGTGGACTGGGATGGGTAATTGTAGTAAAATACGATTATGAAAATTAATAACAACGACAATAAAGATATCAAAGACACACTGATAGACGGTATTACAAAAAATCCTGCTGACGAATCAAATTATATCGAACTCGGTAAAATTTATATTGCGGAACAAAATTTTCAAGATGCACTCGGTGTATACGAAGCACTTTTGAAAGTAAATCCGATAAATTCTCAAGCGTTGATAAACGCCGGCAGCCTGCATTTTTATTTTAAAAATATAAATAAATCTATCGATTATTATTCAAGAGCTGCAGAAATAGAATCAAAAAGTTTTTCTATTTATATGAACCTTGGCAATGCTTATGCAGAGCTGGGCGAATTCCAGCCAGCAATGAAAAACTATACAAAAGCACTGGAACTCGAAAAAAACAGCCCGATTTTGTTTAATGCAATCGGACTTTTGTATCAGGATAATAAAGATTACCTGAGCGCAATAGTCAACTACGACAAGGCTATCAGTCTGGATGACAAAGATGCTGAAACTTATATAAATAAAGCAAGCGCACAGATGTCTATGCATATGTATAAAGAGGCTGTAAAATCTCTTAAAAAAGCTGCTGCAATAGAACCTGAAAATGTAAAAGCTCTTATTTGTATAGCCAATTGTTATGCATCATTAAGAGAGTTTGACAATGCTGATAAATACTTTGAAAAATGCTATAAAGTAGACCCGAAATGCTATCAGGTCTATGTCTGCCACGCAATAGCCTATTCTGACGCAAACAGAATAGATATGGCAATAAGCAAATATAAAGAAGCTGTCGAAGTAAATCCTAATATGCCGAATGCTTATATATTGCTGGGCAATATTTATAACGACAGAGCAATGTTTGCTGATGCGCTGGAGTGTTACCAGAGAGCTTCGCAAATCAATCCCGAAGATGCAAAAACTTATACCTTTATCGGTAATACCTACTTTATGCTGGATGATTTGTCCAATGCTATTTATACTTACAGAAAAGCTATTGCTCACAATCCTGCTGCACCGGAAAACAAACTGGTGTATCTGGAAATTCTGCAAGAGTATATAAAAAGAAAAGAAGAAAAAAGCAGCGTCGCTGAAAAGAAAAAAGCCGTAAAACCTGCAAAATCGGCAAAGACTTCCAAGACCGCTAAGACTGCTAAGTCAACTAAGTCTGCTAAGGCTGCAAAATCTTCAAAGACGACTAAGGCATAAAAAGTTTTAAACATCTAAAATGTCTAAAATTGGGCGAAAGGGCGGAAAAATAAACAGCCCGAACACGCTGAGGGGAGAAGAAATTGTCATACATTCACAGAGCCAGACCATCTATTTTTGAAAAACTTGTTGCGGTTTTGACATACATAATGCCGCTTGTGGGGTTTGTTTTTATTATCATCGGTGCATTGATGCGCAAAGATATGAAACCCTTTTTGAGATATCATATTTTTCAGTCCATATTCATTGCTTTTTTGCTTTGGATTGTGACATCGGGACTCGGGTATGCTATGAATTTGATTAGCTTTATACCGGGGGTAAAAAATCTTGTGTCTATGGTGACATTTTTTCTTAATACACCGTTGTTTTACGGTTTTTCCGTAATAACTTTTTTGTATTTTTTGTTTGTTTTGTATTTGATAATAGGAGTGCTGAGAGGCACAGACAGTTATGTGCCGTGGGTTTCTGATATTATAAAAACAAACCTGAGAGGTCAGTTTTAGAAGAGAATAAGGAAGATGAAAAAGTTTGACACAATAGCAGTACAGGGATTTCATTCACCAAAAGACAACAGACATTGTATACCCGTTCCTTTGTATCAGACAACAGCTTTTGATTTTGACAATGTGCAGTATGCTGCTGATTTGTTCGATTTAAAACAGGACGGTGATATTTATACAAGGATTTCCAACCCGACAACAGCTGTGCTGGAACAGCGTGTATCCGCACTCGAAGGCGGAGTCGGGGCTTTGGCTGTGTCATCGGGACAGTCTGCGTCTTTGCTTGCTGTGTTGAATATTGCACAGGCAGGAGATGATGTTGTTGCTTCTTCCACGCTTTATGGCGGGACGTTCAACCTTTTGAACGCTACTTTAAGAAACCTCGGCATAAATACTATCTTTACTGACGCGACTACAGAAGAAGAGTTTTCAAAAGCAATTACACCAAAAACAAAATGTCTTTTTACGGAAATGCTCGGAAACCCGAAACTTAATGTTCTGGATATCGAACAGGCTGCAAACGCCGCACATAAACACGGGATTCCTCTGATTGTGGACAATACTGTCCCCTCTCCATATCTTTGCAATCCTTTTAAATGGGGTGCAGATATAGTTGTGCATTCTCTGACAAAGTATATCTCGGGCCACGGCAACGCAATGGGCGGAATGATTGTGGATTCGGGAAATTTTGATTGGAAAGCGTCAGGAAAATTCCCTGCCCTTGTCGAGCCTGATGAAACTTACCACGGACTCAGCTATACAGAAACCTTTAAAGAATCGGCTTATATAGTAAAAGCCAGAGGCCAGCTGTTGAGAGATTTTGGCTGCTGTTTGAGTCCTTTTAACGCCTATTTGACTACGTTAGGTCTGGAAACACTTTCTCTAAGAATGAAAAGGGTTTCTGATACTGCATTAAAGGTCGCAAAATATCTAAAGTCCAATCCGAAAATTTCTTGGGTAAATTATCCCGGACTCGAGGACAATCCATATTATGAACTTACCAAAAAATACATGCCGCAGGGCGCATCATCAATAATAGGTTTTGGTATAAACGGTAAAGCATGCGGCGGAAAAACAGGCCGTGAGGCAGGTATTAAGTTTATAGAGAACGTAAAACTCTTAATCCATGCCACAAATATCGGTGATTCCCGCTCAATCATTACTTATCCATGCCTGACAACACACAGGCAGCTCAACGATGAGCAGCTAAGAGCCTGCGGAATTTCCGAAGATTTTATGCGTCTTTCTGTTGGACTTGAGGATGTTGATGATATAATTGAAGATATCGAAAAAGCACTTGAGGCTTGTTCGTTATAACACAGCTGCACATATTAGAATTATGAGGAATGGATAAAGTATGCAAAACTACGTAGAATCAAAGGTAAGAAATATTGTTGATTTCCCTAAAAAGGGTATAATTTTTCGTGATATTACAACAGCTGTAAAAGATCCAAAGGCTCTGAAATTTATGATAGATTTTTTGACAGAGCAGTATCAGGATAAAAAAATAGATTATGTTGCAGGGATAGAATCAAGAGGCTTTATCTTTGGCGCACCTCTTGCTTACAATCTCAATGCAGGATTTGTCGTGATAAGAAAACCGGGCAAACTCCCTGCAAAGGTTATTTCTCAGGAGTATCAGCTGGAATACGGTACAGATAAAATCGAAATCCATGAAGATGCAATTGAAAAAGGCGCAAACGTTCTTGTTATAGATGACCTGCTGGCTACAGGCGGAACTGTTGATGCTGCTTGCAAACTTGTGAAAAAATGCGGAGCAAATGTAGTAGGCGCAGGCTTTATCATTGAACTGTCAGACCTCGGCGGCAGACAAAAGCTCGAAGGCATCGACGTTACTTCAATGATTCAATACAAAGGTCTTTAATCCACAGAGAAGAAACTTTTTGGTCGGCAGCTGCGTAAAACTGCAGGTTGGCTTTGCGTGCAGATTTCAAAAATTGCTAGCGCACTGCGGCGGCATTTTGCGGTCTGATTACCGGCAATAGACTGTTCTGCGGATAAAAATCATCGACTATGCCTAAAGGACCCTGCACAATAAAAAATTCCACAAGCTCATCTGGTGCCACCCTTATGTCAGCAAACGGAATTTTTATTTCCATATAATCCTTAAAGACAAATTCTATATTGTGCTGCAGCTGAATTACCCACAGGTTGTCGTGTGTGGCGTGTGCGAGCTGTGCGCTGAACTTGAATTTTTTGAACAGAGTGAGTTTTACCTCGCTGTTGTAGGGTTCTTTCAGCACGGGGATAATGGCTTCTGTCTTGTTGACAGTACGTATAGGCGCACTGTACATTGCATTGTCCGTTCTGTTTTTAAAATATATGTAAATCTGGTTGAAGTCTTTGAACCCGTTGTCTTTGTCCAGTATGTAGCGGTTTATGTCAAAGCGCAGATAGAGGTTGTCTTTGTCATAACCAAAACAAATTTTGTTAAAGAACCTTTTTTCCTGCATGGTCGGCGGTGCAGGTATGTCAATGCAGCCGCCAAGCTCCCACTTGTCTGCGTGGTCTTTGTCATCACGGCCGGTTAGTTCAAAATTGTCAAAGGCTGCTTTGGGGTATCTTGAGCGGGCTTCGATAAATTCTGTTAAAGGTGCATCAAGATAAGCCGGCACAGGTTTTTTGATGATTTTGTAAATGTTTTTTAAATGTTCTCTGAACAGATGGTCAAAAATGTCGTCCTGTCCGGAGTCGTTAGGCTCTCCATACCACCAGTACCAGTCACTGCTCTGGCAGATATAAAATTCTTCGTAAGCGAGTTTTAGCTTCGGGTCGTCAGGGTGGGCTTTTTCGTATTCTTTAATGTCGCATCTTGCCTTGTCCATATATGTCCAGGCGAGGTTTTTTGTTGGTTCGCCTATCCATAGCAGAAAATCTCTGTTTATCCAGGAGCCTGCCTTCAGATGGTCGAGTTCAAAAGTTGAACCGGCAGGTTCTATGTTGGCAACCGCATCTATATAGTCGCTTACGCAGACGGTTTCCAGATTTTCGTCTTCTTGAATAAGCCTGTATAATGTGTCGAGAAACTCATGCCCGTCGTCACGGTAGTTTTCCCAGCAGTTTTCTCCATCCATGGCAATAGTCAAAAGATGCATCTTGTCAGGAGAGTTTAAGAGTTTTCTTTGAGTTGTTTTTATCCTGTCATAGAGGTCATTGGCCGCTTTGACAGGGTCGTGATGAGGGTATTCAAACCCTATGAGATTAGGCAGTACGGCATCACGAAACAGCAGGCCGATTTGTTTCCCGTCGTGTTTGTAAGTGTAGCTGTGGCACAGGTCGTAGGGGTCTTCGAGATAGCCTCTAAAATCCCTTACAAACTCTTTTTTCAGCGTTTGTTCTAGCACTCCTTCATCGGAAATTGTCCATTTAACCCCTGCATCCATAAACAGCTGCAGCGTTTTTTCGCTGATACATTGCTCGGACGGCCACATGCCTGCAGGCCGTTTGCCAAAAATTTCTTCGAACTTATCCAGCGCACGTTTTACATTGTAGGCTGCATCTTCTGTCATATCTGACTTTAGTTCGGGATATTCGGTGTTCGGGTTTGCTTCGATTACGTCTTTCATATCGAGCAGCACGGGCAGTATCGGGTGAAAGTAGGGGCTTGTTGAAATTTCTATCTTGCCTTCGTTTTGATACTGTTTGTAAGCCGGTATGATTTTTTTGATAATATCTCTTTGCAGTTCAATAATACGGATTCTGTCAGCGAGCGTAAATTCTCCGTTTTTCTTTGAAAAAAGAGCTTTTAGTTCATCGTTTTCTTTGTACATCGGGTCAAACCAGATGAGGTTAAACCACGCCATTATGTCAGAATATTCCTGCGGAGAAAAATCGTTTATGCCGAGTTCCGTACTCTGGAACCTTTTGTCGTAAAGCTTTTTGTATTCGGCATTTGGCAGAACCATGTTCTGATAATTTGCATCAAAAAAGTGGTTTAAAATAAATTCTTTTTCATCATCGGAAAGCTCTTCAACAGGTGTGATTGTAAGACGTGAATATATGTCGTGCGCATTGTTGTAGCCGTAATCGTAAATGGACGAAATCAATAGCGGAACAAGATTAAAATTGAGCTTCAGCCCCGGAAATTTGTCCATAACAAGCAGCATATCAAGATAGTCTTTTACTGCACGCAGCCTCACCCACGGCATAAGATAGATACCGTTCTGGTCTGATTTGTAAACCGGTTGATGCATGTGCCATATAAAAGCAATTGATAATTTTTTAGTCATTGTTATTCACACCCGCAACTATTCGAGAATATTGTAGCATATTTGGGCGTGTTCATACAATGTTATGCTTTATTGTATTGGGGCAGAGGCCAGATTCGGCTGACAGCTGTAGAATCACTCGGCAGACGGTATTGCGAGCCGCAGTATTCTGCAAGTGCCTTTCTTGTATTGCCTTTGTGTTTGCTTAATTTGCCTTTGTAAGCCATTATGCCTACTTCTACACCCAGAGATACATCTTTTTGTATAGCTAGATGTAAATCTTCTGGTGTGGGATAGAGTTTTTTTAGTTCTGCTATTCTGGCATCGTCAGACGCAAAATGTTTGTGGTCGTACGATACAGCGTATTCGTGCGCTGTTAGCTGTTTTCCTTTTGTTTTCCAGTCGTTGTAGTTTGCGTACATACATTCGATTGTCGTTAGGTCAACCTGCATTACGCCTTTGTATTTACTCTCTCCATGAACCATTACTTTGTCGGTAAATTGGTATCCGCCTGTTTCTTTGCGTAAAATAGCAGCAGTTATTTCAGCGTCGACACCGTATCTGTCTGACAACGCACAGACCATGTTAGCTATACTTTTTACCCTGGCGGGGTCTGCTTTTTTACCGCTTTCGGCTTTTGGTATTTCTCTTTCGATATAAGAATAAACCTTGTCATATTTTTGCTGATTTGAGGGTTTGTAATCTTTAAATTCTTCAATATATGCTGTTTTGCCGTCTCTTGGTTTGTTTTTGGCTTTTAGTTTGGCGAAAAGTTTATCCAGCTTTTCTTGCGTTACCTGAAAAGCAAATTTGTCTTCAAAAATTTCCGGTCGTTCGACTTTTGTTGCATCGTTTTTCTCTTCAAAAGCCACGGGGTTGTGGAATTTTTCCATTAAAGCCATTCCCTGCAGGTCAAATTTTGCAGTTTGTGCATTAATTGCATTTTTTCCAAAGATACTGTTTATTGATTCCTGCGTAATTTGGCCGTTTTTTGCATTTTTAATTAAATCCTGTTTCAGGGCTTCGATTTCTTGTTTGTCAAAGACATTATTGTTGTTGCCTCCCTTTTGCAGGGAATTGTACTGCGCCCATATAGAGCCTTTTACTTCTTTATTTTCGAGCTGGTCAAGTACATCAATATCAATTTTGGTGCCGTCTGAAAAAACAATTTTGTAATCTGTGTTAGAAATCTCTGTCATCTTACGCCTTCATTTCTTCATTATTTATTAATTGAATCGGGGGAATCTGGATAAAAATATTTTCTAATAATATAGTTCCACATTTATATAAAAAATATTCAGTTTTAGAGATTTCAATATTAATAAAATTTTTTACAATTGTAATATATTTGTAATACACGGCTAAATTTAAGAAATAATGTCTTTTTAACTGTATAAAAAAGCAAAAGAAAACCGCCTGTAATACAATGTACACAAAGCGGTTAATAAGTGTTCTTTTCCCCTGTTAAAAACTTTTTTATTCAGCAGCGGCTTCTTCAGCAGGTGCTTCTTCAGCTGCAGGGGCTGCAGCTTCTGCTTCGGCAGCGGCAGCTGCTTCAGCTTCTGCCTGAGCTTTTGCTTCTTTTTCAGCTTCCAGTTTAGCCAGTGCTTTTTTAGACAATTTCTTTTCTGTTTTAGGTTTGTAAATCAATTTACCTTCATCATCACAGTTGTTAATGAGGTATTGAACAGTTTCAGAAGGTTTTGCACCTTTAGAAATCCACTCGAGAGCAGTAGCTTTGTCGAGTTTCATTTCTTTAGTTTTCGGGTTGTAGTGACCGAGTTCGCAAATAGGTTTGCCTTCTCTTTTTTGCAAATCATTGATAACAACGATTCTGTAAGTTGGGTTCTTTTTATATCCGAGTCTTTTTAATCTTATTTTAACCATCTGGTTTGATTCTCCTGTATTTTTGTTAGATGTGACAAAGCGCGTGCCTTCAGCCGCAAGACATTTTGAGGGTAATTAGAGGATTTCCCCGCGCCGGATTTACTTCCTTCTGCCATTATCAAACCACAAGGATATCTAATAATCAAGTATTCCGGAGAGTCAATTTGACTATATGAAATTTTGTAACGATATTTTTGTTTTTTGAAATTGGAACAAAAAAAATTTGTTTATTTATATACGTGGTGATTTATAGTATAAAGAGGTGTTTAATGGGTGTATCCTTTTCTCGTGATTGTGAATACAATGATTTTAGACTTCTTCAATATGAGGATTCAGATGTGTTAAAAGATGGTGATGATATATTAGTGGCGATAAAGTCTGCAGTAAGAAAAATTAATGCACGTATAGAGTTTTTAGAAGCACAATTCCCCCTCAACAGAGAGCAGGATGTTGAGCTTGCTATATTGTTGAGGCAGGAGCAGTATTTTGAACTTTTGCTGCAAAAATCAAAAACAGAACTGGAAGAAATCTTTTTTGGCAAAGCAATAGACAATTGTATCGTGCCTGAGATTCTTCAGTGGTATACTCCGCAGGAAGAATAGTTTTGTTTTTTATTTGAGCAGTCCGCTTCTGATTTTGCAAGGCGGATGCTGACACCAGGCTGCACTATAGCTTGTAATATCTTTTGCTTCTCCACCGGTGCCGTCATTTGATGGATTGTATGGAGCCATTGATACAGCATCTCCGTTATAACCATTAGTACCTTCTCGTACTCCGTCTTTGTTAATCGGAACAAAATACCATCTGTCCTTGCCATAATGATTCGGCCCTTTAAATGCATTTATGTCAACAAGAATAATATTTTCTGTTGGGGAATATAAAGACCAAGCCATTCCTGAAGAATCAATAAACGCAGGGCTGGCTTGTGTCGGCTGAGAATTTGCATATAGCTTTTCTCCCGTTGCATCCCAGCATTCGTTATTGTTGTTATTAAAGCATTGTTTTGATACGTTAAAATATTTTGCAAAATTTTTAAAGTTTGATGCATTATTTGCATCTTGTCTTGCTTGGATTGTTGTATATTTGCTATCCAGAATCTGCTGTTCAATGGCAGCAGATCCTATTGCCAGTGCTTTTTTGTATCCTGCAAAATACTCTGAATCATTAGCCGAGTTTACAAGGTTCGGTATAGTCATAACAGCAATTACTCCTATTATAGTCAATGCTATGAGGACTTCTGCCAGAGTAAAGGCGTGTTTATTTTGCAACATATATTCTCCTTTTATTTTTTATTATTTTTTTGAGATTTTGTCTGTTTGTTTTCTTTGTCATTTGTTATATCGGACAGTTTTACATTTTTGAAAAATTCCTGTGCAATAATTTGGGAGTATTTATTTCCTTCGTTTGCAGAAACTATTATTTTATTTTTTCCTTCTTTGTCCGTTGCTACAGATATCATACCCTTAATTTTTTTGACAGGCAGGTTTGTTACATCTGCTTCAAAAAGGGCATAAGGAACGGTCTGCCCCATTGCGTGCATTGTCCCTTGTTTTAGGATTTTAAAATTTTCTATATGCACATACTGGTATTCCAGTTTTTTGTTTATGCCGTCAATTTTTTTTTTGAGCTGTCCGTTTTTAAAATCTTCTTTTGTCAATTTCAGGTTTTTGTTTTCATTCACAACAGCAAGCTTTTGCCCCGATGCGTCATGGTTGGCTATAACAGCACGATATCCGAGGACATTGGCTGATTTTGATATTTCGTATTCATCAGGTATTTTTGAAAAATCAGCAACATCTCTGCTCTTTTGAATAAGAACCTCCTGTGTCGGCTTTTCTCCAAAATGCAGTTTGGGGAAATTTTTTACACACCAGTCCCAGCCGCCTATGGCCTTGAAACCTATTATTGCAAGTATAACTATTGCGAGTTTTATTATTAATTTCAAACAGCCCATAAATTTTCAACACCCGTGTTTTATATACCGAATCTGTTGTATATAGTATCAATGTTTCTTAAATAATACTCTGAATCAAAGCAGTTTTCAATTTCCTGTAGGGAAAGAACAGCACAAACGTCTTTGTCCTGCGTGAGATTCTTTTTAAAATCCCCTTCAGCGTTGTTGAACGCTTCCAGTGCATTTCTCTGAACGAGCCTGTAAGCATCTTCTCTTGAAAGTCCTTTGTTTGTCAGTTCCAGCAACACTCTTTGGGAGTATACAATCCCGCCAAAAAGAGAGGCATTTTTCAGCATATTGCCTTTGTAAACAACAAGCCCCTCGACCAGTCTGTTGAATCTGTTGAGCATATAGTCGATTAGGATTGTAGAATCAGGAAAAATTATGCGTTCTACAGAACTGTGAGAGATATCTCTTTCATGCCAGAGAGCAATATTTTCCATGGCAGCCTGAGCATTGCTCTTGACCACACGAGCCAGTCCGGAAAGATTTTCCGAAGAGATTGGATTCTTTTTGTGAGGCATAGCAGAGCTGCCTTTTTGTCCTTTTTTAAAGGCCTCTTCTACCTCAAGAACTTCTGTCTTTTGCAGGTGTCTGATTTCTATTGCACACTGTTCAATGGCTGATGCAATAAAAGCCAGTGACTGCATATAGTATGCGTGATTGTCACGTGCAATCACCTGTGTGGAAATTTTTGCCGGTCTGAGTCCGAGATGTTCGCAGGTGAGTTTTTCAACCTCTGGCGAGATATTGCTGTAAGTGCCTACAGGGCCTGAAATTTGTCCCTGAGCAATTTCTTCTTTTGCTATGACAAAGCGTTTTTTTGCTCTTTCAAAGTGGTCAAGCCAGCTCAAGAGTTTTACGCCGAACGTCATAGGCTCTGCATGTATCCCGTGAGAACGGCCGATGCAGACGGTTTTTTTGTGTTCAATGGCTTTGTTTCTGATTGTTTCTATTACCTTGTCCAAATCTTTTTCAATTATTTCAGAGGCTTTTTTTATCTGCAGTGCAAAAGCCGTATCAATAACATCCGAGCTGGTCATGCCCATGTGGATGTATCTGGAGGCCTCGCCTACGTTTTCGTTTACGTTTGTCAAAAAAGCAATGACATCGTGGCCGACTTCTTTTTCGATTTCATCAATTCTTTTTACACTGAAGGCAGCACGTTGTTTTATTTGAGCCAGCGCATCATCAGGGATTTTGCCGAGTTTGTTGTAGGCTTCGCACACGGCAATTTCTACCTTGAGATAGTAACTGAATTTTGATTCCAGTTCCCAGATATCTTTCATTTCTTGCAGGCTGTAGCGTTCTATCATTTTGTATCCTTTTTAGTTGATTATATAAAAATTATTGAGGGTATCTGCTGGTTGCGTGTATAAGCATTGCAGCGAGCTTTTCTGACCCTTCAAAGCCTCTTCCCTCGAGAATTGATGAGGCTGTTTTTACGTCATAATCGACAAGATTGTGTTTTATTGTAAAAGAGCTGTCAGTCTCTATGTCTATTATTGCGTAGCAGGATTTTGGCTCTTCGCTGAAAGGTCTGCCCACGCTGCCGACGTTTACTACAGTTTGTTTTGTGTTTGTTTGATATCCGCACGGAACGTGAGTGTGTCCGCAAAAGATTACATCAGCATCAGTGCCGGATATCATTTCTTCCACTTCTTCAATTTTTAGGTCAGCGTAAATATTTTCGTTGTTTTTGCGGGGGCTTCCATGTACAAGCAGGATTTTTACGCCGTTTATATCCAGTTCCATTTTTGGAGGAAGGTTTTTTAAAAATGCTTTTTGTTCTTCTGTCACAATCGTTGCATCGCATTCCAGTGCGTGAGCCATAACAGGGTTGTTCTCAAGCAGCATGTGGATGATTTTGTTGTCGCAGTTGACAATCATCTCGTCCGTATTTCCCTGTATGCAGGTAAAATCTGTTGTTTTTATGAGTTCTTGTATTTTGTTTATTGTTTCTGAAGGCTCGGGGCCTGCCATTGCAAGGTCGCCCAGACACAGGATTTTTTTGCAGCCTTCTTTTTCAATGTCTTTTAATACAGCATTAAGAGCCTGCATATTGCCGTGTATATCTGATATTACTGCTATTTTCATTTTTATTCTCCAATTTGTTCAATTAGTTTATAGAGATTCTTCTGTTTCTTGAAGCTTTTTGTATGCCTGAGAGTTGATTTCTCCTCCGACAAGCATAATTACGGAAGAATAATACAACCATACCATCAGCATTACAAAAGCACCGATAGAGCCGTACACACGGTTGTATGTGTGCAGATTGTTTATGTAAATAGAAAAACACCACGAGCCGAACATCCAGAAAAAGCAGAAAAATAGCGTGCCGGGCAGCGTGCTTTTGCTTTTTAGTTTGTCAGAGCCTGTCCATGCAGGCAAAAGAAAATAATTCAGGTATGCCATTATATAAATTGCAATAAAAGACACAAACCAGCGGCTTATTAAAAATACGTTAACAAAGCCTGCTGAAAAATTTATAAAATTGAGAGCAAATTGTAAAAGCACCTTGCCGAAGATTATCAGGTTTACTGTGATAAAAGATGCAAAAATATTAACAAATACCATTAATATAGAAAGTATCCTTGTTACAACAAGGTTCCTGTGTTCTTCAATGCCCAAGGCTCTGTTCATACCTTTTATGATACAAAAAATTGCATTTGAGGCGAGAAAAACTGTGATACAAAAACCGAATACCGCAACAATTCCGCCGTGTTCAAATATCATTACTTCATTAAGAACTTCTTTTATTAAATTTACGGAGTCTGTCGGAGCAACACTGTCAAGAAAGTGCATAACAGGCATAAAGAGTGATTTTTTGCCAAGCATACTGAAAAATGACATCATAAACAGCATAAAAGGAAAAATTCCTATAGCGAACCAGAAGCCCATCTCTGCCGCCATGCCGAGAAAATCATCAATGATTATGCGGTTTATAAGATTTTTGAGATATCTTATTATGCTTTGTGCAACAGCCATTATTTCATCACTTTCCTGATTTCTTCCAGTATTTTGTCGTTAGCGATTTGCAGGGGTTTTCTGATTGTGCAGCCCGCAGCAAAAGTGTGACCGCCTCCGCCAAAAGCTTGTGCAACAATGCTCACGTCCGAGTTTTTGCTTCTCAGGCTGGCTTTTGTCGTGTTTTCATCCACTTCTTTCAGTACAAAACTGACCTGAGTGGTGTCTATGCGTCTTAATTCTTCGACAATGCCTTCTGTGTAATCGTTTTTGGCATTAAATTTTTCCATATCTTTGTTGGTTATGCAAACGCCTGCGATTTTGTTGTCGTCATAGAATTTTGCATTTATCATACAATTTGCGTGCAAAAGCACCATGTTTCTGGGTTTTGATTCGTAACAGTATCTGGAAATTTTTGCAGGCTCAGCACCGTATTCTATGAGCCGTGAGGCTTTTTTTAGGGTTTCTGCTTTTGTGTTTTCGTAACGGAACCCGCCTGTGTCGGTCAAAAGAGCTGTATATAACCCATAGGCTGTGTCTTTGCTAATTTTTAAGCCGGAACTTTCCAAAAATGCCAGCAGAACTTCTCCTGCGCAGGCTCCTTCTGCCTGTACAAAATTTGTGGCGGCAAAATTTGTATTAGTTTTGTGGTGGTCAAAATTGACAGTGTGTTTTGCTTTTTCAAAATAAGGAAGGCTGTCGCCCATTCTGTCTTTTGCCGCAATATCTACTGCTATTGCTATATCATATACGGTTTCGCCGAGTTGAGAGGGCTTTTTTGCCAGCTCTATATACGGAAGGAATTTGTAGATTTCAGGAACAATTCCGTTGTAAACCATATCCGCTTCGAGGTTAAAATTGTCTTTTAGTGCGCTGTACATTGCACACATCGTGCCAAGAGTGTCGCCGTCAGGGTTTACGTGTGAAAAAATCAGTACCCTTTTGGCTTCTTTGGCGGCTGTTTCTATCATTTCTTTAAATGAGTTAAAATTCATAAAGATATTATAATATAAAAATTATGACTTGAATAATTTGTCTGAGGCAGCCTTATTTATGGCTTGTGAAACCCAGGGACACAGCTGCGTCAGTTGAGAATGTGAAATAACAAAGGTGAATTATGGAAACAATTTTGCACGGATTTTTGACAATACTTAATTTATGTTTGATAGTGGGATGTTGTGTAGTTTTTACCAACGCAGTGGAACATCTCGGAAAAATTTATAACCTGAATGAGGGGGCTGTGGGCAGTATACTCGCTGCTGTGGGGACAGCACTGCCCGAAACAATAGTGCCTCTGGTCGCTATTCTCGGGGCTTATCTTGCTCATACAGATGTTAACGTGGGTAAGGAAATCGGTATCGGGGCGATTTTGGGCGCACCGTTTTTGCTCTCTACTCTGGCAATGTTCGTTACAGGGCTTGCTGTTGTGATATTCAGAAGTATGGGCAAACGTGAACACAAGATGAACGCAAACTATGTAGTAATGTTTCGTGATTTGAAGTTCTTTTTCTTTAGCTACACGCTCGCTATTATTGCAGGTTTTATCCACATAAAACCGTTAAAATATGCCTGTGCAATAGGGCTGTTTGTGTATTATATAGTTTATGTTTTCAGAACTTTGAACTGCTCTCATTCTCAGTGCGGAGAAAGTGCAGAGGTTGAGGAGCTTTTGTTTCAAAAAATATTTAGAAAATACAATACATTTTTAGTATGGCTTCAGGTGGTTGTATCTATCGGGGCGTTGATTTGTTTTGCACACATGTTTGTCGGACAGATAAAGTTCTTTGCATCATTGTTCCATATAAATCCTCTTGTCCTGAGCCTGATACTTGCACCAATAGCAACAGAGCTGCCGGAAAAATTCAACAGTGTGCTGTGGGTAAGCCAGAACAAAGACACACTGGCACTAGGAAACATAACAGGTGCAATGGTCTTTCAAAGCTGTATTCCGACAGCAATCGGCATACTTTTGACCCCGTGGGTTTTTGGTATGGAGTCTATAATAAATATTGTCCTCGTTTATTGTTCAACATTGCTGTTGTTCTTTAATTTGTACAGGGACAAACATTTTAGCGCACACATACTTGTTACCTGCGGTGTGTTCTATGTGATTTATCTCGGATATATCTTCTGGAAAATGATATAATAAGTGATTCCGCCTGTTACTTGTGGCGGAATTTTTGAAAAATTAACCCTTTACATCAAAGTTGCCGTTTGTTTTGCCTTTGCGCAGCTCGGAGCCTATGTTAAAGCTCATGATGTTGAACTGTTCTATCTGATTGGCAACACTGCCTGTGAATACATCCTGGTTTTCATTGATGAAATTAAACAGAGGCTCAAAAATATTGCCGGTATGCTGCTGTGCAGTTTTTTCTATCTGTTTTATTGTCTTGACCGGAACTTTTATATTCATTCCGAACGGTTTATTTAAAAAATCGTCAGCCATTCTTTGCTATACCCCTGTTTTACTTATTGTCCTAACCTGTATATCGACCGGATGATGTATAAACTTTAATGATTTCTTATCATTTGTAAAGAAATTTGAAGAACAAAAAATATTAAGATTTGTAAATATGAATTTTAGAAAAAGTTTGAGACCCTAAATTTTAAAATAAGTGCAAAAAACAGATATGCTATAAAAATATTTGTATTATTAAATAAAAAATCACTATTTAGAAAACTCGTTTAAAATTTTTAACATTTGGTGCTAGCAATTTTTTTTTTCAGGTGATTTGTATTTATAGCAGGTCTTTCATATTATATAAGAGCATTAATCACCACATAATGATGCTTGTATGGTTTGAAACGGCACTAGACTTTAGAAATATGATAAACAAAGTAAGTTTAAACAATCAGGAAGTTTACAAAAAAGGACAAAACGCTCCTTCATACAAAAATTCTTCAGACCCGAATTTTAAAGGGCTTATCGAAGGTACAACAGCAGTGCTTCAATATTGCAACACAAACCCGATGGCAGGTGTTTCGCTTATTGATATGGCGACAGCTATTTTGCCCCGTACTTATGTTGATGCAAAAACAAACGGGTTCGCTGCTGCAGAAACGTTCCGCCGTGAGTCTTCCGGTCTTGTTGTAAACTGCTTAATCCCAGGTTTTATTGTTTTGGGCGCAGCAAAACTTCTGGAAGCGTTTGATAAAAACAGCAAAGGGCTTTCCGGCATGTGGGCAAATCAGGATGCACTGGAAACATTCCAGCAGCACTTCCATGATATAAAAAATTCTCCAAAAGCTGCTGACCAGTTTGTTGATTTGTTGTTGAATGACGCAAAGGTCTTGAACAGCAAGGGCGCAGGTCAGGCAAATAAAGCCGCATGGATTCCTTTGAACACTAAAGAACTCGAAAAAGAAATCAGCGAATACAAACGTGTAATTCAGGACAACGTTAAGGATAAAAAAGTTGTTAAAGCTGCACGTGACGGCCTGTATAACAAAATTCTGCAGGTTACAGGCGGCGCAGAACACATAAAAATCGGTGATTATAAAACCGTTGTTAAAAACGGCGTTAAGGCATTTGAAAGAACAGGCGAAAAAGTTTACCACGATTCTATCTCCACAATGCTCAGAGATGGTATTGATGTAGGTCAAAAGTTCATACACGATTACAAATGCGACAATGCAAAAATCGAAGCATTTGTTAAAAAGGCTATAAAATTTGTCAACAAAAAGAGCCTTCTCGGTCTGGCTGTAGTTATTCCTCTTGCTGCTTCAATGCAGTCTATCAACAGATGGATAACAAGAAAATCCTCAGGTCAGGAAGGCGCACCGATTTATAAAAACTTTGGCAAAGGCAAAGAACGTGAAGAAATGACACCTGCTCAAAAATCTGCTTTCTGGACAAAGAAACTCGGCGCAGCAGGACTTATGGTAGGTGTTGCAATCCTTTCTATGATGAAAAAGCCGAGCTTGAAAATGCTCCAGTTTACAAAAAATATGCCGTCAATGGACCAGTGCAGATGGATTGCTACTTCTACTTTTGCCAGCCGTATGCTTGCTTCTGAGGATGAAAATGAACTCCACGAAGTTACCTGGAGAGATATTGCAACATTCTCCAGTTTGTATTTCTTAGGAGACTATGTTTCTAAAGCTGTTGGTACTATAATGCAAAAAGTGAAGGGTGTTCCTCTTCTGAATTATATGAAAGACAGACCGGACACCAAGAACCCGCTCAAGAAGTTTGTATACTGGGTTAAAGATACAAAACTCAAGAGCTTTGATGAGGCAAACGCTATAGTGGACGGCGTTGCACAAAACGGTAAAAAATATGCGGGCGGCAAGTCTGCAAAAGGCCTCAGAGCGATATGCGAAGTAAGTTCACTCGGATTCTCCATGCTGGTACTCGGTATTCTTGTTCCGTGGTATGTAAGAAAGGAAACCGAACGAAAAGAACAAATGAAAATTAGAGAAAGGTTAAAAAATCTTATTTCCTTCCCTGAAATAAATTCAACTAGCAACAAAAAAACTTTTCAGGCGTTTGGTAATATGATGTCAGATAAAAAATAATTTAAGGCGAATTTATGATTTCCCGAATTACACAATTACAACCGAAAACATCACAGTCATCACAAAAAAACAATTTGAATAAACATAATAACAACCCGAGTTTTAAAGGCCCCGTAGAGCTGGGTACCCAAACTCTGAACTGGTTGAATACAAGCCCTGCAATAGGAGCTTGTTTTGTCGACTTTTTCTCTATGGTTATGCCAAGAACTATTGTTGACTTTTCTCGTTCAAAAGATGCAGGTATGGAAACAGGTATCAGAGAATCTTCTGGTACATTAAATCATGCTTTTGCCGGCATAGTCGGGTTGGGAGCAGGATATGTTGTTTCTTCTGCTTTTAACAGAGCTAACGGAGTAAAAACTCATCTTGTATTTGCTAACAGCGACACTATCGATACTTTTGGCAAATTTATGGCCAACAGCGTAGGCGAAAACGGCAAATATGATGCAACAAAATACTGGGAAACCTTCTTTAAAGGACTCGAGGGCTTAAATACAACTAACGGTGCTGAAGGCTGGAAAACGCTGAGTGAACAGGCTGTTAAAGATGCTGCAAAAGTCATGGTAGATGCCGGTACGGAAAAATATCAAACACCAAAATCAGCACTGGCAAAAGCAGTAGAAATCGTTACTAAAGAAACAGGTGCAGGCTCTACCTTCAAAGTGTATGCATCAGCACAAAACGGTGAAAAAGTAGCAACAAATGTTGAAGGTTCTATCGAAAATCTTATCCACAACGCATTTTCTTTAAGAAAAACCGTTCTGGACAAAGCTGCTCATGACAAAACAGACATTGTAAAAGATTTGGATAAATTCCTCAAAGGTGTTAAAAACAAAAAAGTAGCTACGGTTGCTGCCGGTTTGGCAATACCTGTGGGTGTCGGTATGAGCGTTCAGCCGATAAACAGATATTTGACCAAAAAACGTACAGGCTCTGACGGTTTTGTCGGAGTAGAAGGCAGAGAACCGGACAAATCCTTCGGCTTTAAGGTAATGAAAGCTGTTCTGGGCGTGGGTATCGGCTCTGCAATGATTGCTACTATTCTGAAACATCCTTCAGAACTTTATACAAACCTTAAAAAAGCAGGCCCGGAACTGTTGTCAAAACTTCAGTACAGAGGTGCTGTTCCTACTTTAGACCAGTTCAAATTTATTTACGGCATGACTATTATGAGCCGTATATTTGCAGCACGTGACAAAAACGAAACAAGAGAATCAATTATTAAAGATACTCTTGGCTTTGCAAACTGGCTGATACTGGGCGGTTTTGTTTCAAAACTTGCTGCAAAAGCAATGGATAAGAATATTGTAAACTATTCCGAAAAAATCCACGGCAAAGGTCTTTGGAATTACATTACAAAATCCGTAGAAAAAACACACGAAGAAATTCTTTATCCGGTACTTGAAAAACTCAATATCAAAGTGATGGACGGAGATAAGAAAATTCCGTTCAAAAAACTCATGAATGAGGTTAAAAAAGCAGCTAAAGCTGACGGCGCGCATAAAGAAATTGCACAGAAGGCAATAAAACAGCTCAAGTATAAAAACTATGCTCAGTTATTGGGCTATATCTACTCAGGTGTTGTACTCGGCTGGGGTATACCAAAACTCAATATCGCTATAACAAAAGCTGTTGAGGGCAAAAAATCAGCAAAACAACCGCAGGAAAAACAGACAATGAAGGTTGCTGCAGAGCCTTTTGCTCAACCTCTGGAGCCTGATACAAAAACTTTTGCGGCTTTTGGTGCTTATTTAAATTAATTTATAGTATGTGGTTACATAAAAAGCCCATGGGGCTAATTGTCTGATTTTCTACTGTTTATCATACTTAATATAACGTAATGTTTTTTTGAAAAATATTTCTATTTTATATATAATTCAGATAAATAAAGAAAAAAAAGGTTAGCAAAATGGCAGAAAACAAACTTCCATCAGGTGTGGGTAAAAAAATAGTCGAGGCTCTGAAAAAACAAGCTGAAATCGAAATACAGCCTATACCTGACAGTACGGATAACAGTTCTTTAATAAAAGAACCGGAACCTGTACCTGTACAATCAGATGCACCGGAAGAAATTTCCGAAACTATTACTGACAATATTAGTCTTGGCAGTGACTTTGCTGATTTTACTCTCGAAGAGGATGCTCCTCAGCAGCTGGAAGACTACATGGACAACTCCCTTGATACTGAGTTGGACAATGCAAATGAGAGCGATTTTGACGAACCGTTCCCGACCAATATTACACAGAACTTAAATTTTGAAGAAACGGATACAACAATGTTTGACGAAAAAGAAATGTTTAATAACGCAGCACAACAAAGAATTCCAGGTGTACCACCACAAAAAAATTATACTATGCCTGCAAATGTTGCAGTGCTAAAAAGGTTGATTATGCAGCTCCCGCAAGGTGTCACAAAACAAACAGGCGCACAGATTATACGCCAGACTATGGAAGCTCTCGGTATCTCTATGAACAGTGTGCTTAAAGAAGCCCAGCAGGGTCAAGACAGCCTCACGCAGAGCGCGAAAGTATGCATGACAAAAATCAACGAATACAAAAGCAATATTAAAACTCTTGAAAAACAGGTTCAGGATTATAAAAAACAGGCTATTGCATTAAATGACCTCATAAGCCTCTTTATTATGACTGACAAGTAATCAAGATAAAAGTAAAATAAAATTATATTGAAATAAAAAAGGAACAACAAATAAGTTGTTCCTTTTTATTATTGTTTTTATATCTGTTACCAGCTGATTTTGCCTTCTTTAATAATTCTTGCTGTGCATCCCCAGCCGTTGCCGCTTGAGCTGCAGCTGGATGTGTCACATCCGGGGCATCCGCCAAATGGATATACGCTGTCAGGCGAAACTTCAAAACCAAATATATCAATACCTATCATATTCGGGTCTTTTGGCCCGTTTACATCTACTTCAAAATGGATACATCCTTTTTTGATATATGTTCCTTCTGTATAAGAACAGGTGCCATTGCCGCCGCCGACAGCCCAATACATACCGTCAGCAGTCACAAATGTATACCAACCGCTGCCGTTTTGAAAATCGTTGTTGTTCGCACCATTCAGCGATTTTGGCTGGTATCCTGCTTTATAACAGCCTCCGTCTGTTTTACAGTTTTTCGTTACATTAAACTTAGGGATGTACATTTCATCCATAAGTTTTGTGACATTATTAAACGGCCATAGTTTTATCGGTCCGTATTCTGCTCTCAGCTCTTTTGTCGCTGTAGAAACAGTATTGTATGCTTTAAGAACTTTTGGAGGAACAGTTCTTTCTTCCGAAGTTTTTTGCAGCCCCGGAATAGTCATAGCAGCAATTACACCGATAATCATTAATGTAACAAGTGTTTCTGCTAAAGTGAACGCTTTAATTTTTTTATTCTTCATATGTTTTTCCTTGTTATTCATATATAAAGTTCAATGCATCAGGGTCTATGAGCAGTTTTTTTCCGCAGCCATATCCTGCTCCGGATAAATTGTTACAGTCATCAACATCGAGTGCAACAGCACCGTCCGGTGTAATGTTGAATACAAATAAATCAACACCCATACGGTTTGGCTTTTTTGCACCGTTTACGTCAACAGCGAGCAAACCGCATCTTTTGTTTGTACCTGAGCAGTTGCCATATCCTTGTGACGGGAACCACATCATGCCGTCAGCCGTGATGAGCGGTCTTGTGAAGTCTGTTTTTGTTCCGTCTATTTCTGCTTCTTTGCCCAGAGTTTCGCCTTTAAGGTTCATTGCAGAGTACCCGGAGGGGAGTGTGTTGCTTGCAAGGCTCAAAGATGTGGAGTACAGTTCTCTTGCTGTTGCATCCTGTCCTGTTTTAAACACTCTCTGATCTTTATAAGTCCAGTACGGTGCAGGGCCGTATTTTGCTCTGAGGTCTGCAAACATATTGCCTGCTGTTGAGTTTGCTTTTTTGAGCAGAGCTATGTTTGCATCTTTGTCAGAATTTTCTTTTAATGTCGGTATTGTAATAGCAGCAATTACACCGATAATCATTAATGTAACAAGTGTTTCTGCCAGAGTGAACGCTTTAATTTTTTTATTCATAATCCTATCCTTTATATTTATTTAGTGATTAGCCTTCATAATATGAGTAACAGTTGGTGTCTCCTCCTTTTAACCATGGCATTTTGCTGTGCATGATAGCATAGTTTGTGCATGCCCAGGTTTTGTTCTGGTCATGAAGCCCGTCGCCCATAGGGTTTACCCCGTCAGAAGAAACAGTGAACGCATGTACATCTACACCCAGAGCATTAGGTTCTTTGGGTCCGTTTGTGTCTACGTGAATACATCCGTATACAGTTGCTCCGGAGCCGTATTTTGCGCCTGCGTTCCAGTTGTATACATACCAGGTCATCCCGTCTGATGTCATAAAATATGAATCAGGCCCAATATATGACCAGTTAGTCCCGTCAATTTGGAAAGTTTGATAAGCCTTCCAGGCATCTCCGCCAATGGTTGTCATTACACTTTGATACAGCTTATTCATTTGTGTTGTATTATTCCATGGCCAGGTTGAGAGGTCGCCTTCTTTTTGTTCAAGATTTGTTGTGGCTTCTTTAGCTATGGCATAAGCCTTTTTTACTGCAGCAACGTGAGTAGCTTCGTCAGCAGACTGCTTTAACGTAGGAACTGTGAGCGCAGCAACAACTCCTACAATTGCAAGTGTAAAAAGAGTTTCTGCCAAGGTAAATGCTTTTTGTTTATTTGATTTTTTCATACAAACTTCCGTAATTTCTATTTTTTGTAATAATTTTTGCAATCAGGATCCCCTCCAGACAACCAAGGCATTTTTCCGTGATTTAATGCATAGGCAGTGCATGCCCAGACACTATTTGTGTCATTAACACCATCACCTAAAGCGAATACTCCGGATTCGTTATCAGCCACGCTTTGACCGATTCTAAAACCGTGTATGTCTACGCCTCTGACATTTGGTCCTTCATCTCCATTAACATCAACAAGGGCAACTCCGCCTGAGCTGTATCCGCCGGGGAACAATGCCCATACCATCCCGTCTGCGGTTGAAAAAGATGGATTTGATCCGCCTTCATTTGTAAGTGCATTAGATGTATAATTTGTTGTCGGCGTTGCGTTCATGGCCTGTTTGTACCAGTCAATGACCTGACTTCCGTCTTGTGTATATGAGCCTGCTTTTCCGAAGCTCCAGAATCTGCAATCGCCGTATTTTGTTTCCAGTACACCTGTTGCGTTGCTGATATCAGCATAGGCCTTTTTTACCTGAGCAACATATCGAACTTCTTCTGTATGATTTTTTACAGCAGGAACTGTCATTGCCGCAACAACACCAATTACAACCAGAGTAATTAGTGTTTCTGCTAAAGTAAATGCTTTAGAAACTCCTTTTGAATGTTTGTTCTTTTTAACACATAAAGTGACCGTCTTTTTCATATAATTTCCATCCATTATGTTATTTCTTAACAGGTTTTTTAGCCTGCATTGAGCTGAGAAAACAGAACATTTGCTTTTTCTTCAATATCTTCTCTTATTTTCATTACCTCACTTACTTCGATACCCAGCTGTTCTTTGACCATTTCTTCGTCGTAAACATCGGGTTCTTCGTGAGAGATTTTGTTTGCCAGATAAGCAAGAGTGCTGACCTGCGGCATAGATGATGACAGCGGGTCATGGTGATATTTTATGCAATTTGCCAGCAATACAGATAGTTTCCATTTTTTTGCAAGCAAGAATCCCATATCACAATGGTTTGTTTCAAATTCATCATTTTCCGCATCAATTACGTCCATACCGTTTTTGACAGCTGTTCTTACCTTTTGATAAGTCATTGTGTCAACAATATTCAGCAAAATTTTCCCTATATCGTGTAAAAATCCGACTGTAAAAGCATCACCCGGATCGATTATTCCTAATTTTTGTGCCAGAGCTTCAGCTGCAACCGCACATTTTAGAGAGTGCTTCCACATATCTCTTCCGCCTTGGGAAGTGAGCATCGGCTTCATTGCTACTGCGATGATGATGTTTTTTGTCTGTGTCATACCGAGCAGTGCCAGTGCTTTGTTTACAGATGTAATCTCCTGTGCAAAACCGTAATAAGCGGAGTTTACAAGCTTTAATACCTGAGATGTCAAAGCCTGATCATAAGCCATAATTTCGGATAATTCTTTTGTTCCTGATGTATCGTCTTTTATAATACCCAGTGCCTTTACGATTACGTTAGGCATTGCCGGAATTTCTTTGATTTTATCTAATACTTCTTGTGCGTTTATTGCCATATTCCCTATACCTGTAAGTGCTTTTTAATTGATAACATACTGCCGCCTGCACCAAAGCCGACTGCAATAATAAATAATACCAGTATAACAGTATTGTTAGCCAGTACCGGAGCCGGAACCATAAAGAACTTGTGGACATTTATTAACCCGTTGTTTACGGCATTTAAAGGCACGAGTGATATCAATGCTCCCAAAAATCCGTAAATTGCGCCCTGCATAATCAATGGAATCTTGATATACCAGTTGCTTACACCCATAAGGCGCATTATCTCTATTTCCTCTTTTCGGGACTGAATAACTAATTGTATTGTATTATTAATTATTGTAATTGTCAAAATAGCTACAAGTATGACTACAACAAGAGTTATTGTGTGTATTACGTTGTTAAAGAACTGCATTTTCTTTGCAATATCCTGTGCGTAATTGAGGTCTTCTACTCCGTTGTAGGTCTTTATTTTTGTAAATACAGCGTTTATATTTTCCGGTTTGTCTACCTTGACGTGCAGTGTATCAGGCAGAGGGTTTTCTATATTCGGAACATCAAACTCTCTTTTTAAATCAGACCAGGATTTTTCTTTTGGTATGATTTTTACCCTTTCAACGTGTTCGAGCTGTCTTATTTCTTTTGCCAGATTTTCAGTGTTTGTATCTGATTTTACATAAACAGAAATCTCAAGCACGTTGCCGAGTTCGTGTACAAAGGAGTTTAAAGAAAGCGTAAAGCGAAACAGCGAGCCAAAAATCGTTAAAATAGCAGCCATTGTGGTAATGATTGCTAGATTTATCCAGCCTGTTCTTTTTATTCCGTAGATAGTTTCCAGACTGATGCGATAGACTATTCTGAGTTCTTTCAGCCAGTCTTTTGGAATATGGGCTTTTACTTTCTTTTTTATTAATGCTTTAGTAGACTCGTCACTCATATATTTCTTCCTGTTAATGCGGCTGAGGGGCTATGATTATTCATAGGTTCCGGCCTGCACATCTCTTATTATCTGTCCGTCCTCGAGTGTCAGCACCCTTTTTCTAAAATAGTTAACCATTGTGTGGTCGTGTGTGGACACAAGGACAGTAATGCCTTTCTGGTTAATCTGTTCCAAAATCTGCATAATTTCCATGGAGTTTTTGGGGTCAAGGTTGCCTGTCGGTTCATCCGCAATCAAAAGCGGCGGGCCGTTTACAATAGCACGGGCAATGGACACTCTTTGCTGCTCACCGCCTGAAAGTTCTGTCGGTTTTGCTTTCATTTTTTCTAAAAGTCCAACGACTTTCAGCGCACCGGTAACACGGGCTTCTATTTCTTTTGAACTCATACCGAGAGTTCTTATTACGTATGCACAGTTGTCATAGACACTCTGATTCATCAGCAGTTTGTAATCCTGAAAAACAATCCCCATGCATCTTCTCAGGTTCGGAACTTTTTCTGAAGGCAGGTTTGCAATATTTATTCCGCCAATCATTACACTGCCTGAGGTCGGAGTTTCTTCTTTATACAAAAGCTTCATCAGGGTGGATTTTCCTGCACCGGATGAACCCGTGATAAAAACAAACTCGCCCGACATAATGTCAAGGTTGATGTTTTTCAGTGCATAATTGTTTTTATATTTTTTTGTAACGCCTCTTAGTTGTATCATAATTTTCCAGTCTTTTTATATGACGGGTAAACACTCCCCCGTTTTGTGTGTATCAGGCGGTTAAGCCTGTTTGATTTTTTGTTGGATTGTTTCTATTATAACCTGAATTAAGAACAAAGGCAAAGCAGGGAAAATTCTTTTGAATCTCGACGGCTCTTTTACTGTTCTGTACAACCATTCCAGACCCATTTTTTGATAAATCTCGGGCGCACGTTTTACGCACCCTGACCATACATCAAAACTTCCGCCGACTCCTATAAAAATAGTGCGCGGCATTTTTTGTTTGAGTTTTGAAATAAACAGCTCCTGTTTGGGTGAACCCAGTGCAACAAACAGCACTCTGGGGGCGATTTCTGTCAGCTCGCCCCGGATAATATCTTCTTGCTGTTCGTCAAAATATCCGTTTCTTATATAAGTAATATTAAGATTTTCAAACTCGTTTCTTAAATTTGCTGCAGCTTTTTGTACAATTTCTTCTTTTGCGCCGAGCAGACCTATTGTATAGCCTTCTAAGGCACAAATTCCTATCAGCCTTTTTGAAAAATCGACCCCGGGTACAACTTCTTGGTTTATCCCTTTGACTTTCAGGGCGAGTTTTATCCCGACGCCGTCAGGTATGGTGAGGTCTGCCTCATTCAGCACTCTGCCGAATTCGTCATTTTTGTTTCCGTTTGTTATCATTTCGGGATTTATTGTCACAATATGCATTGAGCGGTTTTCTTTTAATGCGTTGTGAACACACTGCAATGCTTCTTCAAAAGTAAATAAATCTACCTCAAACCCCAGAACAGGCTCTTTTTTACTCTGTAAACCTTCCATATTAATTTTTTTTATTCCTTTTTATCCTCAAGATTTTGTGATTGCCGACACTGTCAGACTACTATTTGAAATCTTTGCAAACATTATTTTATATAAATATTTATTTTCTTGCAAATTTAATGTTTCTTTTAAGATTTTTTTGTGTCTATAATAAATACAAGTATGATTTAAATAAAGGATTGAAATATGCAAGCAAGAAGAGCTGCAAGAGAACTCGCTTTAATATTATTTTCTCAGTTTGACAAAAAATTTGCCCAGTACAATCAGGCAGAATTTGAAGATATAATTTTGAAATCTGTAAGAACACTGACAAACAACGCTATTGACGAGCTAAAGGTATGCGTAGGCTCCATAAATGCAATGAAAGAATATGTTGACACTTATGAGGCTGAAAGCGAAACAAACCTTTCCCGTCCTATGCACGCACAGAATGTGCCTGTTCCTCTGCCTATGACATCTGACCTTTCAGGCAGATTGGAAGAGCTTTTAAATATTTCAGAAAAAGTTGTGCTGGCACTCGAGATTGCGGAAATGACCGCTCTGGAGCAAACAGGCGATGTTAAGAGCTATGTATTGCAGATAGCTTCTGCTTTTAAGGAACATTCTTCAGAAGTAGATGCTCTTATCCAGAAATTTGCCAGAGGCTGGGATATTGACAGACTTGTTAAAATTGACAAGGATATTTTGCGCATAGCTATTACGGAACTTCTTTTTATAGAAGGTGTTCCTTCTAAAGTAGTTGTGGACGAGGCTCTTGAGCTTGCAAAAAAATATTCGACAGATGACTCTGCTTCGTTTATCAACGGTATTTTAGGAAAAGTTATTGACGAAAACAAAGACTAACCGGTTGTCTTGTTAAGATTTCCGGCGGGGACAGGATATGTTTGATTTTTTTAAGAAAAAAACAGAAAACAATCAAAACATGGAAGCTGATGTTCAAAATCAGCCGCAGCAAGAACCTGCGCAAGAGCAATCCCCTGCCCCGAAAAAGAATATATTTTCGCTTACTTTTGATGCGTTGAAAAATACCATCGCAAACACCTCTCAGTCGCTTGTCGGCAATGTTGTGCAGCATATTGAACAGGAAGAAGAGTTTGATGAATTTATTCTGGACGACATGGAAGAGCTGCTCATAAAAGCAGACCTCGGGGTAAACACTGCTGCAGATATTGTGGACAAATTGAGAAAACAAAATAAAATGAAACCTTCTCAGGTTCGTGAATATTTGCAAAACGAATTTTCCCGCATTCTTGATGAGGCCGGCAGCAATGTTTTAAATTACAGAGAAAACGAATTAAATATTTATTTTATAGTCGGCGTAAACGGTGCCGGAAAAACTACCCTGATAGGGAAGCTGGCAAACCGTTTCAGACAGCAGGGCAAGAGAGTTCTTGTTGCAGCTGGTGATACTTTCCGTGCTGCCGCAGAAGAACAATTAGACATCTGGAGCAAAAGAGCAGGTGCTGACATTGTACGCAATGACGGTGCGGATCCTGCTTCTGTCGTATTTGATGCAATAAAAAAAGCTAAAGACGAACACTATGATGTGATTCTTGTTGATACGGCAGGCAGGCTGCAAAACAAGTTCAACCTTATGCAGGAACTGTCAAAAATCAAATCCGTCATAGACAAAAATGCACCGGAAAGTTTGAGAGAATCTATTCTTGTTCTTGATGCAAACACGGGACAGAACGGTTTGTCTCAGGCACAGGTGTTTACTGAATGTGTAAATTTGACCTGCGTTGCACTGACAAAACTTGACGGTTCTGCAAAAGGCGGCATTATTCTTTCTATTGCAAAAGAGATGAAGCTGCCAGTAAAATTAATCGGTGTCGGCGAAAAAATTGATGATTTAAAAGACTTTGACTCACAGGAATTTGTAAAAGCACTGTTTTCTTAATCTATTCGGGCGTGAAGAAAATCTAATACAAGTCTGAGTCAGTTGACTATATTAAATTGTTTTTTTCGAGTTCTTTTCTTATTTTGTTGAGGCCGGATTGAATTATTCTTGAGATACGAGATGGCGAGATATCAAAATCCTCGGACAGTTCTCTGAGTTTTTTGTCTTGAAAGAATTTTGCCTCAATAAGGTCACGTTCTCTTTGCGGAATGTGCTTCATAGCTTCTTTTATAGCTTTGCTCATCTCGCTAAAGTCGGCAAGTTCCTCCGGCGTTTTTGCATCGTCTTTGATTTGTGTCGGATTTTCGGCGTCAGCCATTTCTTCTATAGACAAAATTGTTTTATAAACAGCTTCTCTGATATCCGAGTGGGCGGTTTGTACGTCAAAAGAGGTGTTTTCCTCTGGCATGACTTCTCTTTTTGTTTTTTGTGAGTACCATTTGTAGCGGCGGCGTACTTCGTTTCTTATTGCCCATTTTATTGCTGTTGAGATGTAAGAATTGTTGTACTTTGACATGTCTTCTGTCGTTGTACACAGATGATGCACAACCTGTGTACCGATATTCACAAGCTCTGAAAAATCAATAAGATAAGATGAGGAAAGCTTTTTAAACTCAATTTTTGCAATGGTTTCTATAAGCTCGTTGTACTCTAGCAGACTTTTTCTTATAGCAGCTTTTGTTGCAATATCCAATTTTTAACTCACAATACTTAAAACTTACACGCCTTGATTATATTCTAAATTAAAGTATTATACATAGTCAACAGCCGGAAGTTTTTATATTGTTGTTGCGGATGAGTATGAGTCAAAGGCTCTGTAGGAGCTGCGCACCAGCCCTGAGGCAATAATATTTTTTATGCCTGCTTTTTTTGCAAGTGATTTTATTTTTTCAAAGTCTTCTTCTGTGTAATACTTTTCAACTTCAAGATGCTTTTTAGACGGCTGCATGTACTGCCCGACCGTGACAATGTCACAGCCTACCGCATCTAAGTCAAAAAATGTTTGCTCAAGCTCTTCAAAAGTTTCGCCAAGACCTACCATAAGCCCTGATTTTGTAATCATTGAAGGGTCACGCTCTTTTGCATGTGCCAAAAAGTCGAGTGAGCGGTGATATTTAGCCATGGGTCTGGCTTTGGGATAGAGCCTTCTGACTGTTTCTATGTTGTGGTTAAGGACATCTGGCTTTGCATCAACAACAATATCAATAAGGTCATGCACCCCTTCAAAATCAGGAGTCAATACTTCTATCTTTATTTGCGGAACAAGTTTTTTTGTTTGTATAATCACATCCCTGAAAACATCAGCCCCCTGCAAAGGCAGGTCATCACGGGTAACAGAGGTTATTACCGCATATTTGAGATTCAAATCTTTTATTGCCTGTGCAACGTGCTGCGGCTCTAAAGGGTCCGGAGGCTGAGGGGTTCCTCCTGAAATATTGCAAAAGCGGCAATTTCTTGTGCAAACGTTGCCGAGAATCAAAAATGTAGCAGTGTTTTTGGCATAGCATTCTGCTTTGTTCGGGCATCTTGCTGCTTCGCATACGGTGTTGAGGCATCTGTTTTTCAAAATTGAGCGCACGAGTTTTGTTTTCTCTGTGTCTACAATTCCTCTTTTTAAATAATCAGGTAATCTTTTTCTTTCCATAGTTTTTTCTCTATTTGGTATTAGAAGCCGGCAGACTCAAACTCAGATTTTTCAAGCCGAGAAGGGATTCAAATACGGCTTCGGAATATGTCGGATGAGCAAATACAGTGGCCAGAGCCTCATCAACAGTCATTTTGTTGTTAATCATCAGTGCAAATTGGTGAATCAAAGACGAGGCCTCCGGACAAACAATGTGCGCACCTGCAATGCGGCCGTCAACGGAGATTACTTTGACAAATCCGTCAATCTCATCATCTGCAAAAGCTTTTCCCAGAGCCGAAACAGGAAAGTTCGACACAGTGTATTCAGTGCCTGTCAGGTCTTGTTCTCTTTTTCCTACCCAGGCAATTTCAGGATTTCCGTAAATTACTGACGGAACTTTGTCTTTTTCAAAATGTACGGGTGTTTTGTCCGCTATAAAATCAACCACGCCGATTGCCTGATGCACGGCACTGTGCGCCAGCTGTACGGTTCCGTTTATGTCGCCGATTGCAAAAACATCAGGCAAATTTGTCCTGAAATTTTTATCAACTTTAATAAACTTACCGTTGGTTTCAAATATTTCCGCATTTTTTGGAAGAACAGGCTCTCTGCCTGCAGCGCAAAGGATAACGTCAGGGCTGAGAGTTTGTCCGTTTGAGAGTGTTACTGTTTTGTTTTCAACACTTTCTACTTTGCAGCCGGTAAAGAATTTTATCCTGCTTTTTTTGAATAATCGCTCCAGCCTTTGAGAAACATCCGTATCAGCAGCGGGCAGCAGCCTGTCAGCAAGTTCTATCACGGTTACTGTTTTGTCCAGTGCGCTGAAGATTCTTGCCCATTCAGTGCCGATTGCGCCTGAACCTATGATTAAAATATTTTGCCCGGGTTCCTGCATTTGCAAAATATCATCCGAGGTTAGTATAAATTTTCCGTCAGGCTCTAGTCCGTTAATTTTCATAGGTCTTGCGCCTGTGCATAGAAGAATGTTTTTGCATTGATAAATATTTTTGTCAACTTCTATTTTGTGCGGTTCCTTTATTGTTGCTTCTGCAAAAACTATCTCTACTCCGTGGCTTAGGACAAGTTTTGTTAATGATTTTTGGAGTTTTTCAACTATTTCATTTTTGCGATTAAAAATCTTTGTATAATCATAAGAACAGTCTGATATGTTTATTCCGAATTTGTCAGCTTTTTTCAGGCTTTTGTACAGGTCTGTGCAGTGGAGAATGGTTTTTGTCGGAATGCAGCCTTTGTTCAGACACGCTCCTCCCATCGCCTCTTTTTCAAACAAAATTACCTTTAAACCCTTTTGTGCGGCTCTTATTGCTGCACTGTATCCGGCAGGCCCTCCGCCTATTATTCCTAAATCGTATAAATCGTAAATCATAACCAGAATTATATCATATTTTCTGCCGCAGGGGCATTTTAATCAACGGCGGTGACAGTTGGCAATTTTTTTTAGTGTTTTGTGTTTATATATATAAGGTTAGTTTTTAAGAAATTTTATGTCTTTAGCAATAGGTAAAAAAATTCTCCAATCTGTGTTAAAAAGCACACCGTATAATCTAAAAGGGGTGCATAAGGTTGAAAACGTGAATTTTTCTATGTCCAACCCGCATATACTTGACGGGTGTGACGAAATTGTTTTGAAAAATAAAGGAAAAGTCCAAAAATATCTGGGAAACAAACCTGTTGTTGATGCAGCAAATGTTCTTGATGAAATATCTAACAAAACAAATACCGTGACAGAGGTCTTTAATGCATTAAAGACTAATATGCCGCCTCAGGAATTAAAAATTTATCTTGAAAAAAATAATCTTAAAGATTTGTACAACGTTTTTTCTAAAACCGGCGAGAACGGCTTGTTCAGCGTGTTTTTGACAAAAGCACTCAAAAACATAACAGGAACCGCAGGTAGTGCAATTGCAGGCTTGAAAAAGGAAAATACAGCCTTGAACGGATGGAAAAACAGTATTTTCCAAAAGTTTGTACAGCCTGAACAAAAGGCAGCGTCTTTTTCTAAAGAGGAATTGAAAAATCTTTATCAAAAGGCGTTTGGCTCTTCTAAGGTTCCCTCCGGCGTAAACTACGACGCATTTGTATATTTGAATGATTTGAATCCTGAAATTGCATCAAAATTCGATGCACACGGACTGGCAAAAATCGGTGTGGCAGACCAGCTGGCACAGCTGAATACCCTTTTGTCAAAAGGGATAGACAAAAACAGAGCGTTTTTTACAGCACCGCTGGCTGTCACAGAGAGCGCAGGTGCAGGCGCAGGGCTGGGTACGGCAGGCGGACACGCTTATCGTGACGGCTCTTTTATAGTAGTCGGTGCCAAAAACAAACTTATCCAGAATGACGGAATCAAATATGTAATAGTCAATGACGCTTATTACAATATTATTGACGATCTGGCAAAAAGGTTCCCGAATCAGGAGTTTATTAGAGCGGACAAAGCAGCAGCATTTTTTAATGCAATGTAATTATCATTGAGATCATTGTGGCGGCTTCGCTTTTTATGTTTTTTGCTGTTTTGAGCTTACGTTGTGCGCAAAATAAAAGCCCCCTTTTTTGATTTGAAGGGGCTTTTTTGATTATTTGTTTTTTATTTTGTTTCGCTTTTTCTCCAGTTTTGCTTCCAGTTTTTCCTGCTGGGCTTTTAATTTTGCCTCAAGTTGTTCTTGCTGGGTTTTTAGTTTTGATTCCAGAATTTCTTGTTCAACCTTTTGTGTTGCTTCAAGAGCTTCTTGTTTTGCTTTTAGTTTTGTTTCGGTTCGTTTTTGTTTTGCAGCTTTTTTCATTGCCCTGATAGGGTCAGCATTTCTTTTTGCTTTGAATTTTGCCCAGAATCCGGGTTTTGCTGTTTTTGCCGGAGCAAATAAGCACATTAAAAGTGCTGCTGTAGAAACTAAAATCCCTGCCGTGACTGCTGCAGTGTCGCTTTTTATAAAACTGTCATGCTCTGGCTGAGCGTGCATCTGCGGCGGGGGAGCTGCCGGCAGTTGAGCCGGTGGCGGGGTTTGCGGCTGTTGTACAGTCGTGTTGTATGTGTTATGAGATACGTTCATTTGCGGCGGAACAACAGGCGGTGCCATATTGGGCATCATGCCTGCAGGTGCCTGACCGTATTGTACGTAGTTTGCATGGACATTTGCGTTATAGCCTTGACTCATAAAGACACTCCAAAATTTTATTCTAACCTTACTTATATATAAAAACATTTTGGAGAAAATAATTGCCTAATTTTTAAATTTTTTTTAAGGCGTGAGGTCGTGGTTTTGTCCGTACGGTGTGTTTTTCAAAATAAAAACAGGGCCTAATTGTTTAAGGCCCTGCTTTTTTAATCTTTGTTGTGGCTAACCTAGCAAGCAGCTGTTGTTTTGCATTTTTCGATTGCATCTTTGACTTTTTCAACGATTTCTTTTTGTTCTTCGAAAGTCAATTCTGCAAACATCGGCAAACTCATAACGTGCTGGGTGTTGTATTCTGTTTTTGGCAGATCGCCCATTTTGTAGCCGAGGTGAGCGTGAACTTTTTGCATGTGCAAAGGAATCGGATAATAGAGCATAGCACCCACACCGTTTTCCTGAAGCATTTTTTGTACAGCATCACGGTTAGGAACCTTGATAGTGTACTGGTGGTATACACAGTAGGTGTTGTCGAGTTCTTTTGGAGTTTGAACATCCGCATAACCTTTGAAAAGCTCTGTGTATCTGTGAGAAACTTCTCTTCTCATCTTGTTCCATTCGTCAATGTAGTTCATTTTTACACGGAGAATAGCTGATTGAATTTCGTCCAGACGGCTGTTAACACCGATTTCGTCGTGGTGATATCTTACAGCACCGCCGTGGTTTCTCAGAGCAGTCATTCTGTCTTTGAGGTAATCGCTGTTAGTTACAGCCATACCGCCGTCACCCATACCGCCGAGGTTTTTGGTCGGGAAGAAGCTGTAGCAGCCGATGTCACCGAAAGAGCCTACCTTTTTGCCTTTGTATTCTGCACCGATAGCCTGACAGCAGTCTTCGATTACATAGAGGTTGTGGCGTTTTGCAATATCCATGATTGCATCCATGTCAGCAGGCTGGCCGTAGAGGTGGACAGGCATGATAGCTTTTGTACGTGGAGTGATTTTTGCCTCAATCTGAGTAACATCCATGTTGAAAGTATCAGGGTCGATGTCCACAAATACAGGAGTAGCACCAACTATTTCAATAGATTCCGTAGTTGCAACAAATGTGAAAGCTACAGTAATAACTTCGTCGCCTTTGCCTATATCTAATGCTCTCAAAGCCAGATGCAGCGCATCAGTACCTGAGTTCAGACCGATAGCGTGTTTTGTGCCTAAGTATTGAGCAAATTCCTGCTCTAAAGCTTTTGTGTTCGGACCCAGAATGTATGCGCCGGAACGTAATACTTCAACAACTGCTTTTTCAATTTCAGCACCTGTTTGTTTGTACTGTCTTTTTAAATCAACTATAGGAATCATATAAATCTCCTTTTTCCTCATACTTTCCTAATCATGTTTATAATTTTACCACTCTTAAATTATACCTTTATAAAAACTTTATATGAAAAACAAATGTGTAAATAATTACAACAAACCATGGAAAAAATAGTTTATACATGGTACAAATGTATATAAATATTTTTTTGGAGTAAAAGATGATTACAATAAAAGATGTAGAACACGTTGCAAAACTTGCACGTTTGGAGCTTACAGAAGCTGAAAAAGAAAAATTTTCAAAACAGCTAGGTGATATTTTAAAATATGTGGAACAGATGAACGAAGTCGATACCACAAATGTTGAACCGATGAGTCATGCTATTCCGATAGTCAATGTGATGAGAGAAGACGTTGTTGTCAGCGAACAAACAAAAGAGGAGCTGATGGCTAACGCACCGGCTGAGGAAAACGGATTTTTCAGGGTTCCGAAAATAAATTAAAGATTTCAAAAAAAGCTTAGAGGAACAACCCTCTAAGCTTTTTAACTTATAAGAAAAAAGTTGAGTAAAAGCTAGATAAGGGGTAAAAAATGGCAACCAAATATATTTTTGTTACAGGCGGTGTAGTTTCTTCACTGGGGAAGGGGATTGTGGCTGCATCACTCGGCAAATTGTTAAAATCAAGAGGATTTTCTGTAGTTATCCAAAAATTTGACCCCTATATCAACGTCGACCCCGGCACAATGAGTCCTTTCCAGCACGGCGAAGTTTTTGTTACGGATGACGGTGCGGAAACAGACCTTGATTTGGGCCATTATGAGAGATTTACAGACACGTCATTGGGCAAGGTAAATAATGTTACTTCGGGTAGTATCTACCAGACTGTTATCAAAAAAGAAAGAAGAGGCGAGTACCTTGGTGCTACTGTTCAGACGATTCCTCATATCACAAATGAAATTAAATCAAGAATCAAAAAAGCCGCTTCGCAGTTCAAGCCTGACTTTTTGATAATAGAAGTTGGCGGTACAATAGGCGACATCGAGAGTTTGCCTTTTATCGAAGCTATTAGACAGTTCAAAACAGAAATAGGCTTTGGCAACAGTATAAACATACACGTTACATTGATACCTTATCTGCCTACTTCAGGCGAACTCAAAACAAAGCCCTCTCAGCACAGTGTAGCAGTATTGCGCAGCTACGGGCTTCAACCAGAGGTGCTGGTGTGCAGAACAACAAGACCTATTCCAAAAAAAGAAAGAGAAAAACTCGCTCTGTTCTGCTCTGTGCCTGTTGATGCAGTAATAGAATGCAAGGATTTAAAATCAATTTATGAAGTCCCTCTGGCACTCGAAGCCCAGAATATGGCTCATGTTGTACTGCAGAGGCTGCAGCTTCTGGATAGAAAACCGAATCTTGAAAACTGGAAAAAACTCGTTGACGTGATTAAAAATCCGACAAAAACTTTTAAAATAGCTATTGCCGGAAAATACACAGGTCTTTCAGATGCTTATATTTCTGTTGTAGAAGCCCTGAAACACGCAGGATATGACCAGCATGCAAAAATCGATATCAAATGGATAAACTCGGAAGAATGTACAGATATGAAAAAGACTGCTGAGATTTTGAGCGATGTTGATGGTCTGGTTGTACCGGGCGGATTTGGGGTAAGAGGTATCGAGGGCAAATTGAATGCTATCAGATACGCAAGAGAAAACAATCTGCCATTTTTAGGTTTGTGCCTCGGTATGCAGTGTTCTGTAATTGAGTATGCAAGAAACGTTGTCGGATTGAAAAACGCAAACTCCATGGAGTTTAACGAAGGCACGCCTTATCCTGTTATCGATATCATGCTTGAGCAAAAAAATATCGAAAATATGGGCGGCACAATGCGTCTGGGTAAATACGACTGCGTGCTGAAAAAAGGCACAAAAGCTTATGATGCTTACGGAAAAGTTAAAACAATTTCGGAACGTCACAGACACAGATACGAAGTTAATAATGAATATAAAGACCAGATAGAAAAAGCAGGGCTTGTGTTCTCGGGAATGTCGCCTGACGGCCAGCTGTGCGAGATTGTTGAATATCCGAAAAATGACTGGTTTGTGGCTTGTCAGTTCCATCCGGAATTTAAATCCAGACCTGAGCATCCGCACCCCTTGTTCAAAGGTTTGATAAATGCTATAAATAAAAATAAAAAATAATTTGAAAAATTTTGGTTATAGTGTTTATAAATCTCCAAAATGTGGAATAAAACATGTAGGAAGACATAATACAGGAGTGTGTAATGAATATATTACTTTCAAATGATGACGGATTGATGGCCAACGGTATCAGAGCTTTGACAGAGGCATTGAGCTGTGAACATGATGTGTATGTAATAGCACCGGACAGAGAGCGCAGTGCTGCCGGTCATTCATTGACACTTCATACACCATTGAGGGTAGAAGAACTTGACCCGAAATTCGGAGCAAAAAGAAACTGGGTAACAACAGGCACACCCGGTGACTGTGTAAAAATCGGTCTGAGCGCAATACTCGAACCTCACGAAATGCCTGACCTTGTTATCTCAGGTATAAACCACGGGCCGAATTTGGGTGCTGATATTTTGTATTCCGGCACTGTAAGCTGTGCGCTTGAGGGGGCAATGCTCGGGTTCCCTGCTATTGCAACATCGCTTGCAGGTTTGCATTATGAGGTAGAGGATTTTTCTTTTGCCGCAAACTTTATGGCAAAATTTGTACATAAAATCAAGGATATAAACTTCCCTCAAAAATCTATTTTGAATATTAATTTTCCTTCGCTTGAGGAAGATGATATTGCCGGTATTGCTATTACAAAACTCGGAACAAGAATGTTTACAAGCAAATACGACAAACGTATCGACCCGAGAGGCAAAACATACTACTGGCTGGCAGGCGAACTTATTGAATATGATGAAAACGACGGAACTGATATAAATGCTGTTCGTATGAATAAGGTTTCTATCACGCCGATTACTTTTGAAATGACTCACCAGAGCATTATTAAGGATTTGGAAAAAGCATTTTGCTCTGAAGAGTCCTGCGACTGGTTTGCACCAAAAAATAGCTAAATGTCAGTCGACTATATAAAATTGTGTAAAATTTAAATTTGCAATATAATATCCTTAAGTTATTACGGTTTATTGAATCTTAAAATTTAAGGATATTATTTTTATGTCTAAAATCAGAGTTTTAACGGTTTTTGGTACAAGACCCGAAGCAATAAAGATGGCACCTCTTGTAAAAGAGTTTGAAAAACAGCCTGATGTGTTTAAAAGTGTGGTCTGCGTAACAGCACAGCACAGGCAGATGTTAGATCAGGTGCTTAAGCTGTTTGAAATAAAACCTGATTTTGACCTTAATATAATGAAACCTAATCAGGATTTGTGGAAAGTTACGGCAGAAGTCCTTCTTTTGATGAAGGATGTAATAGAAGAGAGCAAACCGGATATCGTGCTTGTTCACGGAGATACAACGACCTCTATGGCAGCAGCGTTGTCTGCTTTTTATTCACGTGTTCCTGTCGGACATGTGGAAGCAGGACTTAGAACATTCAACAAGTTTTATCCGTTCCCTGAAGAAATCAACAGAGTCTTTGCCGATGCTGTTTCTTCTTATCACTTTGCACCGACAGATACAAGCGTGGATAATCTAAAAAAATCGTCTATTCCGCATGAACATATCTACAAAACAGGCAACACTGTTATAGATGCGCTTTTGCATACAGTAGAAAATAATAAGGCTGACTTGTCATATATCGGGCTTAAGCCGGAGTTGAAGACGATTTTGCTAACCTCTCACAGAAGAGAAAATTTTGGCGAGCCGATAAGAAATATTTGTAGAGCCGTTTTAGAGCTTGTTGAAAAAAATAAAGATATTCAGGTTGTTTATCCTGTGCATTTGAATCCGAATATACAAGAGCCTGTGCATGAATTGCTCGGAAACAAAGAAAGAATACATTTGATAGAGCCTATGGAATATGCTCCGTTTTGTACATTGATGAAGGATTCGTATCTTATTATGACAGATTCAGGCGGAGTGCAAGAAGAAGCCCCTTCTCTGGGCAAACCGGTGCTTGTCTTGAGGACTACGACAGAACGTCCTGAGGCTGTGCAATATGGTACTGTTAAGCTTGCCGGTACCGATACCCAAAATATTGTGAATGAGGTACAGACACTTCTCGACAATGAAGAAGAATACAAAAAAATGTCTGCTGCTGTAAATCCTTATGGCGACGGTCTTGCAAGCAGAAGAATTGCTGATATTATCAAAAAAGAGTTTGAAAATAATTTGAGCAAATAGGATTTTAAAGGAGTTTATATGAAAAAATTTAATATGATAAAAGCGTTTACACTGGCAGAAACGCTTGTGACCCTTATGATAATCGGTGTAATTGCAGCTATGACAATTCCTGGACTTCAAAAGGTTTCGGAGGAACGTTCTATTCCCCCTCGTGTATTAAAGGCTTACAATACTGTTTCTACAGCTACAAAAGAGTTAAGACAGGAATACGGACCAATAAAACTCTGGCCATGGGCTAATACAGAAGAAGTTTTTACTAATATGTATATGAAAAAATTTAATATTGCCCAGAACTGTAAAAATAATGGCGGATGTTTTGGTAATGAATATGCTCAAAAAACACTGGCAGGACAGGCAGGAAACAAATATCAAACAGATAAAGGCTGGTACACCTTTGCAACTGCTGATGGTATGCTGTGGGCTGCAAAAGCATTTAATGGCTGTAACAGAACAGAAAGCAATTATGTAAAAAACAGTTGTGCATATTTTGAAGTAGATGTGAACGGACAAAAAGAGCCTAATATGGTGGGTGTTGATACTTTTGCTTTTACAGTTAACGGCGATGGTCAGGTTTATCCTCTCGGCGGATGTCCGGGGTGCAATGAAGATGATTGTAAATCAGGTGAAGGCGGAAATGGCTGGGGTTGTACTGCAAAGCTGATTAGAGAAGGTAAAATCAGCTGGTAGTTATCAGCACAGACCACAGGCTCAACAGGTAGGTTATATGAAATATCTACCATTGTATGATGACGGCTCCTGAGTGGCCGCTTTCGGCTTTTGCACTCGAGCCTTTTGTGTGCAGGTTGTATTGGCCGCCGGCTCCGTATTTTGCCGATTTTGAAATATCATAAAGAAAATGATATTTTTCCGGAATGTGATAGTCCACAATAACCGGTTCATGCCCGAGCGGGGTCATCCTTGTGGATTTTGACCCGCCCATTGCAACCATATTCAAATCATCAATGATTGTAGGGTAGCCGTCTTGTGCATCAATAAAAGTTCCGTCCTCACCGACAAAGGTTCCGTGGCCGCCTTTGCCGATTTTTATCACAACAATAGACTGGGGTATGTTTTTGAATTTTGAGATAATTTGGCCGGCATGGCCGCTTTCATAGGGGGTTGCGCCGCCGCCACCGCCTATAGCAAAAACAAAAAATCCTGCATTTACCTTTGGCCGTGCAAAAATACAGCTGTTGCTTATATAGGTTTTTAGCAGTTTCTTTTTGCCGTTGGAAATTTTGTATAACCTGCCTACGTGTCTGCCGTTGTTGTCGAGGGTGCAGGTGTATTGTCCTTTTGCATATTTTTTTGCAATAAATATGTATTTTGCCGTGAGATAGGGCTTTAGCACTACGAAAAACAGTGCCAGTCCAAGAATTACGAAAAATAAAATAATAGAGAATTTTTTTATACCCGGCATAACAAAAAAATTTTAATCTTTTTATTTCACGATTGCAAGAGAATGGACAAAGCTGTTATAATTTTATTTGTAAGAAAAATAAGGGATTTTGTTATGACAACAGAAGTAAGAGCAAGCCACCTGCTTGTACAAACAGAAGAAGAAGCAAAAAAATTGAGAGAAGAAATCTTAAACGGCAAAAAGTTTGAAGATGTTGCAGCAGAGGTTTCTCTTTGCCCGTCAGGCGCAAACGGCGGTGATTTGGGCTTTTTTGGCAAAGGTGTAATGGTAAAAGAGTTTGAAGATGCAGCATTTTCTATGAATGTCGGCGACCTTTCCGAACCTATCCAGACACAGTTTGGCTGGCATTTGCTTTATTTGACAGATAAAAAAGACTAGTTTTTATTATGTCTGAGGCGGCTTCGCTTGTGTTTATTAAAGTGACCCCATGCACTGGCTGCAAAATCCGTTGAGACAAAGTCGAAACGAGATTTTATGCCCCTACCTGGTGTTGCCTGTGCCGGACTTGTTTAACAAAACGGACTTACCAATTGCACAGGTTCTACAAGCGGATTTTCGGACGGGTGAAACCCGGGGAGCGAGGACATAGAGCCGGCTTGTGCAAAGCACAAAAGGCGAAACTGTCCGAGCGTGAAGAAAATCCAAGAAGTAGTCGGAGTCAGTTGACTATATGAAATTATGAAATTAAGAGAATTTTTGATTGAGAACAAGCTTGATTACTTGCTTGTCAATACAACAGACGAGTTCCTCGTGGAATACAATGAACTGTGCAATTGCGCAAGATATTTTGTCACGGGATTTTCCGGCTCAACAGGTGATGTGCTGGTTTCCAAAGACAGAATGTGGCAGTTTGCGGACGGAAGATACCACGAGCAGGCAGACAGCGAGGTAGACCACAAAACTACCGAGGTCGTAAAACTGCAGCTGGGGCAGACTTTTTTGTCGGAACTGGCGGATAGAATCGAGCCTGATAGTGTGATAGGCGTTGTTTCAAAGAAAATTTCTCTTAATTTCTATAAAATTTTGAAATCAAAACTTGACAAAAAACATTGCAAAATTAAAAAACTCGATTTTGACCCCGTGTCATTGTTTACAGAATTAAAACCAAGCGACAACGGCGAGCCTGTCAGACAAATTGATACGGGTATTGCAGGTTTGAGTGCTGATGAAAAGTTCAAAAAGCTTGTCAGAAGGTTGAAAAAAGATGAGTCGTATTTGGATACTCATCTTGAAAATATTGCATATCTCACAAATTGCAGACAGTACAAGACGCCTTTTTCCTCTACATTTAAGGCAAAAATAGTTTTGACAAAACAAAAGGCTTTTGTTTTTACGGATGAAAAATTTGAAACCAAAATCGGAAAATATTTTGAAATAAAACCGCTAAGTGAGTTCGACAGGGCTGTAAAAGCTTTTAAAACGGTCTTTTTTAATCCGTCTACAATAAACTGCTATGACTACCAGCTGATAAAATCAAAAGCTGTAGAATCGCAAAAAGATTTTATAAAAGAGATGAAGTCCGTAAAAAATGAGGCTGAGATTGCTCATTTTAAAAAGAATTTTAAAAGAACGGACGCAGTGGTGAACAGAGCGTTTGAGCTTGTCAAGAAACAAAAAGACCTGTCGGAGTTTGCACTGTCTGAGGCGGTGGAAAAAGAGTTTCTTTCTCAGGGTGCAAGACAGCTGAGCTTTAAAACGATTCTGGCTGCGGGGAAGAATTCTTCTATAATCCATTATTCTCATCCGTCAAAAGATGTGAAAATAAATGAGGGTGATTTTGTTCTGCTCGATTGCGGCGGACATTTTGAGGGCGGATATTCTACCGATATCACAAGAACTTTTGTCAAAGGCAAGGCTTCTGCTTTGCAAAAAAAGGTTTATACAACTGTTATGAAAATGTTTTTGAATGTTTATCATCACAGGATAACCGCACGTACAACAGGGTTTACGCTGGATAAAACAGCGAGAAAAATTCATCAAAAATCCGGACTGTCAGATTTTAATTTTAATCACGGACTGGGTCACGGTGTGGGTATAAATGTGCATGAAAACCCGCCGACAATTTCTTGCGGGGCAGCAGGCAGAAGAATTTTAAAAGAGAATATGGTCTTTACTATAGAGCCGGGGCTGTATAAAGAGGGCTTTGGCGGTGTAAGACTCGAAAACACTGTCTATCTGACCAAAGAAGATGGTGAGTTGAGGATAAAATCGTTTTCTCACGTTCCTTTTCAGGAGAGTGCAATTGATTTTGACCTGTTGAATGAACAGGAAAAAGAATGGCTAAAAGACTGGCAGGCCGGCAAATGTTAGAAATTACCAGTGTGAATAATGAAAAGATAAAAGAAACTGTCAAGCTTCAGCAAAAAAAACACAGGACAGAAACTGGGCTTTTTTTGCTCGAGGGATACAAGCCTGTTTTTGAAGCTTATAATTCCGGTGTAGAGATAAAAACTCTTTATGTGACCGAAAAATATCTTGAAAAGTTTAAGTTTTTAGAGGATAAAACCGTGCTTGTTAATGATGCGGTTTTGAAAAAGATTTCTACAACTGACAGCGTGCCGGAAGCAGTTGCCGTTGCAGTGCAAAAAGACTATTGCGCAGAGGATATTAAGGCAGAAAAAAGAGTCCTTTTAATAGAAAATGTAAAAGATGCAGGCAATTTGGGTACTTTGATACGGTCTGCCTGTGCTTTTGGCATCGGGGCTGTTGTTTTGTGCGGAGAAACAGTGGATATTTATAATCCAAAAGTTGTCCGCTCTACTGTTGGCTGCCTTTTTAAGATTCCGATAGTGAAGATGCAGCTGCAAAAGGCAAGAGAGATTTTTAAAGAGTCAAAATTTGTTGCAACTGTTGTAAATCATGGAGATATTGTCAATCCCGAGTCAATAGATTTTTCTTCTCCATTTGTGATTATGCTGGGTTCAGAAGCTGACGGGTTGAGCGATGAGGCTGTTGAGTGCGCTGATATAAAGACAACAATACCTATGACAAACAAGGCAGAATCGTTGAATCTCAGCAGCGCAGGGTCTATTGTTCTGTATATTTCCTCCAGAGGTTAATTGTTTGGAATGTATTTTTTGTAGTTTTTTATTTTGTTTTTGTTTAATACAGATAATTGTTAAAATCAGACCTGCTGCTTAATTCTTAGATTCTGCAGTGGAATTTAATTTTTCAACCTGATACTACGCTTCTACATCAACTAATCAAAACTCAAGGCTCGCAACTCGGGCTGTCAAAATAGATTTTCTAACAAAAATAAAAAGTGTTTGTTATAATTACCCAGCCCTCAGACACACTCGCCCTGCAGATGTTTTGATAAGTTGTTGTACAAAGCTTCGTAAAAGGTTTCAAAATCAAATTTCACTGTACATAAATACAAATAATTATTTTGCAGCGAAGCTGCACACGAAGTGTCTTACGGCTCTGCCGTTGTAACTTTGACTAAACACAGTTTGTTTTTAGAATGAATTTTGACAGACCTTGTGGATGCAAAATTCGTTCTAAAAATTTACTGTGTTTTATTATTTAGCGTTCTTTTCTTTCTTTTGGTTCGTTTTCTTTCTTTTTATCGCAAAAAAGAAAGAAAATGAACGTAAGAAAAAACATTTATCTTTTTTATTTGTTCATTTTTTCTTTTTGTTGCGATGAAAAAAGAAAAACACGCTAAATCAAAAGAGCTTCGCCCAATAGGGGGATACCCCCTATTACCCCCGTTTAGATAAATAATATATTTTTTATTCTTACATAACAAACATTCTCAAAACCCCTATTTCAACTCTAAATCAGCAAACGTTATAAACGACTTGAGGAATTTTTCTCTGCTAAGCTTTATTGTCTTTTGTGTACTCGGGTTCGTTACATAAACAAAATCATCATCAATGTCTTTGAGCGAATATGCGTGGGAATTTTCCAGTCCGAGAGCTTTATCTTCTTTTGAAAATTCTGTATCCACAGAGCTTTCTACTGTGTTAACCACCATGGCATGGTTTCCTGTAAGGAGATTTTTTGCCATTGTGTCCAGCATTTTTTTGTCTATAGGCATAGCAACCCCGAATATTATGTTTGATGTGCCTTCATCCCCTGTAAGAGCTTTCATAACCTCAGTGGGAAAGCCGCCGTCAATGACTTTGCCTTGCGCTTCTGCTCTGTATTTTTCATAACCTAACGAAAGTGCAGCAAAATCAGGATCACCGGAACTCAGTCTGCCTGTTGCTTCTTGAATTTCTTGTTCACTAAAAGTGTATTCTTTTTCTGCACCTAAAAATTTTATTGTCACAAGCCCTTTCTCTTTGTCATAATCTATGCTGTTTTTTAGAACTTCACGGCCTTTTTCAGTGTTCAAAAGGCTCTGTATTGTGCTGACAAAATAGCAGCTGCCTGACATACCTTGAACAAACCCGTCATCAAAATCACCGTCAAGGTTTTCTTTGTAGAACTTGTCATAATCGGGGTCATCAGTCCTTTTGTTTTTTTTGGATTCTGTTATACTCCCGTCAGATGCGTATTTTGTGTGAATGTATATACTCCCGTCTTTGTTGTAGACTGTTCTTTCTTCCAGCCGGGTTACGCTCATCCCGTCTGTTTGGTCTTTTAGGTATATTTTGCCGTCTTTGTAGCCTTCATTGACCATCTGGCCTTCTTCGTTTCTGTATATTTTGTTTTCAATGTTGCCGTCTTCATCGTATCGGACTTCGTCCATCAAAAACACCTGATAAAAATCTTTGTAAATGCTTTTTGAGTAAACGCTGCCGTTTTCTCTGTAGACAACAACTTCAAAATCCCCGTTTTCAAGCTGTTTTGTGGTGGATTTTATCGTTCCGTTTTTTCGTGTTTCCGTGGATTCTACAGGCTCTTCTCCAATATATTTTGTTTTGGTTATGCTGCGGCTGTTTTCTGTAGTTGATACAGTGACTTTGTCTTGAGGCGGAGTTGTGTCTGATTTTTCCAGTTCAAGACCTTCCATGTCATTAAATTTTGCATCAAAAAATTTTTCCGAACCCTCGTTTGGCTCTATTGGTACAGAGTTTTTATTGTTGTTATGAAAAATAGTCTTTCCAATATCCGGTATTTTCATATACAGCCTTCCTTGTTTTGTATATCGGCATATTAGAGATTAGTTTTAGAAAAAACCTCTATATTGTTACAAAGGTTAATATACAGGCGGGTTATTTATGATTTTTTTTACATTAAGAGTTGTTTTTTTGTTACAATAATGCTGTAAATTTGACTAATTATTATCTTAAGGGGTATAGAGAGGCAAAAAAATGAAAAACAAGAAATTAATGTTTTGGATGATTATCCTGCTTGTTATCGTAGCAGTTGTTGTAATCATCAAAAAGCCTACAAAACTGGGTTTGGACCTTGTAGGCGGTTCGAGAATTGTTCTTGAAGCACAGACAACAGACACAATTGCAAAGATTACACCTGATATGATGAGCAGTTTGCAATTTGCTATCGAAAACAGAGTAAACGCTCTCGGTGTTGCAGAAACTGTTGTTCAGCAGGCAGGAGAAAAAAGATTGCTGGTAGAAATTCCTAATATTTCTGATCCGGCAAAAGCAAAAGAATTTTTGGGTGAAACAGCAGAGCTTGAATTCAAAAAACCGTTGGACGGCCAGTATGGAGCTACAGGCTGGGCATCTACAGGTTTGACAGGTAAAGATGTCAGAAAGGCATTAATTTCTACAAACCCCGGCGGACAGTGGGTTGTTTCATTAGAATTTAATGATAAAGGTACAAAAAAATTCGGCAAACTTACACAGGAACTCGTAGGCAAACCGATGGCAATCTTCTTTAACGGCGAACTCCAGTCAGCACCTGTTATACAGGAGCCTATCCTCGGCGGACATGCTCAAATCTCAGGCGGTGACTCAGGTTTTGCTTATGAAGAAGCTAAAAAAATGGTAGACCTGCTCAACGCAGGCGCATTGCCTGTTCCGGCTAAAATCATTGAAGAAAGCCTTGTAGGCCCGACATTGGGTGCTGACAGTATCCAGAAAAGTAAAACAGCAGGTTTTGTCGGTATCGGACTTGTTATGATATTTATGCTTTTATATTATCGCTTGCCCGGTGCAATTGCTGACGTGGCTTTGATTATTTATTCTATTCTGGTTTTTGCAGTGTTCAAGATTGTACCTGTTACACTGACACTGGCTGGTATTGCAGGTTTTATCCTGAGTATCGGTATGGCGGTTGATGCCAACATTCTTATTTTTGAAAGAACAAAAGAAGAATTGAAAGCCGGCAGAACACTGTTTACTGCCATCAATGCAGGTTTTGACAGAGCATTTACTTCTATTTTTGACTCTAATATGACAACAATCATTACCTGTGTAATCCTTTACTTCCTAGGAACAAGCATTATTAAGGGTTTTGCTCTTACATTGATTATAGGTGTATTGATTAGTATGTTTACTGCTATCACAGTAACCAAAAACTTTATGCACCTGTTGTTCGGTGCCGGACAGTTGAAACATCCGGGCTGGTTCGGTATAAAACAGTCTGAAATCGGCAAAGCATACGAAGCTACCGAAACAAAGAAAGAAAAGGCAAAATTCGGAATTTTGGACTAACAATGTAATGCGAATAATAAAAATTTGTTAAGGAGAAATATAATGAGTGAAACAATTTTGCATCAACATAAATGGATTGATGTCGTCAAATATAGATGGGTATGGTTCGGCCTGTCACTGTTGTTGATTATTCCGGGGATAGTTGCAATGGGCTATCTTATGGTCAAATCACCGCAGCACTTGCCGGTAAAAGTCGGTATTGATTTTACGGGCGGTACTATTACACAGTATTCTGTGACAAAAGACGTTTCCAATGACGAAGTTGAAGTTTTGAGAAATAAACTTGTTAAATCAGGTATTGAAAACCCTGTTATTCAGGTTTTGAAATCCAATAACGCGATTTCAAAAGCGGAAAAAGTAGACCCTTCTACAGTAATTTCAATAAAAACAGCTTTTAAAAGTAATGACAAAGCTTCTGAGCAAAAGATAGGCAGTGTAATCAGATCTGACTATCCAAAAGCAGAACTCGTGCAGGTCAGCTCTATCGGCCCTTCTTTGGGTAAAGAGTTGTTTGTAAATTCTATGTATGCACTTGCGCTGGCATTTCTTGCGATTGTTGTTTATCTTTCATTTAGATTCCAGCTTGATTATGCTGTTATTGCATTGATATCATTAGCGCACGATGCGTTTTTTGTACTTGGATTCTTTGCAATACTCGGTATTTTCTTTGATGTACACATAGACGCACTGTTTATCACTGCGGTGCTTACTGTTATAGGTTTTTCAAACCACGATACAATCGTTGTTTTTGACAGAATCAGAGAAAATTCAAGATTCCTTGCCAAAAAGGCATCTTTCCCCGAGATAGTCAATGCGAGTGTAAACCAGACTCTTGCAAGAAGTATCAACACTTCTTTGACAACATTGATTACACTTTGCGCATTGTATTTGTTCGGCGGCGAAACAACAAAAGAATTCGTACTTGCAATGATAGTCGGTATTGCTATCGGTACATATTCCAGTATTTTCTTCGCTTCTACACTGCTTGACTGGTGGAGAGAAAAACAGGATGCAAAAGGAGCTAAAGCTTAACAATGACACAGCAAAAGGCTCTTGCGCAATTTGTATCGGAATTAAGAGAAAAACTAGGTTTATCACAGACAGGGCTGGCTAAAAAGTCAGCTCTGCCTTTAAAAACTATTGAAGATATAGAATCAGGTCAGGAGCTGTTTTTGGCTTCGACAATACGTCAGAAACTGGCTAACGGATTGAAACTAAAGCCTGCTGACATAAAACAGTACGAAAAACATCCTGATTTGTCACTTTTGCCTGATACAGAGGCTACATTGTTTATCAAAAATCAAATTCTTGCTAATGATGTGGCAGATTTGGAGTGTCCTGTGTGCGGGTCAAAGCTGATTACCCGTATAGCAAAAATGTATGACTTAGAGGACAACCTCGTTCTTGTGCCAAAAGCACGCTGCACAAAATGTCCTTTTCAGATTAAAGGCTAGCAGGCTGTATTGCTTGCGGCTGTAGCTCAGGTGACTATATTAAATTTTTAATAAACTCAATTGCTTCTTCTTTTGTGTTAACGTCAGAAGAAATCTGCGCCTCTTTTAATTTTTCTATAATCTCACCAAGAACAGGCGATGCTGGAATGTTGAGGATTTCCATTATCTCGTTTCCGTCCAGCAGTTTTGGCAGCGGAGCCAGTTTGCTTTTTTCTTTTAAATATCCGTCCAGCAGTCCTTTTAGCCCGTTTATGTTCTTTTGTATCATTTCTTGCGTAATTTCAGGCCCGAGAGCAGACATTCTGTCGGCGTATGCAACAGCAATGAGATCAATTACTTCGTCACCCATTTTTCTGTAAAAACGAAGGTAGGTCTTTTCATTTGCCCCGTCTGCTGTCACTACCCCTGCAGGATAAATGTGGTTTTTGATTATTTTTTGTATGTAGGCGGTTTGTTTTTTTGAAAATTTTAAATTTTTTAAAGTCGGTTCTATGATTTTTGCACCTGCACTGTCATGCATAATGAACCTGTGACGGCCTGTTTCGGGTTCTATTTGCCACGTAGATGGTTTTCCCACATCGTGCAAAAAGGCTCCGATTTTTAGATACGAGAGTCTGCTTGCGGCTCCAAAAATTTCTTCATCAAGGTGGCTTTTTACCTCATCACATGCGTTGTCATAAAAACATTGCACCTGTTTTACTGTTTCTATTGAATGATTAAACAAATCCAGATGGTGATGAGAGTTTGGCGGAATCTTTTTTATTTCCGTGACTTGTGGAAACAGCAGCTCGAGAAGCTTTACCTCATCTAAGGCATACAAAGTTTTTATTATATTTTTTCCGCCAAAGAGTTTTACCAGTTCAACATTTATGCGCTCTTTTGCGGTGTTGTTTAAAAGCATGGCATGCTCTTTTACAATCTGTTTTAAATCGTCTGAAAACTCAAACCCCAGCGTGCTTTGGAACCTGAAAGCCCTTAAAATTCTGATAGGGTCATCGAGGATATTTTGCGGTGAGATTTCCCTTATAAGGTGTTTTTTTATGTCCTCTACAGAGCCTGCGACGTCAATGAGCGTGTCATTTTTTATTTCATAAGCAAGCGCATTTATTGTGAAATCACGTCTTTTGAGGTCATCTTCTATGCAGGAGCCTGTACAGTCTGCTATGTCGACATAGTTAATTTTGTCAGGGAAAACTACACGATAAATTTTATTTATATCATCAAGCTCTATAAAGTATCCGTTTATGCTGTCAGACAGCTCTACTGAGAGATTTTTGGCATGGCCTTTTTCTGTGACAATATCAATATCCGAGTATTTTTTGTTTGTGTCTGTAAGACAATCCCTTAAAAAACCGCCTACGATATATGCAGGCTCATTTTTTTTTGTAAAAAACGGTCTGATTATGCGGATTGTTTCATTGTTGTTGATTTTTTGTTTAATCATTTTCCAGTTCGTAAATTATATTTGAAATTGCACAAATTACAGCTGTTTCTGCTCTCAAAATAAGATTCCCGAGGCTGACTTTGTATATTTCGTCATGTTCTTTTAGCTGTTTTAGCTCTGCGGCACTAAAACCGCCTTCAGGTCCTATTATAACAGCAATTTTGGTTTCGGGGGTGTATTTTAGATTCTTCAGGCATGCTTTTAGCGTTTCTTTTTGTTCTCTTTCAACGCATGCTATTTTTATATCAAAACTTTTGTCCTCAAGAAAATCCTTAAACGCCATGCGCGGCATGACAACGGGAAAATCTGTCCTTTCACACTGTTTTGCGGCTTCGTTTGCTATTTTTTGCCATTTTTCTGCTTTAGAATCGATGACAGAGGGCTTTATTACACAGTTGTCCGTAGCAATGGGGATTATTCCTTTGACTCCGAGTTCGGTTGCTTTTTGCATGACAAAATTCTGAGCATCTGTTTTTAACACACTTTGTACAAGATAAAGGCTGAGATTTAGTCTGTGATTGGATTTTTCGGTTTGTACAACTTTAGTTGTAATTGCATTTGAGTCGATATTTTCTATTACCGTTTTGTAGCTTGTGCCGTTTTCGTCAACAAGCAGAAGCGTTTCACCGATTTTTGCCCTTAAAACTCTGACAATATGGTGAAAATTTTCTTTGTCCGAAACTGTTATTATATCTTTGTTTACGCTGTTAGATGAGATGAAAAAATGCGGCATTAAAGGAATTCCCCGTTGTCGTCTACACCGTTTGGTGGATTTGTTATACTTAAGTATAATAGCAGTTAAAACAAATAATAACAAGCGTTTGCGGTGTATTTTTCTTGGAAATTTGTAAAAAATTATACTAAAGTCGTAAACTCTCTTGTTCGATATATGAAATGTTCACAGAGTTAGTATAACGAGAGAAAGAGAGAAAGACATGAGTTTATTCGTAAACACAAACATTAACTCTTTGATTGCGCAGAGAAGCTTGAACACAGCTAGTAGCGGATTGCAAAGTGCAATCAAAAGGTTATCAACCGGTTACAGAGTTAACCAGGCAGGTGATGACGCTGCAGGTCTTTGTGTAGCCCAGGGATTGGATACACAAATCAGAGGTAACAAAAGAGCCTTATTGAACATTCAAGACGGTTTGAACATGATGTACATCGCAGAAGGTGGTATGTCAGGTGTTACAGAGGATTTACAGAGAATTCGTGAGTTGTGTATTCAAGCAGCAAACGGAGTTTACAGCGAAGACCAGCAGCAAACACTGTTCAACGAAGTTGACCAAAGACTTGAAGACATCGACGTTATTGCAAATACAACTATCTTTAACGGTCTAAATTTAAGTAATGGTGAGATACAAAAAGCAGTAACTTTGCAATCAGGCTGCGGTTCTGATACCCCAAACAACTCTATTGATATCACGGGAGCATTGACTGATATGAACGTTTCTGCTCTTGGTGTTGAGTCTACGTTGAATGGTACATCAACCGGTGATGAAATCAGAGCTTATATTGCTAAGCTTGATGAAGCTATTAACTTGATTTCTGAAAACAGATCTATGTTAGGTGCTTATCAGAACAGACTTCAATCAGCAGCTAACAACCTGACTGTTATGAACGAAAACTACGAACAGTCTAAGTCACAAATTATGGACTGTGATATGGCGGAAGAAAGTGCCAACATGGTTAAATATCAGGTACTGCAACAAACTTCTGCAGCGATGTTGTCACAGGCTAACAACATTCCTTCTATCGCTTTACAGCTCCTTGGCCAATAGTACCCCTGAGCTGATACAAATAAGCGTTCTGTGAAAGAAGGACAAATATATATACCCTAACTATATATTAGTTTACGTATAAAAAGACTCAATGTCTCTCTAGCGTCGATTGTGTATGCAATCGACGCCTCTCTAGTTTTTGAGGCTTTTCCTAAGCTCAGCCGAAAAAGAAGCAGCTACACTCCGTTTCGCAGACAAGTTCACAAGGCTCGCTTCGCTGCGCCTGTTCATTTTGTCAAAAAAAAAGCTCTAATTTATCATTAGAGCAATACTTTTAATAGGAAGGGAAGGTTAGGAAGTTAGGTAGGTTAGTTAGTGTTAGTGTGAAAGTCTCATCTTATTTAATTTGTTTATTTTATGCTTTGTGTTTATTTAATGTTTTGTTTGATTTTGTCTTACATATATATAAAGTATATACAAACTTCAAAATTTCACTTTTTAGTATATACTGTTACAAAACTTTACAATCTAATTAAATGAGGCAATTTTTTTGATTTAGAGGTTTAATAATATTTGCTCAGGAAATTTAGATTAGTTTACGTAAAAAACACTTATTAAAGTTCATGAACATCAAAAGAATCGCAACAGCATTAACAAGACCAAGGGTCCTTGCTCCTACTGTTTTTCTGGCAGTAGGGACAGGGAAAACAATGCTGGATTATGAAAAGGCAAAGCCTGAGAAAAAAAGCCGCATACTGGCAAAAGACAGCGCAATGCTGCTGGGTTCTCTTGCCGGATTCTTATTGATGAATCCGATTTCCAGAAAAATTTGCAAAAGCAGCGAGGTACACAAAACCTACTTAAAATCTATGCAGTATGTCCTGACACAGAGTATTGCCGGTGTATTGAACACTTTCGGCGGTATTGCTGGTGCTGTTTGCGGAAACGAATTTGTTCACAAATATGTACTTAACAAGCCGTATTTTACAAACAACACTGCTTCGGATAAGGCAAAGTCTAAAAAAGCAAAATCCAAACAGGACGCACAAAAAGAAGCCGTTGAAAACGAAGAAAAACAAAAGCTTGTGCAAAACATTGCCTTCTTAAAAGAAAGTAATGTTTTCAAAAACTTTAACTACGTAAACAAAACTGCCGTAAATACAGCGAGCGCAATGCTTTCGCTTCCCGGCATGAGCGTGTTTACTGCGGTTCCTATGATTGCGCTGACAGGCATGTCTGTTGCAAAACTCGACGGATACAACAACAAGATAAAACGAACCTCAAAAGAATTGATAGCAAATTCTCTTATTCCGTCCTTGCTCGTTGCAGGTGTATCTCTGGCTGTTGAAAACAAGAAAAATTATATAAAATATCCTGCGCTGCTGGCGGCCCTGATTGGCGGAGCGTATGCCGGCCGTGAGGTTGCTGATTTGTATCAGGACAAACTGGATGAAACAATCGATTCAATCGATTTTCAAAACATTGATTTTAAACGTGCATTTAAAGGCCGTTTCAACGATATGAAAGATTATGAGAGGTAGCGACGCAAAAGCATAAATTTTGATAAAGTGACCACATGCACTTAAAACGGGAGTTTGCTGTGTTTTCCAAAACCTTTGGGAAGCTTTGGCAGCTTCATTTTTCCTGATTTTACTTTGTCGGAAATTTTTGTGAACCCTTTCATCATCTGGCGCATTTGCTCAAATTGGGAAATGTATTGGTTTATTTGCGCAAGCTCCATTCCGCAGCCTTTTGCAATACGTTTTTTTCTGCTTGTGTTTATGATGGACGGGTTGTCCCTTTCTTCCGGTGTCATACTCTGGATAAAGGCTTCTATTTTTTTGAGCTGTTTTTCGCCTTCGTGAGCCAGCATCTGTCTGTCATCTTTTTTCAGTCCGGGGATAGGCAGCATTCCGAGTATCTGATCCATTGAGCCGAGGTTTTTCATTGTCTTTTGCATATTTAAAAAGTCGTTGAAAGAAAATTCTGCTTTTCTCATTTTCTTTTCAAGTTCTTCTGCCTGTTTTGCATCAAAGTTCTGCTGGGCTTTTTCAACAAGCGAAACAATGTCACCCATACCCAGTATGCGGGTGGCCATACGGTCAGGATAAAAATCCTGAAGAGCATCGAGTTTTTCGCCTACACCGGTTAGTTTTATAGGCTTTTGTGTGCAGTAAACAACGCTCAATGCTGCACCGCCTCTGGAATCGCCGTCAAGTTTTGTTAGCACAAGACCTGTTATTTCGAGCTGTTCGTTAAAGTTTTCTGCTACGTTAACAGCTTCTTGCCCTGTCATTGCATCGATAACAAGCAATTTTTCCTGCGGATGAATTGTCCTGTCCAAAATCAACAGCTCTGCCATCATCTGTGTATCTATCTGCAGACGGCCGGCAGTATCGAGTATCACTACGTTAAAACCGTTGTTTTTTGCATATTCGAGTGCTTCTGTTGCAATTCTTTGTACATCAGTGCAGTCTTCTATTGTAAAAACTTCTGTTTTTGTTTGCTCACCCAGCGTTTTTAACTGCGCAATCGCAGCAGGTCTGTATACGTCACATGCTACGAGCAGGGGATTTTTGCCTTCTTTTTTCAGTTTTATTGCGAGTTTTGCACTTGATGTCGTTTTACCTGAGCCTTGCAGCCCCAGCATCATAATTACTGACGGGTGACCGGACAGGTTCAGGGGTTCGTTTTTTGAACCCAGAAGTTTGACCAGCTCATCGTTTACAATTTTTATTAGCTGTTGAGCGGGGTCTACGCCCTGTGTAACGTGTTCACCTTCTGCTCTTTCACGTATAGAAGAAACAAATGCCTTTACCACTCTGAGGTTTACGTCTGCCTCGAGCAAGGCACGACGGATTTCTCTTAAGGCATCGGACATATTTTCTTCTGTCAGTTTGTCGCTGCCGGAGGTTTTTCTTATAATTTCTTGCAATTTGTCTGATAAGCTGTCGAACATGTTGTTTTTTATTCCCCTTGTCTTTCGGCTGTACAAGCCACTTTTCCGATTGTCATTATATCATGAAAATATTTTGATAGTGTATAATATGTTTAGGAATAAAAAGGTAAATAAAATAAAATGAAATCAATAAAAGAAGTAAATACAGAAGCAAAAATACAGGAAAGATTAAAAAACAATCCTCAGTGCCTTGAGCTGGTGAATTATTTGTTCGCTGATGAAGAGCTGCAAGAGCTGCAGGAGTATGCAAACAATGTTTCCATAAGAAGGCTGGGCTATAATGACCACGGGCCGGTACACATGCGTCAGGTGGTGGGCAATGCCATAAAAATGCTCAATATTTTACACGATTGCGGCATAAAGACCTCTCTTGAAAAAGAAGAAATAGGCACCTTTGAAGACAGTATGTGTGCGGTAATCCTTGCCGGCATGATGCATGATCTGGGTATGGCAATAGGCAGACAGGGCCATGAGGAAATGTCTGTTATGCTGGCACAGCCTATTATTGACAGGACTTTGCTGCATTTGTTCCCTGATGATTTGCACAGACGTGTTGTTATAAAATCAGTGGCAATAGAGTCTATTATCGGTCATATGTCTTCTCGAAAAATTCATTCGATAGAAGCGGGTATAATACTTATTGCGGATGGATGTGATATGACAAAAGGCAGGGCTAGGATTCCTCTTTCTATAAATCATGCACCGAGAGTCGGGGATATCCACAAATATTCTGCAAATGCCATAAACAGAATAGGTATCCACCACGGAGAGCGCAAACCTATAAAAATTGATGTTGAAATGTCCGGTGATGTAGGATTTTTCCAGATAGAAGAAGTTCTGCTCACAAAAATCGACTCCAGTCCGGCTAAAGAGTTTGTGGAATTGTATGCAGGTGTCGCCGGTCAGGAAAGAAAATGCTATCTGTAATTTAGCCTACGTTGATTACGGACATATATTTTCCGCCGTCAGTCATTTTTATGCAGCCTTTGATTTCCAGTGTTGTTAAAAGCATTGTCAAATCAGCAAAGTCATAATTTGTCTGCAGGCTGAGTTCGTCTATGGTTTTTGCTTCTGTAGCAACGAGTTTGAAAATTTTTTCTTCCTGCTCTGTCAAATTGAGCGATTCTATTGTGCCTTGATTTTGGGGCGTGTTTTGGTTTACTTCTATTTGCCACTCAAGGGTATCTAAAATATCCTGCGCTCTTGTCACAACAGCAGCACCGTTTTTTATAAGTTTGTAGATTCCTTCCGTGTTCGGGTTTGTTAAAAGCCCCGGCATGCACATAAGCTCTCTGTTCTGCTCCAGACACAGATTTGCACTTATCAAAGCCCCGCTTTTTATTGCTGCTTCTGCAACGAGCGTGCCTTTGGAAAGGCCTGTCACTATTCTGTTTCGGTGCGGGAATCTCCATTGCATGGGCTGAAAGGTCGGCCAGTATTCACTAAAGATTACGCCTGAAGAGTCTTCAATCTTTTTGTAGAGGTCTTTGTTCTGGGACGGATAAATAAAATCGAACCCGCTGGCAATTACGCCTATGGTGCTTATTTCGTTGTTTACGGCGGCTCTGTGTGCGCAGGTATCAATCCCGAGTGCCAGCCCCGAAACTATACAGATATCAGTGCCTTTAAATTCTGAAATAATTTTTGTTAAAACTGTTTTTGCGGCTTCGCTGGCTTTTCTTGACCCCACAACGGCAAGCGTTCTGTCAAAATTGCAGCGTGCCAAATCCCCTTTGTAAAAAAGTGTCATTGGCGGATTGTATATCTGTTTCAGCAGTTTTGGATAGTTTTCGTCCGTAAAATTTATGAATTTTATGCCTCTTTTTTTTATAAAATTCAGACAGTCATCCGGATTTGTGTCGTTTCTAATCTGCAGAAAATCTGCAATCTGCCTTTTGGTAAGACTTTCTACCTCGTACAATTCCTGTGCATCAGCGCACCAGGCGGATTTTATAGAACCGAAGTGATTAAAAAGTGTCTGAATAAAGACGCTTCCTATTTTTTCGATTGAGGCAAAAGCCAGCCAGTATTTTGCATCGTCGTTGGTCATTTTACGGATTTTCTCTAAACGAATTTATGTCTATAATTTTGTTTACTTCCTGAGGAACATAGTAAGGGCAAGCATTCCACAGGATAGTGTCCATAGGCACGTCGCTTTCTCTTTGAGCGACCAGCCTGTTGCAATAGCCTTTGACCATATTTGTGGAGCCGTCCATTTTGAGGTTAAAGTATCCGCAGGACTGACAGATTTTTATTCTGAATCCGTGTTCGTTCAGTTTGTCGCAGACTTCTTTTATTGCGTCGACCATTCTTATCTGAGATGATGAGGAATATTTTTTCTTTTTGAAACGGAAAACAGCTTTCACAAGCCCGCTTTCTGATATCAGGTCGAGTTTGCATTTGAGGTTGTTTTTTCCGTCTGTCACAAGCACATCAACAGTAGACATTTCTTTGTCTTCGTCTGTTTTTTTGTTTGTGAGTTTGTTGGTTATTGCATTTATTACCGGAACATGGGTAAAGATTTTTAATAGAGAATAAATCGGGAACATAAACAGGTATATAAAGTTTTTTGCACCGATTTTAGAAGTGAATAATGATGCGGCAAATGCCAGTACAAGCAATCCGAAGAACAAGAATACCGAATTAAAATTGATTATCGGAAAACTTGTGAGTTCATAGGTGCTGGTAAAGCTCAAAAGCCCTGCATAAATAAGTATAAGCATCCAGAAATTCGGGGATAAAGTGCTGAGCAAAAATTCTCCGAATTTTGGAGTGGATTTTATAAATAACGGAAGACAGTTCCAAACAAGAGAAATCTTAAAAGATATAGCAGGTTTTCTTGATTTGAAATTGTCTATTGATGTGTAGGTTTTAATTAGCGGGCAGAATTTTGGAATAAAACCGTTTCTTACAAGAAGGGTTGTATATTTCAGCTCGCTGTTTGTGTCTTTAAAATCCACACATTTTATTTTATCCAGCACTTCTTTTTTTATTACAAATATATCCGAGTCAACCACACTGGCCAGCCCTGACAGAGAGCGTCCGCAGTCGATGATTCTGTTAATGTATGAGTGGTAGGTTGTTTTTATTGCGTTTAGGAGAGTTTTTGTTTTTACCAGATAATCTGTTGAACCGACAAGGATTTTTTCTGTATACAGGTTTGCATTAATTGAAGATATAAAGTTTTCGTTTATATATCTGTCTGCGCTCAAAAATACAAACGCATCAACATTCTGGTAGGATAAAAGTCCTTCAAGAATCCATGAAATAGCCTCGTCACGGCCGATAGGCGCATTTTCGCCCACACGCCATATTTTTGCACCGCCTATAAATTCCAGTATGTTAGAAGAATTGTCTGTGCAGTGGTCGAGAATAATATGTGTCTGGTAGTGTTCTTTGTTGTAGTTTTGTTTGTTCAATGCTTCGAGCAGGGGAACGATTGTTGATTCGTTATTTCTTGCATAGATTATAACGATTATGTTGTGCGGCATTGCTGCTGCATTGTATTTTTGTGTTTGCAGAAATTTTTTTGCTCTTGTGCTTTTAAACACGCACAGTGTGTAATAGAGCGTAAAAATGATTACGTACAAGAACAGTAATGCCAGTAAAAAAATTAAAAAGTTAACCATCTTATTCCTCGTTTGAGTCCTTTATTGTTATGGGGTGACAATTTATTGAGAAGAAGGACTCTCTATTATCGATTATGACTAAAATTTTATAAAAAAAACAATTAAAAATCCAGCCTGAGCGTGAAAATCGTACATAAAGTGGACTATATGAAATTAATTAGTTGACTAAATGAAATGATTAAGGCACAGGGTCATATCCGCCGGGGTTGAGCGGATGACAGCGGCAGATACGTTTTATTCCCAGCCAGCCGCCTTTTAGAATGCCGTATTTTTTTATTGCCTGTTTTGTATATTCCGAGCAGGTGGGATAAAATCTGCATACGGGCGGTTTTAGTGATGAGATTTTTTGATATATTTCGATTATTTTTATTAAAAATTTTTTTATCATATTATGGGCAAAATGTTGTAAGTTTTTGATACAAAAGACTACATAAAACATTATATTACGAGTGTAAAATTTTTGAAAAAACTAGCAATTTTTTTGCAGAAATTGTTTTTATATAAATGGAAGTGATTAGTATAAAGGTGTGGTCGCATGTACGATGTGTTTTGTAAATCAGCTATATTTGGTATAAGAAATGCCGATAAAGTAGCTAATACAGACGACAAAGGCAGAATATTTGCTGACGTAGGTCAGTTTACAAATGCTGCAAAGGCTGCTGCACAATTGGATAATGCGCTCGGCAAAGGCGCACAGGCTGCAATCAATGTTATGACAGAAGCAGCAAAGGGGAATAAAGCTCTTGATACAATAGCTAAAGGTGCAAACTGGGCATCTAAAAATGTAAATCCGCTTTTGATAGGTGCTGCAGGATACCGTGTAATTGTTGCTGATGACAAAGAGCAGGCTTTAAAAAGAGAAGTTCTCGGGATGACTTCTATGTTCGCTGTCGAAGGTGCAATGAAAGAAGCTCTGCAGTCAAATTATATGAAAAATTTCAGAGCAGGAATCAAAAATAAATATGCAAAAATAGCTCTTTCTATTTTAGAGGGCGTAGGCTTTGTTTGCGGTTCTATTGCAGGCAGCACTGTAGGTTACAAAATAGGTTCAGAATTGTATCCTGACAAAAAAGTTAAAAAATCTGAAAAAACTGCAGAAATTAAAGATGCAGATAAAACAGACAAACAAAATAATGTAACAGCCAAAACTGATGTTAAAAACGACAAAAAAGCTGCTGTTTTAAATAAAGACGAAATGGACGATTACGAAAAAGAGTTTTTTGAAACAAGAGAATCAAATAAACTCATGGCATAGACATTCCGTATATAGGAAATTGTCTGAGATTCCTTTGCTTATATCTTGTGAAGTGACCCCATGGACTTTTTGCCTGTGCCGGACTTATTGAACAAAATGGACTTGTCAAATGCACAGGTTCAATAAGTAGTCGGAGTCAGTTGACTATATGAAAATTATGAGTTGAAATAAATGTTGCTGAATTTGTCGGCAATGTCATCCATGAGAACATTTTTTCCGTCAATTTCAAATAGCAAATTGTCACCGTTCATTTGAATTTTGGGCAGACCTTTTTTGATTTTTGGAAGAGACTTTAGGTTCAGATTCGGCAGATCGGGGTCTTTGTTGGAGAAAAAGCTTGCTGTCATGTTGTTTTCCCTTTTTTACTTCACACTATAAATATCGGAATGTCTATACAAAAACTTTAATGTTTTTGTATGATTTTTCAAGATTTGTAAACAATCCTTAACAACAAATAAAATCTGACAGAATAATGTTTGAAATTAGAAAACCTTCATTGCTCAGGCAGTAGCCTGAGGGGGTTTTTAGAAGGTGTTTTGTTTTGGTAAACTTTTCTAAAATACTTTTGTATTCTTTTTCAAAATCTATATCAAAATTACGGTTGAGTTCGTTTGTATTTATGCCTTCGGCTTTTCTGAACCCGAGAAATATTGCTTCTTCCAGCTTTTCTTGTTTTGTTTGTGAGTGCAGATATTGTTTTTTTGAGCTTTTTTCAAAATAGTTTTTTAAATCGCAGTAGTTTGAGTATCGTGTGTTGTTTGTGTATCCGTGTGCAGCTGCGCCAAATCCGTAGTATTCATTTGCATTCCAGTAATTTAGATTGTGTTGGGATTCAAATCCTTCTTTTGAAAAATTGCTTATTTCATAATGCTTAAACCCTGCTTGTTCCAGCAGTTCAATCGCAGCCAGATACATATCCGCCTGCAGGTCGTCGTCTGCAATATTTTCAGGCGGGTTTTGGAAAAATTTGCTGCCCTCTTCTATTTTTAACCCGTAAAGAGAAATGTGTTCTATATCTAATTGTACGGCTGTTTTTAGGTCGTTTGTAAAACTTTGAAGACTTTGAGAAGGCAGCCCGTATATAAAATCCAGACTTATGTTTTTAAATCCTGCGTCTTTTGCATCCGTGATTGTTTTTATAGCTTTGTCTGCGGTGTGGATTCTTCCTATTGCCTTTAGTATATCGTCGTCAAAACTCTGTACGCCGATAGAGAGCCTGTTTATGCCTGCTTTTTTGTATTGTGTCAGACGGCTTTTGTCAACTGTTTCCGGATTTATTTCCAGTGTCACTTCTGCATCCGGCTGCAGAGAGATGTTTTGTATTATTTTTTTTATGCCCTCAGGCTCTGTTAGAGAGGGTGTTCCTCCGCCAAAGTAGAGTGTTTTTAAGTCTTCACTTTTGTATTCTGCTTTAATTTCCAGAATCAGTTCTTCCACATATTTTTTGCGCAGGGAAGAATCACTGCCCGTATACGATACAAACGAACAGTAGCCGCATTTGCTTTTGCAAAAAGGTATGTGAATATATGCGCTTTGAACCATTAAATAATTCTCTGGTGGATAAAGGTCTTTTTCCCGTCAGCATAAGGTGCAACAGTTTGTCCTGAGCCGTAGAGTTTGTATTTGTAGATAACAAGCCCCTCTAATCCCACAGGCCCTCTGGCATGTGTTTTTGCTGTAGAAATGCCGACTTCGGCACCCAGCCCGTATCTGTAGCCGTCCGCAAAACGTGTGGATACATTTGCAAACACTCCTGCCGAATCTACAAGATTCATAAATGTATCAACAGCCTGTTTGTCCTCTGAGATGATACAGTCAGTATGTCCGGAGCCGTAAATATTTATGTGCGCAACCGCATCAAAAAGGTCTTTTACAGCTTTTATGGAAATAATCTTGTCCCCGTATTCTGTTGCCCAGTCTTCTTTTGTGGCTTTTTCAAGATGAGGTACAAATTCTTTGCATTTTTCGCAGCCTTTGACTTTTACTCCTGCCTTTTCAAACTCCAATACCAGCTGCGGCAGGTAGTTTTCGAGCAAGCTTTCGTGAACAAGAACTGTTTCTACTGTGTTGCAGGCACTCGGGTATTGTGTCTTTGCATCAATACAAATGTCTGTCGCTTTTTTTACATCGGCCTGCTCGTCTATATAAATATGGCAGATTCCGTCTGCGTGGCCCATAACAGGGATTTTTGTGTTGTTTTTTATGTACTGAACAAGAGCATTGCCGCCACGAGGGATGATAAGGTCAATGTATTTGTCCAGAGTCAGCATTTCTGCAACATCTTCTCTTGAAAAGAAAAGGTTTATTGCGTCTTGCGGTATTTCTTCCATATCAAGAAGGGATTCTTTGATGAGTTTTGTCAGAATGACATTTGTGTGATAGGCTTCTTTTCCGCCTTTTAAAAGGACAGCATTTGCACTTTTTATTGCAAGAGAACAAATTTGGGGGATAACATCCGGTCTTGCTTCAAAAATAACGCCGATAACCCCGATTGGGCAGCTTACTCTGTACAAATCAAGCCCCGTATCAAGCCCCATTGCCCACAATTTTTTATTTACAGGGTCTTCCAGTTTTTTTACATCTCTAATGCCCTGTATCATATCTCTCATTTTGTTGTCATCGAGTTTCAGACGATTGTAAGTGCTTTGGTTTATTTCTCCTGATTCAAGGAGTGTTTTTGCTTCTTCCAAATCTTTTTTATTTTCTTCAAGAATGAGCGGTTTGTTTTGCTCCAGCTTGTCCGCTATAGCCAGCAGGGCTTTGTCTTTTGTTAAAGAGTTTAGTGATGCTAATGTGTAAGATGCAAGTTTGGCATTTTGTGCCATTGTTTCTAGTGTTGTGACCATGGTATTTGTCCTTGTTTTTTATAATAATGCAATGTTATCTCTGGTGATTATGGCATCATAGTTTTTGTAGCCCAGAATACCGAGAATGTCATCAGAGTGGTGGCCGATGATTCTTTTGCAGTCAGAGCAGTTATAATTTACCATTCCTCTGGCAAACTCATTGCCCTGTATGTCTAAAATGCTGACTATATCGCCTTTCTGGCAGTCGCCTTCGATATTCAGCACCCCGATAGGCAAAAGGCTTTTGTATTCTTGTGTCAGAGCTTTTTTTGCGCCGTCATTTACTGTTATTTGTGCCTGAATGTTAGTTGCATAAGCAATCCAGCGTTTTTTGTTTGCCAGATTTTCCGTAGGCAAAAATGTAGTACCCAGCTGCTCTTTGTCCTCGGGATTGAACAGTCTTTGTATAATATGAGGCTCTTTTCCGTTGGCAATAATACCTGTTGCACCGGAGCGGGTAATCACCTGCATTGCTTTTAATTTTGTTTTCATTCCGCCTCGGCCGCCTTGAGAGGCTTCACGGGCGTATTGGATTATTTCTTCATTAATTTCTTTTACTACAGAGATTTTTTTTGCGTTTGGATTTTGTTTCGGATTGTCGTCATAAAGCCCGTTTATGTCGGAGAGAATGACCAGCAAATCCGCATCCAGTTCGCTTGCTACAAGGGCAGAAAGCTTGTCGTTGTCGGAAAAACATACCTGAAATGCATCCTGATAAAAATCCAGCTCTTCTGTAGAAACAGTGTCATTCTGGTTTATTACGGGGATTGTTCCGAGATTAATCAGTGTGTTTAATGTGTCGTGCAGGCTGAGGTATTTTCTGCGGTGGGTAAAATCCTCTTCTGTTAAGAGAATTTGGGCTGTTATTATTCCGTATTTGTCAAAACCGTCTTCGTAAATAGACATCAGACGGCTCTGCCCTACTGCAGCACAGGCCTGTTTTACGGACATACTTTCAGAAGAATCTACGTTCAGGCGTTTGGCTCCGAGTCCGACAGCACCTGATGTAACAATGATAGGCTCTTTGCCGTGTTTTTTTAATTTTGCAATATCTTCTATAAATGTATAGATACGGGACAGAGAAATTTCTTTATCCTCGTTTCTTAATATATTTGTTCCGAACTTGAAAACTATACGTTTTGCTTTTGTTATTATGTCTTTTATTTCGTTGTTTTCCATAACAAAAATTATACGTAAAAAATGATTAAATTAAAACAAATCGTGTATTAAAAAAAATTTTTTGCAGTAAGATATTTAATAAAAGAATGGAAGATTTGCAAGGATAGAATATCAATGAATGAATTGAAAGATAAAGATGAGCAGTACAATCAATATCTGTATAAACATAAACCTTCAAAGGCAAAAAGCGGTTTCGGCCGTTTGATAATAAGCTTTTTGATTACAATAATAGTGGTTGTTGCGGCTGCTTTTGCGTATCTCGGTACAGCAGGAATAGACAACAAGTACTCTAAACTTGCAGAAAAACTGGTTAAAAAATTTGAACTCAATCCAAAAGAGCAAAAGGGATTTAACCTGCCTGTTTTGATGCCTAGACAGAATATATTGATTGTCGGTGTAGATTCAAACGGAAAAGCGACAGACCCGTTTAAAGGCACACGTTCCGATACAATGATTCTTGTAAATCTTGACCCTGCCAGCCATTCTGTTAATGCAATATCTATCCCTCGTGACAGCAAGGTTTATCTGGCAGGAGATTACGGTGTACAAAAAATCAATGCTGCTCACGCTCTTGGCGGTATTGATTTGACAGTAAAAACTGTAGAAGAAACTCTTGGCGTTAAAATCAACAAATATGTTGTAATTAACAATGAGGGTGTAAAAAAACTCGTGGATGCACTGGGCGGTGTCCCTGTTTATATAGAAAAAGATATGTACTATAACGACAACTCAGGCGGTTTGCATATCAATCTTTCAAAAGGTTTGCATGTGCTTAACGGCGAACAGGTGGAAGGATATTTGAGATTCAGAAAAGACGGTCTGGGCGATATCGGCAGAACTTCAAGACAGCAGTGGTTTGTAAAAGCCGTTTTAGAAAAACTGCAGTCACCTTCTGTTATTTCAAAAATTCCGGAAGTGCTGAATATAGCGTCCACTTATGTAAAAACAAACCTGTCTTTGTATGAAATGTCACATATAGCAGCAGCTTTAAGAAACATAAATATGAGTGATGTAGAGTTTGCTACTCTTCCGGGTTCTCCTTCCAAAAAAGGATATATTAGCTACTGGATTCTTGACCCTGAAAAAACTCAGGAAGTAATAGACAGAATGGTCTACAGGGACAAACCCACACCTTCTGACAAAAAACTTGTCGCAGGTATTATGTATGCTTTTGACAAGGAAGAAGAAGCAATGAAAATAAAAGACCAGCTTACGGCTTCCGGTTACGAAGTCAACTGTGTGGGCAGAGCGCATTTGCCGCATTCTCAGATTATCGGTCACAATGCAGCTGTGACAAGTGATTTTATCGGCTGGTTGAAAAAACAGGTGCCGGAAATCAAGTCCTCTCAGTTTGTGTATGACCCTGTCAGAATGTACTGTGTTCACAGTGACTTTACAATAATTGTTTCAGGAAGTTAAAAATGTCAGATGAAATTTTAAAAATTGCTATCCCGAATAAGGGAAGAATGTCGGAAAAAATCTACGGGCTTTTGAGTGCAGCAGGTTTGAATTTTCCTGCAAAGGATGAAAGAACTCTGCAGGTCACAACAAAAGATAAAAAACATAAACTGATTTATGTAAGAACAGCAGATATCCCGAGATTTTTGGAAGCTGGAGTGGCTGATATCGGGTTTACCGGCTTTGATATAGTTACAGAACTCGGTGCTGATGTTGATAAGATTATGAATTTGGACTTTGGCAATTGTGAAATGGTTGTCGCTGTCAAAGAAGAAGACCCTTATAACAGCACAAAGGATTTGCCGGAGCATATTAATGTTGCAACATCTTTTCCTAATATAGCAAAGCAGTTTTTGGAAAAAGCCGGCAAAAAACCTAAAATTATTGAAGTAACTGGCGCAACAGAAATCACTCCCAGACTCGGACTGTCCGATGTTGTTGTGGATATTACGTCCTCGGGTTCTACGCTAAAATCCAATAAATTGAAAGTTATAGACAAAATTTTGGACTCCTGTGCAATTGTTGTCGCAAGAAAAGGGTTATCTCAGACATTGCAAAAAAGAACGGAAACTCTGCTTGTTGCTTTGAAATCTGTTCTTGAAGCAAGAGAGAAAAAGTATTTGATGGCCAATGTTCCAAAAGACAAACTGGATGAAATCCGTACATTTTTGCCCGGGTTTACTGCTCCGACAGTGATGACAATGATGGGTGATGACAAAAATGTCGTTATACATGTTGTTGTGGATGCGGACAAGGTCTTTGACAGTGTAGAACATTTGAAAGCACTGGGCGGGCAGGGGATTTTGATAATGACTGTTGATCAGATGGTGAGATAATGAATTATCCTAATTTAGAAAGATTAATCGGTATATTAGAAACCCTGAGAGGCGAAAACGGCTGTGCGTGGGATAGAGAACAGACTCATTATTCATTGAAAAAGAATATGATAGAAGAAGCCTACGAGGCTGTTGATGCAATAGAAGACGGGGACGCTAAACATTTGCAAGAGGAACTGGGTGATGTGCTTTTGCAGGTTGTTTTGCATTCTCAAATTGCCAAGGAAGAAAATGAGTTTACGATAGAAGATGTTGCAAAAGGTATAGCAGACAAGCTGGTTCATCGCCATCCGCATGTTTTTGGCAATGTGCATGTAAACGGGACACAGGATATTCTCGACAACTGGGAAAAATTGAAGGCCGAAGAGAAAAAACATCGCAAATCTGCGATGGACGGGATTTCTAAGGCTCAGTCAGCTTTGATGAGTGCGCAAAAAATCAGCAAAAATGCTGTGAAAAAGGGGTTTGAGTGGCCGGATGAAGAAACTCTGTGGGAATGTTTTTATTCTGAAATAGATGAGTTTAAACAGGCTCTGGCTAATAATGATAAAGAAAACGCAGAAGAGGAGTTCGGCGATATTTTGTTTGCTGCGGTTAATCTGGCCAGATGGAACAAAATCGATGCAGAGCAGGCACTGTTAAAAGCTAATAGAAAATTTATGGCAAGGTTCCGAAAGATGGAAGAACTTGCGCAGGCGGATGGGGAAAAGCCGCTTGAGGAATACTCTTTTGAAGAGTATGATGACCTGTGGAAGCGGGCCAAATCTGCGTTGCGATAATATTTATTATGTAAGTTTTGTTTTATTTATTGTTTTTTTTAATTGTTGTTTAATATGTTCATTTCTTTTCTTTTTTTGTTGCAGTGGAATTTGATTTTTCAACCTGATACTACGCTTTTACATCAACTAATCAAAACCCAAGGCTCGCAACTCGGGCTGTCAAAATAGATTTTCTAACAAAAAATAAAAGTGTTTGTTATAATTACCCAGCCCTCAGACACACTCGCCCTGCAGATGTTTTGATAAGTTGTTGTACAAAGCTTCGTAAAAGGTTTCAAAATCAAATTTCACTGCATACAGATAATTGTTAAAAAAAGACCTTTGCATAGTGAATTACAGAATGTTGCATATACAACTGCAAACGAGGTATTGTTCGAGGCACGGGGAAATTACTTGAACCACAAATAATATTTGTACTTTAGCAATTTTGACGTGCCGAGTTGCCGAGTCTGGTATATGCTACTTTCTGTTTGAACGAAGCAGCAGGTCGACTTTTAATAATTATCTGTATAAAAAATAAAAACAAAATTCTTACATAATAAATATTATCAACACAAAAAGAGCGATAAATATTTATCGCTCTTTCTATTATTTCAGATAGGGGATTATAATGTTTTTTGCAGACTTGCTTTGTCTGTATATTTCTGATCAATTTGACCCATTTTGTAAATGTGTTTGTCACGGATGTAACCCAAAACAGGGAGCGCAATTGCTGAAACAAGAGCTATACCTTTTGCTGTTTTGATTTTGCTTAAAGTCTTTGGGTCAAACGCCATAGTTTTATAGAAACCCTTTGTATTAAGCTTTGCATTGTCTTTAGTCAGATATTTGGATACAGTTTTTAAGAGTTTATTGTCTACTATTTGAGCCAAATCCTTTTTGCCAAATAATTTGCCTATACCGTTTAGAGTTTTGTCAAATACTTTTGCTGCGGCATTTGCCATTGTTTTATTATGAACAATGCCATAGGTTGTGCCGATGGCTCCTGCTGCAACTGCGCTGCCTTGCAGACCAGTTTTTACATTGTTTTTGATTTGCTCGCCAGCACAATCCATTCTGTTGCCCATGGTTCCTTTTTCTTTTGATACCAACGGAGCTGCTGCTCCCAATGTTGCTTGAACTGCAAAATTTGTCATACTAACCGTCCTTCCTTTGTCTTACTAATTTTGTATGTTTAAAAGAAAAAGCCTAAACCGGATGTAGGTGGAGTTTAGGCTTTTTAAGTAACTTACTTTGTGTAAACTCCTTACTCTTTTATAAAGTTTTTTGTTTTTATATAATTGCGTATTTTTATGAAACTAAATTTCATATTACCTAAAATTATAGCAATATCGCCTCATTTTGGATTTACAAAACTTAATATAAAATACATTTAGTATCTAATTTTTTCTTATTAAGCAGTTAAATTTCAACAAATTCAACATGGGCATAAAAAAAGATTTAGGCAAAAAAATAAAAAGAATGCGTGTAAAACGCGGGCTTACGCAAGAAGCACTCGCTGAAGCCGTGGAAATATCGCAAAGGACACTTAGCGGAATAGAAATCGGCGAAAATTTTTGTACGGCAGAAACCCTTGATAAAATAATAGCGGCGCTGGATACAACTGCAGAAGAACTGTTTGCCCTTGACCATATAAAACAGGAAAGCGATTTAAGAAAAGAAATAGCCTCATCATTGCCGCAGCTAGACGGAGAAAAACTCGAAATAGCATACAAGGTTGTCAAAGGGCTTTTAAAAGAATAATCTTTCATATATACTGTGGTTATGACAAGGGACATTAAAAACGTAAGAAATTTTTGTATCATAGCCCATATTGACCATGGTAAATCTACACTGGCTGACAGATTGCTTGAATACACTGGCACGGTAGCCCAGCGTGATATGCAAAATCAGCTTTTGGACTCCATGGATATCGAAAGAGAACGTGGTATTACAATAAAATTGAACGCTGCCCGTATGAAATACAAAGCAAAAGACGGGCAGGAGTATGAGCTTAACCTTATTGATACCCCGGGTCACGTGGATTTTTCTTATGAAGTTTCCCGCTCACTTGCCGCTTGTGAAGGAGCTTTGCTTATCGTTGATTCCACTCAGGGCGTAGAGGCGCAAACTCTGGCTAATGCTTATCTCGCAATTGAACAGGATTTGGAAATTATCCCTGTCATCAACAAAATTGACCTGCCGTCAGCAGACGTGGACAGAGTAAAAGACGAGATAGAAGAAATACTCGGAATAGACGCAGAACATGCTATCCCCGCCAGTGCAAAAGCAGGTATAGGTATCGAAGATATTCTCGAAGCAATAGTAAAATTTGTTCCGCCGCCTGAGGATACCTCGGACAAACCATTGAGAGCGTTGGTTTTTGACAGTGCTTATGACCCTTATCTCGGTACATTGTGTTTCTTTAAAATTGTTGACGGAAGCATTAAAGTCGGAGATAAGATTAAATTTATGGCGTCAGGCAATAAATATGAGGTTGTTGAACTCGGATATCTGAACCCGAATAGAGTCCCCGTAAATGAACTTGTAACAGGCGATGTAGGGTATATGGCGTGTTCTATAAAAGAATTGACAAGGTTTGTGGGGGATACAGTTACACATTCCGAGTTCCCTGCTGCAGAACCGCTGCCGGGGTATAAAGAAGCGTTGCCCGTTGTGTTTTCAGGTCTGTATCCTGTAGACAACGACGATTATCAGGATTTAAAAGAATCTTTGGAAAAACTAAAACTCAATGACTCTTCAATTACTTTTGAGCCGGAAACTTCTTCTGCTCTTGGGTTTGGCTTTAGATGCGGCTTTTTGGGTATGCTGCACATGGAAATCGCTCAGGAGCGTCTGGAAAGAGAGTATGACCTTTCTCTTGTTACAACGGCACCTTCCGTAGTTTATAGAGTGCATAAGACAGACGGCTCTGTTGTTGAGATAGACAACCCTGCAAATCTCCCTGACCCTCAGTACAGAGAGTATATTGAGGAACCGTATGTAAAAGTAAATATTATTGCTCCGAATGATTATACAGGCACATTAATGGATTTGTGCCAGAGCAAGAGGGGAATTTTCGTCAATATGCACTACATAGATAAGGTGCGTGTGGATTTGGAATATGAAATGCCCTTGAGCGAAGTTATTGTTGATTTTTATGACCAGCTAAAATCTCGTACAAAAGGCTATGCAAGTATGGATTACGAGTTTAAGGAATACAAACGCTCTGACCTTGTAAAACTCGATGTTATGCTTGCCGGCGAAGTTGTTGACGCTTTGAGCGCAATTGTTCATAAGGATAACGCTTTTTATGTCGGACAAAAATTGACCGCAAAACTAAAAGACATAATCCCACGTCAGATGTTTGAGGTTCCTATTCAGGCAGCAGTCGGCGGCAGAATTATCGCACGTACAAACATTAAAGCGTTGAGAAAAAGCGTTCTTGATAAATGTTACGGCGGTGATATTTCCCGTAAACGTAAGCTTTTGGAAAAACAGAAAAAGGGTAAAAAACGTATGAAAGCGGTCGGCCGTGTGGAAGTTCCGCAAGAAGCGTTTATGGCCGTGTTGTCCTTGAGCGACGATTAAGGCTTGGTTTTAACAAGCGTCGGAGTCGGTTGATTATATAAAATATGTTAAACATATTTTTGGATTGTGCTTAAAAACGAAACAATCTGTATTGGTTTTGAAATGTAATCAGCACAGCCGAGTTCTTTTGCCTTGTTTATCTCAACATCCATTGCACAGGCAGACACAACAATGATTGGCGTGTCTTTTTTGTATTGCTTCAAAAAATCGTATCCTGAAACCACAGGCATCTGTATATCCAGCAGAATAAGGTCATAGTCGTTGTTTTGAGCTTTGTCCAGACCCTGCTGACCGTCTGTTGCCGTGTCTGTGTCATATCCTTGAGAATCAAGAATATCCTTCATCAGTTTTAAATTCAGCTCATTGTCTTCTATAATAAGGATTTTTTTCATGACTGATTTTTGTCCTTATTTTTTGGCTGTAATAAAGGCAGGCGTACAAAGAACGTTGTCCCTTTGCCGACAGTGCTTTCAAACCAGATTTTTCCGCCGTGGAGTTCTGTCAGCTCTTTTGTAATGGTTAGCCCGAGTCCTGTGGAGCTTTCTTTTTTTGAATAAACATTGTTCAGCTGGACAAATTTGCCGAAAATTTTGCCTTCATATTTTTTGTCAATGCCTGTGCCGTTGTCTTTTACAAACATAACAACATCTTTTTTGTTAATGTTGTAGCCGATTTGTATTTCACCGTTTTCAGGCGTAAATTTTATTGCATTGCTCAAAAGGTTGTAGAGTATCTGCTGAATTTTTTGATAATCAGCTTCGATTTCAAGAAAATCATTTGTTACCTTTTCGAGCTTTATGTGTTTTTTGTTTGCGAGCGGCCTTACAATATTTACTACTTCATTGAGTGATGTTTGCAGGTTGAATTTTGAAAGCGCAAGTTTTACGGCTTTTGCTTCTATCTTAGAAAGCTCAAGTATTTCGTTAATCATTCCGAGAAGATGCAGCCCGGACACATGAATGTCTGTAACGTATTCTTCCTGCTTTTCATTCAGCGGGCCGAAAATTTTCATAGAAAGTGCTTCTGAAAAACCTATTATTGCATTCAGCGGAGTTCTCAATTCGTGAGAAATATTTGCAAGAAATTCATTTTTCAGTTTGTCGGCTTCCAGAATTTTTTCATTTTGTTTTTTGATTGTTGCATAGGCCTGTGTTTTGTCTATTATGCTGTCTTGCAAGGCTCTTAACTGCAACTTAAAAACATTTGATAATTCAGAATCCTTTATGGAGTACGAAACAAGCGCAGCCAGTGACTTTGCCAAAAACTCATCCTCTTTGCTGAACGGCATAGCTGCTGGTCTGGTCAGCAGAATAAACCCGAAAACAGTTTCTCTTATATTGAGTTTTGCTATCAGGTAGTGTGAGTTTGTTTTGTTTATATCTAATGCATTAAAGAATTTTGATTTTTCGTCAAATACAAATACTGCATTTTCATAAAGCTTTGATTTTAATATTTCCGGAAAATTGATAACGGATTCTGTTTCTGCAACAGGTGCGCTCATAATGTTGCTCAATCTGTATTGAATATTTGCACAGCCTACATTCAGATAACAGATATATGCGCTGTCAAAATTTACGGAATTTTTGAATTCCATTATTGCTTTTGCAAAATTTTTGTCCAAATCATCGTCAGATGCGAGTATTTCCGGAATGTTCCCCAAGAGATTTTTGTAAACATCATTCATAATTATTTAATTATAGGCTCTTTATGTAATAAAGACAAGATTTTATTTATATATATTGAATTCTAAAATCCGTGGTGCTAATATACTATTTGCCATTATTTTATTAAGGTTTAAACACTAAGGATTAATAACAATGATAAGAAGAATTCCGGGATGTCATGTTTTGAGAAAAATCCCAATTAAAAAAACTGTAAAAAAATGCGCAATCGGCGTAGAGCTGGTAGGACTTATGAGTAGTTTGTCTTCGGCTGGTTCAAGATATTTTGAGCCTGTTGAAAATGTAGCAAATCCTTTCAAAACAGCGCATAAAAATAAGCCAAAATCTATTAACTGGGAAACTGCAGAAAAGAAAATAGCAGAACTAAACGCAGGAATAATTCAAAAAAAGATGGATTCGCTTTTATTTAAACGCCAAAAAGCCAAAATTCTCACTATCATGAATGAGGATAAAAGCTGTAATGATACGGTCAATAAAAATAAAGTGGCAGATTATATTGTAAAAATTTCAAGAGAATACGGCGTTGATCCGGTACAAATTGCCTGTATTGCAAAACAAGAAACCCATTTTACAGAAAACAGAAATGGTGAGTTCGGCAAAGGAATGATGCAAATTACAAGTATAACAATAAAGGATATGTATCAACGTCCACAATTTTTTCACAAAAAATTGAAAGAAATTACATCAAAATACAAAAATTATAAAGAACTGTATAAAGCTTTGCAAACAAACCCTCAGCTGAATATGAGAGTCGGCGTTATATTGTATCAGGCCAGATTGAATGAAGCAAAAGGCAATATCAGAACAGCACTGATAAATTATAACGGCTCGCCTATAAGATATAAGTATGCATCAGATGTGTTTGCAGATATTAAAAAATACTCTCCGCAATTGAGAAAAAGCGGACAAAAATAAGGAAAAAATCCCTCTGTCGATGTTGAGCAGAGGGATTTTTTTTCGCTTTATGATTTTTTATTAGTCATCAGCGTGACCGGCTGTGCCTAATACATCTCTCATTTTGTGAATAACCATTTCTTTAACGGCTGTTCTGCCAGGACCCATATATTCACGTGGGTCAAATTTGTCAGGATGTTCTATAAAGAATTCTCTGATAGTAGATGTCATAGCCAATCTCAAGTCTGTATCGATATTGATTTTAGCTACACCGTGTTTAGAAGCGTAGTTGAGCATATCTTCCGGAACACCTTGAGCATCAGGCAATTTGCCGCCGTATTTGTTGCATTTTTCAACAAATTCTTTAGGTACGGAAGATGAACCGTGAAGAACGATAGGATAATCGTAACCAACTACGTCATAGATAGCTTTTTTACATTCAGCCAATCTTTCAAAGTCGAGTTTAGCTTCGCCTTTGAATTTGTAAGCACCGTGAGAAGTACCGATTGCAATAGCCAGAGAGTCACAGCCTGTTTCTTTAACGAATCTTGCTGCTTCTTCAGGATCTGTATAAGTTGCGTGGTGAGCAGCAACTTTAACATCGTCTTCAACACCTGCAAGTTTACCGAGTTCTGCTTCTACAGAAACGCCTCTTGCGTGTGCGTATTCAACAACCTGTTTTGTCAAAGCAATGTTTTCTTCGAGCGGGAATCTTGAACCGTCAATCATAACTGAAGAAAAACCGCCGTCGATACAAGCTTTACAAATTTCAAAATCAGCACCGTGGTCTAAGTGAAGTGCTATAGGTACTGTTGTTGTAGCCAGTGCAGCTTCAACAAGCTTGATGAGGTATGTTTGGTTTGCATATTTTCTTGCACCTGCTGAAACTTGAAGAATGATAGGTGATCTTGTTTCTTCAGCAGCTTCTGCAATACCTTGCAAAATTTCCATGTTGTTTACGTTGTAAGCACCGATAGCATATTTGCCGGCAAGTGCTTTTTTGAACATTTCGCCTGTTCCAACTAATTTTCTTTCTGCCATTTTGAGTTCTCCTCTTTTGTACTTAATGCAGTTAATTGCATATTTAACATCAAAATAGCGCAAAAAAAGATGTTTTACAAGGATTATTTTTATATTTTTTAGGGGGGTTTAAGTTTTTTCTTCAGCGTTGATAATATAAATACCGAAACAATTAAGGGAGATAAAATAATGACAGATAACAAAAGAGTCCTTTTATGTATTATGGATGGATGGGGCATTAGCAACGACAGCTCTAAAAATGCTGTAAAAACTGCTAATACACCGAATTTTGACAAATTAAAAGAAACAGAAAAATATACACAAATAAATGCCTCTGGAGAATACGTAGGTCTGCCTGACGGACAGATGGGCAACTCTGAAGTAGGCCACCTCAACCTCGGCGCAGGCAGAGTAGTTTATCAGGATTTGACAAGAATCAATAAAGAAATCAGAGAAGGAAAATTCTTTGAAAACAAAGAGTTTAAGGCAGCAATCGAACACGTGAAGAAAAATGATTCCGCTCTTCATTTGTACGGACTTGTTTCTACAGGCGGTGTCCATAGTTCTTTTGACCATGTAAAAGCACTTGTGAAAATGGCTGCAGAAAACGGACTCAAAAAAGTTTATGTTCACGCATTTTTGGACGGAAGAGATACTCCTCCAAAGAGTGCTGTTAACTTCCTTGCTGAACTGGAAGAAGAACTCAAAAAATACGGTCTTCCTCAGATTGCAACAATTTCCGGCAGATACTGGGCAATGGACAGAGATAACCGCTGGGAAAGAGTTGAAAAGGCTTATAACGCACTGCTCTTGGGCGAAGGAGAAAAAGCAGTAAACTCTGATGAGGCAATCAAAGCTTCTTATGAAAAAGATGTGACAGACGAGTTTGTTGAACCGACAATAACAAATGCTGATGCTGATTCCAGAATCAAAGATAACGATGCAATTATTTTCTTCAACTACAGACCGGATAGAGCCAGAGAACTTACAAGAGCAATGACTTTTGAAAAATTTGACGGTTTTGAAAGAAAAGCTGTAAGAAAAAATCTCTACTATGTCTGCATGGCTCAGTATGACGAAACTTTCCCTCTGCCGATAGCTTATCCGCCGGAAAAATTGACAAACATTCTCGGCGATGTGCTTGATGCAAACGGAGTAAAACAGTTCAGAACAGCAGAAACAGAAAAATACGCTCACATTACATTCTTCTTTAACGGCGGTGAAGAAAAATCAGGAAAACTGGAAACAAGAGCCTTGGTTGCTTCTCCAAAGGTTGCAACTTATGACCTTCAGCCGGAAATGAGCGCACCTGAGGTTTGTGAAAATGTTTTAAAAGCTCTGGACAATCCGGAATACGGCTTTATACTTGTTAACTTTGCAAACCCTGATATGGTAGGACACACAGGCGTGTTCGATGCAGCAGTAAAAGCCTGTGAAACAGTAGATACCTGTGTCGGCAAAATTGCACAAAAAGCAAAAGAAAACAATGTTGTTATGCTTTTGACTGCTGATCATGGAAATTCTGAATATATGGAAGATGCAAAAACACACGCTCCGTTTACGGCTCATACTACAAATCCTGTTCCGTTCCTTCTTATCAACGGTCAGGGCAAGTATGAATTGAAAGAAACAGGTGCATTGTGTGATGTAGCACCGACAGTACTTCAGCTGCTTGGTATAAAACAGCCCGAAGAAATGACAGGACATTCTTTGATAAAGTAAATTAAATTAATAAGAATTGTAAATATTACAAATAAAAAGCGTCAAAATTTTTGTTGACGCTTTTTACACCTCATACAACCAAACCAATTTATTAAAAAGGAGAAAAAAATGACAATTAACAGAGTAGCAGCACAAACTATGATTAAGGAAATTCCTGCTAAATTAAGAAAAGCTGCAAGAGAAGAAAGAAAAGTTATTGCACAAGCTTCAAAACAAGACCCTGTAGGAACTTCTATCAAAGCTGCTCACGGATATTTTGAATTTGCTAACAATACGAAACTCCAGAGCAAAATGATAAAAATCAAAGAAAGAATTGCAGCAGAACAATATGCAAAAACAAATCCGTTTATTCAAAGACAGCCTATGGGTACTATGGCAGCAGAAGCTGCAGCAGAATCACCTGTTGTTCATGCTAGCATGTTCCTTGGCTAATCAGTTCATTGTATATAAATATTTGTAAATATTGTTACGAAAAGTGTCAATTTTAAAGGTTGACACTTTTTGTTTATTTCACGATTCTTTATAATGTACTCAAGCGCTGAAGAATCAAAAAGGAGTTTACTGTGATGAATTTGAAGCGTGTTTCCCTGTATATCCCTTCCGGAAAGGCTCTTGAACAAAATGCAAGAAGAGCAATGGCTCAAATAGACAAACAGCTGCAAAAAATGCAGTCTGTTAAAAAAATTGCCAGTGCCTCGGATAATTTCCCAGGAATTTATGACAATCCGTTTGCCTTTAAACCTCATATCATAGGGTAAAATGTGTTTGCAGCCGGTTGCCTGTGTGAAAAATAATTGACTTTGTTGTGTTTAATTTTTAAGATAAGTCTATGGATAAATTAGACTTGTCACTTTTGGACTGGCCTGTAAAAGAAAATATCAGGCAGATAGAAATTTCGGGATTGAAAATCGGCGGGAATAAGGCTCTTTCTTTTATGAAAGAAAATAACAACCGTTTTAAGCCTGTTGTTGCAATAGAAATCCCTTATATTGTTGATTCTTCGTATCCTGAGATTCTGCGAAAAGAATGGGGGATATGTGATGAAAGCGGCTGCTGCACAGAGGAAGACTTTTGTAAAAAGGCTCAGGATTCTTGTGCTGATATAGTTTCCGTAAAGTTCAACCTTACAGAAGAAAATGTTGATAAAAAGATAGAAGAAGTAAAATCTTTTTTGAAAAATGTGCTTTCCAAAATAACAAAACCGTTAATTTTGAGAGGGGCTAATAACGATGCGGTGGATTTGAAACTGCTGCCGGTGCTTGCGGAATTTGCACCAAAAGAGTGCATAATTTCTTTTGCACAGGATACTACTTATGAAAAAATTGTGCCTTATACTGCAAAATACAATCACATCCTTGTTTTGCGCTCTCCTATAGATATAAATCTGGCCAAAGAGCTGAACATTTTATCAATTGATAAAGGACAAAATGCAGATAGGATTTTGATTGACCCTGATATGGGCGGGCTGGGATACGGCTTGGATTATGGCTACAGTATCATTGAAAAGATTAAACAGGCTGCTTTTGACGGGGATAAAATGCTCAATATGCCTGTTATTGCCTTTATAGGTGAAGAATCTTACAGAGCAAAAGAAGCAAAGTCTGATACTTTTTCCAAAAACTGGGGCAGCTTTGACGAAAGGGCTGTGATGTGGGAAATTTCAGGTGCATCTGCGATGATTAGTGCAGGTGCTGATATTGTTGTTTTGTGGAATCCAAAGAGTGTTCAGGTAATAAAGGGGCTGTTGTAGTGGAATTAACCGGATTACAAATTTTTAAATACCTGCCGGGGGCAAAAAAGGCAGAAGGCACAAATTGCAAACAATGCGGCTGTCCTACCTGTATGGCGTTTGCGCTAAAGCTTGCCAAAAAACAGGTCGATATAGAAAAATGCCCTTATGTTCCTGAAGAGTTGAAAGAAAAATTTGGCGAGGCTGCAAAAATACAGCAGCACGAAATAAAACTTTCCCAAAATCTTGTCACAGGCGGCGAGACTGTTATGTTCAGACACGACAAAACTTTTGTAAACCGCACTGTTATTGCTGTTGCTCTGGATTGCGGGGATAAGGATTTTGATAAAAAATTAGAGCAGATAAAAAACTATGAAATAGAGAGAATCGGCGAGATTTTTAAAGTCGATGCCTTGTATTTGACTGGGAAGGTTACTCCCGAGCATTGCAAAAAAGTGACAGAGGCCGGTCTTGCTGTTATTTCTGACAATGAAAACTATTCAATAGTTTCGTCTGGCAGTATAGAACAGCTTGTTGAAAAATCTCAGCAGGCTTTAAACAACGGTGTAAAGAATATTTTGCTTGAGCTGGAATATTCTTCAAAATCCGTATCAGACGTTGTTGAAGAACTTACATACATCAGGCGTGCTGCTATTTTAAAACGTTTTGAGCCATTGACTTATCCTGTTATGGTCAGATTGCCTCAGAATATGGATAACCTGCAGGCATGTGCTGCGGCATCGCTTTTGATATGCAGATATGCAAGCATTGTTGTGTTGAATGATTTTGATGAAGCATTGTTATCTACATTGATGACCCTAAGACAGAATATTTATACAAATCCTCAAAAACCGCTGCAGGTGGAAGCCAAGGTGTATGAATTTAATGACCCTGACAAAAATTCTCCTGTGCTTCTTACAACAAATTTTGCACTAACATATTTTGCCGTAGCAGGAGAGCTGGAATCTTTGCCGTTCGGGTCATATCTGGTTGTTACACCGTCTGACGGGATGAGTGTTTTGACAGCGTGGTCTGCGGATAAGTTTACGGCAGAGCTTGTTGCAAAGTCAGTCAAGGAATTTGGACTTGCACAAAAAGTAAACACCCGCAGCATTATTATTCCGGGGCTGTTGTCGCATATGCAAGATGAATTGCAAGAGGCAATGCCGGAGTGGAAGATAGTTGTCGGAACTATAGAGGCCTGCCAGATTCCGGAGTTTTTAAAACAACAGGAAGATGTCTGAGTCGGCTTCTTTTGTAGAAGTGTACACGGAGTGCGAGTGACGCCAAGTCTAGCATTTTGCGGAAGTGACCCCATGCACTTGTTGCCTGTGCCGGACTTGTTTAACAAAACGGACTTGCCAATTGCGCAGGTTCTACAAGTAGTCGGAGTCAGTTGACTATATGAAATTTTATAAAAATAGCGGAATGTGTCCTGAATACATAAGGATATTCCATCCTTTGTAGTATTTAATCTGAGTTGCGCTGCCTGTCGGGATAAATACTCTGTTCTGGTTTTCTACAGGTATTTCCAGTGCATTTCTGATTGCTGCTCTGATAAAGTTTGAGTGAGTTACAACAACGATTCTTTTTGTCAGGTTTTCTTCAATCAGATTGTTAACGGTTTCTTCTACCCTTTTGTCAAAGTCCAGAAGCGTTTCTCCGCCTTCCGGTGCATAACTCGAAGTTAGCTCGTGGTATTTTTGCAGCTGGTCAGGGTAGTATTCTTCTATCTCGTTGTAGCTCAGACCTTTCCAGATACCAAATTCCTGATTTTTCAGCTCACTGCGTATTTCAAAATCCTGACCGTATTCTTTAGAAACAGCTTCTGCAGTCTGGATACAGCTCAGAGATGCGCCTGTATAAATTTTGTCGACCTGCGGCGAGCGGTGGATTATCCATTTTGCAATGCGTTCAGCTTCTTCCTGCCCCTGTTCATTTAACGGCGGGTGGCTTTCTTTGTCGCAGATGCGGTTTTCTTCTGTATATAATGTTGCTCCGTGAGCAATAAAAGTTATTTTACATTTTCTTTTAAAAAGCATTTTGTCTCTCCGTTGTTTTTGTTTTATATTACATCGGCAAAAATTGCAAAAACTTTAATATTGCGGGGAAAAATAAATTAAAAGACCGAGATTGTTAAAATCCCGGTCTTTATTATAATTTGGATTTGTTATCAAATTATTCCAGAATCATACCGTTTGTCAGGTCAATTCTAACAGGTTTTTTGAGTTTAAGGTTAAGAATATCGCCTTCTTTGATTTGGATTCTGTGGCCTTTGATAATTTTCAGATACAGAGTCTTCCAGAAACCTTCCGGTCTGTAGCCGCCAATAGCATCACCGCAGAAAGCAGCTGTCTGATTTCTGTCTGTTGTGATGGTTTGTGTTTCCATCATAACTTCGCCGTTTCTGATAAAGAGTCTGCCTACTTTTACATCTGCAATTTTACCTGTGAGAGCGTCGTTTTCAACTAAAAGAAGATATTTTTCTTTTGTAACGAGGTTTTTAGGTAATTTTGACAGGAACTGTTCGCCAACTTTTGTTCTCTGGCTTGTGATTTCTTTGTTCAATACCATTATAGGAATAACAGTTCCGGCAGGAATTGTAGCAATGTAGCCTTCCAGAGTTGTGTTAGGGATGATGATACCTTCTGCAGTTCTCGGACTCATAGCTTCTCTCAATTTTGCATTCGGGTTGAGTTTTGCCTGTTCGAGCATTTTTACAAGAAAAGCAGCCAATTCTGCTCTTGTTGCAGGTCTGTTAGCGTTGATAACTGTTTCTTCACCCGGTTCTTTTACAACAAGGCCGAGGATTTCAGCTTTACCTGCTGCAATGATGAGCCAGTCAGGGATTTGCTGATAGTCAGAGTAGCTGTTTTCGAGGATTTCTACAGCTTTCTGGTTAGAAATAGTTTCTGTAGTCAGCGCATTTACTGTAGTAGCTATAACATGGCCTCTTGAAACTGTTCCGTACGGGTCGAAGTGGCCGTCTGGATAACCTTTTAAAAGGTCAAACATAACAGCTCTTTGCACCATTCCGTAGAACCAGTCGCCTTCTTTGACATCAGAGAATTTTGCTGGTTTTTTGATATCTGCTTTTTGTTGTTCAAAAGCTTTGATTACCATAGTAGCAAATTCTGCTCTTGTAACATTTTGGTCAGGACGATAGTTGCCGTCAGGGTAGCCGACAACAACATTAAAGTCTGTTAAAATTTGGATTTGCTTGTATGCCCAGTGGTCTTTAGGCAGGTCGGCATAATCTTTTGCAAAAGATGCAGCAGTGCTGACGCCAAAAACAACTGCAAGCATCAATGCTTTAGCTAAAAGTTTTTTCATAACCGTCTCCTTAATTACTAAACACGTTGTAGTTTAATATGCTGATTTTAGCAGTTAAAAAAAGTTGTTGCAAGGAATCGTTATATATCTTTACCAATTTTGGTTACCAGATTGAGGCATAGCGTTTTACGTAAAAATTTTCGTCCTGTTTTAGTTGCTCTTTTACCTGCTGTAATACAGTTGAATCTGATTTTATGCGGGAGAGTACCATAGCTGTTTTTTCACGTATGGTGTAATCTCTGAATTTTGATGTTTTTAAAATAATATCTTCGAGCCTTTGCGAGTCAGGCGGGTAAAGATTGCCCAGTGCCTCAAGACACCAGTATAGATTGAAAAGTTTTTTTGTGTACCAGTTGCTGCGCTTTAGCTGTTCGAGTTCGGCAAAAACAGTGTCAAATCTTTCATACAGTATTTCCAAAAAATAGTCTTTGTCCTGAACAAACGGCAAAATCTCACAAATCAGTCTGCAGATATTGGGATTTATGTCATTTACTGCTTTTAAAAGGGTGTTTAGATTCTCTTTTGTTTGAAAGAAATCGGAATACTGTTCTGATTTTAAAAATTCGTTTACTTTTTGCGCACAGGCTTCTCTAATAAGCCCGTGATGCCCTGTCAGATGAAACATAAGCAGGTCAGCCTCTTGATCGTTTTTTATATCCTGAAGTTTAAGAATACAGATTTGTTTTTCAATATCTATATCATTGCCGGAGTCTGAGGGCGTTTTTAGAATATTAAAGATATCTTCTCTTGTGTAATTTTTTTCACAAAGAAGAGCCGCTTTTTCAATCTCTTTTAAAATTTGAATTTCTTCTGTCATACACTCAACTATAACATAAGCAGGGGTTAAAAAAAGGCATTTAATATTTTATTTTAACTATGTCCGAGGCGGCTTCGCTTATATCTACGGAAGTGACCCTATGAGCTTGTTGCCTGTGCCGGACTTATTGAACAAAACGGACTTGCCAATTGCACAGGTTCTACAAGTAGTAGGAGTCAGTTGACTATATGAAATTATTAAAAGAGAAAGGACACTAAAGTGAGAGAAATTGTTGATTTGATGAAAGAACTTCTCCTTATCAAAGAAGAAAAAGCAACAATGGTGGGACTTAGCAGTTTTAAAAGAAGACCGAAACCAATGCTGAAAAGAGCAAAGAAAAAGCAGCCAAAAGAGCTGAAACTGTCAGACTTGATGCGAAGAGCATAGAACAACTGACTATCTAAAATATATAAAAAGTGGCTGCGAAAAAATTTTTTTTGTTGTATCATAAAACGTATGTTCAAATTAGACAAAAAACAATTGCAGGTAGCTGTTTTATCTTTTTTAACAAAGCATTTTTATGCTTTTGAGAGTTTGTTCTATGATTGCAAAAATATCAATTATCCGACCACAAAACCGGTAATTTTTGCACTGTGGCATGCGCATCAGTGTGCATTGTATGCAAACGAAGACAGAGGCAATCTCAATGTAATGATTAGTAAATCAAATGACGGAGAGATTATTGCTGCAGCAACAGAACATATGGGCATAAAAGTTATAAGAGGCTCATATAAAAGACAGGGTGCTGCGGCGACACTTGCTATGATAGAAAAACTTGAACAGGGCGAGAGTGCCGCAATTACTATCGACGGCCCGAGAGGTCCAAAAGGTGTTGTAAAAGACGGCGTGATAAATATTGCCAAGCTTTCTCAGGTGCCTATTGTGCCTATGACATGGTATTCACCTTCAAAATGGCTTTTAAAATTCAATACATGGGACGAGTTTCGCTTTCCGTTACTCGGCGTAAAAACAATAGCAGTGTACGGAGAGCCTATTTATGTTCCTTCGGATTGTTCTAAAGAAGATGCGGAACACTATAGACAAAAAGTTGAAAATGCGCTCAATGATTTGTATAAATACGCACAGGAAAACTTCAACGATTTGAGAAAAGATAAATAACTTAATAATTTAATATTTTAATTAAACTATTTTTAAATTGTGCCGATAAATATAATGCATCAGATAGTCGTGAATTTTTGACTATAAAAAAGGTTTTTGTTTTGTAGTGTTACAAAGGGTGTAATATGTCATCAATAATGCAAAAAGAAATTTTTGAAGAGCCTTCCGTTATAAAGCATTTGCTTGCTTCTTATGTTACGGAAAAAGACGAAATAACATTCGATATGCCGGATAGGGTAGACAATGTTGTGATAGTTGCGAGCGGTTCTTCTTACAACTGTGCGGCAATAGCTGCCCCTCTGTTTATTGAATATGCCCAAATTCCTTGCGAGGCAGAATACTCCAGCGAATTTGTTCTGCAGAAAAAACATTTTATTACACCTGATTCGCTGTATATTTTTGTATCACAGTCAGGCGAAACCTCGGATACACTGAATGCGCTCAAAATGATAAAACAAGAGGGCGTAAAAACAATGTGTATAACAAATGCAAAAGATTCTACCATGTGGAAACTTTGTGATTACAAAATTTTGTCCGATGCAGGGGAAGAAAAAAGCATTGCGTCGACAAAAGCACTCACCGCACAGATTTTTTGTTCAATCCTTGTTATTTTAAATCTTGTACACAAACAGGGAGAAGATATCGGCGGATATTTGAACACAATGCGCAGACTGCCTGCTTATCTTGAACGTATAAAGCTGGATGTAGACAAGATTAATGATGCAGCGCATCTGGTTGCTGAATACAATAATATTTCTATTTTGGGCAACAAAAACTATTATCCGATTGCAAAAGAAGGTGCCTTGAAAATGAAGGAAACCTGCTATTTAAACGTAATGGCTTATCCTTTCGGCGAATTTATGCACGGGCATGTGGCTGTGCTGAATCAAAAATCTATTGTTATTGCAATAATTGATGAAGAAAATGCTGATTTTGCGGTACGTAACCTTAAAAAAATTAAAGATGAGTACAATCCGAAAATCATCTGTATCACGTCAGTGCAGGACGTAAAGTCGGGTGATATAAATATCTACATAAAAACAAAACGCAAAATGAAGGCAATTTTCGGGTCTTTGCTGACATTGCAGCTCATTGCGTGCGAAATGGCGGCTCTGCTCGGTAAAAATCCTGACTCGCCCAAGGGTTTGACAAAGGTTGTTAAGGATAATTAAACGTCATAATAATAGCCATAATAGCCAGGTTGATGCATTTATCCCGCTACGAATAATATATGAGGCGGGCGTTTCGATTGGATAAGTTTTGTAAGAGCGGGAGAATGTAAGCTGGAATGCTGCTTTTTGATTTTTAAACTCTTGCGGCATTGAATATTTTGTCATCTCCTGTACAGCTGTCAGTGCAGACTCGTCAAAATCTTTGTCCCCTGAAGATTTAAAGATTTCTGTGCCTTCTATTTTTCCGTTTTTGTTAATAACGACATTGACTTGAGTACAGAGTTCTTTGTTAACAGCGGGCGGAAGCCATTTTTTTTCAACCTGTTTTTTTAGATTCTGAGTGTACCAGCGCAGGGCTTTTTCCATTTCTTTGTTTTCTGTATATGATTTTCCGCTTAGCAAAAGTGCGGAAGAAATATTATTTTTTAAAGATGATGTTTCAGCCATGGTGTATGCTGCGTGTTTGTCAAAAATCATCTCCATATCTACGTAATCTGTGTTAAAACTCTGAGGTATTGAAAGAAATGGAGAGGTCTTTTCTATAGCTTTTCTTGCTGATTTATCAAAGGCATTGCTGCCTGATGGAGTCTTTAATTCTATATTTTGAAAAGATCCGTCTTTGTTAATCCTGAATTTGTAAATAGCATGTCTTGACCCGCTGAAAATGGGCGGTTTCCAGTTTATTTTGATTGCGTTTTGAATTTTTATTTCGTAAAATTTTTTATCTTCTTCTATATTTTGACTGTTCAGGGGGTATTGTGCCTTTGTTTGTATTTGTTGCTCTTGGGGTTGCTCTTTGGGCTGTTTTTCCAACGCCGCAGCTGTTGTATCGTCATTTGCTATTGCACAAAAAACAAAAATACCCTGAAACACAAAAATAAAAAGGATTAGCAGAAATTTTTTAATCATACAGAAGATTATACTTTATATTGTGTAGTTTGTATAGTTAGTGATTTATTATAAATAAAAAGTATGCTATTATTGCACTTAAGAGTTTATAACAAATAAGAGGGGGTTGTTTGATGCTTTCTTTTCTAAAGAATATCGGGAATAAAAAAACGCAGAATTTTGAAAAAGAAATTAATGATGTTTATAAAAATCTAAAAGAGCTTTATAAGTATGATTCTTTGTCAGAGGATAGAAAAGAGGAACTCAAATCCCTGATAGAAGAAAACGGCTACCTGCCATATCCCTATGTAAAAGCAATAGAAGAACTCACCCCCGCAGAAATTTTGTACGGACTCGAAATAAAATGGCAAAAAAACGGTGTTTTTGATGAAGAAAAAGGCGTTTTTCAGTTTGAAAACGACAAAATTTCACCTGCACAAAGAGCCGGATACAAAAACGGCGACTGGATAAAAAGAGAACAGCATAATATTAAATTGATAAACCTTGCTGGACTGGGCGACGGAAACAAAACAAAAGAAACAGGAAAACTTCTGGACTGGCTCAGACAGGTGCTTGTATTGCCGTCAGGTGATACAAAAAACGGTGTTCTGGGGACAACAGTGTACCTTATCCCGTTTCATCCGAGAGAGTTTGGCTGTGCATATTTGCCCGTAAGCAGCGAGGTCAGCCCGCTTTTAGAGGACAAAGTTATTTTAGAAGACTTGAACCTCGATGCAAAAGCACAGGTGCAGCTGTTTGTAAAACTTGCCCAGCTGGCAGGACACTGTGTTATTTATGATGTTTTGCCTCAGACAGGCAGATTTTCCAAAATGGTGCTGGCAAATCCTTTTATTGCCAGATGGTTTGATATAAACGAACTTATCTCAAAGATAGAAAAAGAAGTTGATGAGGCGGCAAAAGTTCTGGAAAAAGAAATAGACCCTGAGGACGTAGAAATTGTAAGGGATATTTATAAAGCCACCTTGAAAAAAGGCTCCAATAACCTGTCAGAACACTACCAATCAATCTATGACAGTTTTGAAGAACTTCTTGCACCAAAGAAAAAAGAATTGTCTGACGAAATGATGACAAAAGATGTCCAGTCAAAGTTGAGCAAACGTGCAAAAGAAATAGTCGCACAAATCAATGACAGAAAAGCAACCGAACCATTGACAGAAGACGATATTACAAAACAGGGCGATACTATACAAGAACTTATGAAAGAAGGCCTGTGGCCTGCTCCGGGCGGTGCGTGGTGTTCTGCAGGCACGCCTGTTTTTGACAGAATGGTCGATACAGGGGAATATCCTTTGTTCAGACATTTTGATTTTAAGGGCGAGGATGTTACTGATTTTGCAAACCTTGACTGCCAGACCCCGTATTATTTTGTATTTTTGGAAAACGGAGAGTATAACAAACCTGTCATTGATATTTATGTAAATTATTTGAAAAAACTGCAGAATGATTACAATTTTGACGGTTTTAGAGTGGATCATATAGACCACGTTGTGGACGAAGTTTCTGAAAATGACGGAGTTCCGATTAGTTATCGTGCGCCCAGAGAGGTTCTCGGCAGAGCTAACAAAGAGCTTAAGGAGACTGTTGCTCATTTTGCAACGCTTGCTGAGTATATGCTGTGGGACAGATTTTACAAAGAATATCACGATGATATGGCGTTTGATATTTTGTGGGGGAATGACATAATTTCTCAGTTCTCAAAAACGCCTCAGGCTATTGTCGAGGACAATCAGGAGCTGGAAAAATTTAATATCAGCGATTCTTCTTCAAAGTTTGGCAACCTGTCTATACTGAAAAGCTATAACAATCAAGACGGTGAGTTTCGTTCTATAGACCAGTATCCTGGGCAGCTTGGCGAAAGCGGTGCTTTGTTCAAGTGGTTTAAGTATAAATTTTTGCCGGGCGGAAAAAATGCCCAAAGACCCGTTATGTTTATAGACGGTGACGAGTCTTTTACCCAAAAAGGTATAGAAAGCGTTATCGGGGCAGAAATTTCTATGCCCAGAGAAAAGAACTACAAGTTTTTTAATAAATTCAATGCAATAAACAAATTTGCACTGGAAAACGAACTGACAAGAGAAGGTGAAGCCGAAATAATCAGACAGGACTGCGACGGTTTTGTCTGCTGGATGGTTTCCAAAGACCCGTTGAAAGAAGCTTTGCTGATAGTTGCAAATTATAATGCACCGACAGAAAAAGTTACGGAAACAAACGATGAAGGCTTTAGCAATTCTTATATAAAAGAAGGCCACAGCGTCTATGACAAAAATATTCAGATGCCGTGCGATTATTTGATTGTCGGGGAGTATGTCTATAAAGAAAGCGGAAAAATCGGCGAAGCTAAATTTGAAGAAGTTAAGTTTGAAAAACCGGAATCAGGCATGCACTTTGGCGATATAAAACCGGCCGAGTTCAAGATATACAAAATCGCAAAGTAAAGCGTGGGCAGTAGACAATATGAAATAATAAAAATATGTTTACTCAAAATCTCGATACTGCACTTTAAAAACAACTAATCGAAAACCAAAGGCTCATAACTCGGCTGTAAAACAGCCTCAAACACATTCGCCTTAGATGTTTTTTTCGATAAGTTGTTCTAAAAAGTTTCGTATAGGATTTTTCTGTAAACATATTTTTTATACAAATTAAGAAAAATCTATTAAAAGTGACACCTTGAGCTGTCTTGAAATCAGACGCTTCGTCCCCCTGAACGTGGGACTGCGCATGGGGCAAAGCCCCGTCTGATTCCGCTTGTTGCCTGTGCTGGACTTGTTTAATAAAATGGACTTGTTAAATGCACAGGTTCAATAAGTGGTCGGAGTCAGTAGACTAAATAAATAGAGAATAAAAGCATTAATTAGGGGAAGTGACCCCTTGAGCTGTCTTGAAATCAGACGCTTCGTCCCCCTGAACGTGGGACTGCGCATGGGGCAAAGCCCCGTCTGATTCCGCTTGTTGCCTGTGCTGGTCTTGTTTAATAAAATGGACTTGTTAAATGTACAGGTTCAATAAGTTGTCGGAGTCAGTAGACTATATTAAATATTAAAAAATGTTACATGAACAAAAATCATGGAAACCATGATGTGGAGCGGATGTACATGATTGTTAAAAATCTGTTACGTTTAAATCTTTAAAAAATGCTTCACAAAAGGTTTTTACAATGGTTAAATAAGAATATTAAATTTAAATTGTTGAGAAAAATTTTTGGGAGGAGATTTGGACGATTTCCAAATCTAAAAGCCGGTAAATAAACCGGCTTTTTATTTATAACTTTTCAATGATTTCGATTTCGTTTCCGTCAGGATCTTTGATGAATGCAATTTTTGAAGCTGCTTCTTCCATTACATAGGGTTCGTAGAGATATTCGCCGCCGAATGCTTTGAACTTTTTGTCGAACTCTTCCATATTTTTTGTTTCCAGAGCAAAATGGCCGAAGGCATTGCCGTTTGTGTAGCCGTTTTGAGGGTTTTCAAAGTTCTGTGTCAATTCGATTTCAAAATCCGAATCTTCGCCTTTTAAAAAGTGCAGAATGCAGTCATCCAGTTTGATTTCGTGAGTTTTTTTGAGTCCCAAAAGTTCTGTATAAAATTTCATTGATGCATCAATATCTTTTACTCTTATCATTGCGTGTAAAATTTTCATTTATTGTCCTCCTTTAGATACTAAAAATTATTTATGTAAACTCTTCTTACGGGTTAATCATATCATATCATTGTAATTTTTACTTTAGTTGATATAGTTTAATTGGAGGATATATGAATTCATTACAGCAGACAATTTTATTTGTTATAGATGATTTGGAACTTAAATACTTTGAATTTAATGACCTTGTTACTAATTTTTGGCTGATAAAAGAGTTTTTACAACGGGATTTTGAAGTGTTTATTACTGTAAAAAGCTCGTTGATGACAGAAGGCAATATCGCTTATACAAACTGTTTTGAGGCTTATTTAAAAGACGGAAATATATTTTATAAAAAAGATGAGCCGAAAAAATATATAATAAATCATTTTGATATTGTCTTTTTCCGTCCGGATCCGCCTGTTGATATTGATTATATCAATGCCTGCAGCGTTTTTGATTATGTTGATACAGAAAGAACAATCCTTATCAACAATCCTGTTGCAATAAAGAATTTTAACGAAAAATTCCATCTTAATTACTTTCCGGAATTTGCGCCGGAAAATATTGTTACGGCAAACTCTGATGAGATAAAGAACTTTGTCCGTGAACACAAAAAAGCTATAATAAAACCGCTCAATCAGTGCTTTGGCGGCGGTGTGTACTATCTCGATACAGAAGAAAGAAACATAAACGCCATTATCAAAAACCTTACAAATAACGGCAAAACAATGGTAATGGTGCAAAAGTATCTCGAGGGTGCATCAGGCGGCGACAAGAGAATACTGATTGTGGGCGAGTATGTCTTTGATGAATGTATAAAAAAACTCCCCGGCAAGGATGATTTCAAGTTCAGTGTCCATTCTGACAAGTATTTTGAAACATCAAAGCTTACTTTAGAAGAAAAAGAAATGGCACAAAAAGTCGCAAAACATCTCAACGCTGTAGAGCTTTATATGGCAGGGCTGGATGTTGCTGACGGAAAAATTATGGAAATAAATGTCACAAGTCCGTGCTATTTTATAAGAGAAATAAATGCCCATAACAATGAGCGTTTTCAAGATATCCTAATGGACAAGTTGATTGAACTTATTGAACTAAAACAGGGGAAACTACCTGCTTCTATATGCTAAACCATATAAATTTAGATAAAAAAGAAAATTTTATAACAGACGAAGGTCAGCTGACTGACATTTTTTATTCAGGTGTAAAAAATTGTTCTGCAAAAAATGTCGGACTGGAGTTTGAAAAACTGCCTGTTTTAAAAACAAATTACAAGGCTGCGCCTTATAGCGAGGTGGCAAAGTTTTTGCAAGGATACGGAGCAGACGGCTGCAATGGTATTTTTGAAAATCAATCCATCTTAGGGCTTTCTAATTCTCAGGGTACCATTACTCTGGAGCCGGGGTCGCAAACAGAATTGAGCCTTGTTCCTCAGGGTGATTTGTTAAAACTAAAACAGTATATTGATGTTTATAATAAAAAGACCGCACAAATTGCGCAAAATTTTGGAATATACTGGATGGGCTGCGGGATACAGCCTGTTTCTACATACAAAAATATAAACATAATCCCTAAAAAACGCTATGAATATATGACAAAGTATTTGCCGACAGTAGCTGCAAAACCTCTTATTATGATGAGAGAAACAGCGGGGATTCAGGCTAGTTTTGATTATGAGAGCGAAGAAGATGCAATGAAAAAATTTGCCTTTGCTCTGAAACTTTCACCAATTATCAGTGCTGCTTATGCAAACTCTCCTATCAGAAACGGCCGTTTGACAAAACTAAAATCCAACCGTGCTGCCAGCTGGCTTGAAACTGATAACGATCGCTGCGGGCTTGTCAGCTCCAAAGTATTTAAGGGTGAATTTTCTTTTGAAGATTATGCTCAGATACTGCTGGATGTGCCGATGATTTTTATCGAAAGAACAATAAACGGTGTAAAAACAGCACTGAAAGTAGAAAATTTGACCTTCCGACAGTTTTTGAAAAACGGATACGAACACTGGCACGCTACAAAAGAGGACTGGGAGCTGCATTTGAGTTTGTATTTTCCTGACGTAAGACTGAAAACATATATCGAGATAAGAAACCATGATAACCAGAAGAGTGATTTAATCTGCTCAGTGCCTGCTCTTTGGAAGGGTTTGATTTACAACACAGGTGCAATGGAGTCGGTTAATGACTTGTTAAAGGGTTTTGCTTATTTTGATTTTGAATATTTGAGAAGGAAAACTCCTCAATACGGACTGGATATGAGGATAAAACATTTTTCTTTAAAAGATATTGTAAAAGAGATTGTGCAAATCAGCTATGACAGCCTTAAGGGTTATGGTCAGAGTGAGGAAAAACTTTTGGAGCCTTTTTTAGAGTTGATAAAAGACGGAGCTACTCCTGCTGATGTTGTTATAAAAAACTGGAATGGCTGCTGGGGCAGTGATATTGAAAAATTTGCAGCATACTCAAGACTGTCATAACTGTGAGTATGTCTGAGGCGGCTTCGCTTGGAGCTTGTGAAGTGACCCCATGAGCTTGTTGCCTGTGCCGGACTTATTGAACAAAACGGACTTGCCAATCGCACAGGTTCAACAAGTAGTCGGAGTCAGTTGACTATATGAAATTATTTTAGTGTACAATTGTTTTATGAAAAAGATTTCTTCTAAAAATTTAAAAATAGCTTTGATAAATCACGGTTGTGCAAAAAATCTTGTGGATTCCGAGTTGATGCTGGGTCTGCTTGCACAAAACGGATATAATATCACACTGAATGACAGAGAGGCAGACCTTGTTATTATAAACACCTGTTCTTTTATCCACGATGCGGAAAAGGAGTCTGTGCATTCCATTATAGAAATGGTGAATGAGGGCAAGAAAATAATCATTACCGGCTGTCTGCCTCAAAAACATAAAGACGAGCTGAAAAAAGCAGTGCCGGAGGCTGTTGCAATGCTCGGGACTTCTGATATTGCGAAAATTGTCGAGGTAGTGAAGAAAATTGTTGAAAAACCGGACAGTTATGTCTGTGAAATTTCAGAAAATCCGATTTTTAAATATCCGGAAAATGCCCAAAGACAGCAAATAACAGTAGGCTCCAGCAGTTATATAAAAATCGCTGACGGCTGCAATTACCGCTGCGGGTATTGTGTTATCCCTCAGCTTCGAGGCCCGTACAGCTCAAGACCAATCGAAAATATCGTTGCAGAGGCAAAAGAACTGGCAAAAAAAGGTGTGAGCGAAGTTGTCTTGATTGCACAGGATACAACCGGCTACGGTATTGATTTGTACAAAAAGCCTTCACTTGCAAAACTGCTTTGTGAATTGAATAAGATTGAAGACTTAAACTGGATACGTGTAATGTATACATATCCGTCGATGTTTGATGACGAACTTATAGAAATTTTTGCAAACTGTGAAAAGGTTGTAAAATATGTCGATATCCCTCTGCAGCATTCACATCCGGATATGCTCAGAGCAATGAGGCGTCCTGTTATGGACTATCGGGCTTTTATCGAAAAATTGCGCAAAAAAATCCCTGATGTCGCAATAAGAACAACATTTATTGTCGGATACCCCGATGAAACAGAAGAGATGTTCGAGCATTTGTATGAATTTACAAAATGGGCAAAGTTTGACAAAATGGGGGCTTTTGAGTTTTCAAAAGAAAAAAATACATACGCATATTCTCTTCCGGAACAAATTCCCGCAAGAGTAAAAAAACAGCGTAAAAATAAACTGATGAAACTGCAAAAACAGATTTCCAGACAGGTGAACGAAGCTTTTGTCGGCAAAAACATTCCTTGTATTGTCGAGGCTGTTTCTTCCGATGGGCCTGTTGTTGCACGTTCATACAGAGATGCTCCCGAGGTGGACGGACTCGTTTATATTGATACACAGGAGCTTCTTGTCCCCGGAGATATAGAATCAGTCACAATCACCGGCTGTGATGACTATGATTTGTTCGGCGAACTTTCTTAAATTAAGAAGTTTCTTTCTCCCGGAGCCTGTTCTTCTATGTCAAAATAACTTGCATTTCTGTTGTTGCCTGTGTTTTGCAGCGGATTTGTCGAAGAGGAGTTTTGTTCTCCTTTTTTGATTTTTGCCAGCTGCGTTTCGGCCATGGAAAGATATTTGTTTATATCATTTATTCCGTCATAAGAATCCTTTGGCAGATTTACAAAGGGTGAGTAGAAATATCTGCTTAAAGATTTTGCATCAGAAATTGCCTGTTGCAATTTTGCCGGATCTTTTGTGTTGAAATCAAATACAGCAAGTTCTGCTTTTCGCTTTTCAAATTCCGCTTTGCTCTCCTGCTGGCTTTTTTGCTGCAGCTGCGCACGGAACTCCGCCATTCTTTGATAATAGTTTTGAACATTTCCCGTAATTTCGGCAGTCAGCTTTGCACTATTTATCATTGCCTGCTGTTTTTTGTAGTCTGCATTGTTGAACAGAGGCCGTATGCTTTGTATTGGCACCTGCTGGGCTGCCAAGCCGTAAATTGCTTGTTCTCCCATGATTCCTTCCTCTAATATGTAATATTATTTCCCTTTAAATATATAAAAACATTTTGTGCAAAAAAATTGCCTGTATTTGAAAAAATTTTTTTGACTATATGAAAATAGTCTTTACAATTCTACAAAGTAGCATGACAAAAATTCGGGTGTGCGATAAAATCAATAAGGTAAGAAGGATGAGGACGGGACAATTAGCGATAAGTTTTTTAATATTTCGGATTTGTTAAAAGAGGATGTAGAGCAGGCAAAATTTGATGCCTCAAACTTACAGCCTTCCTCTGTTAGTCCTGCTTCTGTTACAAACTTGAGTTCTTTGTCTGACTCAAAAGAAAAATTCAGCTCTCTTAGCACATCATCGATGCTTGCCAGAGCAGGTGTTCCTCTGTCACATATTCTTGTTGCTGACAATTATATGGTTTTGAAAAAAGTATATGGCACACCTGTTGTAAAAAGTGCAATTTCTAACAAAGAAAAAGCTTTGCTCGGCAAATATGATTTTAACCAGCTGGAATACACAACTATAAAACAAATTAACGAAGAGCTTGAACTCTTAAAAAAATGGTCTTCATCTTTGGACGAACATTTGAGAAGCGATGCTGACAGAATTATTGAAATCAGAGCAAAAGAATTGAAATATCTTGCTGCTTGCAGATATACAATTATTACAAACGAAATTTATAACGGATATATGGCTCTTGAAAAGTATTTTGAGGATATTTCAAAATACAGTATTTAATTATTAACAATTGTAAAGATAAGTTTGTTATTTATCAAAAAAAATGTTTTATGTGTTTTGTGTTTTTAGTGTGTTGTAAAAGATAAGGATTCGATATGTCAAAAGTTTTATTTGTGATATCACCAACATTAAATTCTTTTGCTGATAGCAGAAAAGGTACAACAGGTAACAGAATAGACTGTGCAATGCAGCATTTTGCAAACTCTGCAATCTCCAACGCAGAAATCGCAGCCGTTGCCGGTACTACTGCATTGATTGGCCGTTCTGCATTCAATTCTGCTGTTAAAAAAGCTCCGGAACTCGCAAAGGAACTGGAAGGCAAAGGTGTTGTAAAAAAATTCATTAAATACTTCAGCTCTGCTCCAAAGGCTGTAAAAATTGCAGCTGCAGCATTGATGGGCTTGAGTTTGTTACACAGAACTTATAAAAAAGGTACTATCGAACAAAAATACATAGACAGAGCGCAGTTTGTTGACAGAACATTCCAGGAAGAAAAACAGCCGCTTGCTTCTGCTGCTATGAAGAAAGATGCTCCTAAAAAAGCATAAATAAGAAAATAAAAAACAAATAAAAAGGATTGATATTTCATCAATCCTTTTTTATTTTTCTGTTTCAAATAAGTTCAGTTGAGAGTTTTCGTCCAATATTTTTCTTAAAAATTTGGGTCTGTGCCATTTTGTCGGGCCGAATTTTTTTATAGCCTCAATATGTTCTCCTGTCAGATAGCCTTTGTTTTTGTCCCAGCCGTACTGGGGAAAATCATCTGAGAGTGCTGTCATAAATTTGTCACGGGTGACTTTTGCCAGTATGCTGGCTGCTGCTATAGCGGCTGATTTTGCATCTCCTTTTACAATTGTTTTCTGTTGTATGGGGAAATTTTTTATTAATTTGTTTCCGTCCACAAGCACAAGACATTTTTGCCCCATCAGGTGTTTTCTTACGTCAAGACACGCCTCTTTCATACAGTCCAGAGAGGTGTTTAGAATATTTTTTCTTTCAATATCTTCTACACTGCCGGAGTGTATTGAGCAGATTGAATTTTGAATAATTACTTCAAAAAGCTCCAGCCTGCATTTTTCGCTGAGTTTTTTTGAGTCGTTCAGCGTGTTCAGGAGTTTAATCAGTGTTTCGTCATAGGTTTTGAAACAAACAGCTGCTGCAAAAACAGGGCCGGCACCGGGGCCTCGGCCTGCTTCGTCTGTGCCTATAATATAGTCAAAATCAGCGCATTGCCCGTCATCGAACAAAAAGAGTTCTTTTGTGTTATCCGATAGATTCTGTTTTTGAGTCATCTAGTATAAACTTTCCTATGCGTCCGCTTCGAAAATCCGTCAGAACCATAACCGCAGTCCTTGTTATGTCAGGTTCTGAATTTTTTACAATCCAGTTTCTGCTTTTTGCAATTGCTTCAAGTGAAATTTCATCGCTTAGATTGTAATAGTTTTTTACCATGTCAGGATATTTTTGTGCAAGTATTTGAAGCAGCTCTTGAGCAACTTCTTCGTTTTCATAGGCATTTTCGCTTACTGAATTGACCATAGCGAGCTTTGCTGCCTTTGTCTGGTCTTCTTGCTTTAGCGGGATAATCCCCGGTGTGTCTAAAAGGTCGATTTTAGGGTTTACTCTGACCCATTGCTGCTGTCTTGTCACACCGGCTTTTGCGCCGACTTTTGTTTTTCCTTTTTTGATTAATTTGTTGATAATGCTTGATTTGCCTACATTTGGCATACCTACGACAATTACTCTTGCAGGTCTTGGCAAAAGTCCTTTTTCAACAAGCTTGTCAATTTTTGGTTTAGCAAGTTCAGTTACTTTGTTTACTATTGTGGAAATATCATTGTTTTTTGCTGCACAGGAAGCTATAACAGGAAACCCTGTCTGTTTTTGGTAGAGTTCTATCCATTCTTTTAGCATATTTTCATCAGCAAGGTCTGCCTTGTTCAGAACAATGAGACGGGGTTTTTCACCCAGAAGTTTTTTTATATCAGGATAGACAGAACTTTCCGGAATACGTGCATCCAGCACCTCTATCACAACATCAACAAGGTTGATGAGTTCTTTGAGTTTTTTTTCTGCTTTTGCAATGTGGCCGGGGTACCAGTGGATGTGAGCCATTGTTTTTTCCTTGTGTGCTTATTTATTTATTATAAATTAAATCTGTATTAAGAACTGTAAAAACAATAAATCCAATTTTTATATAATTATTTGATTATATGAAATTTTTTAACATGTCCTGCATCAAATTATTAATATTTGTGCTGTTTATTACTTTTTTTGTTACTACATATTTTTCAGGGGTTGGATAAAGAGGAGCTGTCAATTTGTCTTTGTTTTCAAAGTTCAGCTGCAATTCTGTTGGAAAAGTCGTATATTCATCTGTGAGATAGATTTTTCCGTTTGCATCTATTAGCAGCTCATAGCGTGGATTTTTGTGGCAGGAGTTTGAAAAAATAATATTTGTCTTTTTTGCTTCTTTTACTTTTTCAATGCTCATAGAATTTTTTTGCACAAGTTTTTCCATTCTGCCTAACGGCAGAACATAGGTGCTTATGTCATCTAACAGTACTTGTACTTGTTTTAGAGGGCTGCTTTTATTTGTAATTTTATAAAAAATTTTTTTGTAAATTGGAATATCTTGTTCGTATTTTTCTTGCAGGTTATTTTTTATATCTTTTATCAAAAGTTTGTAGGATTTTTTCTTGAATTCATCGTCTACTGACATTGTATAAGGAGCGCAGCGATTTATTATGTTAAATTTTTTGCTGTCAAATAGCGGACTCATTGTATAGATTACATTGACCATTCTTTGTACATACAGGTTTCTGAATTTTTCAGCACGTGACGGGTCGGAGTTTAGCAGTTCAATTGATTTTGCATTCAAAGAATGAAAGGGATTTAGCGAGATATTTATGCTTTCAATATATTGTTCGTTTTTCGGATTTGAAAAAAAGCGTACATATTTTTCCGCACGTTGTTGGAGTTTTTTGTTGTTCGGGTGCCAGCCGGCAGTGTCAAAGAGAATTTTTTTACCGGTAGCATTGTATAGCATAGGGATAATTTCTGTCAGGTCGTGTTCTTGACCGGATTTGTCTTTTAAAATTACATCAATGCAATCCGAATCATAAAAAGGGGCAATATGATTTTTTGAAGCAGTGTCTACTTTGGCGATTTTGAAGCCGAGTCTTTTGTTTAATTCTTCAAACCCGTTGCAAAATTTTTGAAAATCCTCCCAGCTTACGGAATTTATGAATTTGGAGTTTTTGTCTTTAATGTGCAAAGGCGGGTGTGCATCTGCAAAACAGTGAATGCATTTGTTATGGCAGCCTCTTTTTAGAGCAAAGTCTATGAGCCTGTTGCCAATAAAACTTATCTCCTTTATGCTCAACCCGTCAAAAAGAGGTATTCCTTCTTGGATGCCTTCTAATTTATAAATATTAAAATGTCTGATATCAAAATTATTGTTGTGAACTATTGATGAGAGTTCTTTTTTTGTACGGTTTAAATATTCTTGTGCATTTTTTAGATTTCCAAAAGATGGGGCTTTGCTTTTTAAAACAATAGTATCAGCAACAGGCATAGCTAAATTTTGCCTGATTATACGATTGTCCTGCCCGTAGATTTTTTTTCTATATTTGTCGGTTATGTTTTGTTGATGATGAATTTTCATAAATTTTGCCTGTTTGGATAAGTAGGGTGAAAAAATTTTTTTGCGTAATTTTTAATAAATATCTGAATTTGAGTGTGGATTTGTAACCTATTGTAAAGCTCAACTGTTTAGAGGTGATATTTTGGGTGTCCGGGGTGGTATTTTATAATTAAAAGGTAAAAAATAAAAGGATAATTTATGGCATTGAAAAAAAGAAATACAATTAAACAATTGATGGCTTTTACTCTTGCAGAATTACTGATGACAATGGCGATATTGGGGGTCGTTGCTGCACTTACAATTCCTTCGATAAAAAAATATTCACAAAGAGAAACTGTGGGTACAGAGTTAAAAAAAGCATATACAACCTTAAACGGGGCATTGGATTATGCAATATCTGATGATATATATATAAATCCGTTAACTATAGGCGGTGATACCTTTTTTACCAATTATCTCAGACCTAAGATGAAAACTATTGCAAAATGCAATTCCGGCAATATGACAGAATGCTGGCTGTATGGCTCAGATACTCCGACAAATGCTGTTATTACTCAAGACGGTATTACAATAGGCGCAAAGGGATTTAAATATTATGTTGATATAAATGCAACAAAACTGCCAAACAGAGATGGTGTTGATGTGTTTTTTTATGATTTGAAAAAAGAATCGACCTCTTCTACAAACACTTCTGATGTTTCTGCCGGATGGGCTTTTGTGCCAACTGGACATGCCGAAGATGTTATGCTCGACGGCTGGCGTGTAACCTACTGGTAGTGTGTAACAATCGTGAGTGGGGAGATGGAAAAATTTTTTAAACTCGAAGTATTGTTTGCTTTTTTTGCAATGATACTCGGGTTGTTGTTGATATTTTTTACACCGCCTTTGATGAGTGCAGATGAGCCGGCACATTTAGCCAGAGCTTATTCTATAACTGAAGGTAAAATTCTTCTTGAAAAGCATAAGAATGAAGCGGGTACCCAATTGCCGCGTGCAATAAAAGATTTTGAATACCATTTTGGCGACTTGTTCCACAATACAAATGTGCGTACAAATCTTTTACAGATAAAATCTTCGCAAAATATAAAATTAGATAAAAACGACAGAATATTTATTGATTGTGCCGGTCAGGCAATGTTTTCACCTGCAGCTTATCTGCCGCAGTGCCTTGGCATTTTTGCAGCAAAACTTTTTACGGACAGCGTTTTTTGGACTCTTATTGTTTCTAAGATATTTTTGCTTTTGTTTTATGTTGGGGCAGGGTATTTTGCTATCAGGGATTTGCCTGTTTTAAAATTGAGTGCGTTTCTTGTTTTGCTTATGCCAATGAGCCTGTCTTTGGGTGCGTCGGTTTCGGCAGACGGGGTGTTGATAGCTTTGAGTGTTTTGTATTTTTCGCAGATTCTTCGCTTTATATATTCAAAAGACGGCTGTATTGATAAAAAGCAGACTGTTTTTCTTTCTGTTGTTGCATTGCTTCTTGCTTTGACAAAGCAGAGTTTTTTAATTTGTTTGTTTGCTTTGTTTATACCAAAAGAAAAATTCGGAGATAAGTATCTGCAGAAAATATCTTTGATACTTTTGCCTGCTCTGATTGCGGGTTGTGCGTGGGGTGCTGTGAATTATGAAATCTTTACCTCAAAAAACGGTGCAGTACCTCAGCTTCAGACAGCATTTGTCTTGAGTCATCCTTTTTTGTATCTGTATAGCCTTTTAAAAACATTTCAGGTGTACTTTTTTGTAATTTTATATACGCTGGTCGGTATATTGGGGTGGCTGGATGTGTTTTTGTTCCCGTTTGTTTACTGGCTTTATCTTATTGTTATTGTAATGAGCAGTGTTTTTGAACAAAAGCAGTGCGAAAATATTTGCAAAAATTCTTTGTGGAACATTTGCTTTTTGTTGTTTGTCCTTGCGGGTGTGATTTTTATATCTACCGTTATTTATATTTCGTGGGTTCCGCCTTATACAACAGGTGCTTTTTCCGGACTGGTCGGCAGGTATTATATACCGCTGTTGCTGCCTGTATTGTTTTTGTGTTTTTGCGTTGCAAAGAGTATAAACATCTTTGAGGTTAAAAACATTTCCTCTCGGGCGGGAAAAATTACAGTTTCTTGTATAATGGGGATTGTGTTTGTTTTGACGTGGGCAAATGTGTTTTTTGCTCTTTATATCAGATATTATTCCGTAATATAAGATGTTTTTTGCGGCAGTTGAGTATATGAAATAAAAAAACGGACTTTATAATAAAAATAAAGCCCGATGTCTGGAATTAAGAATAGTTGGAAGTATGAAAAAGATTTATTAATTATATTTAATATGAAGTTTCGTATTTGAACAATTAGCCGGTCAGCTTATAATAAAAATCCGTGTGGCTAAGTAAAAAAGTCGAAAGAAAAGACCTCTTTGATATATTTCAAAGAGGTCTTTAAACTTTTTTGTGCAGTTAGACTTATGCCATAAGGCCGCCGAATTGTTTTGGCTGAATTTTGTTTTTGTCGTCTTCGTTTTCGCCTTGCGGTTTGTTGCCTTTGTCGGCTTCTGCCTGCAGTTGGGTCATAAGTTTTTCAAGTTTTTCTTGTTCTTCCTGCATTTTGTTTTCGAGTTCGTCCACGCTCATAGAAGTTTGAGCAAAAGCACCTGTTGTTGCGGATGTACCCTGTTCACCCGAGGCAGATACTTTTTCGTAGTTTTGTTGTGCTTCTTGGAAAATTGTAAGCTGGTTATTTAATTCTGTTTGAATAGATTTAGCTGCTTGATTACCTGTGAAATCCTGTGTTTTCAGACGTTGTAACATACCGAATTGTACTGATGTCATAATTTACTCTCTTTTCTTTTTACTTAAATATACTCTCTATGTATATATAAAGTATATACAAAATAAATAATTGCCTTTTTTATAAAAACTTGTTGTTATCTTCTTAATATTTCTTAATTAAAACTGTGTAAAACTCAATAATAGCGGCAATTTTTATTGTTAATAAAATCTGTAGTGTTTGTTTATTTAAATTAAGAAATGTTACATTTTGTCGTTTTGGTATTAAGTTCCATGAAAAAAAACCGTTTAATATAATATAAGAGTTTTTGGCAAATTTGGAGTTTATAAAATAAGGTTTCCATCATGATTAGACTGGATATTGATTTAAGCTATTTAACAAAAAACTTTGAGATAGGCACTCAACGTTTAAATCAATATGGCGACAAAAGCATAGACGAAATCATGGAAGCCGAAGCCGCTCAAGGCAACACCAGTGCTGTTGATTTTCAGCGTGATGTTTTGAACAATCCAAAAGAGCTTGTAAAATTATTCAAACTGTCTAATGCCAAGAATAGATACGCTATTTTGTCCCAGATGAATTCGAGCGACCTTGAATATCTTGTAAATTTTCTCGAACCCGAGGATTTGCAAATGGGGCTTATGTTCTTTACAAAAACAAAAATTTTGAACCTTATATATGATTTGCCAAAGAATAAAATTTGTTCTATTTTGTTTCAGGCTTTTTCACCGGAACAGTTTTTGAAAATGATTCCGGAAAAAGAAATCAACAAATTTTTTGAGTCTGACAAATTAGACAAAAACAAAATTCTGGACTTTGTAAAAACCATTCCTGAAGAAAAACTCAACAAAATGGTAGAAAAATACATGTTCCAGGAAGAAGGGAAACTCCAGCAGGACAACAACTGGAGCAAAGAGCATGTCGCAAAATGGCTCGAACAGCTGAAACCTGAAAAGTTCAAAAAAGCTTTGCAGTGTTTTGAGCGTGAAGAAAAAATGGGCCTGATTCTTGAGCTGACAAAAGAGGACAAAAACTTGTTTACGGAATTCAGCAAAAATGCGCTGACCTTCCCTCTAAAACAGCTGGACAAAGGTGATATAGTAAAAAATATGGACAAATTAGAACCTCAGGATTTGATGAAAATGGTCAATGAGCTTCCTGATGAGCTTTTGGCTGTTGTCGTTACCCAGATTGACCCTGAAGTTTTTGCAGAAATTTTGTCCAAAAACTTTAAAGATATACTGCAGGAAATCGGCGTGGGTAACGTGTAGAGAGTCTTAATTAAAATTTAATACACAATTTGTAATCTTTTTTGTAAAAAAAGTGCCATTATTTTTTTTTGCGTTATTATATAGTATACGACTTGGATAATTATACATGACCACATACTAGATTATTTTTTAAATTATTAGCGCAAAATTTTTATCGGAAATGGAATTATGAGAAAAACGAAAGTAAAAGAAATCAAAAAGATTGCAGTCCTATCTCTGGCAGTGTTTTTGCTTGGCTCAGGCTTTGCAATGGCAGCTACTGATTGGTCTCAGGCTCAAGAAGAGGCAAATACTACCGGTACTGTTAATATTGAAAGAGACATGAATACCGGCGGAACAGCTCTGAACCTAGGTACACCACCTGTTCCGGGCGGAATGACTTTGATAAACGGCAACGGCCATACGATATCTGCTGACAGTGCAGCATCAACAGGCAATTTTATTATCAATAACGTGCCTGATGCAAATACTGTTATCACAAACACAAATTTTGAAGGCGGAAATCTTACAGAAGGCAATGGCGGTGCAATAAGAAACACTGCAAATTTAAATGTTTATTCTACAGACCCGAATAATAAAGCTCATTTTTCAAATAACATTGCAGGCAGTACAAACGGCGGTAACGGCGGTGCTGTTACAAATACCGGTGTTGGTGTTGCTTCTTTTGATAATGTTATTTTTGAAAACAACCAGGCTCTTGGTTCTGGCTACGGTCTTGGCGGTGCTATCTTTAACCAGAGTACGGCTAGCGGTGTTGCTTTAGACATTTCTAATTCCGAGTTTAATAACAACTCTTCCAGAGCATTCGGCGGTGCTATTATTAACCTTGGCGGTATGGTCAATATTGATTCCACCAGTTTTAATGGAAACCAAACCACAGCCTCAGCAGGACAGGGTGGTGCGATACTGAACGCTGCTGATATGGTTATTTCTAATTCGTCATTTACAGGAAATAATACAACAGACTTTGGCGGTGCAATTGCTACATCGTTAAGGGTTACAGGTACAGGCACTACAGTAGCAGGTCATGATATTAATTTAACAATTAATAATACATTATTTGAAAATAACTACGCTACAACAGGCGGCGGCGCTATATATAACGCAGGCGGTTCCGGTGCAGCAGGCGGAAGTGAAAGCTATTCAAACACTATTAATATTAATTCCGGCTCTAGATTTGTAAACAACTATGCTGTATCCGGCAGGGGCGGTGCAATATCTAACGCTACAGCTAATAACCCGGATGACGGTGATACAAACGGTATTATTAATATCAACGGCTCTCAGGGAAATCAGGTTGTCTTTGAAGGCAACACAGCTGGCAGAGGCGGTGCTATTTCCAACCAGGGTACATTAAATGTCGACCATGCTGTATTTAACAATAATGGCGGCTCGAAAGAAGTTACCGTACCATCTACACAAACTATTACAACAACAAATGGCGGTGCTATCTATAATGAAAGCCAAAACACTCAAGCGGCAAGCGTTGCTACAATCAGCAACTCTTCATTTACAAATAATACAGCAACCTCAGGCGGTGCAATATATAACGCAAGCGGTACAGTAAACGTTATCGACAGTGATTTTTCAGGCAACAGTGCCAATACCGCAGTAAACGGCGGTGCAGTATACGGTGCAGCCAACTCTACTACAGTATTGCGCGCGCAAAACAAAGATATGAATGTCGGTACGGAAAACAGTATTGCAAACAATACTGACTCGCTGGCTTTTGCTAACGGTGCTAATGCTTCATTGCAGGCATCAGCCGGCAGAAACCTTAATATATATTCAAATATTGAAGGTACAAGATCAGGCACTGACCCTGCTGCAACAGAACTTGAGATAAATGGAAACTTCCAGTCAGGCTCTCAAAGCCTTGCTTCAACAGGTACTGTTACAATCAAAGGCAATGCAACTATCAGAAATTCAAATATATCTTTAAGAAACGGTACACTGTCCTTTGACCATGACAGCGGACTCGGTACTACAGCAAACGGCGGTAACGGTAACGTATTGAACCTTTATGGCGGTACACTGGATTTGTTAAACAACGAATTCGGCCCAAATCAGCTTGCTGTTCAGCAGTTGAATCTGCACGGTGACACTAATATTCAGCTGGATGTGGATTTGGGCGGTAAATACACAGGCGGCACTCCTTCTATGGACAGTTTGCTGGACAGCAATGTACACGTAGGAACTGTTGACCCTGATGCAATGCTTACTGTTTCACAAATGGCATCGGTTTCCGAGGCAAAAGAAGATACGGTAAAAATTCTGTTTACGGATTCTGATAAATTAATTGACCATGTACAGCTCGGACAGGGTGCCAATGTTGTACAGGCTCCTATAAATAAATATAAAGTAGAACATATTACACAGTATCAGCCGGGTGCTGACGGCACGGCTGCAGGCGAATACTTCCAGTTTACGCAAATAGGCAATTCTGACCCAGCTATATCAGGTGCGGTAGCTGCACAAGGTGCTTTCCTCGTAATGGATAACCTGTATAGACAGTCATTTGCCAATATGGATTTGGTTACACTGATGACTCCGGAACAGCGTATGGCATGGAAGATGAGAAACAAATACGCTAGCGCTTATCATACAGGTGTTTATGCTCCTAACGTTATACCGGAAGAACGTGACGGCTGGTATATGCGTCCGTTTACAAACTTTGAAAATGTACCGTTAAAGAACGGCCCGAAAGTTTCTAACGTATCTTACGGCTCACTGTTCGGCGGTGAATCCGACCTTATTGACCTTGGTCATGGCTGGGATGGAAACTTCTCATTCTTTGGTGCTTACCACGGATCGCATCAGGCTTATAACGGCGTAAGCATTTATCAAAACGGTGGTACAATCGGCGGTGTTGCTACTGCATACAAAGGCAACTTCTGGACTGGTATCACAGCCAATATAGGTGCCAGTGCTGCTAGAGCTACACACTCTTTCGGTGCAGATGACTTCCCTATCTTGATGACCGGTGCAGCTTGGAAATCAGGATATAACTGGAATTTGTTTAAGAACAAAGTTATTGTTCAACCCAGCTATATGATGAGCTACACTTTTGTAAACGTATTTGATTACAACAGTGCTTCCGGTGTAAGAATTTCTCAAGACCCGTTGCATGCTATAGAAATTATTCCGGGTATCAGAATCATCGGAAACCTCAAAAACGGCTGGCAGCCATATTTGGGTGTAAACATGACATGGAACATTATGGATAAAACAAAATTCTATGCAAACGAGGTTGCTTTGTCAGAGCTTTCTGTAAAACCTTATATTGAATATGGTGTAGGTTTGCAAAAACGCTACGGTGACAGATTTACAGGCTTTGGACAGGCAATGCTCAGAAACGGCGGACGTAACGGTATTGCGTTTACTCTTGGTTTTAGATGGGCATTGGGCAATTAGTGAACTTTGTTAACAAAACTTAATAATCTTGAAATGTATAACAGGCGGGCTTTTTGACTAACAAAAAGTCCGCTTTTTTCATGCTATTTCATGCTTTCAGGCAATTTTTAAATCGAAAAATTGTTTATGTAAGTATAGAGGAATTATATACATTTCTATTGAGAGAATTAAGCAAAAGAGAGGAACAAAGACATGGGAATTGAACACGTATCAAATCCGGTTGAACAGACAAAAGTTTCACGCTATGAAGCTAAGTACAGAGAAAAACTGGAAAGAGAACAAAAAGAACTTAGAGCAAGAATGGAAAAAGAACAGATTACACGTGAACTGGCAAATCAGTTTGCGCCAAAAGGTTTTGTCGAAGGACAATACGATGTAAAAGATTATAGCCGTTCAGCTAAAGATAAAATTGATACAGAAATTGATAATATCAAAAAGATGTATAAAGAAGGCAAGCTGACTAAAGAAGAATATAAAGCAGCAAAGAAAAGATATGATGATGTAAAAGATTATATCGGTTCTAAAGAATGGAAAAGAGAAAAACAGGCAGAAATTAATTCTGAAATCAGAACAAATGTAGCTGGCTACATTGCTGATGCAGAAGGTACATCAGTTAGAAAAGTAAATAAAGATGTAAAAGCTGACCTGAAGGAAATGCTCGAAAGCGGCGAAATTACAAAAGAACAGTACGACGCATATAAAGGCTATCTAAAACAAACAAAAGGAATTGGAAGATTCTTTGGTAAAAAAGAAAAAGAATCAAGAGGTTTCTTGAGAGTTCAAGCTAACAGCAACAATGTTGAAGCCACTCAAAAAGCAATTGCAGAAGGCAAACAGGTATTTGACCCTAAAATGCAGGCAAAACTGAATATTGCAGGATTTACTACAGATGATTTGTATGAAATCTATGACAATAACGGCGGTGCAGCTGACCGTACAATCAACTACAGCTGGAAGAAAAACAGACAGGGGCTTCCTGCAGAACGAGATGGTATCCTTGCAAGATTGAATCAAAACGAAGCTGGATACAAGTTCGATATGGGCGATGTAAAAGAAATCGGCAGAGATTTAGGCTACGAAGTTGAAAAGAAAGTTGACGGCGGCAAAGTCGTAAGAGACGTAGGCCGAGGCATGTTAATAGGCGCACCCGGTGCATACGTAAATATTCAACAGTCTGCAGTCGGCGGCTCTCTGGCTGTAGCTACAGCACAACAGTCAGTAAAAGCATTCGGCGTTGGTCCTGCAATCGGCGGTACAATCGGAGGTGTTACATCAGCAATTACTCAGGCTCACAGAGTAGAACCAAGAGCTATACCTACTGATGTACCAAAAGATATCAAAACTTATGATGATTATGCAAAATATTTAGACAGCTATTCTACAAAAGAAGGTGCAGCACTGGGTAAAGATATTGCTAAATTCTTTGTAGATGCAGAAGGTACATTTAGAACAGAAGAAATGAACAAAGCTCTGAAAGAAGCAGCAGGTACTGTAGACGGTACACTCACTCCGTTGAACTACGACGAGGCAAAAGGTTTGTTGACTGAATTGGCTAAAAATCCGCCAAAACTTGAAATCAAGAAACCTGAACCTGAACCTAAAAAGGATGAGCTGATTCTTGAAGATAAACAAAAAACAGAAATTGTAAATGCAGAAACTGATTGTTATACAGTAAAACCAAGAGATACTTGGGATGCAATCACAAGAGCAGTATACAAACCAAAATCCAATGAAGATTTGATTCATATCCGTACGGAATTGAAGAAAGCATATCTTGAAGAACAGCACAAACAGGGTAAATTGTTAGAGGTAAAATCCTGGACGGAAGCCTTCTTCCCTGCAGCTGGTGAAGAGTTGTGCCTCCCGACAAAAATCAAAGGCAAAGACGGAAAGAATGAATACTCATTGAACGTTAAGGCAAATGTTAACAGAATAGATAAAGAGGATTGGAATCCTGATAAAAATGTAAAAACAGGCTATAGTGCAAACTTCGGTGAGCATTATGCAACAGAACAAAAAAGAACTGTATATCACGTAAAAGACAAAGAAGGTTACGTTGAAGGCGGCGACAAAGATATGACAAAAGACGAGGCCGTAGATGTAGCAAAACGTGAATACGATTCAAGATCAAAAGACGGTACAATCGTTACAATCAAAGATGACGAAGGCAAGGATATAACAGACAATATCTTTGTACAGAAAAAATAATAAATGTCATATATTAATAAAGACCTCAGATAATTTATCTGAGGTCTTTTTATAACTAAACCGTATTAACTTTTGGAGTTTGGTTTTTGTTGTTTCGGATTATGCGTTTAATGTGAACATTTCCGGATTTACATAGTATGTAGCAGGTTTGCCTTGAGCTTTAGCAGCTTCTATAGACAGTCTGTTGAGGTTAGCATAGAGTTTTTCCATATCAAAGGCCGGTTTTTTAGTTCTTTGAGGTTCTACACTAGCAACAGTTCTTGTTGTGTCACCGCCTTGAGAAGTGCTGTCAGCGATTTGTGTAACTAATTGAATCAATGCGCTGATTTGATCTGCTGTAGGTGTCTGCTGATTGCTTATCAAGCTCTGGATATCACCAAGGATTTTTTCTACTTGATCCATATTGACCTGTACGTCGCCGGAGATTGTAAAGTCTTTGTTTCTTAATACAGAAGTCAAGTTTTCAATCAAAGCGTTTGTTGTAGTGAGGTCAGGTCTTGTGTTGATGTAGAAGTTTTGTAAATCATCACTGGTGATAACATTACCGAGTTGTTCATAAATAGCATTCAGAATGTCTGAGTAGTCAGGGATGTTGATTTGATAGTTAGAGAGAACTTCTTCGAGTTCTTCTTTTGTCAAACCGCCGCCGTTTGTACCAACTTCTTTGTCAACTATAGCCTGAAGTAATGCGATTTGCTGCGCTCTGTCTTGTTCAGCTCTTGTGAGGTATTCTCTGTAGCTGTCAGCAGCTTCTTGCATTGCATCGAGGCTTGTTTGCTGACCATTGATTACTTCGAGCATATAATCTGTCATCAACTGACCGTAATCAGTAGCCTGAGCCATATGTGCTTTGAGATCTGTGCTGATTTCTTTAGCTGTAGTACCGAGAGCGTCTACGCTGCTTGTGAGGTTAGCGATAGCTGCCATAATTTCTCTGTAAGCAGCCATTTGCTGTTCAGCTGTACCAGCCTGCTGGTTTTTGAAGTCGTTGATTGCGTCGATTATACCCTGGAATCCTTCGCCCATATCAACAGAGAGGTCGAGGTTTCTTACAACGGATGTCAAGTTTTCAATCAGACCGTTTGTTGTTGTAAGATCTGTTTTATATTTATCAAGAAGTTGATCAAGATCTTCAATAGAAACCTGGTTGCCGCCGATTATTGTTAAGTCATTGCTGATTTCATCAAACATTGGTCCAAGCATTTCTTTTAACTGGTCAATAGATATTGTTTTCTGGTTGATTTGACCGAGTTGTGCGTTAGCTTCATCTATTTTGTTAGAAATATCTGTTAATTTATCGTTAGAAATTTCTTGATTTGCTTTGATATCATTCAGTTTGCTGTCGATAGAGCCTATACCGTTGTTGATATTAGACAACATATCAAGAGTTTCATTGTGATTTTTGTTTAACTGGTCAATTCCTTTGTCGATTTGAGAAGAAATTGTGCTTAATTGACCGCTTATGTTTTGGATATTTCCATTGATGCTGTTCAAAATATCAGAGATGTTAGACATACCTTCTTCTATACTCATCTGTCCGTTAGAAATCTTTTGTGAGATTTCATCGAGTTTTGCGAGGATGCCTGCGTTGTTTGCATTATCATTGTCCAAACCTTGTTGGATTTTGTTGTTGATTTCTGTTAACAAACCGTTTGTTGTAATTGTACCTGCTTTGTACATTTCCATAAATTCTTTTACAAGTTGTGCAAGAGGTTTGCCGTCAACCATAAAGTTGTCACCCAATTGTTCAGCAATTGATTGAAGTTCTGAAACAATTTGATCAAGGCTGCTTTTAATTTGGTTCAACAAATCTGTAATCTTGTCGATACCTTCGCTTACAGCCAATTGACCGCTTGCAATTTGAGCTTGAATATCATTCAATTTGTTCAAAAGTTCTTGATCGTTGATATTTGATTGATTGAATGCATTTATTATATTATTTAACAATTCGTGGTCAGTAATTTTGTCAGCTTTGTATTGATTGAGGAATTCTGTTAAGATTTCTTTTAATGATTCATCATTAACAGTGATGTTATCGCCAATGTTGTCGATACCTTCTTGCAACTTGTCGAGTTTAGAGTCAATGCTTTCTAACAATTTGATGATTGCATCCAATTTTGCAGAATCAGCTTGATTGCTGTTCTGGATATTTTTGATTGCATTCAATGTTTCTGTGCTGATTTCATTATTTGAAAGCAATGCTTCATAAATCAGGTTCATCATTGTTGTATGATCTTGAGCATTTTCTTTAAATTCATCAGAGTTTGTTCTGTAGTCATTGTAGAAGTTTTGTAATGTTTCACCCAATTTTTCATCAAACTGGTTAGCTGTTTCAATCAAACCGAAGATATTAGCCAGCCAATTGTTTTGTTCAGCATTCAAATCAATTAACTGTTGTAATTTTTCTGAATCTGAACCTTGACCTGCAATAATTTGGTCAATTTTGTTTAGAAGTTCTTCATCATTTGCGTTAGCTGTTTCCATCATAGCTGAAATTTGAACAACAGCTCCTGCAATCTGGCTTACATCTCCTGCAATACCGGAAAGGATGTTAGAAATTTGCTGGTTCTGTTCCATCATCTGTTTTAACAGATTCATTAATTGAGTATTTTGTGAATCATTGTTTTTCAAATATTCCAACATCTGTTGTTGAATTTTTAAAGATTCCTGTTGTGTTTTCAACAATTCAGCGAGCAATTGCTGAGTAGCTGATTCATCAACTGATACAGTTTGTTCTACGCAGCTTGTCAATGTAGCACCGCCGGCCGGAATCATTAATGCTGCAGCAAGATACGGCGCAAGGTTTACATGCTTGCGATTGTTTTTTGTTGTTGTCATTTGTTCAGGAACCTGAACGTTTTTGTTTTGTTTTTTGCTTTTTTCAGTTCTGTTAAAGAGACCTTTACCAAAGCTAATGTTTTCAATAGCCATTTATACCTACTCCTTTTTTAAATTGTTATTAATATGTGGTCTAGTATATTCTAAAATACCTCTAAAAAATAAAAATTGCGCATGTTTTTTTTATTGTTAAGAAAAGTTTACAATTGCAGGCGCATATTCAACTATATCTTAAAATTTTTATGTTTACAATAACACCAATCGGGCTATTTTGAAAAAATGTTTATAAAAGCTGTGGCAGTTGACTATATAGAATTATTTAACTGCAATTACTTCGATTTCAACGAGTCCGCCCTGTTCAAACTTTGGCAGCTCTTTTACAGCAACGCATGAACGGGCAGGCTTTGAGGTGAAATATTTTGCATAAACTTTGTTGAAAGCGGAAAAGTCCGACATGCGGGCAAGAAAGCATGTTGTTTTTACTACATGTTCAAAGCCGAAACCTGCTTCTTTTAATACAGCCTCGATATTTTGACAGCATTTTTCTGTCTGTTCTTCAATTGTACCGTTTAAGAATTCGCCTGTTTTTGCATCCAGCGCAATTTGCCCCGAGCAGTACAGCGTGTTGCCGGCCAGTATTGCTTGAGAATAAGGGCCAATCGGTGCGGGTGCGTTGTCTGTTAATATTATTTTTTTCATGATTTGTTCCTTTTTTATTTTTCGTCGGTGAGCTTGTATCCTGCCTCGCAGAGTGCGTGTTTTATTTCGCACAGGTGTTTCATGTTTCTTGTTTCCATAGAGATTTTTAAATAGCAGTCGTTGATGTCCGTATTTTCTCCGCCCTGATTGTGACGTACACGTATTACGTTTGCACCGAGGTCTGCAATTATGCGGGATACCTCTTTTAATTGACCTGGTTTGTCGAGCATTTCGATGGTAAGGTCTGCTATCCTTCCGGATTTTAAAAGCCCCCTGTTGATTACTCTTGAGAGAATATTTACATCAATGTTTCCGCCCGACACAATGCAGACAGTCTTTTTGCCTTCTATCGGCAGTTTCTTAAACATTGCGGCCGCCACACTCAAGGCTCCAGCTCCTTCTGCAACGAGTTTTTGGCGTTCCATCAGCGTTAAAATAGCCGTTGCAATTTCATCATCAGTGACAGTGACTATCCTGTCCACGTATTTTTCACAAAGTGCAAAGGTGTTTTCCCCTGGCATTTTGACAGCTGTACCGTCAGCAAAAGTGTGTACGGCAGGGAGTTCTGTCCTGCGGTGGTTTTCTATGGAATAATACATGCTGCCTGCACCGGCTGCCTGTACACCGTAGACTTTGCATTCTGGTTTGAGCATTTTTATCGTGTAGGCAATCCCTGATATCAAACCGCCGCCTCCTATCGGCACAATTATTGCTTCTACCTCGGGCAGTTGTTCCAGTACCTCGAGAGCAATTGTCCCCTGTCCTGCGATTACTTCTATATCATCAAACGGATGAATAAACTCTGCTCCTGTTTCTTTTTGGAATTTTACAGCCTCGTTGTAAGCATCGTCATAAACTCCGTCCACGAGTCTTATTTGTGCGCCGTAGCTTTTTGTTGCTTCTATTTTTGATATGGGCGCAGTGCTGGGGATAAAGATTGTGGATTTTATCCCGCTTTTTTGTGCTGACAGTGCCACACCCTGTGCGTGGTTCCCTGCTGAACAAGCAATGATGCCTTTTTTCTTCTGCTCGTCAGAGAGCTGTGCAATTTTTGTATAGGCTCCTCTTACCTTAAAAGAGCCTGTCTTTTGCAGGTTTTCTGATTTAAGGTAAATTTCTGCCCCTGTCGAAAGTGCTGCTGCATAAATAAGGTCTGTTTTTCTTATCACATCTTTGAGCAGTGTTTCGGCTTTTTTTACTTTGTCTATTGTCAGCATTCTAAAAATTAAACCCCGTTTCTTTTTTGTTAGTAATTATAGTTGAGAATACTAATATATCAGTTTTTGCAGGGGGTGTAAATATCTGCGAGTCAGCTTTTTTTTAGCTGTTAATATTATTGATTACATAAATTATTATAAGTTTTTAGTGCGTATTTGTCAGTCATACCGGAAATATAGTCCACAATGGCCTGTTTGTAATCCTTATGGCTCGACAGGTCATAGATAACAGCGTTTTCAAACTCTTTTGACCGCTCGTCGTTGTCCGTGTATTTTACTATCCAGTTTCTGAAATTTTTAATATATTTGCTGCTCTGAGAGGCTTTGTCCAAAAATTTCAGCGTGTCTTTTCCCCTGTACATTGAAGAATATTTGTCAAAAATCGTGCCGAGAACAAGGTCGCACTGTTCCTGTGAAACGGATTTTGCACCTTTTATAAGGTATATGTGTTCATAATTATATTTTTTTATGTCATTCATCAGGTCAAAAACCGGCTTTGAGAATCCTATGCCTTTTTGAGGCGAGGAGTTTTTTACAATGTCTGTGACAAAAGTGTTCATAAGCACTGTGTTGTTGACCTGTCCTTCAAAATCAGGGATATGCTTTTTCATAATCGCCTGTAAATCTTTCTGGTTTTTGTCCGTTAAAATCCCGATTTTTGTTGCATCTTCTATATCACGGCCGAGGTATGCAATTTTGTCGGAGATTTTTACAACAATCCCTTCCCAGCTAAATGGTTGCAGCTGTCCTGGGGACTGGAGTCTGGAGAGGTTTTTAAACTCGTCACGTGGTTTTATAAAGTTTTCGTCTATTTCGCCGCAGTGGTTTATTATTCCGTCACGCACAGCATAGGTGAGTCCGAGGTTATTTTCTTTGCCCCAGCTGTTTTTTAGGGTAAGGATTTTGTCGACCATTCTGAGGCTGTTTTTTTCGTGCCAGAATGGCGAAAGACCATTGTTTATACAGATTGCTTTGAGTGTTTTTTCACCGTCGTGTCCAAAGGGTGAATGGCCTATGTCGTGACCCAGTGCAATAGCTTCGGCGAGGTCTTCATTCAGCCCGAGTTTTCGGCTTATGTTTCTTGCAATATCTGTCACCTGAATAACATGGGAGCTTCTTGTTGAAATCATGTCATTTTCAGCCATCGGAAATACCTGTGTTTTAAAACGCAGGCGGTCAAAGCCTTCGGAGTGCATTATTCTGTTTCTGTCACGTTCAAACTCTGTTCTTATATCATTTTTTCTGTGTTCAAGAGGGCTGAACCTTGTCACCGCAAGCTGCCATTTCGGGTTTTTAGGTGTCATTGCCTCAGTTTTGAATTGACCTTGAAAAATTGTTTCTTTCAGCAAAGATGCCCTGAATGACACAGCGGAAAATGCTTTTGCCTGTCCTGTGATTGTCTTTTGCGTAAGGCCTTCGGCAGAGAAATTTTGGGGTCGGCCGGTGCTGTTTAAGCCCGCTGCCGGCAGTTTTTTTCTATATAAATTATATTTAGAAACAGGTGATATTTGCATAATTTATTTATAACATTTTTTGCAGTTGATTTTGGCGCATGTGAAAATTTTGTAACAAATATTTTGTTCCGTTTGTGTAATGCACCGGCATGTATTATTATTTAATAGATATATTGGCGGCTTTGGTACAAGCCGGATGTTAATGGTTCTTTTAGTTTAGACAGGAGTCTGTGGTAATGAGAGTAAAAAATATTGTTATGGGTGCGTTGATAGGCTGCAGCGGATTGCTCGCAGGTTGTGCAAACAAAGGCGGCAGGACTGTAGAACGTTTTGCAAAACCAAAGGTGGAGCAGCTTACTTTTGCACAGAGGGACAGTATCTTAAAAGCCGAGATGGACTCTTTTAAACGCAACAAACCAGACCCGCAAAAGGCTTCTGTTGCGCAGATGCAAGAGTATTTGAATAAGATGAACGAGTTGATGGTAAAAAGATTGAAATTGGCGCAGGAAAAACGTTCTGCTCAACAGCAAAAAGTGAACAATAAATAATTCTTAACGAAGGGTTGTAAGTTTTCTCGCATGTGGTCATAATAAAAATATTAAGCAAGGGGTTAAGGGTATGAAGAGCAGTCTTGCTGTAACGCCAATGGTCAGTGCATCACAGGTATCACGTGTTTATTTTTTGCACGGGCAGAATCCTGCTTTTGGTGCAAAAAATTCTTCTTATAATAATTCTAATAATAATCCTTATCAAAACAGAATCCCGCCGCCAAAGGTAAAAACACCAAGAAAAGACAGACCGGTTGCATTAGAGGATATAGCGTTTTGGGTTGCACAAAAAATAGCTAAAAAAGCTGACGAAACAGGCCTCTCCAGAACGGACTGGCTGCTTGCAAATATCCCGTCTTTGTCTTATGTTCCGCAGGTTATGCCGGAACCCTCAAAAACAGCTATGGTCGGCAAAACCAATGTCACTACACTGATAGACGGGGAACAGATTTTTGATAAAGCTGCAGAATTTATAAAAAGTGCGAGAGATTCTATACAGATAGAGATGTTCGAGTTTCAGCATCCGTCAATCGACCGCCATATCTGGCCTGCCAACGGGGCTGATATGGTAGCGGGCTTTGAACAGCACAACAGCCTTTTGCCTATGATAATGAAAAAGAAAAAGGAAAATCCTGATTTAAAAGTCCAGATTATACTCGATGCTCACAAATGGTATATTGACGGCAACGGCCAAAAACGCAGACATTACAACAATCAGGATATGATTCGTTTCTTAAAAACAAACGGAATCGACGTTGTGCCTTATCCTCGTCCGGCGCAGGGCGGGTCTGCTTTGCAGCACGTAAAACTCGTGGCTGTAGACGGCAAAAAACTCATAATAGGCGGTATGAACTGGGGTACACATTCTACAGCAAACCACGATGCCTGCGTTGCAATAGAAACAAGACCTGAGAATAAAAATTCCGAGGTTGACAATATACTTACGGAAATTTTTAACAAGGACTGGGCTTTTGCATGGCAAAGACTCGGCAGGACAAAGATTGTTGCAGGGCCGCTGAGCGAGGATGAGCAGCAGTTTTATAAAGGGTTGAACAAAGAAATTAAACAGGAAAATGTCGATTATATGAAGATTGTCGGTGAGCTTTATGACAACGATGTTGACAAAAACAGATACGATGAAAAAGACCTCTCAAAACTTGATTTGATAAAAAGGAATCCTGTTGCTAATCCGGTGATAAAAGTCCTTTCCACAAAGCCAAGAGAGCTTGCTTATATAGGCGAAACAGGCAGCGAGTCAATAAGAGCCTATGTTATGAATAAGGTCAAAACAGCGAAAAAACTCAGAGCAGAGCTGTTTGTTCTGTCTGACAAAGAGATTATACAGACCATCATTGACCGTGTTCACAAGGGAGAACTCGATGCAAAAATTATAGTTGACCCGTCGATTATCGAGGAGTTTCCGTATTGCAATACTGCTTATCAAAAACTTGTTGAAAACAAAATAGATGTAAGACAGTACAAAACAGATGAAAAAATTACCCAGCGTATGCACGGAAAATGGGCTGTCTTTGATGACAGAGAGGTTTTGATAGGGTCGGCAAACTGGTCTGCCATGGCAATGAACCAGAATCTCAAAAAAGGCCAGAGAGAAGACTACGAAAACTATACAGAACAAATAAACAGAGAAATTGTCGACTATATGAAAAAGGTAGAACCGGCTGAAGAGGCTGTCGGGCTGCCGCCTTTAATAAGGAAAAAACTGGATTACAAAGAGGTTTTGGTGCGCCGTGCAAAAATAAAAAAAGCAGTAAACGAAATCAATGAAACAGGCTCTGCCTCTTTAAAACTGCAGGATAAGGTCTATAATTTTACGGTCAAAGACCGCTCTAACCTCAACACTATCAAAGGCTATTATAAAATTATAATAGACAGAAACAATGCAAAAGAAAAATACAAAAGAGGCAATAACGAGGCTGCTGTGGCTTTTGAAAAACCTGCTCTGGCAAGAGTGTTCTTAAAACAGTTTGATAAAGACTGGAAACACTCGGAACCGGAATACGACAAAATACAGAAAAAAGCCTTTGACATGGCTTATCCGTCAGAAATGTCCGGCGCAAAAATAATGGATATGGTAGGATGATGAAAATTCTCGGTGTTGATTTTGATAATAAATTAGAAACAAAGGTTGAACCAAAGGCCAAAAACGATAAAATTATGGCCGTAAAAAATTTCAAACCGCAGGTCACGGTTAAGCAAAACGGGGTCGTTACCCAGTTTGTTACACCTGTGCTGCCGTCGCCCTATCTGCCAAAGTCTGTGCTTGATAATCTTAATCGAAATTGTCCGGAGCAAAAACAGCAGAATCTTGTCTGGGCCTCGGGCAGTATGAAAAAGAACAGCTCCTATATTTCTTTTAAGGGTGATTTTTTTGAAAACAATTATACAAAAAATGTCGAAGGCAAAGAGTTTCAGGGGCTGGGGCTTATGGAACGCAATGAAATCGGCACTCCGGAGTGGTACGATTTTAATAAAGTCGGCAGCAGCAAACTGTTGACAGAGCCTCTGGACTGGGAAAGCGCAACACCAGAGCAGTATTATGTTTTTTTGCAGGCAAATGCGCTGGCAGAAGGCTATGAAACAAGCTGGGTAAGACGTTTTAATTACACAAACTGTAAAAAGCCTCTGGCAACACTGCATTCTATTTGTTCAAGAAAAGCAAAAGAGCCGCCGTCAAAAGCCTTGAGAGGGGATGTATATCGTGACAAATCTTTTGCCACAAACATTGCTTACCTTCTTGACACAAAACACCACAAATCACTGGACAAACCTGTTACGGATGCACAGGGCAGATTGTGTATAGATGCGGTTGTCTTTGATACGGAAACCACAGGCACAAATATTGATGACGAAACAAAGCCGCTTGATAAAATTATTCAGATAGGCGCAATTCAGCTTAAGAACGGAAAAATTGTACCGGAATCCGCTTTCAATCAGCTGATAAATCCTGAAATCCATATCCCTGAAGGCGCAAGTGCAGTCCACGGGCTGTATGACGATGATGTGGCAGATGCTCCTGTTATGGAAAAGGTGTTAAAACCTTTTGTTAATGATTATTTGAATAAGAAAAACGGTATTATTGTTGCGTACAATTCAAAGTTTGATATTACCATGCTTAATAACGCAATCCGTGACCACAACGAGTTTTCGGCAGATGAATTGAAACCTAAGCGGTATTTTAAAGTTCTTGACCCGTTTTTGTTAATGCAGCGGATTCACCCTTATGTCGGAGCGTCTAAAAAGCTTTCCAAACAGTATACTTATCTTTTTGCAAGGAATATGGAAAACGCTCACGATGCTTTTTCTGATGTAAAAGGCACTGTAGATGTTTTAAAATATACGCTTTATTACCTGTCCGAACACAGAAAGGACAAAACACGCCCGCTCACTTTGAGAGAAGTTTTGCTCTTCCAGAACGGTTTTGTTGTGCCGAATATAGATATTCCTCTGGATTCTGACGGGTGCAATGCCCGTGTGAATATGAGAGCCTCTTACAGGCCCGTGTCTTTGTCTGTGGACAACTACCATGACGGCTATATGCTTACAAAAGAGGATATAAAAGAATTGGAGCCTGTAATCGGCGAAAAGAATGCCGCAAAATTAAAGTACAGTGTTGCGGACGAAAAATTTGATTTGTCTTCTTCAAATGCAGGTTATCCTCAAAATCCGCCGGAAACTCAGCCAAAACCCGATGAGTCCGGCATGCAGGATGCGTTTTATGTGATGAAATTAAATTTCCAAAAGGTTCTTGGCTTTTGCAAGCTGGAGGATTACGGCGAAAAAACAAAACAGGAGATTACAGATATCATTACGGAAAAGGCAAAACATTATATTCGCAAAGATTCCATAGATTTTTGGATGAAGAACCCGAACCCGCTTGATATAAAAGAGGGTAACGACCTGCCTGATTTTGAAATCGCAAGAAGAGTCATGACACAAGAGTAACGGCAGAGCTGTAAGGGTAGAGTCGTAATGGCGGAATATGTAATACGTAGTTGTAACATTTGACTCTTTGTCTTTTTAAGTTTTAATTATAAATGAGTAGAGGATGAATGTTCACATGAATAATATTTTTTTGTCAGTATTTTTATTATCTGTTTTTCCGCTGTGTTTTATTTTTGCATCAAATCCAACTTATTATTTAATTTCGCAATTAATATGCACTGCGTTGTTTATTGTGTTTTTTGTATTTTGTGTTACCGGCGTTTTATTTTTGTTTATAAAATTATTGGAATGTGTTTTTAAAAAAAATTTATTTAAATTTTTTGAATATATTGCTTTAATATTTTCAGTAGTAGTATTTTCTATAACTTTTTATAACTTTTCTTTATTAATGGTTCCTGTGTGGCTTTATATTGTAATTCTGTCAATTGTTGGCAGCTTTGGTTTGTTTCTGTTGTATAGCAGAAAGTTAAAATTTTTTAATATATTTCTATTAACAATGGTAATTCTTTCTTGTTTTCAGGGGCTAATTACATTGAGTGTTTCCGGTTTAAAAAATAAAGAAAATGTTGCTCAATCTAAATATAATGTTCCTTTTAAAACCAAACCGAATGTCTATTTTATTTTGTTGGAGTCTTGGCAAGGTCAAGAGGCAATGAAGTCTATTTATCATTATGATAACAAGCCTTTGTATGATTTTTTAAAGCATAACAATTTTACTGTTTATGACAAAACTTATTCAAATTATAGAAACACTAATTCGTCAGTGTATGCTATTTTTACAATGAAACATCATTATTGGCGTTTGCATTCTGATTATGACGGAAATTTGTCCCGTGCGGAAAAGGATTTGATAGCAGGAAGCAATGCAAATACCGTTCTTAATGTATTTAGATTTAACGGATACCAAATAAATTACTTTTTGCCTAATGAATATTTCTTTCAGATTCCGCACAACCTTAATTATTACAATATAAAACCAAAACTCTTTTTACCGTTAGAGATATTAATTCCAGATAGTAAACATTTTAGAAAAATTTTTGATAGTAAGTTATGGCGTGGCTATTTTGGTACTTTAAGTGTTAATAAAAATATGAGCGCAATTCATATTTTACCTGGGTGGGATACTTATTTAGAAAAATCTTGGAATTATATATACAAATATATTGCACAAAATAAGAAACCGCAGTTTGTATTTATAAAAATGGGCGTAGGTCATATTCCTTGGCCCTATAAGGATTTGCCTGATGACAAGAAATTGACAGTGTCTAAAGAACAATATGAATCAGCAAGATTCCTTTACACAGACTATTTCCAAGCGCTGTATCCCTCGTGGATTGAACAAGAAACTCCAAAAGTGATAAAATATGTAGATGAACTAATAAAGAAAGATCCGTCTGCTGTTATTGTAATAATAGGTGATCACGGACCATTCAGAACTGTTTTGATGGATTTATACGGGCCTGATTATTTAAAAGAAAATCAGAAAAAATATGGTTTTTCCGATGAATTTTTCGCAAATGATAATTTTAATGTGCTTTTAGCTATTAGATACCCTCAAAATAGTGTCAAATATGAAGGAGTAACTTCTTCTGTTAACTTATTTAGAAATGTCTTTTATTCATTGAGTGAAGACAAAATGTTTTTGAAACAGGAGAGAAATATTTCTTTGTCACCTACTACTGTTGGTACACCGGATTTGATTGTTGAGGATGCAAAAGTTCTTAAACCAAGATTGCTAAGAGAAGATGAGATAAAATAAAAAGGGAGAGTATAGATGAAATGTTTTGTTAACTTTTTTATTATTATATTAATGGGTATGTTAATTTCATGTCAGCCTGCGCATGCCTATTTGGATCCGGGAACAGGCAGCATGATATTGCAAATATTGGTGGCAAGTTTTGTTGCTGTTGGGGTATTTTTTAATCATATTAAAGATAAAATATTTTCAATTTTTGTAAAAGGTAAAAATTCAGAAAGAGAAAATACTAATGAAAAACAATAATAGAATCAGTTCTTCTTACAAAGACCCGTCGGGTTTTGTTTATACAGAAAATAATGAAATATTTAGACGGGTAAATAAATGTTATAAACCTGATTATGATTTGTTAATCCAAAGCGGCTTGTACGATAGTCTTGCGCAAAAGGGGCTTATTGTTTCTCATCAGGAGATTTCGACAGATGAAAATCCGGAAAATCCGATGTATAAAATACTTAAGCCAACGATGATTGATTTTGTTTCATATCCGTACGAGTGGTCTTTTTCTATGTTAAAAGACGCTGCTCTGCTGACTTTGCGAATACAAAAAGAGTCATTGAATTTTGGCATGTCTTTAAAAGATGCAAGCGCTTATAATGTTCAATTCCAAAACGGAAAACCTGTTTTTATAGATACGCTGTCTTTTGAAAAAAATAATGACAAACCTTGGGTTGCATACGGACAGTTTTGCAGACATTTTCTTGCTCCGCTTTTGCTTATGAGTGAGTGTGATATAAGGCTGCAATCTCTTTTAAAAAATTATATAGACGGTGTTCCTCTTGATTTGGCGAGCAGGCTTTTGCCGTTAAAAACCCGTTTGAACTTTGGCATAATGATGCATATACATCTGCACGCTGCTATGCAGTCAAAGTATGAAGATTCTTCCAAAGCTACAAATAACGCAGTTGATAAAGTAGGCCAAAGCAGCCTTTCAGTGCAGCAAAAAATAGCAATAACGGAAAATCTTATTGCCCTTGTAAATTCAATAAAATGGGAACCTCAAAATACAGAATGGGGCGATTACTATAGTTTTACAAATTATTCTGACGATGCAATGAAAAATAAAGCCGCACTGGTTTCTGAATTTGTAGACAGAATAACCCCCTCTACCTGCTGGGATATGGGTGCAAACAACGGATATTTTACCCGCATAGCTGTCAACAAAGGTATTAAGAGCGCTGCTTTTGATATTGATCCTGTTGCTGTTGAAAAAAATTATATGTATATAAAAAAGGAAAATGAGCTTAATCTCTTGCCTTTGCTAATGGATTTGACAAATCCGTCTCCTTCCATCGGCTGGAACTGCGAGGAGAGAGATTCTCTTGTGTGCAGGCAAACTCCTGACCTTGTTATGGCTCTTGCTTTGATACATCATTTGGCTATTTCGAATAATGTTCCGCTTTTAAAAATTGCAGAATTTTTAGCGGGTATTTGCAAATTTTTAATTATAGAATTTGTTCCAAAATCAGATTCTAAGGTAAAACTTTTGCTTTCAACAAGAGAAGATATTTTTGCAGAATATGATGTAGCCAATTTTGAGAAATATTTCTCAACTTGTTTTTCCATACTGGAAAAACAACAAATTAAAGATTCTGATAGAATTTTATATTTGATGAAAAATATTAAGTATTGTTAATTTATAAGATAAAGCTAAAAATTCTTTATTGTTTTAAAAAAAATCAAAAAAGCAATAAAAAATTTTTTGCATTATTTGTTTAATATTTCTTTGCTTTTTTTGCATGTAAAAAAAATAGTGCAAAATTTATGGTTGTAAAAAATCTTAATATACCCGAAAATCAAAAAATGATTGCACTTTCAAAGAAATAATATAATAATTTAATATAACATTAGTTGGGTCATTAATTGACTGTATGAAAAATAAAAGGGAGAAAAAATGATTAATTACGTTCCGAAACAAGGAAAAGAACTGTCAAAAGAGGAAATAAAAAAACTAATAGAAGAAAACCACGTAAAATTTATACGTCTGCAGTTTGTTGACATAAACGGGATGGTGAAGAATATGGCTGTCCCTGCAAAACAGATAGATAAAATTTTGAATAACGAACTTATGCTCGACGGTTCTTCTATCAAAGGGTTCCGCAGCATAGAAACCTCTGATATGTACTTTTATCCCGACCGTTCAACTTTTGCTATCCTGCCATGGAGAGAAAAAGAGGGCAAATGGAACGTTGCAAGAATCATCTGTGATATCCACAACGCTGACGGCACTCCGTTTGAAGGCTGCCCCAGATGCAACCTTAAACGTGTAATAAAAGAAGCAGAAGAAATGGGCTTTGTTATGAACGTAGGGCCGGAGGCAGAGTTCTTCTTGTTTAAAAAAGACGAACTGGGCAGAGCTACAACAGGCACTCACGATTCTGCCGGCTATTATGACGTAGGCCCTGACGACAAGGGCGAGGATATCCGTGCGCAAATCGTTGATACTTTGGAACAGCTCGGCTTTGAGATAGAAGCCAGCCACCACGAAGTTGCAAGAGGCCAGCACGAGGTTGATTTCAAATACGCTGATGCACTCACGGCTGCTGACAATATCGTAACCTTCAAGTATGCTGTAAAAGCCTCTGCAGACAGGTTCGGCCTGCATGCGACATTTATGCCGAAGCCGATTTTTGGAATCAATGGTTCAGGCATGCACTGCAATATTTCTTTGTTTGATATTAAAAAAGGCAAAAACGCTTTTTACAGCGAAGATTCTGCCTACCAGCTTTCAAAAGAAGCCCTGTATACAATCGGTGCAATTTTAGAAAACGTAAAAGATTTTACCGCTATTACAAACCCGACTGTAAACAGCTACAAACGTCTTGTTCCGGGGTATGAGGCACCTGTTTATATCGCATGGTCGCTGGCTAACAGGAGCGCACTTATCCGTGTTCCGGCAAAAAGAGGCAATGCAACACGTGTGGAACTCCGTTCGCCTGACGCTTCTTGCAATCCTTATCTTGTTATGGCAGTGCTTTTGACAGTGGCAATGGAAGGTATCAAAAACCAGATTAAACCGCCGCTTCAAACAGAAGAAAATATCTATGATATGACTGCAAAAGAAAGAAAAAGAAGCCATATCGACTCGCTGCCGGGCAGCTTGAATGAGGCTCTTGCTTTGATGAAAAAGAGCAAACTTGTTAAAAAAGCTCTGGGCGAACACATCTTTAACGAATTTGTCACCGCAAAAGAAATGGAGTGGGACAGATACAGAACAGATGTTTCTCCGTGGGAAATCAACGAATATCTCGAAAAATATTAATAGAATTGTTAAATTTAAAGCCCGCTTGTATCAACTAGCGGGCTTTTTTTACGACATCTTTGTATAAGAGTTCACGTTTTTTCTTCATCTCCGGATTCATCATGTATTCTTCATATTTGTAATGAGATTCTATCCAGCCGTTTGGCGAAATTTCGATAATCCTGTCCGCAACCGTCTGGATAAACTGATGGTCTTGTGAGGTAAACAAAACAGTTCCGTTAAAATCAATTAACGAGTTGTTCAGCGCAGTGATTGCCTCAAGGTCGAGGTGGTTTGTCGGCTCGTCAAAGATGAGTACATTTGCTTCTGCAATCATCATTTTTGCGAGCATACAGCGGACTTTTTCTCCGCCGGAGAGTACATTTGCGCTTTTTTCGGATTCTTCGCCGGTAAAAAGCATTCGTCCGAGATACCCTCTGATAAAGCTGATGTGCTGTTCTTGAGAGTATTGTCTGAGCCAGTCAATTAGGCTTATTTTTGTGTCAAAAAATGCGTTGTTGTCCTTTGGAAAATACGAACGGGTCGCAGTTACACCCCATTCAACTTTGCCAGAGTCAGGCTCCAGTTCTCCTGCGAGGATTTGAAACAAAGTTGTCACAACCAGCGGGTCACGGCTGATAAAGGCGATTTTGTCCCCTTTGTAAACATCCATGGAAAAGTTTTTTATCAAAAGTTCTCCGTCAATGGACTTGTTGAGTTTTTCAACGTGCAGAACATCTTTCCCCGGGACTTTCTGGTAATTAAAACGTATCCTCGGAAATTTTCTTGATGAGGGTTTGATGTCTTCGAGGGTGAGTTTGTCGAGCATATTTTTTCTCGAGGTTGCCTGAGCGGCTTTTGAAGCATTTGCCGAGAATCTCGCAATAAATGCTTTTAACTCTTCAATTTTTTCTTCTGTCTTTTTGTTTTGTTCTTCTTTCTGCTTTTGAATCAGCTGGCTGGCCTGCGCCCAGAAGGAATAGTTGCCGGTGTAGAGCTGAATGTTTTGGTAATCTATGTCCGCAATGTGCGTGCAGACATTGTCCAGAAAGTTTCTGTCGTGTGAAACGACAATAACAGTGTTTTGAAAATTAATCAAAAACTCCTCGAGCCATTTTATTGTGGTGATGTCGAGGTGGTTTGTCGGCTCGTCCAAGAGCAAAATGTCAGGGTTGCCAAAAAGTGCCTGCGCAAGCAGTACACGCACCTTTTCGCTGCCGGAGAGTTCGCTCATAAGCTGGTAGTGTTTTTCGTCTTCAATACCGAGTTCGCTCAATAAAGTAGCAGCCTGCGATTCTGCCTGCCAGCCGTCCAGTTCGGCAAATTCCGTTTCGAGTTCGGATACTTTCAGCCCGTCTGCATCGTTAAAATCAGGTTTTGCATAGAGGGCTTCTTTTTCCTTCATCACGTCATAGAGCCTTTTGTGACCCATTATTACTGTTTCTATGACGGGATAGCTGTCATAGGCAAAGTGGTCTTGTTTCAAAACAGCTATACGCATACCTTTTTGGATATGCACTTCTCCCGAGGTGGGTTCGACATCGCCTGCTATTACTCTTAACAGAGTGGATTTTCCGGCACCGTTGGCACCGATTACCCCGTAGCAGTGGTCGGGTACAAATTTTATGTTTACATTTTCAAAAAGTGTTTGTGAACCAAATCTCACTGTGAGTTTGTTTGTTGTTATCATTGTTATTTCCCTGTGTTTCAGCTTAAGTTTCTTTATTGTTGCATAAATATCGCCGAAAGTAAAAAATGTAGTATAATAATCATTAATATGAACAAATTTGTAAACAGAATCGTGAGTTATATACTGGAGCGCAGGCGCAAAAAACTCGAGGCAACAATGGCAAAAATGAAGCCCCGAACCTATACCAATGCGACAAGCAAAACTCATATCAATGCATCAGAAACAATGACCCTCACCTCTCAGACGGAAAAACTGCTGGAAACAATGGATGAGGAGCTAAAGAATATAGTAAAAGCCTGTAAAACAAATCCCGAATTGCTTCTTACTTTTGTGGAGCAAAAAGGGACACCCGTGTATAAAATCCCTCATGCGGATAAAATTCTGGCAAAAATAAAAGAAGAAGAAGGCTTTATTACGCCGCTTAAAGGATGGAAAGCCTTGTATCTGAACTTTGTCACAGGTCTTTTTGCCCAAAAAAGACTGCATTTGTCTTTAAATTCAAGAGAAATGTTTGTTCTTCGAAACGGCGAAATAAATGTGTATTATATGCTTCACCAGTTTCACAAATGGTACGGTTTTAAAAAGAACCTGCCCGGATACGATGAAAAAGCACAGGCACTTTTTAAAGAAAACCTTGAAAATATGTCTGATACAAGGGAAATGAGCGTGGAAGAAATCCTTGCGCTAAAAGAGGCAATAGCCAGAGATGCAGAGGCTGCGGACTTTGTGATAAATCTGGCAAAAGAATCAACGGGCGCAAAAAAAGCACTGGAAAAAATGAAAAAAGACGGCGGTGCTAATATATAAAAACTGGTCGTGCAACACTCGATTTTTTGTTTTGTTACATTTATGTAATTAACAATTGTAAAGCTTAAAACCACTACTCTTTCTGGTCTATTCCATTATTTTTATTACAATGTTATAATTTTGTATAATTTTCTTAAATTATGTGTTTCTGGAATTAATTTATATAAATATACAAGGAGAGAAGTAATGAGTAAAACCAAAACAAAGCGCATGGTAGCATCATTCTTGCTTTTGTGCGCAATGTCTGGTACAAAGGTTCTGGCCGACCCTACAGGGTGGGCACCAGGTGTTGATATGGGTAATGCAGGAAATACTTTCGGCACCAATATCGTGTTCGATGAGGCACATGAATTTATAGGAGGCACTCCATGGGGCGGTATAATTAATATTGGCGGCAACAACACGCAGGATTATACGCTGACTTTGGATAGTGCCTCTTATACTTTCAAAGATATCCAATCTCAAGACAGCGGTGCAGCTATTTACGTCGCTTCTCCAAACTGGGCATTTTCAAGCCCCGGTCAGGTTGTTAACATAAACGGTACTACTCTTTTTGAAAATAACCGAGTGGGCTTGAGTTCGGTAGCGCGAGCACTAGGCGGTGCTGTTTATAACACTTCGACTATGAATTTTAACAAATATGCAAGCTTTGTCGGCAACGTTGCATCTAACGCAGATGGGACTCTAGGTTCTGGCGGTGCTGTTAACACAGATGGTGTTATGAATTTCAGCAAAGAAGGTGTAAATTTTAGCGGTAACTCTGCTGCAATCGCCGGCGGTGCATTGCACAACGGTTCTCATGGTGAGGTTGTTATCAATGGCGGTACCTTTACAAACAATACAGCAGGAACATCAGGCGGTGCTATCTACAACGCAAACGATATCACATTAAACGCCTCTGTCGCTGATATCACTTTCTCCGGCAACAGGGTCGCTGTGGGTACGGATGATGAAAGATACAACGACGTTTATCTTACCACAAACGGCTCTATGGATTTGCAAGGAACAAGTGCTGACCATTCAATTACCTTTGGCGGTTCTATAGAGGGTGCTGACGGCTCTCAAATTACAAGTTCCGCCCAAAACGTAATATTAAACGGCGATAATAGCGATTTTGCAGGCACATTTACCCAGACAGCCGGAAAAACTACCGTAGGCCCTACAGGCAAATTCTTTGGCGGAACTAATACTCACGAGATACAGGGCGGGTCACTGGTCTTAAATGCAGCAAACGCTATTGCTGATTCTAAACTTGCATTGGCGGCTTTCTCTAATATGGATATAAATGCCGATACAACAATAAATGACAACGTTTCAGGCGGTGGTACTATTAACCATGCTACGGACAGAACTACTCTAACAATTCTCGGCAGCAATGATGCATTTACCGGTACACTGAACCAGCAGTCCGGTACTCTTGATATAGGTGATGGTACAACAGTAACTACATCGCTCGGTAAAAACAATATCTCAGGCGGTACTGTTAACGTAAAAGAAAATGCTACCCTGACAGGTACAAATACTATATCAGGCGGCAACGTTAACGTACAAGGTACTTTGGCCGGTGCAAATACAACAATGTCAGCCGGTACCGTCACTTTGACAGATGCAATATTAAGCGGACTCAACTCAATGACAGGCGGTACGCTTAATGCAAATTCCGGTTCTCACCTGCAAGGTACAATGAATGTTTCTGGTACTACTGCGGATATAAACATCAGCGCTTCTGTTGTTGACGGCACTATGAATATCGCAGGCGGTACGGTAGATTTGTCAAACAAAAGTTCTATCGAACAAGGCGGCAGCCTCAATATCACAGGCGGTACCGTAAATATTAATCAAGATATTACGCTTGGCGGCACTCAGGGTTCTATCAAAGGTGCAGGCAATGGCGGCAGCCTTGTTATGAACGGCGACAATATGACTATCAACGGTGATATGTCAGGCTATCAAGGGTCTTATACACAAGACGGCGGTACAATTGATATAGAAAAAGGCAGCCTTTTTGGCGGAGAAAATAATATTTCTAACGCACAAATTACAATGGGCAATGCTTCTTCTACAGCAGATTCTAATTTGAATTTAACAGGTACACAAATAACTATCAGTAATGACGGCTTAAAAACAGAAACTGGCGCAGACGGCACAATTAATATTTCCGCAAACGGAAATCAGGCTATAATAGGCGCAATTACCGGTGATGCAGCTTCATCAATAACTATTAACGATGCTGATTCTTACCTTCAAATTGCAGGCAATGCAAGCGGCTATGTTGGTTCCTTCTCTCAACAGAACGGTACTACAGAAATCCTTAAAGGCGGTACGTTCTTTGGCGGCGGCGCTGATAAAAACCAAATTTCCGGCGGCAATTTTATATTTAGAGATGGTGCGCAGCTATCTTCCGATGTAACTATTGCCAAAAAGGAAGTAAATCTTGTTATCGGTGATGCTGGCTCGTCTTTCCAAATTGTTGACGGAAACAAAGTAAACGCTGGCAATCATCAATTTATTCTCGAAGAAGTTACTTTAAAAGACAACCTCATAGACGGCGGCACGGAAGGCGCTGAAGCAGGCGTAAACTTTAACGCTTGGATTGGAGAAAACGGCGGTTTTGAAAAAAACGGCCATTATGTAATAGGTTCTGACGGCGAAGCCCACAACGTGACAATGGAAACAGGCTCCGTAGCTCAGGAAGGCTCTGTTATTACTATAAACGATAATTCAACAATGAATATTAATGCTGATTCTATGAATGACAGAGATTCTTCCGGCTCTCCGATTACAGGCGGCTCATTCAATGCTGATTTAAAATCAGCTGCAGATGCAGAGGGCGGCGGAACAGTTAATGTCAGCAACACTAATACAGAACGTGATGACGCATTGAATTTTACCTCTGACAACACTGATTTTAAAGGACAATTTAATCACTTCGGTGGTGTGATTAAATTTGAGGGTTCTGATTCTAAAGATGCAAAATTCTTTAACGGTACAAACTTAATCGGCGATGGTGATTCTACTAACGGTACAAGCAGTGTTATTTTTGCCGCTAATTCTGTTGTTCAGGGTCAGAATACAATTAAAGAAGACGGCTCGTTTGTGCTGACTGACGGGTCTTCTATTGACACAACAGCCGGTATAAACCTCACAACTGGCGGTACACTTTCTATAGAAAATACTACAGCCTCTGATTTGACATTGAATGTTGGTGTTCAAGGCAGCGACAATGCTTCTATCAACAAAACAGCAGACGGCAAATTGTTAATATCTGCCAGCCAAAACGAATACACAGGCACATACAACCACAGCGCCGGTATAACAGAACTGGCAGCCAATACAGAATTCTTTGGCGGTACAAACAATATCACAGGCGGTACTGTTGACGCTGCAAAAAACGAAGGCGCAATCATAAACGGTATCAACACAATTACCGGCAGAGGCAACATGATTATCGGCGACACAACGGTCGTAAATTCAGATAAAATCACTGTAGGCGACACACAGGGCAGCAATGCCGGAAAATTGACATTGCAGACAGATTCAACAAATAAAGTCGACCTTAATGTCGATTTTGATATAGTTTCCGGTGCAGCAGGCAGCGGTACTGTAGAAATGACAGGCAAAGGCGCATTGAATCTGGATAATCCTAATCAGAACTTGAGCGGATTCACAGGTGTGTTCAGCCAGATTGGTGCAGGTGTAACAAACGTATTTGGTAAATTCTTCGGCGGTACAAACAACATTACTGCCGGTACTTTGAATATGAAAAACGGTTCCGAACTCGTTGCACGCAGCACTACAACTATAAGCAGCGGTGCTGCACTCAATATCGGTGCAGAAATACAAAATGACCCGACAAAAGAAACCGGCGCCAAGTTTAACTTTTATGAAAACTCAAAAGTAACAATTGCAGGTAATGTAGCCGGCGACGGTAATGTAAACATCGGCAACGGTCAGGTGACAATCGCAGGTACAAGTGACAATACAAACTTTACCGGAAATTATACCCAAACAGGCGGTGTTGTTACAGCACAGGGCGGTTCTACGTTCTTTGGTGCTGTACAAAACTTGATTAACAAAGGTAAATTAATTTTTGCTAACGGACAAAGCGATGAAGAGAAGGCTAACCTTGCCTCTGGTATAAATGTAGAACTCAAAGGCTCTACAAATTTGGATGACAGCACTGTTACTGATAAACAAGCTGTTCTTGACCTACAAGGAAGAACAGATGCTGTGTTTAACGGTGCAATGCTTTATATTGACGGTAAAAAGACTGAGGGCTTTAAATTTACTGACGGTATTTTGGAAAATGCTACGCTCACAGGAATTCAAACTATTGGCGATAATGCTATAGTAACTTTAAGAGGAAACAATTCAGGCTTTGTTGATGGTGCTGATGTTACAATTAATGACGGTGCTAATGTTATACTCGGCACAGGGGCGCAGGCAGCTAACGTCAGCTCTATTGCGGTAGACTCTACTCTTACACTTGTGTCCAGCAATCTTACTTTAGATTCAGAAATAACAGGCAGCGGTACTATTAATGTAGAAAAAGATTACAGAGAACAGTATGCTCCGAGCATAGTTGTAAATGGTGACAAATCTACCTTTAAAGGTACTTATACTCAAGACGCAGGTTCTGTGACCGTAACAACAGGTTCAACCTTCTTTGGCGGAACAAATACAGTTACTGGTGATGCTACTAAGGGTACGGGTGGTGACTTGCACCTTGCAAAAGGTTCTTTCCTCGGCGATGACATCACTGTAACAAACTCTGACCCTGATAACGGCGGTGCTTTTGACCCTCACGGCAGAGTGTTTATAGAAGACAAAATCTATGACAAGAATGGTGTTGAGTTGACAGACATCAACAAACTGATGGAAGGCAATTTGTACTACAATACAAAACTCGACGCTGACGGAAATCTGCTGACAGGTGAACTTAAACATATAACTATTCAAAACGGCGGTTTGATTCTTTCAAACGGAACAGTTTTTGACGGTTCTCAAGGAACAACCGTATTTGAAAAGAATCAAAACGGCGGCGTAGTTGATATCGGGTTCTCCAACGGTTCCGGTGTGGACGGCGATATTGAATTAAAAGAAGATACAATGCTCTCTTACGGCGATGGTGCTTACATAAAGGGTGACTCTATCCTGACTATGGACGGCACTTCTGTTTTGAACTTTATAAACGACAGTGAAACTATTAATTATAATCCGACAATAGTAGGCGGCGGTTCTATCTGGAAAGAAGGACTCGGCACTACAAATATTTCTTCTGCAATCGATATGACCGGTCAGGTTAAGGTTACAGAAGGTACTTTGAACTTTACTAACAAAGACAAAGTTGTATTTAATGGCGGCGGCTCTGATCCAAAACAAGACGGCTCATTGACTGTCGGCAGCGATAATACAAATGCGGTAATTAATATTTCTGCTAATAATACAACATTTGGCGGCAACGTTAGCGCAAATGCTCAAGACGGTTCACAAACAGTTTTGAATTTGAAAGGCGCAAATACTACTATCGGCGGTACGTTAACAGCTAACAATACAGCATCTGCAATTACCGGCAACACAACAATCGGCGGCAATTGGACAACAAGCGGTGACTCTACTTTGAGCCTGCTTGGAGGAAGTGCAAACCAGATTGTTGTAAACCGTGATTTTATTGTAGAAAATGTAAAAGACGGACAACTTCCGATTTCATTTGATTATGACCCGAGAGGCAACAGACTGGATGAAATTGTTGTTAACGGCAACTATGATTCTGACAGCCCGCTTTTGATTACAGGCATAAACTTTATAACATCTCCGCAGGATTACACATTTGACCTGAGTGCTGACAGATTGTTCAACATCTCCGGTACAGGTGAGCCTGAATACGCAGAAACTAGCTTCTACGCAAACACTGCAATGGGTCGTTACTTTATCACAGGCGGCGGCGCAGCAGGTTCTGATTTGTTCGGAAACCTTGTTTACCTCAACCCGCAGCAGTACAGAGGTCAGGTTGCAACAATCGCTGCTTGGCAAAACCAGCTTCTTGTTAACAACTTGCTGTTTGACCACATGAACCTTGTAACAAGAAAGTTGATGGATGATGAAAAAACTGCTAACAAATATGCAGCTGCTGTTCCTCAAATTGACCCTTATCAATACAGTATAAAAGACGGAAGCCTCTGGTATAAAGCTTACGGGGCATTTGAAACTCTGTCTATGACAAAAGGACTTAACGTTGGTAACAACGCTTACGGTTCTTTAATCGGTGCTGACTTCCCTCTTATCAACTTGAAACACGGATGGAAACTGGTACCGACAGCTTATATCGGTTATAACGGCGCACACCAGCACTACAACGGTGTAAGCATGTATCAAAACGGCGCACAATTAGGCTTGATGGGTACAGCTTATAAAGGCGACTTTATGACATCATTATTGGCCTATGGCGGCGGCTACGGCAATGATATGACTATCAGAGGCGGCTTTGGCAATGCAAGCGACAATACAGGAAACTGGTTTGCAGGTGTAGCTTCCAAATCTGCTTACAACATCAGATTGCCTCATGACTTTATCATCCAGCCTACTATCATGGCTGCTTACAATGCCTTTGGCCAGCAGAACTGGGGTTCTGATTTCGGTGTTATGAGTATGAGTTCAGGTATGCTCAACGGCTTGAACGTAGCACCGGGTGTAAACTTCATCCTGCAAAAGAAAACCTTCAGTCTGTATGCTATGGCACAGCTCGTTTACAACGTAATGGGCGGTGTTGACGGTACAGCTGGTAACATTGACCTTGGCTATGTCAGAATGCGTCACTGCTATTTTGAATACGGCCTCGGTGCTATGAAGCAGTTTAAAGACAGATTCACAGGATATCTGCAGTTCACTATCAGAAACGGCGGCAGAACAGGTATCGGCTTCTCCGGCGGTTTGAACTGGAAGGTCGGAAAATAAGCTGGCAGGCTTGTTATATAATTGTCTGAGGCGGCTTCGCTTGTAGAAGTGTACACGGAGTGCGAGTGACGCCAAGTCTAGCATTTTGCGGAAGTGACCCCATGCACTTGTTGCCTGTGCCGGACTTGTTTAACAAAACGGACTTGCCAAATGCACAGGTTCTACAAGTAGTCGGAGTCAGTTGACTATATGAATTTAAAGAAAAAGCTCCTTAAATTAAGGGGCTTTTTCTTTGTTTTTTTATTAAGAGCCAGTTGGCTATATGAAATTATAAAATATTTTGACAACGTTTTTTGTCTAAAATACAATAGAAAAACCATGAAGATTTCTATCGATGATATAAAAAACGCAAAAGACCAGTCACTCAAAATAAGTTTTGACAACGAAGTTAAAGACCTCTCGACACAGGGGTCAGTTAAAGCTGAACTGATTTTTAAAGCGTTTGGAAAATATATAAATGTTAAAGGCACAATTGTTGCAAATGTTAAGTTAGTTTGTGACAGATGTTTAAAAGATTTTGTAAAAAATATTGAAGTTGATGTGGACGAAACTTATTTGCTCGGACATCTTATACCCAGTGAGGATGCGCATTCCGGGCAGGAACTCGAACTGAAGGACGGCGATTTTGTCACAGAACTTTATGATACGGACGAGGTAGATGTTGAGGATTTAATTTATCAATCTGTAACATTAAACATCCCAAATCCGTGTGTTTGTGATATAAATTGTAATGGAGACCCTGAGATGCAAAAGTATCTAAAAAAAGAGATTTCAGATCCCCGTTTGGAAGTTTTTAAGAATTTAAAGATTAATAAACTAGAAGAAGGAAGATAAAAATGGCAGTACCAAAGAAAAGAACAGGTGCATCAGCACAAGGACACAGAAGATCAAACTGGAAAGCAACAGTACCGGAAACTACAACTTGCCCTAATTGCGGCGAATTGGTTTTGACTCACACTGTTTGCACAGCTTGCGGCCAGTATAAAGGCAAAGTTGTTTCTAGAAAAGCAGAAGGCTTTGTAGAAGATGTAAAAGCAGAAGCTCCTAAAAAAGCTGCAAAAGCTAAAAAAGCTCCCGCTAAGAAAACTAAAAAAGCAGAAGCTGCTGAAGCTGAAGTAAAAGCAGAAGAAACAGCTGTTGAAGAAGTTAAGGCTGAAGAAGTTAAAGCCGAAACTGAAGAAGCTCCGGCTGAAGAAAAGAGCGAAGAAAAATCTTCTGAAGAATAAATTGTTTTGATTGTGCCGGCAGATTCCGGTTTGCCGGCGCAAAATAAAACAAAATGTTAAAGTCCGGTTGTTTGGAATAAAGTTTATAGGGAGAAGAGTTTTAGTATGACAAGGATAGCTATAGATGCAATGGGCGGTGATCACGCTCCTAAAGAAATAGTGGCAGGGGCATTGTGGGCTGCGCACGACTATGATGTTGCAATTGAACTTGTCGGCAAAGAAGACGAAATTCAAAAGGTTATAGATGAAGTCAAACGTGACGGAATCAGAACCAATAATATTAATGCGCCAAAAGGCAGAATTAGAGTGGATGTTGACAAACTCGATATTAAAATTACTCCCGCATCAGAAATTATTGAAATGGGTGAGGCTCCGGGACAGGCTATCAGAAAGAAAAAAGATTCTTCTATAGTTCTGGCAGTAAAAGCTGTTGCAACAGGCAGCTCTCAGGCTGTTGTTGCCGCTGGGTCTACAGGGGCTGCTATGGCGTCCAGCCTTTTCGGTCTGGGCAGATTGCCGGGAATTGAAAGACCGGCTATCGCTACTACCCTGCCTACAATGAAAAAGCCTGTTGTTATGATAGATTCCGGCGCAAACAGCAACTGTACTCCGGAAATGCTTTATCAATTTGCTATCATGGGTTCTGCTTTTTCAAAAAATGTTCTTGGTAATGAGCATCCCCGTATTGGTGTTTTAAATATCGGCGAAGAAGCAGGAAAAGGAAACGAACTTGCACAGGCTGCTTACAAACTTTTGGAAGAAAATAAAGACGGTTTGAACTTTATCGGCAATGTTGAAGGCAAGGAAATCTTCCTCGGCGATTGCGATGTTGTTGTTTGTGACGGCTTTGTCGGCAACGTTGCATTGAAGAGCATTGAGGGTGCTTCTTCTATGCTGTTTAAAATGATTATGCAGGAATTTAAACGTGACCCGATTTCTATGGTTATCGGTTTGCTTGCAAAATCAGCAATGAAAAGAATTTTTAAAAGAATTAACTATGAAGAGTTCGGCGGTGCGCTGCTTTTGGGTGTTAAGGGAATCACTGTTATTTCTCACGGCAGAAGCATGGCCTATGCTATTAAAAACGCAGTAAGAGTGGCAAAAGAAGCTGTCGAATCAGAAGTTAACAAGAAAATATCAGAGTTTTACGAAGGATAGAGCGTATGTCAAACTTAATACCAGTAATGATTGCAGGCGTCGGCTACGGCGTTCCGGAAACGGTAATTACAAATGATGATTTAACAAAACTTGTTGATACAAGCGATGAATGGATTACAACAAGAACAGGCATCAAAGAAAGACGTGTCGTGTCCGGCGAAGAAAATGCCGTTACACTCGGTATTAAAGCTGCTAAAAATGCGCTGGAAAAAGCAAAAATGAACCCAGAAGAAATCGATTTGATTATTGCGGCTGCTTCTGTTCCGGCTCATACGTATCCTTCTTCAGCTTGCGAGATTCAGGCTGCTTTAGGTGCAGACAGGGCTGCTGCATTCGATATTACTGCTGCTTGCACAGGCATGATTTATGCAATGAATATTGCAAAGGCTTTTATCTCTGCCGGTATTTACAAAAATATCCTGCTTGTTGCAACTGATGCAAATTCAAAGTTTATTGACTGGTATGACAGAACAAGCTGCGTATTGTTCGGCGATGGCGCAGGCGCACTTGTTATGAAGGAATCCATAGACGGTGTCGATGACATTATCGCAATGGACATGCACTCCAACGGCAAAGACGGTGATTTTATTAAAATGCCTCTAAACGGTGAAAACTGCCCGCTGGTTGCACCTTGTGAACCGAAAAAACAAAAAATTGTTATGAACGGCAGAGAAGTTTACAAGTTCGTTGTAACAACAATGCCGGAATCTATCAGCAACTGTCTGGAAAAGGCAGGCTTGACTCCTGATGATGTAGATTATTTGATTCCTCATCAGGCTAACTACAGAATTATTGAAGCTATGGCTTCAAGATTAAATTACAGCGATGACAAAATTATCGTAAACCTTCAAAAATACGGCAACACCTCTGCTGCTTCCATTCCTATTGCCATGGCAGAAGGTATTGAAGAAGGCAAAATCAAACTCCCTTGCAAGGCTATATTGAGCGGCTTTGGCGCAGGTTTGACATGGGGTACTGTTATTGTAAGGCTCAGAGAAGGCATTGCATAACCTGCTGTAATACAAAACATCTGAATTTTAATTTTAAGGAGTAATAATATGGGAAAAGTAGCGTTCGTATTCCCCGGACAGGGGTCACAATCCGTTGGCATGGGAAAATCTTTGTATGATTGTTCTGCAGCTGCAAAAAAAATCTTTGATTCTGCAGATGAGGTGCTTGGCAGAAATATTTCTAAAATCTGTTTTGAAGGCCCTGAAGAAGATTTGAAACAGACTATCAACACTCAGCCGGCTATTCTTGTGACTTCTATAGCAGCTTTGGAAGCTTTGAAAGAAAAATGCGACCTGAAACCTGATTATGTAGCTGGTCATTCGCTCGGCGAATACGGTGCTTATTACGCTGCAGGCGTTGTAGATTTTGCTACTGCAATGAAACTTATTGACAAACGTGCTACAGAAATGAACAATGCAGCTGTTGCAACAAAAGGTGCTATGAGCGCAATCATCGGTATGAGCAAAGACGCAATACTCGATGTTATCTCAAAAATTGACGGCGTTGTTTCTGTTGCAAACTACAATTCTCCCGCACAAATAGTAATCACGGGCGAAGCCGATGCTGTAGAAAAAGCAAACGCTTCATTAAAAGAAGCAGGTGCAAAAAGAGTTGTTCCTCTGCCGGTATCAGGCGGCTTCCATTCAAAATTGATGGAACAGGCAAGCGTCAAATTTTCAGAAATTCTTGATGACTGCGATATAAAAGATGCAGGCATTCCTGTTTTTACAAATGTTGATGCTGAGCCGACAACTTCTGCTATCAGATTCAAGGCAAAAATGACTGCTCAGATTTATTCTTCAGTAATGTGGACACAAACTGTTGAAAAAATGGCAGCAGACGGCGTTGATACGATTGTTGAAATCGGTCCGGGCAAGGTGCTTGCAGGTCTGGTTAAAAAGACAGACGCTTCAATAAATGTTTTGAATATTTTTGACGAAGAGTCTTTGAATGCTGCTGTTGCTGCATTGAAAAATACTGTATTAGTATAAAAAATTGAGGAGTATAATTTATGACAGAAAATAAAAAAACAGCACTGGTAACAGGCGCATCAAGAGGTATAGGCAAAGCATGCGCAATAGAACTTGCTAAAGCAGGCTATGATGTTGCAATAAGCTATGCAGGTAACGAAGAAGCAGCAAACAAAACAGTTGCCGAATTAAAGGATTTGGGCGTTCAGGCAAAAGCATATAAATTTGATGTTTCTGACAAAGAAGCCTGTGCAAAAGCCGTTGAAGAAGTTCTTTCTGATTTTGGCAAACTGGACGTGCTTGTTAACAACGCAGGTATTACACGTGACGGCTTGTTTATGCGTATGAGTGCAGAAAACTGGGAAGCCGTTATCAACACAAACCTTAACAGTGCGTTTTATATGACCAGCCCTGTTATCAAAACTATGATGAAACAAAGATACGGCTGTATCATTAATATGTCCAGCATCGTCGGTGTAATGGGCAACGCAGGTCAGGCAAATTATTCTGCTGCAAAAGCCGGGTTAATCGGATTTACAAAATCTCTGGCAAAAGAACTCGGTTCAAGAAACATCAGAGTAAACGCAATCGCTCCTGGTTTTATCCAGACAGATATGACAAAAGACCTTGATACTGAAAAAATTGCAGAACATATTCCGATGAAACGTCTTGGGCAGCCGGAAGATATTGCAAAGGCAGTAAGATTCCTTGCAGAAGACGGACTTTATATCACAGGTCAGGTTATCGGCGTAGACGGCGGACTTGTTGTATAGTTTGTTTAATATATAAAAGAAAAAGAGATGTACAAAAATATTGTGCATCTCTTTTTTAGTTAAATTGTTATAAAAATATTTTTTATTATGTATTTGACTTTGCCTTTGATTTTTTGTGTGGAAGCTTCTATTGCCAGATGTTTTGAGTTTTTGTCATAGATGAGCCTTTTTACAATATCTCCGGCATGCTTTTTCTTGTCAGCGAGTGACATTCCTGCTTTGTTCCATATATTTTTTAGTGCAGTTGCTGCAGAACCCATTATTATATTAAATTCTTTCCCCAGCATATTAAGTTTCAAAAACTTTATGTTTTGATATCCTGTCGTCATAGAAAATTCGGGGATGGCTTTTTTGATTGATTGTTTTAGCTTTGCGTCTGTTTTGGAGCCTTCTCTGGCTGTTTTTACGAATTCTTTTGTAACTTTTTCGATTACTGTTTTGTCATCTGTAACCTGTCCGTCAACAATAACATATCGGACAGCATTCATTTCTGCACCAAAAGTCGGTGCTTTTTTTGTTTTGTTAAAGTTATTTATTGCAGAAACATATAACATATTGAGACCCTTTTTTTGCATTAAATCATTAAAATAATAAAATTTAACGTTTTTAAATAGTTTTGTGTAGATTTTTTTACAATAATCTGCTCTGATTGAGATATATTGTATATAAAAATACACGAAGATTGATTTTTTTTGAAAAACATAAGATAATAATAACCATGAAACGCAAATTAACTTTAGCATTATCATTATCATTGATGTTGGCAATTGCGCCAATAGGTTCTGATATTACAGCAAACGCAAAAATGTCTCCGGAGTCATACAGACTTTTTCAGGAGGCTAATATTCTGGAAAAAGATGCAAACTATACTCAGGCTATAGAAAAAATCAAACTGGCAGTTGAGCTTTCTCCGGATGAGGCTATTCTGTTTATAAAGCTCGGCGGAATTTATTCTGAAATTGGAGATTGGGAAAATGCCCTTGTTGCCTACAAAAAGGCTATCAGGCTAAAACCGAATGATGCTGTTGTTTATATTAGTATCGGCAATATTTTGCAGCAGCAGCATGACTATGAAAATGCTTTTGCAGCTTACAATCAGGCTCTTACAATATTTCCCGAATACAAATATAATTATTTGAACCTTGCTAACGTAAAATTTTTGCAGGGCGATAATCAAGAAGCTATAAAATATTTCAAAACCTTCCTAGGGTATTACCCAGATGATGTAGAAGCAAGAGAGAATCTGGCTTCTATATATCTTAAAATGGATAAATATCAAGATGCTGCAGATGAGTATGCTACTTTGTATACAAAAAATCCGACAGGCTTTGACGAGTATCCTAACTACGGGCTGGCTCTGCTTCGTTCCGGTGATTATACAAATGCTGTTGAAATGTTTAAAAAAGCGGTGCGCAATGACCCCAGCGACTATGCCTCTCACGGAAATATGGCTCTTGCTTACGTCAGACTCGCAAAAGATGACCTTGCTTTGATTGAATTCAGAAACGCTTTTGCAATAAAACCTGATTTGTATGATTTAAAATTCGATTATGCAAACCTTCTGGCTGACATGGGCAAAACTCAAGATGCCATAAATATGTATAAGGAATACATTCAGTACAAGCCAAAAGACCCTATGGCATATTTCAATCTCGGTTTGATTTATCAAAAAAATAATCAGTATCCGGAAGCTATTGAAGTCTACAAAAAATCACTGGAGTTGAATCCTTCAAATGCAGAAGTAAAAAAAGAACTGGCCAGAACTTATCATTTGTGCAAAAAATATAACGAAGCTATCAAACTCTATGATGAGCTTTTGGTAGTGGACAAAAATGATTACAATGTCCTGTTTAACAAGGCAATTGCTCTGCATGCGCTTGGCAGTTATGAAAGTGCAATCGAGATTTATAAAAATCTTTATGCTCAAAGAACAGAGCCAAAAGTCAGAGAATATCTTTCAAAAGCGTATATTGCTCAGGGCGATGTGTTTATGAAAAACGGTCAGCAGAAAAAAGCACTAAATTGTTATCAGGAGGCTGCCAGCGTAAATGTAAACGACCCTTCTGCATACAAATCGCTTGCTCAGGCTTATGACAATATGGGGTCTAAAAACAAGGCTCTCGAACAGTACGAAAAAGCTCTTGAAATAAACCCTGATGACAAAGATACTGTTGTAGAATACGGAAAAATTCTTTCTAAATACGACAAAAATCAAGAGGCTGTTGATGTGTTTAACAAGGCACTTTCTCTGGACAGCAAAAATATAGAGGCTCATGTTGCTCTTGCTGATACTTATATGAAAGAGAAAAACTATGAGGCAGCAATTGTAGAATATCAGAAGGCTGCTGCTCTTGATGAAAAGTCAGAAGATACTTTGATAAAACTGGGCAATGCTTACAAAGCAAACTCTGATACAAAAAATGCTCTTGCTCAGTACGAAAAAGTTATATTCTTAAATATCAAAAATACCGATGCAACATTTAATGCAGGCCTGTGTTATGCAGAGATGAAAGATTATGAAAAAGCGAAAAAAGCTTTCAACAGCGTAGTCGCTCTCGATCCTAACTATGCTTATGCATATTATGCTCTGGGTATGGCATACGAAAACGAAAAGAAATATGCTGAAGCAATTACAAATTATGAAAAATTTGTAAACATTACCACTGACGCTGATATGAAAACACAGGTAAAAAATCAAATTGAGTATTTGAAATCTAAAAAATAATGAACAGCAGATATAAAATTTTTGCCACAATAGTCTGTTTGATATGTGTGTTGTGTGTATGCGGGTTTGGTTTCCGCTGCAAAAGACACAAGGCTCTGCTATTGTTTAACAGCCAGCCTATTAACAACCAGACAATAAACAACGCCGGACGCCATTTTAAGGCAAGAGAGAGAGTTTATTATATTTTTATAAACGAAGAAGAGTTTAAGGACGATTATATCCGTGTTCAAATTGTAAAAAAAGAAGAAAAGACAAACCACTGGGGCTATAAAATATACTGGTCAAAAGACTATCAGATAGACACATCTTTGGGATATTTCAAATCCTATTTTGTGATAGATGAGCCTGGGTATTATTTTATGCAGATTTTTACGTTTAATGATTTTGACTGGCCGATTGTGCGTAATGATTTTTGGATACATTAAAAGTGCTGAAAAATTTTTATTTATATCTAAAATTTTATTTTGACAAAATTTTTACCTCAAAATATAAAATTGAAGGCAAATGCAACTGCTGCGGTGCGTGCTGCCGCAATATAGTTTTTATGATAGAAGATGAGTATGTAAAAACAGAAAAACAGTTTGAGGATTTAAAAAATTTTGATGCGAAATATAACCATTTTGAAATAGCCGGAAAAAACGACAGCGGGGTAATATTATTTCGATGCAAATCTCTGGATAATAACAACAGATGCAAAGATTATTTTTTTCGTTCTTTATATTGCAGAGCATATCCCATGGTTACGGACAAAATAAGACTGGGCGGGTGTGCAACTTTTGATACCTGCGGTTATAAAATTACTATTGACAAAAAATTTAAAGAATATCTTTAAAAAACCTTTACAAATAGATATTTTTTGTAAATTTTTTATTGCTTTTTGTTTTACATGTGATGTGAAGTATAGCCTAAATTGATTTTATTTTGTAAAATAGATAGGCTGGGGAACAGTGAAAGGTCACTAAGCGTTGATCATTAGTAACAAACATATCAAAAACGGACTTAACTGGGCCGGAAAATGTATCCACTCTCCGGAACAGAGATTGATTCTCGGTGCGACAGCTCTGATGACGCAGCCTGTTATTGACCTTTGCAACAAAAAAGTTGATGAGGATACTAGAAAAATTTCTGTAGCACGTACACTGGCAAAAATCGTTGCCGGTACGGCTGTCGGCGTGTTTGTCCGACAGGCAGGTATATGGTGGATACAAAAGTATTCAAAATACGCATGTGAATATGTTAAAAAAGACGGAAAAACCCTGGTATCAAAGATTATACCTGACAAAAAGAGAGGATTTTTTGTTCCCCTGTTTACAAAACCTTTAAAAGAAAATGAAAAAGCTGTATTCCCGATAGAAGAATCTAAACTGGACAAGAAATTTAACCTTTATAGAAAAGCTATGGGTACATTTGTCGCAACAGTTGCTATGATAGGGACAAATTTCTTGCTTGATGCACCTATCACCAAGTTTTTGACAGGAGTGTTCCAAAAACAAATCATGGGCGATGCTCCCTCTGCAAAAGAAACGGAGGGTAGCAAATAATGCCGGCACCTAAATTTGTGAACAATTTTATACAGTATATGTTCGACAAATACTCAAAAGACGGCGGACAGCTGCTTGTCCACCTCGGTGCTTTGGGCTGGGTGTTCAGCTCTGCAGCGCAGCTTGTTGTTGTTGCTACTGACAAAAAAATAGATAAAAAGAAAAAGAAATTTTTATTCCCTCAGGAGTGTGCAGATGCAGCCGTAAACGTTGCAATGTATTATACAATATGCGACCTTATAAAAAGCGGCTCTGACAAACTTGTTGAAAAAGGTAAACTGCTCACGGATGATGTTGTCAACGCTCTTGGAAAAATCAAAGGGCCGAAAGTTTCTGTTGACAATCCTCTGGACTGGAAAAAACTCTTTACTCCTGACGAATTGAAGAATAACAAACTGACAAAACTCCTTGAAGAACCTCAAAAACTTAATATGTTCAAGGGTCTTAAACAAACAGAGATGGAAAAATTCCTTCCTGCCGTAAATGAGGCATTAGAGGTTCTGGAAACTCATAAAAACAATACAGGTACGATTGCCGCAATTGCTGCTTCTGTTCTTGCCTGCAACCTTGTTACACCTTATGTAAGAAACCAGATTGCATCAAGATACCAAAAACATTTGCTCAATAAAGAAGCAACAGAAATAAGAAAAGACCAGATAAAAGAAAATATTACGATGAGAAACCCTCTGCCGACTTCGTTCAAGGCATTTAATAATTACAATTCTTTTGGCAATATTAAGATTTAATTGAAAGCTGTTTGTGTTTTTTATAGACTATAGTCTGAGGCGGCTTGTGCTGTCCGGAGTTTGGCTATATGAAATTATAGAGGAAGTATTATGTTTTTCTTTAGTGTTTTGTACAATATTGTTACTATAGCGGCTGCAGTGGTGCTGTTGCCTGTGATTCTGGTTGCGCTGGCTGTTGTGCCAAAGTTCAGAGCAGGTATTTTTACAAAGCTCGGATTTTATGATATAAAACTCGACCATAACAAACAGACGATATTTTTCCATGCTGTTTCCGTTGGCGAGGTGAACGCTGTTGAACAGCTGATAAAAAGTACAAGACAGGCTTTTCCGGAAGCAAATATTGTCCTTTCTACCACAACAAAAACAGGACAGGAAATTGCTCATAAAAAACTGGAAAAAACAGTTGATGCAATTACATATTTTCCGTTTGATTTCTTTTTCAGTGTAAATGCTTTTTTAAACAGTGTAAAACCGGATAAAATAATTATTGCCGAAACTGAAATCTGGCCGGACTTTGTTTATCTGGCAAAGCGAAGAAATATACCCGTATACATTGTAAACGGCAGATTGTCGCCGCACTCTTATAACGGTTACAAAAAGTTTTCTTTCTTTTTCAAACCCGTGCTTGCGCAGTATAAAGGTATTTTTATGCAGACACAGGGCGATGTTGAAAGAATTTTGAATGTTGGCGCAGACCCTGAGATTACAAAATTTATGGGGAATTTAAAATTTGATATAAAACCTACAATGAATGCTCAGCAGATTACAGAACTGGCAAACAGCATAAAATTGAACGGTGCAAGGCTGATTGTTGCTGCCAGCACACACAAAGGCGAGGATGAAATTGTTCTCGGTGCTTTTAAAACTCTAAAAAGCGAATTTCCGGATATAAAACTCCTGCTTGCGCCAAGACATCCCGAAAGATATGAGAAGGTTACACAGCTTCTTGAAGAAACAGGCATGGCTTTTGGCAAAAGAAGTCAGGGTGATACTTTTGAAAACAATGATATCATTATGCTGGACACCATGGGCGAGTTGATGAAGATGTTTTCTATCAGTCATCTGGCATTTATCGGCGGAAGTTTTTCAAATACAGGCGGACACAATCCTCTCGAGGCTAATATTTGGGGAAAACCTGTTGTGTCAGGCGAATGCGTGTTCAATTTTAAGGATATATATGCATATCTTACACAAACAAATGCGGCAAAACTCTCTTCTTCAGAGCAGGAGCTGACAGAAGATATGAAAAAACTGCTGTCTGACAGTGATTTTTACAAAAAAGCCTGTGAAGATACTCACAAAATTTTTGACGAAAACTCAGGTGCTGTCGAGTTTGTAATCAATGTTTTGAAGGGTGCTTAAACTTTAATATATGATAATATAAATATATGGAAAAAGATTATCTCGACAGGCTCTCAAATTTTTATTCATCGGCTGATGCGGGTGTGTGTTTTGTTGAGGGAAAATCCGGTGCCTCAAAGACAAAGTTTGTGGATGAATCATTGAATACACTAAAGGACAAAGACGACCTTCTGGTCTTTAGGTTCAAGTGTTTTGATGCAACTACACTGGATGATATCTTTTTATCATTTTTTGAGGATTTGAAAAAATATTCTCAGCAAAAAAAAGTTTCGTTTACAAAAATCGAAACAAATTCCCTCTCCCAGAGAATAAATCATTATCTGAAACACATAAACCTGAAAACGGTAATTGTGCTTGATTCTCTGGAAAATATCTTTAACAAAAAAAATACCGCAGAAAAAGAAGAAATCATAAGATATATAGAACACTTAAACTCTATGAACAAATTTAAGCTGGTTCTTGTGTCTTCTTATTTTGATTCGTCAAAACCCGATACCTCTAATCTCAAAAACGTATTGAATATACAAATACAACCCTATACAAAGGAAGAAACCCTGACCTATCTTCAGGGCTTTGGTATAAAACCTGATGATGAAACCGTGGAGAAGTTTTTTGATATAACAAGAGGCAACTCCAATTATGTTGCAGTGAGTGCAAATATTGTTTCTACTCTCAAAATTACCCTAAAAGCTCTGGTTGAAGAGTATTTGACAAAGCGTATTTCTTATGAGGATTATATCCTGCAAAAGCTCATTACTTTTGTCCCTGAGGCTGTAAAAAAATCTTTGTACAACCTTGCTTTGATAAATATCGGGCTGAGTACGCAGTTTTTGACGGATGCAGGATTTTTTACCCGTGAACAAATTGAATATATGGTCGAAAAAGATGTCCTGACAAGGGAATACGGCTATGTGTTTTTAAAAGAATACATAAAAAAATATCTGCAGAGTTTTATTCCACATTTTGATAAAATAAAAATCCATACGCTCTGGCGTGATTTTTACAATTCTCAGCTTCCTCTAAAACCAAATAACAGAGTGCTGTTGATATCACGAAACACCATGAGAGCGCAAATCGAGTATCATTCGTCCTTTATCATTGCAACGAGAAAAAAAGAGGACACAACGGATATGTCGTTGATGAGCTATCTCAACAGCAACCTGACAGCGTGGAATATAAAAAATACAAACGCAAAAGATGAAGAAGACGAGCAGCAGCCCGTAAAAAGACACAAAAGACCTGTTCCTCCAAAGAGTATACGGGATAGAGAAAAAAACAGAAGGTTTGAAAAATACGAACTCACAAAAGACGAAATTGCGCTGCTGAGTGTTCCAGTTGATTTAAGAAAAAATGAAGAAGCAGCAGCAAAAGAGCGAATGCACAGGACTTTTGAACAAAGAGAAGACGCCCTAAAACAGCAAAAGCTGGAACAATCCGTTGCAGAAATTTTTAATACGGCACAGGAGCTGGAGAATCAGCATGACTTTGAAACAGCATTTATTGTTTATGCCAAGGCCTATGCCCAGAAACACGATGTTGATTTTTACGAATACGAGCCGAAAATCCTTGAAAAATTGGCTCAGTGTGCAAAAAAAATGAACAAAACAACGGATGCCATTGATTTTTATAACAGATTGACGGACTTGTATTCCTCAAGAAATGACGTGGATAAAATGAATGAAGTCCGCCTTGAAATTGCAGGAATTTATAAAGAAACCTACAAAATTAATCACGCAAGAGTAATATATGAAAACTTTATAAACAAAAAATCTCCTGCATCAGACAGCATTCTTGCCCGCTCTTATATAGAGATGGCTGCTATTGAAGAGGAGTTGACCAATACGGACAAGGCTGTCGAGTATTACAAAAAGGCATTTTTGCTGGTGAATGAAGGAGTTGTGCTGGATTCTGAATATCTGGCTCAGGCTTATTTTAGATATGCTTTGATACTGGATGACTACAACCAGACTCAGGCTGCTCTTGATTTTTATCAGAAAGTTGTGCAGACCGCAAAACAGCCGGGCATTTATGTTTCTTCGGCTTATACAAATTTGGGTGAGATTTTAAAAGAGTCCGGAAATTTGAAAAAAGCACTCGATTATTACAAACTTGCACTAAAGACGGATTTGAGCTGTTCAAATTACGAGGGTGTTTATTATATCTGTTTAAAAATTTCTCAACTCAATGAAAGCCTGAATCCGGCAGCTGTTAGAGAGTGGCTTTTAAAATCTCTTTCTGCTGCAAAAAGAACAAAAGAAAAACTCTATGTAATAAATGCTTATGTTGAGCTGGGGGATTACTATTGCGAAAAACAAGAAAACCATAAGGCGCTCAAGGCTCTTCTTCTTGCTCAAAAAACTCTCAACGAAACTGATAATGCGGATTCTTCACGGGAGCATATTTCGCTTAGGATTGAGGATTTGAAAAAACAAATGACTAAAGAACAAATTGATAATGTAGTGAATGAAGTAAACAAAAATGGATAATAACAATTTTGAACTTATAGAAAATCTTATAAAAAGACCGCTCTCAAAAACCGAACAGGAAAAATTTCAGGTTTTTGAACAGCTTTTTGGCATTTACAACTCTCATACAAACCTTGTGAGCAAAAATGATGAAAAATTGTTGTTTGAAAAACACATCTATGACTCGCTTTCAATGGTGTTGTTTCTGGAAAAATACGGGATAAAAGAAGAAGCCAAAATCCTCGATGTCGGTACGGGCGGCGGGTTTCCTTCCTTGCCGTTGAGTATTTTGTATCCAGAGTTGCAGATTTATCCTCTTGATTCTATTGCAAAAAAAATCGGCTTTATAGAACTTGTGCAAAAGGAATTGAGGCTGGAAAATTTGCATCCGCTCTGCAGCAGAGTAGAGGATTTGAAAGTAGAGTATAAAGAAAATTTTGATGTCGTGACATCACGTGCAGTGGCTGCGTTGAATATTCTTTTGGAATATACGATGCCGTTTGTAAAAACGGACGGATATTTTGTGGCTTTCAAATCCAAAAACGCTGATGAAGAAATCGCAGGAGCCAAAAACGCTCTCGATATATTAAACGGGCAGATTTTAGAGCGTATAGCATACAATCTTCCTGTTGAAGAGGCTTGTGACAGGGAGCTTCTTGTAATCAAAAAGACAAAGTCCTGTGCTATTAAATACCCGAGACGCTCCGGACTGCCGAGAAAAAATCCGCTTTAAGCGCAGGCAGCAATTTTCTTCTTTTCCGGATGTTGGTTTCGTTTTTTCGGAGTCAGTTGACTATATAACCATCTATGATGGACTCGTTTGTTGCATATATAGTGAAACAAAAGCGTAAATATTTCGGAAGTGACCCCACGTACTTGTTGGCTGTGCCGGACTTTTGGAAAAAAATGGACTTGTTTAATGCACAGATTCAAGAAGTAGTCGGAGTCAGTTGACTATATAAAAATATTATTCGTAGCGCAGTGCCTCAATAGGATTGAGTAGCGATGCTTTGTAAGCGGGATAATAGCCGAAAACTATTCCTACAATACCGGCAAAAGCGAATGATATAAGTATTGGAGCAGCAGAAATTATTACGGTCATCTCGGAGAACAGCCCGACAATCTTTGAGCCTAAAATACCTGCAATGACACCTATTACCCCGCCTGCAAGCGACAATAAAAGAGCCTCAACAAGAAATTGCACCCTGATATCCATTGCCGTAGCACCAATTGCCATACGTATGCCGATTTCTTTAGTACGCTCTGTTACGGATACAAGCATTATGTTCATAATCCCTATCCCGCCGACAAGCAGTGATACAGAGGCAATAGATCCTAGCAAAATAGCCATTGTGTTAGAGGCTTGCTTTGCTGTTTCGAGCATTTGCGTAAAGTTTCTTATTGTAAAATCATCTTCTTTTGTCTTTCCGAGATTGTGCCGTTCTCTTAAAAGCTGTGTTATTTCTTCCTGAGCGGAATCAAGGCTTTCTTCATCCTTTGCCTGTACGCTGATGTGCTTTACCATACCTGGAAAGTCTGTTCCGAAAAGCTTTTTTTGTGCAGTTGTTATGGGGATAAGAACAGTGTCATCCTGATCCTGCCCCATACCGTTCTGGCCTTTTTCTTTTAAAATCCCTATTACCTTAAACGGCATTCCGCCTATACGTATGGTCTTGTTAATCGGGTCCATGTCGCCGAAAAGGTTTGTTGTTACGGTTGTGCCGAGAACAGCTACTTTTGTTGTGTTTTTAAGGTCATCATCAGAAATCGCCCTGCCGGATTCTATCTCCCACATCCTTATTGGCATAAACCCCGGAGTGATGCCGTTAACGGTTGTTGACCAGTTCTGGTTTGAATAAACAAGCTGCTGTACCTGCCCCACGCTCGGTGCTACCTCCAGCACTGAGGGACAGTGTTTTAGCATTGCTTCGGCATCTTTTATTGTGAGTGTGGGCTGTGTGCCGCTGCCCATCCTGACCCCGCTGGAGGTAGTGGAGCCGGACAGCACCATAAGAAGGTTTGAACCCATTGAAGCAATGTCTTTGTTTATTCTTTCTTTTGCGCCTTCGCCTATGGAAAGCATTATGATAACAGCACTCACACCGATGATAATGCCGAGGCTGGTTAAGATTGAGCGCATTTTGTTGATGTACAAAGAGCGTAAGGATATTTTAAAAGTAGACTCAAAATCAATCACAGTATGCCCTCCGAATTTACTTTGTCTAATGCATCCAGCCCCTTTTGTACAGCATTTTTTTCGTCAGAGATAATCTGTCCGTCTTTAAAACGTACAATGCGTTTGCAATACTCTGCAATATCAGGCTCGTGGGTTACGAGGATGATTGTTTTGCCTGCAACTGCATTGAGTTTTACAAAAAATCCCATAACTTCAATAGAGGTTTTTGTATCAAGGTTGCCTGTAGGCTCGTCAGCCAGAATAATGGGCGCATCGTTTACAATCGCACGTGCAATAGCTACACGCTGCTGCTGCCCGCCTGACATTTGGTTTGGCATGTGAGTTTCTCTTTTTTCGAGTCCTACTATTTTTAAAGCTGCTTTTGCACGTTTTATACGTTCTTCTGCGGGTACACCTTTGTAAATCATCGGCATTTCTACGTTTTCAAGAGCAGATGTTCTTGATATCAGGTTGAACCCTTGAAACACAAAGCCTAATTTTCTGTTACGTATGGCGGAAAGCTCGTCCATAGACATTTTGCTTACATCAATGCCATCTAAAAAATACGTGCCTGATGTGGGTTTGTCGAGGCAGCCGAGAATGTTCATACAGGTGGATTTTCCCGAACCCGAGGCTCCCATAATAGCCACAAATTCGCCCTGCTCGACAGTCAGCGACACATTGTTCAGCGCATTAAAAAATGTGTCGCCTGTCGGATATGTTTTTATCAGGTTTTTTATTTCTATCAAACTCATTAGAATAATCTCATCGGTCTTTTGCCGCCTTGTGCGGTTTTTTCTTTATCGCTTTTCTTTTTGAGGATAACTTTGTCGCCTTCTTTTAGTTCTTTTGAGATAACTTCTGTTCTGTCGGAATCTTTTGCTCCAGTAGTGATTGTTATACGTTGAGGTTTGTTGTTTCTGATAATCCAGATACCCTGATCTTTGTATTTTTTGCCGCCTGTAATTTCTTTTGGGGTAAATCGAAGAGCATCTGTCGGAACGCACAGAACATTTTCGCTTTTGTCGGTAATGATAGAAACGTTTGCAGTCATACCGGGAATCATTTTCTGGTCTTTGTTGTCAACATCAACAATAACAGTGTAGGTTACAACGTTGGAAACTGTTGTCGGAGCGATACGGACTTCTTGAACTTCGCCGTGGAAAACAGAGTCTGCATAACCGTCAAGAGTGTATTCTACCTCTTGTCCTTTTTGTATTTTTCCGATGTCGGCTTCGGAGACATTTACTTCTATCTGCATGTTTGTCAAATCCTGTGCAACCTGAAATAATGTCGGAGTCTGGAAGCTTGCTGCAACAGTCTGCCCTACATCCACTGCACGGGAAACAACTATGCCGTCTACCGGAGAAACAATTCTTGTGTATTTCAGGTTTGTGAGGTTGTTGTTTAAGGTTGCCTGTGCCTGATTTATTGTTCCTTGTGCAGCTGCAATCTGTGCAAGGTCTGACTTGTAAGTTGCCTCGGCCAAATCAAGGTCGCTTTTTGCAACGTAATTTTTTTCATAAAGTCGTTTGTATCTTTCGTAATTTTTTTTGTCATAAGCGAGCATTGCCTCTACTTTTGCTTTGTTAGAACGTGCAGCTTCCAAATCGCCGCGGGCTTTGTCTACCTGTGCTTGAAAAAGTGATGGGTCTATTTGTGCGAGCAGCTGGCCTTTTGTTACTTTTGAGTTGTAGTCCACGTAGATTTCTTTAATCATACCGGAAACCTGAGAACCGATATCAACAGTGTTCACCGGATTTACTGTGCCTGAGGCCTCTACTGCTTCAATAATGGTGCGTTTTTTTAGCGTCACCGTGACATAGTCGGCTGCGGGATTTTTCTTAAACAAAAAAGCAAATCCGCTGACAAAAATCAGTGCTGTTATTACAGATAAAGTTATGACTATTCGTTTTTTCATCTTACCCCCATGGATTTTTGGAACTGCTCTTTTGCTACGTTGTAGTCAAAAACTGCCTGAACAAAAGCAAGTTGAGCGTTGTTATAGTTTGTTTGTGCCTGCTGCAGTTCTATAAAATTCCCCAGCCCGACAGTGTATCTTCCGTCTGCTAGCTCAAAGTTTTCCAGAGTTTGTTGTACTTTTTCCGCCATTTTGGGGATTTTTCTTTGCAGCACGACCATATTTATATAGTTGTTTTGGACTTCAAAATAGATATTTTTCTTTGACAGTTCAATGTTTTCTTTTGCAAGCTCCAGATACTGGTGTCCCTGATCCACATTATATTTTATACCCATAATGTTCAGTGTGGGCAAGTCCATTGTCACCCCTAGGTTGAAACCTGTATTTGAAACCTCGCTGTTTCTTCTGTAATTGTAGCCTGCGCTGACGTTGATTACGGGCATGTATTGTCTTCTTATCACTTTAAGTGATTCTTCCTGAACTTTTTCCACCATTAACAGTGATTTTAAATCAGGTCTGTTTTCGTATGCCTTTTGGATGGCTTCGTTTACCGGCAAAATCAGAGGTTTGAATTTGTAGTCCTGTATAATATCCTGCTTTTCTATACCGGAGGTGAGAATCGCTGCCTGTTCGTATTCTTGCGCACCGCTTTTTGCCGGGACATAAGAGATGTTTACAGTATCTTTAGAGGTTTGTGTTCTTTTAAAATTAAAACTTTCCGTATTTTTTAAATTGTATTCAGGTGCATCTGTCAGATACATTGCATTGTTGAGGTTTACGATAGCAGCATCGTATTTTCCCTGTGCATCTATTAGCGAAACCTCTGCATCTGTCAGGTAGACCTGAGCATTTACAACATCGATTTTGGATTTTAATCCTTCTTTAAACAGGGCATTTGTTCTGTCATAATTAAGCTGGTTTATCCTGACGGAACGTTCGTAAACATCTTGATTTGCCAGAGCTGCAAGTGCCTGAAAATAGGCGAGTTTTACGTTATAAACAGTGTTTAGAATCGTGTTTTCTAAATCGTAGCCCACAGATTCTTTGTTATATTTTTGCATGTTGATTCTGGCAATAGTTTTTCCAAAATCCCAGATAAGCTGGTTTACGCCGAGGTTCAACTGATAGTAATTGTTGCTGTTTGATGTACTGCCGCCTTGATTGTAAAATCCGCCGCCACGTCCGGAGTTTCTGTTTTGTTGAGAGGTAAAACCCGTACTGGCTGTTATGTTTGGAAAGTATCCCGATTTTGCAATGCCTACCTGTGAATGAGCAATGTCTTTCTGGGTTGTATAAATTTTAATATTGGGGTCGTTTTTGAGTGCAATTTCTATACAATCTTCCAGAGAATATTCTTTGACTTCGTTTTTTTCTGCTTTCATTTGTACGGCAGGCTGTTCTTTTTGTTTTTTGTCGATCTGCTTTTCTGCAGCGTTGTTTTTGTTTTTCTTTTTTACAAATGGCAGTGAAAAACCGTATGCACACGGGCAAAAGCTCGTTGCAGCAAATGATAATATTAAAATTAATGATGTTAATTTTATACGAAGAAATTTATCCAAAACGTAAAAACCTTCTGTTGTACTATAAATTTTATCTCAATAAGGGGAAAATATCATATCCTCTTATTATCTTAATTTTTTGACTTGTCAAAATCACTAGCCCGCAAGGGCTATTTGAGAGAATTATACAATCGGAAAGTTTTGGTTATTGCTATTCCTGTCATACAACAGGATAATCTGTTGCAGATAGTATCTTCTCTGTAATCATTAACGATTTATGATATAATTTGTTCATAAAATTGTTTAAAAATTTTTTAGAATGGTGGAATTAGCGTGACAGAAAAAGTAGATAAACACTTGAGGGAAGTAGAAATCCCTATGCGTCATATTTTTAAAGATATGGCAAAATATGCTCCGTCAAAAATTTTCGGACTTTTGGGCAATGCTGTTATTGTACCTGTTTATACAAACCTTTTGATGCCCTCTGAGTATGGGGTTTATGCTATATCATTGGCGGTTTTGAGCTTTTTATGCATACTTTTTTCTGACTGGATAGGCTTAGCAGGTTTGAGATTTTTCAGACAGAATCAGCTCACCGAAGAAGTACCCAGATATCTGTCTACGCTTGTGTTTATCCTGACATCAAATTTGATTGTTATGTATTGTCTTGTTGCAATATTTAGAAACCATTTTTATGAATATTTTGGCATTCCGCCAAAGATATTTTTGTTTATACTTGTTTTGATTATCCCTGTTGCTGTGAGAGCTTTGCTTTTTCAGGTTCTTCGTGCGCAGATAAAACCTGGGGCTTTTACTGTTTCTACTATAATAAACCAGATTATGACAATATGTTTTTCTGTTTTGATAATCAAATTTTTTGAACTCGGCGCACTTTCAATTCTCATCGGTATGGCAATATCCATTATGATTATTGATATTGTGCTTGTTTTTCAGACAGATATATTGTGGCTTTTGCGTATTGAAAAGCCCGATAAAAAGATGATGAAGTCTTTGTTTATTTACGGTGTGCCGATAGCAGTGGCTTCTATCAGCCTTTGGTTTATCAACCAGAGCAACAAGTTTATCACAAACCACTATCACGGTCTGGAACACGCAGGCTTTGTCGGTGTGGCTTACAACCTTACTTTCCCTATCTTGATGACATTGTTTGCTATCATTACGATTGCTGCATATCCAAGAATCATCAACCTCTTTGAGGACAAAATGGACGTAAGACCGGTAATTAAAAAACTCACAGGGTATTATCTTCTTATCTCTCTGCCTATTGTGACTATCATGTGTCTGTATGCAAGGGATATTATGGATATTTTTGCCAATGCAAAATACGAACAGGCATGGATTTTGCTTCCTTATTTTGCTTTTGCTGCCTTCTTTTTGAGCTTTTCTGATTACACAACTTATCAGTATCATTTGTCTAACAAAACTTATGTTCTGACTGTATTAAAGATTGTTTCTGCCGTCATTGGTCTGGTTTTGAACATTGTTTTAATCAAAAAAATGGGGCTTGTCGGTGTCGGCATTGCTACATTGGCTGCAAACATTTTGTATTTTCTTTTGACAGTATTTGTTGTGATACCGGGCTTTGAGTGGAAGGTTCCTTATAAAAGACTGATACATATTCTTCTGTGCTTTGTTCCGGCTGCTGTTGTGTGGTATTTCCTCACAAAAAGCTCTATGCTTCCGATTTTGCAGATGAATATTTTGCTCGTATTTTATTACCTTCTTTTTTATTTTACAAAAAGGTATTTTAAAGAGAGTATAGGCTAGATATGATAAAAAAAATATTTTTTGTGCTTATTATTTGTCTTGCTTTTTCGCTTCCTGTGCTTGCGCAGCAAACAGTCCTGCAAGGCAGTGTAATGTACAACGTCGAGTCCGCCAGAAAGTATGCTTTTGACGGATTGGATTTGAAAATAGACAAATCAATACTAAAACCGTATCTTTATGACGAAAATAATGAAGAAAACAAGGAAGCGCTAAAAACAAAAAAACAAATCAAAGGCAGATATGTAATGTCTTTTTCTCTGGCAAAAGGCTTTGTAAACGGTTATGTAATCGTGTATGAGGACAAGCCCCAGTATGCGTTTTATTATTCTTCAGGCGGGTATCTTGTGGCTGTTGACATTGACAACAAATCTCAAGAAGGCGTATATCCATATAAAATAGGCAAATATAACCCCGTGACAGGCAATTTAATTTCCATAGGACTTTATATCTCTGAAGACGAACAGTATGCTTTTAGCAAAAACGGCAAACTAAAAGCCCACTGGGTAGGTGATACCGGCTATAATGCAAAAGGAAAACCAATTGCAAAAAGAAGTGTTGTAGGTCAAATTCCTGAATAAAAAAAACCGCTTTTCTTATTCAGATCCGCGGATGCAATTTTATAGATAAAGTGTGTTTTTAACAATTAATTTATATTATTATAAACTACACTATGTTTTTTGTTTCGTCAAGACCCTGCTAAAAATGTAGTAAATCAAGAAATTTTGAATTTTGCAAAATTAATTTTTAAATTTTTGTATTTTTTAGTAAAAATTTTAAAATTTTTACTAATTTTTTTTTAATTTAACGAATAATTAAACGCAAAATTCTAAAAATAAAGAATTTTGCGTGTTATCAAAATTTACATTTCTTAATGTAGATTTTTCGTATTTTTTTGTATTTGTGGGCTGAATATATGAGATTATGCCTGAGCAAATTCCTGCTGGTCTTGGGCCTCAGAGTTTTCCGGTTCGGTTTCTATATATTTGTAATGGCTCATTGAGGCAACCTGTTTTCCCCACTGGTCAATGATTTCGTCTTGAGATTGTTCAAAAGATATTGGTGTACCTATTTGGACAATGACTTTTGCCTTGAATGGAATCCAGTTGTATTTTTCACATCCGGTGATAGAAATCGGCAGAATATTCCATTTTGCGGCTTTTGCTATTACTGCAAAGCCCTTGTTTATCTTTTCGATTGTATGATTTTTTCTTATACCGCCCTGAGGAAATATGCCGAGCAGCCATTTTGTTTTGTATAATTCTTTTACTGTTTTTATTGTCGAAACCTCAAGCTTTTGTCTGTTTACGGCAAATGCTCCGAGCCAGTCCATATTCAACGTAAAGAAAAATCCGTTGTCCTCAAACAGCTCTTTTTTTGCCATATAAGCAATAGGTTTTTTTATTGCAACAGAAACAAGAAACGGGTCAAGATGCGAAACATGGTTTGCTGCACAGATAAATTTTCCGTCAGCCGGAATATTTTCACGTCCTCGGATTTCAAATTTGTAAAAGATTTTAAAAATCGGTATGGCTATAAATATACACCACAACAGCTGGTATATAGCTCTAAAAATGTTGAATTCTTCCGCATATCTTCTAGCATAATTCTTTTTCATTCAATACCCCGAAAATTCCAGTTATTAAATAACTTATTCTAGTACATATTCCTTTCCTGTCAAATCGGAAATAGTCGAACACCATTGCTGCATCATATCATCAATGTTGTCGCTGTAGGGAATCAGCTTCCCTATTTTGACCGTTATGTTGTTGCTGAACGGCCATTTGGGTTTTTTGTCCGAGCCTATGATTGCAACGGGAAGGATACCTGTTTTTGTTGCTTTGGCAAAAGACGCAAACCCTTTTGTTATCTTTTCAATACGGTCGCCGGAATCCCTTGTTCCCTGAGGGAAGAGTCCGAGCATCCATTTTGTGTTTTTTATGTTGAGTGCTGTTTTTATTGTAGAAACTTCTACCTTATCTCTTCTTACGGCAAAGGCTCCGCAAAAATCCATAAGAGTTCTGGAAAAGAATTTTTCAAAAAGTTCTTCTTTTGCCATAAAAGCTATGGGCAGGTCAATAGCCAGCGGCAGCAGGAAAGGGTCTTTGCCCGAGATGTGGTTTGCTGCAACGATAAATCTGTCTTCGTCAGGAATATTTTCCTTGCCTTCTACATTAAAGTTGTACATAAGTCTTATGTAAGTGCCAAAAAATATATTGCACGCAATCCACTGAAAAGCGGTTCTGAATTTGTTGTATATTTTTGCATCTCTTTTAGAAAACGTACTCATTTATCTTTTGTCCTCAACAATAAAGCCGAAAGCTTTATAACATTGTATCAAAATTTGTTTTAAAAAACCAATTAACCGTATTAGCTATATTTGTTATATGTTCATAGCCTTCAGGATATCATCCATATTAGACGATGTCTTTTTAACCTCGCTGCCGGAGTATTTTATAGCGGAGTCGGGGTCTTTCAGACCGTTGCCTGTCAGGATGCAGACAGCTTTTTTGCCTGCTTCGACAAGACCCATTTTGTTTGCTTTGATTATACCTGCGACAGAAGCTGCACTGGCGGGTTCTGCAAGGATACCTTCCGTAGAAGCAAGAAGTTTGTAAGCTTCTATAATTTGTTCGTCTGTGACAAAGTTGATGATTCCGCCTGATTTGTCACGGGCATTTTCAGCCTGTTTCCAGCTTGCAGGGTTGCCTATTCTTATTGCTGTTGCAATTGTTTCGGGTTTCATAATCCTTTCACCCTTAACTATAGCGGCTGCGCCTTCGGCTTCAAACCCCATCATCTTTGGTACATGTGTGGTTATGCCCAGTGAGTGGTATTCTTCGTAACCTTTAAAGTAAGCTGTTATGTTGCCTGCATTGCCGACAGGAATAAAGTGATAGTCCGGTGCATCACCGAGTGCATCACAGATTTCAAAGGCACCTGTTTTTTGACCTTCGATTCTGTAGGGGTTTACGGAGTTTACAAGAGTAATCGGATATTTTTCGGAAATTTCTATTACTCTTTCGAGAGCTTCGTCAAAGTTGCCTTTGATAGCGATGATTTCTGCTCCGTACATCATAGCTTGAGAAAGTTTGCCGAGCGCAATATATCCGTCAGGAATGAGGACAAATGTCTTTAGCCCTGCTTTTGCACCGTATGCTGCAGCAGCTGCGGAGGTGTTGCCTGTAGAAGCACAGATGATAGCTTTTGCTCCTGCTTCTTTGGCTTTTGTTACAGCCATTGTCATCCCTCTGTCTTTAAAGCTTCCTGTGGGGTTTGCGCCTTCAAATTTCAGATATATTTCACAATCCAGTCCGATTTTTTTTGCCAGATTGTCTGCTTTGATTAGCGGTGTGTTGCCTTCGTTCAAAGTAACAACAGGCGTTGTGTCTGTTACGGGTAAATATTTTCTGTATCTGTTGATTAAACCTTCGTAATGTCCTTTTTGTTCAAATTTTGTCATTTTTATTTACTCCATAACTCTTATAAGATTGTTAATTTTTACTATGCTGGAATTGTTTTTCAGCTCATCGATTGCATTGTTTATGTTTTCTTCTATGCTTTCTTCGGTAATAATGATGATTCTTGCTGTGTTTTCTTTGTCAATGCCTTTTTGAAGAACGCTGGCAAGATTTATGTTGTGGTTTCCGCAAATTTTGCCGATTGTACCGATAACACCCGGATTGTTGTTTGCTGTGATAGAGATGTAGTATCTGTTTGTTGTTTGTTCGATACTTATCTGCTGAGCATTTTTTGTGTGGTTACATTTCATAAACGGAAGGAGATTGTCCGAGCCGATACCGCTCACAATAGCCAGAATGTCACCGAGAACAGAGCTTGCTGTAGGGAACATACCTGCTCCGGGGCCTGCAAACATTACACGTCCTACAGGGAACCCTTCCAGAACAACACTGTTTGTTACACCGTTTATGCTGGCCAGACAGTCTTTTTGGGGAACGAGCATCGGATGTACTCTCACATCGGCTTTGTTGTCGTCTGTCAGTTTTGCCAGTGCAATCAGTTTTATTTTGTAGCCGAGTTCTTTGGCAAATTGCATATCATTTGCGCTGATTTTTGTAATGCCTTCTTTATAAATTTTGTTTATGTCTACACGCTGGTTGAGTGCGATTGTTGCCAGTGTAGCGATTTTGTAAGCTGAGTCAAAACCTTCTACGTCGCCTGTTGGGTCAGTTTCTGCATAACCGAGTTTTTGTGCTTCTTTCAAAACTTCTTCGTAAGAAACATTGTCCTTTTCCATTTTTGTCAGGATGTAGTTGGTTGTTCCGTTTAAGATAGCTTCTATCTTGTGGATTTTGTTGCCTGCAAGAGTAGTCTTTATCGGCATAATAATCGGAATACCGCCTGCAATTGCTGCTTCGTAGAGGATTGTTACATTTTTTTCATTAGCAAGATTGAAAAGCTCCTGTCCTTTTTTTGCAAGCAGTTCTTTGTTTGCGGTTACAATATGTTTTTTGTTGTTTATAGCTGTTTTCAAAAGTTCAAAAGCAGGGTCTGTTCCGCCAATTACTTCTACAACAATATCTATTTCGGGGTCATTTACAATTTCAAACGGGTCCGTTGTTAAAATGGAGGGGGCAAGGTTTTCGATATCTCTTTTTTTGTTTATGTTTTTTACTGCAATTTTTTTGATTTCTATGTTGTCATAGTCTTTTAATACCTTAACAACGCCTGTGCCTACAGTACCGAGGCCGATAAGACCTAATTTAACCTTTTCGCTTTTCAATATTTCTCTCCCGTTTAGATTGTAATTTTATATTCTATTAAACCATAAAAAAGCCCGCAAAAAAACACTTGTGCTTGTTTACATTTCTTAATAATTTAATTAAAAAGGCAATTTTTAAAGCACAAATGTTTTTATTTTAATAAGAGGAATTATAAATACTTTTTTACGGGGAATTTATTAATTTAGGAAAGGGATATTATGACTTTACCAAATTTTGCAATGATGAGCGGTTTACCATCAAATTATCAAAACGGTTTGTACTGGCAGTATTTTATGGCCACATTGAATGATTATCAAAATCAGCTGGCACAAAGAAATGCCTATATCAACAGCATGAACAATATGAACAATTTGGCTTTGTCAAATCAAAATTATCAAAATACAGCTGTTGATACAGCACAGTTTAACAATGCAAATGCCGCTGCACAAACATCTCAACCTGCTGCCTCTCAAACTGTTGCAAAAACTACTTCTGCAGCTTCTGCTGCAGCTCCCGCTATGACTCAAACAAAAGATGGTAAAGTTTATATAGTAGCCGACGGAAAAGATGACGGAAAAATTTCTGCCGGTCAAAAGTTTAAAAATTTCTGTAAAGGTGTCGGCAACTTCTTTAAAGGAATGGTTTGTGACGAAGAAGGCAAATTCAGCTGGAAACGTACACTGACTACAGTCGGTATTGCCGCAGGTGCAATCGCATTGACAGTAGCTACTGGCGGTGCAGCCGCTCCGTTCTTAATTGCTGGCGGTGTCGCAATGGGTGCTGTCGAAGTCGGCAAAGGTGCTTATAAAGCAGCAACAGCAAAAACAGATGCAGAAGCTGAAGCAGCATGGCAGAGCATCGGTTCCGGTGTTACAGGTATTGGTCTTTCTGTTGCTGGTGCCAAAGGCAGCTTGAAGGCTGCTGGTGTTAAGGTACCGCAGGCTAAAGGCATAAAAGGTGCTGCCCAAGCTACAGTCGAAACATTTAGATATTCTAAAAACGGTATTGTAAAAGGATATAAATATGTTAAAGCTAACGGTATTGTAAATTCAGCTAAGGCTGCCGGTACGGCTATGAAAACTAACTGGGAAACAGCAATGGCTTCTAAAAATGCTCACGCTAATACTGTTGAATCCTTTGCAACAAAATACGATGCAAAAATTGCTAAAAACAATAAAAAGATTGATAAATTACTTGACGAAATTGTAAAACTCGAAGAAAATCCGACAAAAAATGCTAAAGCTATAGCTAAGAAGAAAAATCAACTGGCAGCACTCAATCAGGAAAATATAAGACTTGGCAATATGAAAAACAGCATTCCTGAAAATCCGGCAACTGTAAATAACAAAGCACGTATTAAAGAAATCGACAAACAAATTGAAGAACTCCGTGCAGAAATCAAAGATATCAAAGAAACATTGCCTGAAGCTGATGTAAGCAGCATTGAAAAAGAAATAGCAGCAAAAATCTCAATGAGAAACAGCCTCTCTGCTCAACAAACTCCGGCAGGCGCAAGACAACTTCAACTCGATAGACTCAATTCAAGAAACAAAGTATTAGCTGACCACGTAAAATCTTCTAAAGACGGCATCAAAGATTCTTACAAAAAATTCTTAGCAGAAAATGAAATGAGAATCAACGAAGTTAACCGCTTAAGCAGAATTGAACAAGCTGAACGTGCAGCAGCTGCAGCAAAAGCAAAACTTCCGAAATACGAAGCTAAATTGAAACAAATCAACGAATCAATCGAAAACGTTAAAAACAATACAAAACTTTCTCAGGAAGAAAAACTCACAGCATTGAAAAACCTCGCTAAAGAAAAAGCAAACGCAACAAAATTATATGATATGGCAAAATCAAATCTCACTAACGCAAAACGTATGTTGCACTTTGAAAACTTAAACAACGCAGTTGCTCAATACGGAAAGACTACAGCATATTCAACAGTAGCAATCAGAGGCGGCAACGTAGTAAAAGATTTGAACAAATACTCTCAAGAAGATGTATATGCAATGATGAACGGTTTTCCTTCTTACGCAGTAATGCAGCAATACCTCGGACAAATGGAAGCCGCTCAGCAGGCAGAAGCTCAGGCTCAACAAACACTGGCTCAAACAGCAGGACAGAATGCATCACAAAACACAGCATACAGCCAGTACACAACAAATCCTTATAACTCATCATCAATTTATTCAACACTCTTGATGCAGGAACCAACAGGTACAGGTTTGGAATTTGAAGATGTATATGTTTCTCCATATCCTCCAATGTACTACTAATAAATAATAACAACTAGCTACAACATAAAAACATATTACAAAATCGGGTAAGACAAAAATCTTACCCTTTCTTTTTGTTTTTGAATAAAAATATTAAAACAACAGCCGATACTGTTATTACAATAGCGGATACCACCTGTGCTACAGCTATGCCGCCTACATATCTTACACTGTCCAGCCTGCAGTATTCTATTAAAATTCGTCCTATAGAATAAAGTATCAGGTAAGCAAAAAATATCGCACCGTCAGGCAGATTTTTGAATTTTTTTAAAATACAGAACAAAATGGCGAAAACAAAAAGATTCCATAATGATTCGTACAAAAAGGCAGGATGAAAGTATTCAAAATGTTCATAGCCAAAAGGCCTGTACTGAGGCGGAATATATAGCTTTATAAAAGGTATGGAGCAGGGTTTTCCAAAAGCCTCGCAGTTAAAATAGTTGCCGAATCTGCCTATTGCCTGACCTATCAAAAGTCCGTATGCAAAAATGTCCGCATATTTTAAAAAGCTGAATTTTTTAATTTTTGCCATGACAATTCCTGACAAAATACCGCCCAGCAGTCCGCCGTGGATGGACATTCCTCCGTGCCAGAGGGCGGGGATTTCTGCCAGATGTTTTGAATAATATGAAAAATCCATCAATACATAGTAAGTTCTTGCACCTAATATTGAACACAGTATTATGACAGGCAAAATATCAAGAAGAATTTCTGTATCAACGTCTTTGAAAAATTTTTTTGCAACATAACGCATGACAAAGATTGCGGATATTATTGCAAAAAACATGATTATGCCGTAATAATGCAGGCTAAAACCACCTAAGTTAACCAGAACAGCTGACGGCGGGGATTGCATTAATCTTCGTCACTTTCGCTTGTGCTTGGAGAAATATTGTCAACATCGGTTAAAGAAGTATTTTTTACGGTATTGTATTGCTGCAGTTTTGTATTCAGGTATCTGATTTGTTCTTCTACTTTTGCTTTGTCCTGTGCATCAGGCTTTTGTGAAAGATATTTGTTGTAATTTTCTACAGCAGAGTTTAAAAGTCCGACGATTTGATTTTTTTCTGTTTCGGAAAGCTGTATTTTTTCCTGAGCTTTTTGAGATGCTTTTGCAGTTTCTTCAGCATCGGTATCATCGTTGTTTTTTGCTCTGTCTTCTTCTGTTGTTCCGTTGATGATGTCATCTGCCTGATATTCCAGAGCCATAGCCAGAGAGTAATAAGAATCCGCAAAGTCCGGTTTGAGTTTTATAGCTTCTTCTAGAGCTGATTGAGCTTCTTTATACTCTTTGTTTTCTATAAGAGCAACACCCAGATTGTAATGTGTTTCAAAAATGCTTGTATCAAGGTCGATGCTGGAGCGCAGACGGCAGATAGCTTTTTCTATTTCGCCGTTGGCCATGTATTCTTTTGCTTTGTTATTCAATTCTTGTACCGCAAGGTTGTTTATACATGCAGTTGAAATAACGGAAACAAATAACACAGTTATTAACAGGAAAACTTTTTTCATAATTTTAATTTCTATACTAAATTTTTATACAATAAACTCTATAATAATCTAACATTTTTAAACATAATAAACAAAATTAAAAAATTTGGCAACCATTGCAAAATAAGATACAATAAACAAAGTATAAAATAGTTTAAAAGCGGAATTTTAAATATGTCTAACGAAGAAAAAGTTGTTTCCCTTTCAAGGGCAAAACATGATAATGATACAAAACAGGACTCTAAAAAGGATAACGATTCCAGATACGAGCCTGTTTATTGCAGTTTTTGCGGCAGACCGAATACAGAAGTAGTAAAAATGGTCAAAGGCCCGGGCGTAAATATCTGCTCGGAATGCACAATGATAGCAGTGCAGTATCTTATCCTTGAGGACAAAATGCCCTCGGGTGCAGCGCAAAAGATTCTTGATGCTTTCTGGACAAAACTGGAGTAGCCCTAATGTCAGAAAATCATCCGGAAAACAAACTGCAAATAAGAGCAAAAATTCTCTCTTCCATAATTAGCATGCAAAACAACTCTCACGACAGAGAGTTTATTAAAAATACCATTGCAGAGCTTAATGCTATTGAGGACAAATCTTCTGTTCTTGAAATTCTTGTAAAAGAATTTTTGAAAGAAAACAGTGAAATGAGAGATTATACGATAAGTTTTCTTATAAAAGAGCTTGTCCCGCAGGATATTACGGAAAAGGCAATGTTTGAAACACTTGCCAGCCCGAAAATAAAAGATGATATAAAAGCCAAGGCCGTTGGTTTTTTAAGAGAAATCGGAAAACATGTAAACTATGACGAGTATGTAAAATACTTTGAAAATCCTGACGAAATTATTGATGCTGATACTGTAAAACTGCTGGAAAATGCCAGAGTAAACCCTGAATCGCAGATAGATTTTCTGGATTTTTTAGAGGCTCTGCCTCAAAATGAAAAAGAGATACTCGTATCTTCGCTCACAGAAGACTATGACGGCGACAATCTTGCCAATATTTTGATACCGATTATTCTTTCTGACCCGTATAGTGATATTTCGCAGATTGCTATAAAAGCTATCGGGGAGAGCAGGTCTTATCTTGCTTATCCTGTGCTTGTGTTTTTGAGCGAAAATATTGATGATTTGCAGGTGAAATCAAATGTGCAAAAGAGCCTCAGCCTTTTAAAACTCTCCGGAATAAAAGAGGATGTCACTGTAGATTATTACAAAAGGCTGCTTATGGATTCGCCTGTGTACAAATGTTTTGTCAATTTCCCTGACGGGCATGGCAACATTGGTCTGATTTTTTCCAGAAAAAATGAGCATTCTTTCATACAGATGTTTGCACTTGTGTTGAATGACACAGAGGGCATTGTGGATTGTTTCGGCTTCAATGAAATATCAGAAGGCGAGTTCGACAGAATCGTTAACAAATTCTACCAAAACGATATTGTTGTGCCTGTTGATGCGGAATTTTGCAAATATCTGATGGTTAATGCAGAAAAAATCTCCAGACTAAAATACAGAGAAATTTCTTATGAATACATTGCATGGTCTTTGATTGCCAAGGATATCGACTATGTTGAGATTGATTTGGCACAGGGGCTTTCAAAAACGGAATTGAACGACTTTTTGTTAAAACAGCTGTACGAAAAAGAATATTTTAACAAGTGGTTTTTTGATGTTCAGAGCAATGAAAATTTTGCCTCAATTATAGATGAAATCGTTGATAACAAGTGTTCTGACGCACAAAAGTTTGAACAAATTCTGGAAGAGAACAAGCCAAAAGTCTATTCTTCTGCATTTTTGAAGATTTTTGACCGCAGACTCCAGCTGAGTGCGTATCTCGCATTGAAAAACGATGAACAAACCTTTGCGGATTTGATTTATTCTCTAATTGACCCGAGCGATATAAAAGAAAAATTTATGAAAGAGCTGCTCAAAAAGAGCGTGTACGAATATTTCCTTTCACAAAAAGACAGATACGAAAGCATAAAAAGTGCCACCTCTATTTTTGCAAGACGTGCAAACAAGGATTTGCAAGACATTGATATAAAATATATAGAGCAGTGCATAAAAGAAATAGAACAAAATTGGATTTAGGCTATGTATAAGGTAATGGGACTGGATGTAGGCACAAAAAGGATAGGCATTGCGCTGAGTGATTTTTTGCTCTTGACCGCACAGCCGTGCGAAACAATAGACAGACAGCCAGAAGAAAAAGCCGTTGAAAAAATTGAAAAAATTTGTAAACAAAACAGTGTGACAAAAATCGTAATCGGCCTGCCAAAAAATATGAACGGTACAGAGGGTGTTCAGGCAGAGGATTGTAAAAATTTTCAGGAACTGTTAAAAGAAAAAATGCCGGATATGGAATATATCTATGAAGACGAAAGGCTCACGAGCCGTCAGGCAGAGGGCATTCTTGCTTTGCAGGGCAAAAAATATACAAAGAATAAGGGGCTTGTTGATTTAAAAAGTGCGTGCATAATTTTGCAGCAGTATCTCGACAGAGCAGGTTAGTTAGGGTATTATTAATTAATAAATGTGCATTCGCTTGTAAAAAACGGGCGAGAAGAACCTGCAAAACATAGCAAAGTCAATTAATTATATAAAATATAAGAAAAGGGATAAACAATGACAAATCACGAAGAAATGGAAGAACAGCTGATAGAAACAATCGACGATGAAGGCAATGTCGTAAATTTTGAACTCATTGATATCATCGAAATGGACGGTCAGGAATACGGACTTTTGCTCCCGAAAGAAGAAGAAAAAAACGACTCCCCTGAAGAAAAGGAAGTCGTACTTATGCGATTAACAAAAGAAGGTGAAGAGTACGTTTTTGAAATGATTGAAGATGATGAAGAGTTTAATAAAGTAGTTGATTTTATTGATTCTTTAGAAGAACTCGGTGAATCTGACCAGTAGTCGCAGCGCAGCGATAGAGCCTTTTTAGATTCATCTTAATCTTTCTTAATATTCTATTCCCTGTGAGGCAATTATTTCTTCTGTCTATACTTTATATATATACGAGGAATAAATTAGAGACGAGAAATCTACCACACACGAGGAATAACTAAACGTTTAAGACCGAAAGGTCTTTTTTTTTGCCTTGTTTTTGTCGTTGGGTAATTTTTTATATTAAATTTTCAAGAATGTAAGGGTTATTGTTTGAAGTTGATTGAATATAAACAGCCTCTGCTTTTATATCAAAACTTCTGTAAGCATATCAATCACAGAGTTTTGAATAGCACTGTAAGCACTGGCGGCTTGTTTGCTTTTAAACTCTTCAATGCCTGATTGCTTCTGGGTATCCTGTGCCATCTGCGCAGTGCCTTCATCAGAACTCATCTGTTCTGACATTTGTTCTTGCATTTGCATCTGGGTATATTTGATGATTTCGTCAATAGTGACCTGACCATCGTTGTTAAGGTCCATTTCGCTGTTGGTGCCGGAAGATGACCCGCCACCGCCTGCAGAAGCAACGCCCGAGGACGAAGATGATTCCTGTGTTGATACCTGCCCTGAACCTACAAGTTCATCAAAGCTTTGTGCTGCCTGTTCTGTGCTGCCTGCACTGAATGCTGCACTGGTGAACTGTAGTATGCTGTTCGCCATAGAGCCGATTGAGCTAACCATTTTATTAAACCTCTCCCGTTATTGGTTTTACCATGGTCATTTTGCTATGTTTTTCCATGACTTACATCATGTAAAAAGAGGAGATTGCGCCGGAAAAAATGGCTGCAAGCAAAAAAGTTGCAGCCATTAGATTATTGATGTTAATTATATAAAATTATGCAAAAAATTTGAAGAATACGAACATACCAGCACCAGCCAGCCAGCAGTAGTATGCAAATATCTTCATTGAGTGTTTACCCAGAAACTGCAGAAAATATTTTATACAGAAATATCCTGAAATAAACGAAACAAAAAATCCGACAGCAAAAGCAGTCCAGTTGTAGCTCAAAAATTCGTGCAAATCAACTTCGAGTACCGGATAAAAGATAGATGCGCCAATGATAATAGGCAAACTCAAAAGGAAAGAGTATCTTGCGCAGGCTACTCTGTCCAGCCCCAGAAATATGCCGGTAGAGATTGTTGAACCTGAACGGGAAATCCCCGGAATAGAAGCGATACCCTGTGCCAGCCCTATGATGATAGCTGTTTTTAGGTCTACTTTATCGGTTTTGGATTGTTTTTTTTCTGCTGCCCATTCGCCCAGATACAGAATGCATCCTGTCAAAAATATGAATATACCGACAATATATGGCAGATTAATCAAACTTTCCGATACAATTTTTAGCGGGAATGCAACAATAATCGTAAAAACAGTACCCAGCAAAATGTAGCAGGCCAGTTTTGCTTCGGGGTCGTCAAAATTTCTTTTTATGCAGGCATTAACAAAAGCTTTTGTGATTTTTATAATGTCGTCTTTAAAGAAAATCATTACCGCAAGCAATGTCCCGACGTGCAAGATAATGTCGAATACAACTTCTTCACTGCTGCCAGTGACGAATTCTTTGTTTGTAAAATATTTGTACAAACTCGAGGTCAAAACGAGGTGGCCGGAGCTTGATACCGGCAAAAACTCTGTCAATCCCTGAATAAATCCCATGATTATTGCTTGTATAAGGTTCATTTTTTAATCCTATCCTTAATTTGTTTTGTGTGTTTTGTATTTTTTGCTAATCCCAGTTTTCGTAATACATAGAGCAGGAGTTTTCGTTTTCCCAGACCCCTACTTTGGATACTTGAGGGAAAATTTTGTTCATTTCTTCATAAATAAACTTTGCCAGAATTTCGCTGCTGGGGCTTATGCCTTTGAACTCGGGCAGTTCGTTTATGTCTTTGTGGTCGAGCTTGTCGAGAACTTTTTTGAGTTCACGTTTCAGTACTTTAAAATCCACAAGAATATTAGACTTGTCCAGATTTTCGCCTTTTAGATAGACTTCGACCTTCCAGTTGTGTCCGTGCTGATTTTCGCATTCGCCTTCGTAGTTCAAAAGATGGTGTGCTGCGGAAAATGAGCTTATTACCTTGAGTTCGTACATTATTTGCTTACTCCTTTTATTCTTTCATACAGTTCTTTTGCTTCCGGCTGTTCGGGGAATATTTGCATAATTTTTTCCAGATATTGTATGGAATTTTGTGCATCACCGAGTTCGATAAAGGATTTTGCCAGAAGAAGCAGAACATTAATGTTGTCAGGGTATTGTGCAATGAGCTTTAGCGCAAGATTTTTTGAGTTTTCGTATTCTTTCAGCTCAAAGAATGTCAGCGCAAGCGCATTCATAATCTCTGCATCCTGATGCAGGCTGTATGCATCGGACAAAAATTCTTTTGCCGCATCGTAGTTGCCCTTTTGATAGTACAAAAGCCCTATGTTAAAGAGAATCAAGTACTGTGACGGATATTTTTTCATTGCTTCGAGCAAAAGCTCCAGTGCCTTGTCATTGTTTCGCAGAGCCATATAGTTTAATGCTCTGAAAATTTCAATATTCATAACATCAGGCGCAAGTTCACATGCCTTGTCGTAAAATTCCTGTGCTTTTTCAAACTCGTTCATTGCATGGAAAAAGTTTGCATATTCAAAAACAACTGACGGGTTGTCAGGAGCTAGTTTGTAAGCCTTTTCAAACTCGTCTTTTGCATAGTCAAACAGCCTTTGCGACAGATAAACAACGCCGAGGTCTTTATGCGCAAAGGGATTTGACGGGTCGAGCTGTATAACTTTTTTGAATATGTTTTCTGCCTTGTCCATATCCCCTGTTTTTACGCAAAGCAGAGCATATTTGTAATACACGTCGGCAGGCAGTTTGCCCAGTCTTATAATGTTTTTGTATGTATTCAACGCCATAGACATGTTGCCTGTTTTTTCGTAACACTCGGCCAGCCTCTGTGCCATGGAAATTGATTTTGGGTTGAAGGTAACAAGCTGTGCAAGAATTTTTATTGCCTCTGTATATTTTCCGGACTCCTGATAGGCTATTGCCAGATTGTACTGGAAGTTCTGTTTTTCCGGATGAGCAATAATAAGTTTTTGATAATAATTTATGGCCTCAGCCCAGCTGTTGGCGTTTATTGCACCCATTGCCGCTGCTGTCAGATAAAATTCATCAGGCTGTAGTTCGTATGCTTTTTGAAAATATTTAAATGCTTCTTCGTGCTTTTGCTGGAGCTGATATGCTGTTGCAAGATTGTAAAAACCGGTTGCGTTTTTGGGGTTCAGCTCTGTAGATTTTTCAAAAGCCTGCTGTGCCTCTTTTATTTTTTTGAGTGCAAGATAGCACGAGCCGAGATTGTTGTACATCAACGGATGTTCGGGGTTGAGCTTTATGCCGTCCAGCATAGCTTCTACGGCTTTTTCATATTCTTTTTTTGAGGTGTAGGCTGTGCCTATAAGATAATGCACCTGATAGTCTTCGTTGTCTATTTCTTTGGCTTTTTGTGCGAACTCAAGAGCCGTGTCGTAATTTTTGAGCTTTAGGTGAACAACAGCCATATTTTTGTATGCGTCTTTGTAGTCTTCTCTGAGGACAATTACTTTTTCGTACGCTTTTTGTGCCTTTTCTATGTCATCAAGGCTTTCGTATATCATACCGAGGTAAAACCAGCTTGTTGCATCGTTGTCATCCTGTGCAATAACTTTTTCAAAGTTTTCTTTTGCCTCAGGATATATGTCGAGGTTTACATTGCACAATCCGAGTGTCTTTTGTATCTCTATGGAATCATCATTGCTGTCTTTGAGATATTCGTTCAGGATTTCTTTTGCTTTTATAAACTCATGTGCGGATACTAGTTCGTTTGTTTTGTTTAAAACTTCTTCTCTGTTCAAAATTTGTCCTCTTTTGTTTTTGTGTGTCAATTGACTATATGAAATATTTTATAATAAACATAATAAAGATAATAAACCGTGTATTTTGATTTGATATTCGTTCTTTTTTAGCTTTACTTAATAGAAAAAATCATTATCATAATATATATGATGACTGACAAGAATAGTTCGAAGAATATAAAAAGATTTTTGTGTTTGAGTTTTGCTGCGGCAATGTTGTTTTCGGCTTTTCCTGCTGTGGCAGAGGACGATTTTTGGGATGAGCCGATGAAAATAGATGCAGCTGCAAAAAGCCAGCAAAAAGCGGTTACGGATCAGGAATTTAATAAGGTAATAAACTTTTTTAATAAAAAGAAGAAAAAACAGGAAGAAAAAAAGAAGCCAAAAGGACAGCCAATCGGCCCGCAGATTCCGGAAGGTGCTGCTGTGCCTGACTCAAATTCCTTTAAGGTTACGTATGAGGCTTATCCTACCGTTATGATACCGGTCACTCTGGTTACGGAAGAGCGGGTCGAGATTCCGCCCGGATTTTACAGAATATTGTCCGTAAAGAAAGACAATGATTTTTATTTGAATTTTTATCAGGGAAACTCCATCATCGCAAAAATCAGAGCAATAAACACAGGCAATGACTACAACCAAAAATCCTTGAACTATGCAAAAGTTATGCCTGTTGAGGGCAACAGGTATATGAATGTGATTTATGGCGACATTGACTGTAACATAGAGGCCCAGCTCGAGATAAAAGAATAATTCTGTTTTTGCTGCTCCATTTTAAAGCCGCAGGCTGTTTTAAAACGCTCTGAGCAGTTTAATCGTATAAAAAAATCCTCTCTTTTTGAATTTATGAAGAGAGGATTTTTGTTTATTAAACTTCTACATATTCTCTTAAGCGTTTGCTTCTGTTCGGATGTCTGAGTTTTCTCAGAGCTTTTGCTTCGATTTGTCTGATACGTTCTCTTGTAACACCGAAGAGCTGTCCAACTTCTTCTAGAGTTCTTTGTCTGCCGTCGTCCATACCGAAACGGAGTCTTAGAACATCTCTTTCTCTTGGAGAAAGTCCGCTCAAAACTTCGGCAAGGTCTTCTCTTAAGAGTTCGTGAGCAACTGTTTTTACAGGAGCGTCAGCGTCTTTGTCTTCGATAAAGTCACCGAGTCTGGAGTCTTCTTCTTTACCGATAGGAGTTTCTAAAGAGAGCGGCTCTTGAGCAACCTTGATGATTTCTCTCAATTTTGAGATAGAAATATTCATTTCCTGAGCGAGTTCATCTTCGGTCGGTTTTCTGGAAAGTTCTTGAGCCAGTTTTCTTGTAACTTTTTTGAGCTTGTTGATTGTTTCTACCATGTGAACAGGGATACGGATAGTACGAGCCTGATCAGCGATAGCTCTTGTGATAGCCTGTCTAATCCACCATGTTGCGTAAGTAGAGAATTTGTAACCTCTTTCGTGGTCAAATTTTTCTGCCGCACGGATAAGACCGAGGTTGCCTTCTTGAATAAGGTCTAAGAACAACATGCCTCTGCCTACGTATTTTTTTGCAATAGAAACAACAAGTCTTAAGTTTGCCTGTACGAGTTTTCTTTTTGCAATAGCACCGACATTGCCGCCTTGTATAATTTTTCTTGCTAAATCGATTTCTTCATCGGCAGTCAATAATTTTATACGGCCGATTTCTCTAAGATACATTCTAACGGGGTCGTCTAAAGAAACACCTCTGGGGATTGCCATTTGCTGGTCATCTTCAGAATCCATATCGTCAGATGGCTGCATATAAATTTCGTCTGTGGCAACAGAGCTGGATTTTCCGATGATAACATCTATACTATCTGTTGTAATAGTTTCCGGTTCGCTAAATAAATCATCACCTGCTGTATCATCTGTTTGAAGATCGTCTTCGTCGATTATACTAACAAGTGATTTGTCTGACATTCTTTTTCTGCTCATTAATTGTCTCCAGTTCTTAGCTTGTTTTGGTTTTTTAAAAATTCTTTTAGTTGAATTTGCTGTTCAATAGCCTTTATTTCGTCATCATTTACCTGTTTGTACTGGGAGCGTAAATGATTTTGAAGTTCCTTTTCCTTGAAAGCTTTTATAGTTTCAATATTTTCGCTAATAGCTATTTTAAAATCTCTTTCCGACAAGTTTTTAAAACTGTCGGATAGATATATCAAATCTGTAATTATCTCTTTGACGTCATAGTCCTCGGCAAATTCTGTGTACAGGGCTTCGATTAATTCTTTAACATTATTTACCCGTTGGGACAATTTGTCAATTGTATTTTTTACAATTATTAACGTATCGTTTGTGTATTCAACTTCCTTTAGGATGTTGTTCAAAGTTTGAATGCTGTAAGAGCTTTCGTTTATTAAATACATCGACAATAAATTTTTTTGCGCTTTTTCCGAAATATTTAACGATTTCTTTACAATTGGCGCAAGAGCCTGCTGTTGTCGTGGTTTTGGGGATAAAGTGTTGAACTCACTATTTTTGACAACGGCTTTTAGTTCGTTGATTAGTGTTTTTTCTTCTATCTCCATACGGGAGGCCACAATTTTTATGTACTCGCCTCTTACTATGTTGTTGCCGATTTCTGCAAGATAGGGCATCACTTCTTTTACGAGGTTGCTCTTTTCAAGAGGGGACATCTGCGGGGTGTAAGAAGAAAGCACGCTGTTTATTTGAAAATCAATGAGCAAAGGAGCTTTATCCAGTACCTGCCAGTATGCCTCGGCTCCGTTTTCTCTGATAAATTCATCAGGGTCTTTGCCTTCGGGCGGTACTACTACCCTGAGTTCGCAGGAGTATCTGTTGTTAGCTTCGGAAATTGAGGCAAAACTTTCGTCAAACTGCTTTATGTTCCCGAGTCCTGAAAAAGCCTCTTTAATTACTTCCGCACCTCTTTTTGTTGCCATTTGACCTGCTTTGTCCGTGTCAAAGGCGAGATATATTCTTCTTGAGGGGGTGTAGCGTGATATCAGTTTTACGTGACTGTCTGTCAGTGCTGTTCCGCAGGCACCCACAGCGTTTTTTACCCCGTTTACCTGAGCGGAGATTACGTCAAAATATCCTTCCATAATTACTATGGAATCTTTTTCTTTTACAGCCTCTTTTGCCTGATACAGCCCGTAGAGGATATGGCTTTTGTTATAAACAAGAGTGTCCGGAGAGTTCAGGTATTTAGGGTTTTGTCCGGCTTCGATTGCTCTGGCGCCAAAGGCTACTATGTTGCCTTTTTCATCAAAAATCGGGATGGTGATTCTGTTGCGGAAACGGTCAATGTAGCCGGATTTGTTTTCTCTTTTTATTATTAGCCCTGCTTTTTCCTGAATGTTTTCTGAGAATTTTCCTTTTAAATAAGTTTGCAGCCCATCATAAGAATTTGGGGCGAAGCCGAGCATGTAGGTTTCTATATTTTCGTCAGTAATGCCTCTGCCTGAAATATATTTGTATGCTTCGGAACTTTTGTTTTTCAAAAGCGTCTTTTTATAAAAAGATGCTGCTTCTTTCATGCAGGAGTAGATTTGTTCTTTGACATCTTTGTTGTCCGGCGATTTTTCAAAACCGACAGGCAGTTGTATTCCGAGGATTTCGGCCTGTTCTTTTACAACTTCATGGAAAGACTGGTTGTTGATTTTCATCAAAAAACTCAGCACATCGCCGCCTTCTCCGCATCCAAAGCATTTGTAAATCTGTTTGTTCGGGCTTACGCTGAACGAGGGAGTCTTTTCATTGTGGAAAGGGCAGCAGCCCCAGTAGTTCCCCCCTGATTTTTTCAGAATGACATATTTGGATATAACGTCTACGATATCCAGTCTGTCTTTTATTTGTGATACTGCATCTTGATATGAAGTGTTCATATTTAAAATAGTTAGAGAAAATTTTTATTGTCAATAAATATTATTAAATATTATAGCACAGAGAAAATAGCCGGAAGGATAAATTTTATTTGTAAAAAATATTGATATTATATATATGATTTTAACGAAATTTACATAAAGTGTATTTTGGACTTTTCAAAAACAAAAAGATATGTTAATATTCTTAATACTTAATTTGACAATAGGCAATTTTTCTTCGCCGGATGTTTTTATATATATGTGAAGGTGAAATGAAAATAATTGTGTGTGAAAGGAAGTCTATAGAATGATGGAAGTTATTTCTAAGTTTTTTGAATCTGTTATCGCCGGTCTTTATGAATTGGCTCCCGTATTTGTTTGCGTAGAAAGTGACGAACGCAGAAAATACTAGTTTTCAGATATCAGGGATTTTTGTCCTCTTTTGGCATTAGCGCAATTCAGGCAAAACAAAGCCGAAGCTAAAATTTTATTCAGGTGTTCTTATATTTTATTTTACAGGTTTTTGCTGTATAATATCACTACAGTAAAGCAAAATGATGCCGGATGTCTTTATCCGGAGTGGGAGAACTCCTGTGGCAGAAGATTTAAATGTAATTATCCTTGATAAGGATGAAAACTCGAGAAATATTTTAAAAAATTACCTTGAAGAAACAGGCAGCGCAAAGGTAATAGGAGAGTTTGCGGATTTTGATGCCGGTTATGATTTTGTTCTGCGCTCGGGAAAATGTGTTGTCTTTGTCGATGTTTCAGAACAATTCGACAAAGCTTTGTCTTTGATAAAAAACATTAAAGACAACAATCAAGAGGCTTTTATCGCTGCTGTTGCAGCTGCAGCTAGCACTGATACTGTTATAAAAACTATGAGAGCAGGCGCCAGAGAGTTTGTTTCAAAGCCTTTTATAAAATCAGAGTTCGGTAGTGTAATAAATACACTTAAACAGGAGTTCGGCAATTTTGAACCCGCACAAACCTGCAAAATTATTTCTACTTTTTCTAACAAAGGCGGCATCGGCAAAACCTCTATTGCCGTAAATCTTGCTGTTGAGCTTGCGCAAATGTCCAAAGAAAAAGTTGCGTTGATAGATTTGAATTTTCAGCTGGGCGATGTTGCTACTTTTCTTGATATGACACCTGCTTTTGCTGTCGATTATATTGCTGACAACATCCAGAACCTTGATGAAGAAGAGCTTTTAAAAACCATGTGCAGGTACAAAAATACCAGCCTGTATGTTATTGCCGACCCTTTGAATATAGACAAATCAAAGGAGATTACCGCAGAACAGATACAGCATATTCTGGATGCATTGAAGAAGATGTTTTCTTATATTGTTATTGATATCGGTACAAATATCGATTCAAAAACAATAACCGCACTGGATAACAGTGATTTGATTCTTTTGATTGCTATAGTAAATCTGCCTGCTATCAGAAGTACTCAAAGATGTATGGAACTGTTTGACAAACTCGGTTATTCTTCTGACAAGATAAAACTCGTTTTGAACAGATATCTTGAAAATGAGGATATAAAAACTTCTGATATAGAAGAGGTTGTAAAACAAAAAGTTTACTGGAAGATTCCTAACAATTATCTGACCATGATGTCTGCAATCAACAAGGGAGTTCCGGTGAACGAAATCAATCCCGAGTCTAACATTGCAGTAAATTATAAGGAATTTGCCGGAAAACTGTCGGATTACCTTATTACACAAAAATTGAATAAAAATTATAATCAAAGAGAACTTACAATATAGTTGGAGAGTGAAAAATTGTCATTACGAGATAGATTGAAAACAAAAAAAGAAGCCAAAGCCGTTAAAAAAGCTGCACTGGAAGAAGGCGAGTTCAGAATATCTATAGCAAAAGTCACAAATGCTGTTGCAAAGATGAAAAACTCTGCTGATCTGGGCAACATAATAAAAGAATTTGCAAAGTTTTTGAATACGCTGGAAGCTCAAAACGCCAGCATTACACTGAGCGGAAACTTTGACCTCGGACAGAGAACGCTGCTCAATTGCGTATTATCAAACTTTTTAGAGGATTCTTCGACTTTGCAGGCAGAAGAAGATGGCGCAGAACAAGAAAAACCGGCATCTAAGCTTATTAAAAAGAGAAAATCCGTAAAACAAAGATTGGCAGAAAAAGAACTGGAGCCTGACGATTAGCAGGCTCCAGCTGTTTTAAATATATCTTTTTGGTCTTCTTTTTTACATACGTTCAGGCGCATCCACTGCCAGAAGATCCAGAGATGTTTTTATTATTGTGGATACTGATTTAACAAGAGCAAGTCTGGCCGCAGAGAGCTTTTTGTCTTCTGTCAGAACTCTTGAGAAGGTGTAAAACTGGTGGAATGAACCGGCAAGCTCCTGAAGATACTTGCAAATAAGATAAGGCGCTCTGTTTTTTGCACCCATAAAGATTATGTGGTTGAATTCCTCCAGCTTTAGAATAAGTTTTTTCGCCGAGTTTATTGATTTTTCGTCTTCTGTTGTCCACAAAAGGTCTAAGTTTGCATTGTTTATCTCTTCTTCCAGCTCCTGCGGTGTGAAAAGCGGTGCAATTTTTTCTTTTGTTTCTACATTTATGCGCTCATTCTGTGCATTTCTGAATATTGAGCAGGCACGGGCATGTGCGTATTGAACATAGAAAACAGGGTTGTCGTCTGTTTTTGATTTTGCAAGTTCTATGTCAAAATCAAGAGTGGTGTCAATGCTTCTGATTATCATCCAGTAGCGTGTAGCATCAACGCCTACCTCGTCAATAAGGTCTTCGAGCGTCACCATATTTTTTCTTTTGCCCATTCTGACAGCTTCGCCGTTCAGGACAATGTTTACAAGCTGGCCGAGCAGAACTTCTAATTTGTTCGGGTCATCGCCGAGAGCTTCTATTGAGGCTCTCATTCTTGCCACATAGCCGTGGTGGTCTGCACCCCAGATGTTTATGAGTTTGTCAAAGCCTCTTTTTATTTTGTCATGGTGGTAGGCAATATCTGCTGTGAGGTAGGTATTTGAGCCGTCTGTTTTTCTCAAAACTCTGTCTTGATCATCTCCGAAGAGAGATGACTTGAACCAGATTGCGCCTTCTTTTTCGTACAGCATGCCGAGGTCTTTTAATTTTTTGACGCATTCTTCGACTTTGCCTGATTTGTGCAGGTCTGTTTCTGAATAAAAATTGTCAAAATGCGTATGGAATTTGTTTAGCAGTTCTTTTTGAAGCTCGAGCATTCTGCGTTTTGCAAAAGAGCTGAGTTCTTCAAGCTGTTCTGAGGAGAGTTCTCTTGTCAGGCTTTTTGCAATTTCTGGTTTTTCTTTTACAAATTCTTTTGCCACAGGGATTAAGTATTCTCCTGGGTAGAAGGATTTTCTTTCTGTTTCATCAGCCGGAAAATCAATGTCTTCGCCCATTTCCTGCAGTACTCTTATGTGCAGTGATTTTCCGAGGTTTTTAATCTGGTTTCCTGCATCGTTTATGTAAAATTCCTGATAAACTTCGTACCCTGCGAATTTTAAAAGATTGGCCAGCGCACTGCCCATAGCAGCCCAGCGGCCGTGACCGATGTGGAACGGGCCTGTCGGGTTTGCGGAAACGTATTCTAAAATAACTTTTTGTCCCTGACCAAAATCATTTGCACCGTATTGTGATTTCTGGTTGATTATGTCTTTTACAATTGTGTTAAGGAAAGATTTTCCGAGTTTGAAGTTGATAAATCCTGCTACAGTGTTGATTTCGCAGTCATCAAGCTCAATGTTTTCGCTGATGGTTTGAGCAATAGCATTGGGCGGCATTTTTGCAAATCTGGCAAGTGAAGATACATTCACTGCAAAGTCGCCGAAATCTTCATTTTTTGGTGTTTCTGCATTCAGAACAAATTCGTCCTGTTCGCTCATCTGTCCGAGCTGTCCTTTTGCCAGTGCGTTTTTGATAGCTTGTGTTGTAACGTCAGTAATATATTGTTTTAGCATAATCCACCCTTGTAAAATTCTTAAATCTTACAAAGATTATAGCCAAAACAAAATATAATTAAAATGACAAAGTTTTTGATGGCTAATTGTTATTTGAACCGGCAAGCATCTGTTTTTTGCGCACGTAACAATAAAAGCTGTCTATCCCTTCTATACAGTCGTCGAGAACTTTTATGAGCTTTATCAAATCATTTTGCATTTTTATATGATTTTGGTGGTCTTCATTATATTCATTCTCAAAATTCATGACATACCCCTGTTTGTGTTACATATTTTTCTATCGGCAAATTTTTTTAAAACTTTATAGCAAAAGCTTTTGTGTAAAGTTATATTAAGAGGAATTGTAAGCCTGTCTGCTTGACAATGTATTTTGTTTTTTATAAAGTTAGTTTATCCTAACATTGTTTTGTAATTTTAGGGCTAAAGGATACTGTATGAAGCTTTCTACACTGGGCCGCTGTGTTGACCAGCCGATAATATTAAACAAATTGGAAAAGAAAATGCCCGCACTCCTGATAGGTGCAGGCGGAGCCTACGGTGCTGTTGATACGTTTAGAGCCTCAAGACACAAATCTTCTGATAAAAAGAAAAAAATTGCTTTAAAAAATACTATTATTATTGGTACGACAATAGCTGCCTCTCTGGCAGGTGCCAGAGGCATCAAGGTAAAGGGACGCAGCTTTTCTTTGTTCAATAACAGGATAGACATTAAGGAAAATACTATTTTGCCGGCTTTGTTGCCTTCTTCTTCGTTAAAAGAAATTGTGAAAAAACAAACTGCAGCTGTTAATGACTTTCTTTCTTCGCAAAAAGTCGATGATAAAAGGATTCTTTCTATTCTTGAAAAGGTAAAATCAAAACCGCTAAAACCGTCTGAAATTGAATTTTTGGAACAAAATCTCCAGTCAGGCGAGGCTAAAAAATCTCTTTTCCGTGCAATTTTGCCTAAGCCTGAAAATTTAAATTCAAAAGAAATTTTTTCTGAAATCGGCAGATTGTCTTTGCTCGGAGCGATTCCTGTTGTGGGCGGGGTTGTGGGCGGTATTACCGCTGATTGTGTCACAAAATCTTCGTGCAATAAATCTACCTCAAATAAAATAAAAGAAGGATTTTATCAGTATTTTGCAAATATTTTTCTGTGTAATGTAGGGGCGTGTGCAGCTTTGTTTTCTGCAGAATGTTTGCAAAAAGCCGGAAAAATAAAACCTCTGTCTCCCGCAAAGAAAATGCTTGTTATTATGACAGGTATTACGGCAACGGGGATTGTGGGCGGAAGTTATATTGCTAACAAATTGAGCCAGAAAATTATAGACCCCTTGTTCAATCACGGAAAAAGAACCGGACACAAAAGTGTTTATGACGAAAGAAAACCTGAGCTTACGGATATTGCGCTGCATGCCGATGATATTGCAACAGCAGGTGTTTTATCGGGATTCAAGTGGATAGAACCCGCATTGCCTTTGATGTACTTTGTATCCGGCTATAGAGCGGGTATAGGGTATAGAAATAACTCAAAACATTAATATTTGCTAACTTTTTATTGACAAAATCGGCGTTGATTACTATTATAACTATAGTAAAAAGACATGAGATATTAAATGGAGAAAACTAATGGTCACTAAAGCTTACACAGACGATGAATTTGAGTCTTTACTATCACAGTATGATTACAAATTTCAGAAAGGAGATTTAGTAAAAGGCATCGTCTGCGGATATGACTCGGAAGGCGTTATTGTTGACATGGGTGCAAAAACATCTGCTATTGTGCCTGAAAGAGAAGCAAGAGTCGATATGTCCAAATCTGTTGAAGAAACTTTGAAAAAAGGCGAAGTTTACGAATTTTTGATTATCAGAGAAGAAGACGAAGACGGCAAGTTTATGCTTTCTTACAAAAAGGTTGCAATGGCTTATGCTTGGAAAGAACTCGAACAGCTTAAAGAACAGGATGCTACTGTTGAAGGCACTGTTGTTTCTGTTGTAAAAGGCGGTGTTCTTGTAGAATTGCACGGTGTGAGAGGTTTTGTTCCTTCCAGCCATTTGAGAGCAAAAGATACGGATAATATTGTCGGTCAAAAGATAGAATTGAAGATACTTTCTCTTGACCCTGCACAAAACAATTTTATCCTTTCAAACAAAAAAGTTTATTCTGACGCTCAGGAAGAATCTAAAGAATCTATGTTTACAAATCTTGAGGTCGGACAGATTGTCGAAGGCGAGGTCGTTCGTATCACTGACTTTGGCGCATTTATCGATATCGGCGGTATGGATGGATTGCTCCCGCTTTCACAAATGTCATGGAGATGGGTAGATCATCCGTCTGATGTTTTGAGTATTTCCGACAAAATTAAAGTGGAAATCATCGGCATTGACCACGACAAACAAAGAGTCAGCCTGAGTTTGAAAAACCTCGAAGCAGACCCGTGGATAGAAGCCAAAGAAAAAATTTCCGAAGGGGACAAAGTTGAAGGTACTATCACAAGAATCAAGCATTTCGGTGCTTTTGTGGAAGTATTCCCCGGAGTGGAAGCTTTGTTGCCTAACAACGAAGTCGTTGAATATCAAAACAAAAACAACTGTATTTTGAATGCAGGTGACAAAATTAAAACTACAATACTCAAGTTCAATCCTGATGACAGACGTATCAGTTTGAGTATTGATGCAGAATAACCGGAAAACAGCCTAAAATCAGACTTTTAGTCAGTTTATCGTGTTAAATATTTATAAATAAATGTAAAAATATTACAGGATGTATATCAAATTGTATATACATCCTGTGATTTTAGGTGTACACTTTCAATATATCCATCACGTTTTTAATTGTAGGTCTTTTATATGATAAATGCTGTAGAAGCTCTTAATATATCTTCCGGACGTCGTACCGGCAATGTGTCTGTATCATCTTTTCTCAGTACAATGCAGCAGGCACAGGCAGCGGCGGATGCTCTGGCAACAAATGTTTTTTTATCCCTGTCTATGCTGACAGCCTCGTCTGATAACGGAATCAGCAGAGAAGGACTGACAAATCTAAAAACTTTAATAGAAAATGAAAATTTGACGGACAGCAGTGCTTATTCTCTTGTGAATACAATGCTGGACAGATTTTCTGCATTGTCCTCTGACGGTGAATATGTTACCCAGGACGATTTTACAAATACTGTAAGATTTGCGGTAGCGCAGGAATATAGCAGCGGTACGGATTTGAACAGACTCATTCAGGAAGGTACTTTGAATGTTTCGGCTGACGTGGCTGAGATGTACGGCTATGATACTGCTGTGACTGTTGCTCTTTTGCAGTTTTTGGACACTCTGTCAGAAGATACCGTGGGCAAGATAATCTCTAATATGCGCAATGCGCAGATGCGTTCCACGATTAAATCTGAAAGCTACTACGGAAATAACAATGAAATACAAGACTACCGCAGTGTAACTTCTTCTCAACTGACACCGCCTTTTAGTATTAGTATATAGTTGTCTGAGGCTGTCAGTTGACTATATGAAATTATTTTTTTTCGTTGTACATTTGCTGCATTGTACGGTAATTCAGCAGTAATGTCTTCGGCGAAATTACCCCTGTATCAAACAACATCTGTGCTTGAGCTTTGTTGTATTCTATAATTGATCTTAAAAGCTGCTGTCTTGCGCTGGTTTTTTCTGTTTGTGAGGTCAAAACATCGATGAAGGTATTTTGTCCTACATCAAAACCTATAAGCGAAAATTTTAATCCTTCTTCAGCTGCTTCGACCTGTTTTTTGTTGGCTTCAATTTTTTCAAGAGCCGTTCTCGAGCTGTAATAGGAGCTTACAATGCTTTCTTTTACATTACGTTCGAGGTTTGTCAGTTCAAGTCGTGCTGTTTTCACTTTAGCAAGGTCTGCATTTTTTTGAGTAAGGGTTTTTACGCCCATTTTTTCTCCCAGAGGAACAACTACATTAAGACTCCAGGTGTGGTTTGTCCTGAGGCTCTGGTCACCTGTGACACCTACTTTTGCAAATTCGTATCTCAAATCAATGTACGGGGCAAAATCCGTGTAGTTGCGGTTTTTTAAATTTACAAGGGAGCGGATTTCTGCACGTTTTGCCTTTATGTCTTCTCTTGACTGCAGAGCGACATTGTACAGACTGTCTATAGTGTTTGTTTTTTGGATGAGTTCTCTTGGCTTTGCCCCGTGTTCGAAAGGGTATAGGGTCAGAGTTACTTCTATCCCCATTATGTTTGCGAGTTTTGCCTGCTGAAGCCTTAAGGAGTTGAGTGCGCTTATGAGTTCCTGTTTTGCATCTGCGTATTGGGCTTCTGCCCTTAAAATGTCGTATTTTGAGCCGATTCCGATGTGGTATCTGGCTATCATAAGCCGGAGTTGTTCGTGTCGGTCACGAAGGTTGGAGAGCAGCACTTCTATGTTTATTTTTGCCTCTAAAAGGTCGTAATAATACATTGTTGTGTTTAATAGGAGTTCGCTTTTTGTGTATTGATATTTATGTTTTTGGGATTTATAGAGGTTTTTTGCACTGGCTATGGTAAAAAAAGTGCTGCCGTTGCCTATGGGATATTCTAGTGTAATCCCGCTATAAATAGGGTTTTGGCGGATTACTCTGGGCAGAATGTCCCCGACAAGGAACTCCCCTTTCAGTGCTTGAATCTGGTACCCGTAATAAAAATCAGGAAAAAGATCAGAGTATGAGTTTGCATAGTTCCATTTTGTTTCTTCTTTTTGAGTGCCTGCTATCTGCAGCCCGTAGTTGTTTTTTAGCGCAATGTTCAAGCATGTTTCCAAATCCACGGGCAAAAGAGTGATATCCAGTTGTTCTTTTATTTGTTTATCCAGCTCTTTTTGCAGGTTATTGTCCAGAAGTCCTTTGTTGCCTTCTTTTAGGGTTTCTAAAAATTTGTCGCTTTTATAATCCCATACAAGGTCGCCGTCTTTGCTCATTGCAGGAGTGATAAAGAAAAAATAAATAAAAATAATTATTATTGTTTTTTTCAAACCTGCCCCCGTGTAAAATTCAAATAACTTTATACATAAGAAAGCATATTTGAAATTTACGGGAATTCTTATAGCCTGTAAGGTGATATATTTGGACAAATTAATACTTGACAAAAAGTTAGTTTTGCCTTACTCTATTAATAGTTAGTTAAGGCTAACTTTTAGACCAATACCATAATTCACCAAAGGTGACGGCTGCGACTTCTTTCTCCTGCAGCCTTTTCTATTTTTACCAAATTACTCTAAAGCCTTTGAAAAATCCGCCTTTGTCTTTTTCTTCGGAGTCTTCTGTTTTGTTGTTAACAGGCTGCTCGTTTTTTGTTCGGGGGTTATTTTTTGCTTCCATTTGCATGAGAGCTTCGTTGGTGTATCTTGTTCTTTCAAGGTCATCGAGAGGTCTGGCTCCCTGTGTGGAGAATATTCTGGAGTTGACTGCATCAGGCACGCTTATTGTCATTGCGCCTTCAGCAAATGCTGATGATACTCCGGTAAAAAACAGGATAGATAATACCAATAATTTTTTCATGATTTTTCCTTATAAATTTGTTATAAAGCTTCTTTTTTGTGCTTTTTGGGTGCAGGGTTTCTTGTTTCTACCAGTCTGCCAAAGTCAGGAGCGCAGGTGATTTCAAAATGGAATCTGCCCATTTTTCTGTCCATCTCGTATCTGTTGTTTGCAAGAGGCCAGCCCCAGTAGAATCTTGCAGCCAAATCTCTGCTGAGATTTACTCTTAACCCTATACCAAAACTTGTTAAAAAATCACCGCCATCAATGCCGGAGCCGTCAGCTTTGTAAGGGAATACCATACCGTTGTCAACAAACACAGCCCCTCTAATCATTTCTCTCGGGTAAATGTAGCCGAGTCTGTCAGAGCCAATGGCTTTTGGCAGGAACGGAAGCGGTGTCATGATTTCTGCGCTGGCAAAGTAACCGCTTTTGCCGAGCAAAAGACCCTCTGAGTAACCTCTTACCGTTGACAAACCGCCTATCTGGAATTGTTCCATCCACGGGAGCCTGTCATCTGGCGAGTATTGTCCTGACACACGGAACTGCCCGACTATCCCGTGTCCAAAATCGTGGAGCCTTGTGATGTTTCCTTCGTATTTCATAAAATCTTCGTCGCCGCTCAGTGCTTTAAAGCCGAAGGAGCCGTAATGCCCTGTGTACCAGATACCTCTTTCCGTGTCTTTACGTGCGGTAAAGCCCTGTGTTACGGAGAAGGTATTTTTTTCATATATGTCAAAGCCTGCAATGTCTGTTGTTGATCGTTTAATGTTGCCTGCAGTGTAGGAACTGATATTTAACCCCTGCCTGTCAAAAATAGGATGTGTAATGTAAGCAGTGTAAACCTGTGATGTACCGCCTACGCCAAAGGCTCTTAACGGGCCGTTTACAACAGAGATGTTACCTGCGGAAACCGAGGCCCCGATTCTTGTTCCGTATTTGTTAATAGGCATATTGTAGTCAGCAAAACCGACTCTGTTTCCTCTGCCCAGATATCCGCCCAGTGATAATCTGTCCCTGTGTCCGAACAGACTGTCAGCAGCAATCATTCCGCCCCAGCGGGTTGTGCCTATTGTTTGTCGACCCTGATTGTCTGTCATAAATGCTATATGGAACGGGAACGGGTCTTCTGTATTGAGTGTAATATCAGTCATTCCAGGTTCTTCACTGGCAGATAGTCCGACTTTGAGTTTTACTGTGTTGTTATTGTTGAATTTTATTACATCCTGCTCAAGGTCGCTTACCTTAAGAACTTCGCCTGGGACAGGCGCAACACGGCTAGTTATGTAGCCTGATTTTGTCCAGCGGTTGCCTTTTACAGTGACCTTGCCGACCTTGCCTTCAAAAAGTCCTATTTTTAATACCCCTCTCGACAAATCCTGCGGCGGCAGATAGGCTTTTGATGTTGCATAATCTCCTAGAATATAGCATCTTGTGATACCGTCAACAACTTTTTTTATGTCATCAATTGTGACAGGTTGTGATAATAGCGGAGCCGCAAGCTTTTGGAGTTCTTCTTCCGTAAATACTTCTGAGGGGGTAAACTCTACTTTTGTGATAGTTGCTCTTACTTCTTTTTTGTCATCAGAAGGTTTTGAAAGATTGTCCTCAACAATGACAGGCGGCCTGTCATTCTTTTTGATATGAAGGTTTAGCTTTTTCTCTTCATATATTTTGTATTTTTCAAGGTCAGCTGTTGTTTCAATGTATTCTTGTTTTAGCTGTTCTTTTGATTTTGGAGTTGGAGGAATTATTAAATTTTTTGCTGTTTTTTGTGTAGCAGCGGGAGTTGTTGATTTTTCTTGTACAGCAGTTTGTTGAACTTTTGCTGCTTGAGTTTCGGCAGACGGCGCCGGTTGCTTTTGTACAACTGCCTTTGTTGTTTCTTTTTCGGTTGCTTTAGCGGATTCTTTTGCTGATTCTTCTTTTGTCGCTGTAACAACAGGAACACTTATCTTTGGCGGTGTGTAGGGCAGTTGGGCAGGTTCTGCTTTTTGTTCAACAGCTTTTTGTACAGCAGTTTTTTGTACAGCCGGAACGGGAGTTTTTGCGTTTGAAACATGTTTGGTTTCTTTGTTTTCTATCGGCTGTGTATTTTGTGATGCTTCGATTGCGGCTATTTCTGCTTTTTGCTGTGCTTCTTCTTTAGATTTTTGTTCTCTTTGCGCCTTTTGTTCGGCCGCTATCTGGGCGATTGTCTTTTTTGCCGGTGCCGAGGGGACAATTTCTTGCGGAGTTGGTGCATTATTATAAGCAACAGGGGGCTGTTTTGTTGATTGGATAGCCGCTGCCGGCTTTTGTACCTGTTTTTGTATTTTTTGTACGGGGGGAGCAACATTCTTTATCGCAGATGCAGCGGAAATAGCCGGCACAGGAGCTGCTGCTATATTGACCGTTGCCGCTGTTGCAATCGGAGGAACTTCTTTTTGCAGCGTTTTTGTTAATATTGTTGTGCTTGTCTGTTGTTTTTGTGCAGGTGTTGAGGAACTGGAAACCACAGGAGGTTTTTTGGAGATTTCTTCTGTTATTGCAGAAGAAGGCACAGGCGTGTTTACAGGCACGGGGACTCCCGGCTGTGTACTCTCTCCAAAACTCTCAGAGGCTATTGTAAAATTTTGACTTAACAAGCACAGGCTTATTAAGAATAATAATTTTTTCATCCTAATCAACAATTCCTACAAGTAATATAAATCATATATTACTTATAAAACCAAAGTCAACAAAAGGTAACAATCTTGTTATTTTTTATAAAAAAATTTGAACAAAATCATGCAAAATGTTTATTTTACAAAACTATTAAGGTATTATAATGATTAATATATAGTTAAGATGGGATTTAGTATGCAAAAAGAAAAGAAGGCAGGGGCTGAAATAAACTTTTTGAGTTTATTTAAAAAATCTATAGCATTGTCAATGACCGCTCTTATTTTTGGTATACAGCCTTCTTACGCTGATATTGTGGCAGGCGGCGGCTACAATACAAATGTTTCGACAGGCGGCAACGTTACAAATATCACCGGCGGGCTTATCAACGGTGATACAGGTTTTCATCATTTTACGGAGTTTGGCGTTGACAGAAACAACATTGCAAATTTGATTTTCAGCAACGGCGCAAACAGATACGTAAACCTTGTTGACGGCAGGGTTACAATTAACGGGATTTTTAATGCATACAAAGACGGAGCAATAGGCGGAAATGTAATTTTTGTATCTCCGCTCGGAATGATAGTCGGAGCCTCTGGTATTGTGAATGTTGGCAGCCTGCAGACTATTACTCCTGCGAATGAACAGTACCAGAATTTGATTGGACTAGGGTCAAGAATTTCTTACGGAGATATTACGGCTCTAAGGTCTGACAGCAACTCTTCCAGCACTACTATTAACGGAAAAATATTTGCTGCGGATTCAATAGATATTAACGACGGAAGAAACGTAATCATAGGTGCTAATGCTGATATAGTATCCGGCTTTAACGAAAACGGCTTTGCAAAAACTACCGCTGCTGATTTTCAGATGAGCGATATAGTAAATGATTCCGGTATCATAGATTCTCAATATATGTCAGAATCTTCTAACGGCATAAAAATTGTTGCAAGCAATATAAATTCTACAGGCAATAATGGCTTGATACAGTCTGCCGGCGATATAAGCATGGATATGAATGCAGTAGGCAGCGTGACTATAGGCTCACAGGTAGTTGCTGGCGGGGATGTAAATATCGGACAAAACTCCTCAAGCGCAACCGAGGCTGTTAGTAATATTAATATAAATAATAATATTACCGCAGGCGGGGATGTGAATTTGACTTCACTGTCTTCTATAAATCAGGCAGAAGGCACGCAGCTTAATGCAAACAGTCTTAATGCGTCATCTCTTGAAATGACTGTAAACGGTAATATTACTACAAGAAACGGTATTACCCTCAACCCCGGAAACCTGGGTTCTACATTTACTCAGGGCGACAATTCTGTTATCAGAAACACTGATTCCGGCAATATTCAGATAAGAGCTTCCCGCTCGGAAACAAATACAATCATAAACTCTGCTGAAGGCGGAAATATAGAATTGACAGGTTCTTTTAACCTGAAAGACACAATAAAAACAGAACACGGAAATATCTCTGTGAATGCTCTGGGCGATGTTGTGCAGGCTGATGACAGCTTCAATGCTTTTGAATCCGCAGGAAATTTTGATTTGAGTGCGGACAATGTTGTCGGTACGGATGACCAGTCTTTGAATGTTGATGTGTCGGGCAATGTCAATATCAGCGGTAATGGCACAAGTGATATTTATTTGGCCAGCAAGGATTCCGACCTTAATATTACATCTGTTTCCGATGCAAATAATTTAAATATAGACGCTTCAAAGGCAGTAAATGTTTCCCGTGATATTACGGCATACAACTCTGTTAATATAAATGCACAGGAGGGTTTTAATCAGGCAGACTCTTCTACTATTTATAACACAGGTGCCGGCGGGGTAAATATTACAAACTCCGGCAGCGGGGATGTCCAAATCAGCAACATTGATTCTCAAGGCGGTGCTGTAAATGTTGAAAATAATGCTTCTGACGGAAAACTTAATATAAGCGGAGATATCTATTCTGACAGTAATATAGATTTGTCAGCTCAAAACGGCATTGAACAGGCGGACGGCTCTTCCATTACTCTTGAAGGTTCGTCTTCCAACAATATTACTATTTCAAACGCAGGTAACGGAGATGTAAACCTTAAAGATGTAAGTAATACAGAAGGCAATATCAATATTTCCAATCAGACAGGCTCAGGCTCCGCACCTACTCCCGGCAACATAAATCTTGGCGGGGTGATAAATTCCGATTCCGGAAATATTTCGATTGCCGCTGACGGAAATATTTCTCAAACCACAGACGGTACCTCTGTTCAGGCAGGCGGAAATATCGACCTCGATGCAGGGCAAAATATCGGCTCTGACGGGAACACAGTGATAGTTTCTTCCGGCGGGACTGTCAGCGCAGATGCCCAGACAGGCGGCGTGCATTTGACAGGGGAAAATACTGACATCGAGCTTGGTAATATCAATGCCGGAACAGATATTGAAATTGTTACCACAGGCGACGGTGATATTGTTTTCAATAGTGATTTAACCAATATTCAGGGCGATTTAAAACTTTCTACAGATAAAGACATGAATATAGACAGCCAGATAGGTGCTATTGGCGAAATAGTCTTAAGCTCTACCGGCGGGGATATAATTTTAAACTCTGTTGTTACTTCTGTCAATGAAGGAATAACTCTGAACGCACAGGGAGGAATCTTACAGAGTGAATCTTTTAATGATACTGCTCTTGTTGCCAACGGGGATATTAATCTGAACGCACAAACAGGCGATGTGGGGTCTGTTTCCAGTGCTGTTCAGATGCAGACAAACGGCAGTGTTACCGTAGAAGGCGGAAATGTATATTTGCAAAGCCCCGGAAATCTTAATATTGCGGGCATAAACGCATCAAAAGAAAATCCTGATTATGTTGTCAGCGTCACAACAACAAATTCTTCTGCAGGAAACATTAATTTTTCAGGACTGGTTAAAGGTTCTGACGTTAGCATAAATTCTGCTCAGGGCATTACCCAAGATGAGGGAATAAAATCTGTTGAAGCCAGCGGAAATCTTAATTTTGTTGCATCTAACGGCAGCGTAGGCCAGACCGGCAACGCAATAAATTTTTCTGCTGATAGTGTTTCTGCCAGCGCATCAGAATCCGTTGTTCTGACAGGTGTGGACACTGATATAAGAACTTCAAATATCCATGCAAACGAAAATATTGACCTGTCTACAACAGTCACCCAGCCGGAATCCGATAGAGGCCATATTATTGTCGAGGACAACCTTTCTACGGAAAACGGTTATATAAGATTGAATTCTGCAAAAAATCTCGAGATAAATAACAATATTTCTGCAGGAAGGGAAGTAACTCTGCAGGCTAACGGCGGTATTGTACAGCAGTCAGGCACTTCTGTCACCAGCGGAACAGCAAATGCAGGTGTCGGTACAGGTACAATTACTATTTCTAACGAAGGAACAGGCGATATTGTTCTGACTGATGTCACATCTACAAACGGGGATATCCTTGTCACAAACAATGCTGCGGATGCTGATGTTGTTTTGAATTCTGTTTTGAACTCTACTGACTCAAACATTGTTATAACCTCTGCCGGAGATATTGTGCAGGGTGAAGGCAACAGCTCGGCTTCTCTTATTGCGGCAGAAGATATTACTCTGGATGCTGTCAATGCAGGCTCTCTTGAAAACAGATTGATTGTCAATGCCAATAATGCATTAAACGGGCATGTCGACAATATGTATGTTACTGATTCGGAAGGCGGACTCGCTCTTGGCGAAATTGTTGCAACGGGTGATGTCTATTTAACTGCTGACGGAAACATTACGCAGGTCAACAATACAACGGATTCAATTACAGCAGGCAATTCCGTAAACCTTGTGAGCGAAAGCGGCAATATCGGCGGAAATTCTCCTGATGAGGCTCTGTGGATTTCCGGTGCAGGCAGAGTCAATGCTGAGGCTTCCAATATTTATCTTGGCAGCCACAAAGGACTTACAACCGGCAGATTGACAGCACAAAATGATATCAATGTTAACAATACATCTGCAGAAGCAGGCTTGAATATAGATGATGATATTACCGCAAACGGCAATATAACACTTTCTTCTTCACACGGTATTGAACACCGCTCTGGGGTAATACAAAGAACAGGTGATACAGCAGGCGATATTACAATATCTTCTACAAATTCCGGGATTTCTCTCGGAACAGTCACTAACGAGAACGGAAATGTAAATATTGACAGTACCGGTCGTATTGCCGGCGTTGTTCTTAATGATGTTGTTACTTCTCGCGGTGGGGATATCAATATCAATGCACAGGGTGATATTTCACAGACACAGCAGGATGCAGTTTCTCTTGTTTCTGATGGTGATATTAATTTGACTTCTAATGACTACAATATCGGAACAGGCGATTATGCTATAAACTTTAGATTAGAAGACAACGAAAACGGACAAATAACAGCTAATGCCGGAACAGGTTCGGTTTATCTTAAAGGTGACAACAGTGATATAAAAACCTCTAATATTACGGCTAACGGAGATATTGACCTGACAACAGAAGGCACCGGTGATATCCTGATTGAGGGCGATTTGACCACAACAGGCGGTTATATAAGACTTTCTACTGACAATGCAATACATCTTGAACACAAGCTCACAGCGAGCGATTATATTGAATTAAGGGCTTACGGTTCAATTACACAAGATTCTGCACTCGGTGTTGCTCTGGAAGCCGGTACTGATATTCGTTTTGATGCATTGTACAACAATGTAGGTGCAGTAGGTAATGAAATAAACCTTATTGCCGGCGGAAATGTCAGTGCGATAAATGTCACAGATATTTATTTCAAGAGTGATTCACACGCACTGAATGTTGGTTATATTACAGCAACAGGAGATGTTGGAATTACTACTACAAATTCCGGTGATATTACATTGAACGCACTTGTGGAAGGTAATAATATCACAATGAATGCTGCTGACGGCGTATATCAAAACGGTACGGAAAAAACAATTGATGCAGACGGAGCTTTATCTTTGACAGCAGGAACAGGAAGTATCGGCAGAACAGATAATGCCATCAATTTTTCTGCAGCATCAGTTACGGCACAGGCGGAAAGATCCGTTGTTCTGCTCGGTGTGGATACTGATATAAACACAAGCAACATAAGTGCTAATGAGAATATAGACCTTACAACGCAGGTTACGGATGAGTCTTCCAATAAGGGTACAATTACTGTTTCTAACGACTTAACAACCCAGAACGGTTATGTAAAACTGGATTCTGCACAGGATCTTGTTATCAACAACAACATAAGCGCAGGCCAGCATATTACACTCAACGCAAACGGCGGTATTGTTCAGGGTGCTGACAATACTATCACAAGCGGAACAGCAGGGACAAACAACGGTGATATTTCAATATCAAATGCCGGAGAGGGTGATATTTCCCTCGGTTCAATATCTGCAAACGGCGGTGATGTGAGCGTTACAAATACGGCAGAAGATGCTGATATTATTATAAACAAACTAGTTGATTCTTCTGGCAGCATTACAATGTCTGCTCTCGGAGATATTTCACAGGCTTCTTCTTTAAGCGGTCTAGGCTTGAATGCCCGTGGCGGAGATGTTTCTTTGACAGCTGGCGGAAATCTTGGCTCTGCTGAAAATAAAATACAGTTAAATGCTCAGAACAATTTGGCTGCTGCAGGTGCAAACGTATATTTGACCAGCCCTGACAAAACCTTGAATATCAGCAATATAGATTCAACCGGTGTAGTTGATGTTTCTACTCAAAATGCGGGTGATATAAACCTTGGCGGTGCTGTTACAGGCAGCGACATCACTCTTTCTGCTGCGAACGGAATATATCAAACTATCGAAGACCAGACTATCACAGCAACAGGACATCTCAATCTTATTGCCCAAAACAATGATATAGGTACAACGGACAATGCAATAAAATTCAGCTCCCAAACTGTTGAGGCAGAAGCTTTGAACGGTTCAATTGTTTTGAACGGCGTGAATACTGATATTAATACACTTAATATTTCAGCCGGCAGAAACATTGACCTGTCTACAACAGAATCAGGAACAATCACTGTAGGCGAAAGACTGGAAACCCAAAACGGATATATCAGGCTCGATTCTGCAGATGATCTTGTATTGAATCATGATGTTATATCATCTGATTATTTGTATCTCGGTGCTGCAGACGGATTGACTCTTGCTTCTCAAATACAGGCTCAGTCTGATATTACAATGTCTGCCACGGGCGGTATAACCCAGACTGCAGGCAGTGTTGTTTCTCAAAACGGAAATATCAATATAACAAACAGCACATCAGGCGATATTATACTTAGCAATGTTGCTGCTCAAACAGGTGCCGTAGATATTACTAACTCTGCTCAAAATGTTATTTTGCAGGGCTTGGTTAATGCAAATACAAACCTAACAATTACATCAGCAGGTAATGTTACACAAAATTACAACGGTGTTGCACTGCGTGCTGGCAATGATATTACTGTTAACGCTGCGGGTGATGCAGGAAGTTCTGAAAACGCTTTGCAGGTTTCTGCAGGAAATGCGGTAAACGCTGATGCAAATAATGTCTACCTTCGCAATCCTGACGGAACTTTGACAATAGGAACAATAAATGCCGACAATGAGGTAGAACTTTCCGCTTTGAATAATATTGTACAGCGTAATTCTTCCTCAACAGGTATTACTGCACAGGGAGATGTTTCTTTAACAAGCGATGCCGGCAGTGTCGGAACATCTTCTTCCAATGCAATAAATATAAACACGTCCGGAAATGTTAATGCAGATGCTCAGGCAGGCAGCGTTTATCTTACTTCTGCTGAAAATATAAATACCGGTGTCATCAACGCAATGGATACAGTTGATGTAAGGACAACCGGCGACAACAAAAACGTTGTAATAAAAGACAGTATTAGAGGCAATGATGTAATATTAGATGCATCAGGCAGCGTGCTTCAAGACAGCAATCTGGACAAAACCATTGAGGCTGGTAATCTTTATCTTACAGCACGTGGCGGAAGCATCGGCGAAACCGGCAACGCAATAGACTTTACCGCCTCGAACAATCTTGAAGCTACTGCTGCACAGGCTGTTGTTTTGAACAGTGTGGGCAGAGATTTGAATACCTCTTCTGTTACTGCCGGTACAAGTATTGACCTTTCTACAGAAGGCAGCGGAAAAATCACTGTATCAAGCGACTTGAACGCTCAGGGCGGATATATTCGTCTGGATTCTGCAGAGGATTTGGAACTTAACAGAAACTTAACTGCCAGTGATTATATAGAACTGTCTTCAAAAGGCGGGGATGTTACGCTCTTAAATTCTCAAATTACTGCAGGAACTTATGTTGACGTGGATTCAAGCGGTGCTATTACACAAACAAACAGCTTGATTACAGCAGGTACTGATATTATTCTGAATGCTGTTCAAAATATAGGAACAGCAGGCAGTGCAATTGCCGTCAATGCCGCAAATGACGTTAGAGTCAACAATGCTATCGATGTTTATCTGGAAAGCGAAGACACCTTGAATATTGCGGGTGTAAATGCCTCCGGTACAGTAGATTTGGATGCCACAAAAGCAGGCGATGTTAACATCAAGGGCGAAATCACAGGTAATGACATTACAATAGCTGCTGCAGATAATATTTATCAGTCTATGGAAGGTCAGTCTGTTACGGCTTCCGGTGATGTCAGCCTGAGTGCGCAAAACGGCGATATAGGACAGACCGGCAATGCCATAAACCTCGAGGCAGAGTCTGTTCGTGCTGATGCTGCTTCCGGTTCGATTGTAATAAACGGTATAGATACAGATATAAACACAAATGATATTACCGCAGGCAGAAATATCGACCTTACAACTACAGGCAGTGGAAATATCAACGTTCAGAGCGACTTGAACGCAAACGGTTATATAAGATTGGATTCTTCAAACGAATTGAACCTTGAAGAATACGATATCACCTCATCTGATTATATTTATCTGGGTGCAGGCAGCGGAATTACTCTTGATTCCAATATTCAGGCACAAACAGGTGTTACTGTTGATTCCAATGCAGGTATTGTCCAAAATTCAGGCTACATTAACAGTGCAACAGGTGATATCTCTATTACAAACAACGGTGCAGGCGGAATAAATCTTAATAATGTCAATGCACAGGGCGGCTCTGTAATAGTTAATGCTGCAGAGGGCGCATCAGGCAATATTTTGCTTGATAACATACTTGCAAACAACGCTATCACCGTGAACAACAATACATCTTCTCAGAGCAATGTAAACCTCGGTGATTTGACAGCCACTAACGGTGCTATTTTTGTAACAAACACTTCTGGCGGCGATGTTATTCTTGATTCTGTTTTGAATGCACAGAACAACACAATAACAATAAACGCAGCAAACGGAGATATTTCTCAATCACACACAAATCCTTCTATGATTTCAGGCGGAGATATTACTCTTCTTGCCCAAAATGTCGGTTCTGATTCTCAGTATATAAACACACAGGCCGGCGGAAATGTTAATGCCGACGGTGCAAATATTTATATCGAAAGCAATCAGGACAGCTTTAAAATCGGTAATATAAATTCAGGTTCCGCTTACACAAACAACACTGTAAATATAAAATCAAATCAGGGCGATGTTGTTCTAAACGGACTTGTAAAGGGCAATGCCGTTGATATTGATTCTGCACGAAATGTTACACAGGACAGCAGTCTGGATAAATCTGTCGAAGCTGACACCATAACCTTTAACACACAAAACGGAAACATCGGCTCTGCCGACAACAGAATAGATATGTCTGTAACAGGTGCGGTAAATGTCGAAAATGCTGATTCCGTATATCTTAACGGTGTTGATAACGGCACGGATGTGGCTTTGAATCTCGGAAATATCAATGCTTCAAACACTGTTGATGTTACGTCAGAAACAGGCATGAGATTAAACGGCCTTATCGATACACAGAATGCAATCCTTTCTGCTCAAGGCGATATATTGCAAAACGCTGATGTTGATTTGTCTATAGATGCTGATACAATCAGACTGGAAAGCGCAAACGGCGATATCGGTCAGACAGGCAATGCTATTGACTTTAAGACAACTGACTTGCAGGCTTCTGCGATAAACGGCTCCGTTGTACTAAACGGTGTGGACAGCAGTATCAATACAGGCACAATCGAAGCCGGTACAAATATTGACCTTTCCACTACAGGTTCCGGTGATATCACTATATTTGAAGCAATTGATGTGGATGGATATATCAGACTCAATGCAGCAAATTCCTTGAACGTAAATCAGAACCTCACTGCACAAAATTATGTAGAATTGTTAGCCCAAAACGGTGATGTTATCCTCAATGCTTTAGTTACGGCAATTGACGGCGGAATCACCATAGATGCCGGCAGCCACGATATTATTCAGCAGACAAACACACTTGCTCTTTCTGCAGGTTCTGATATAAGGCTCAATGCAGGTACAAATATAGGCAGCGGCACAAATTCAATAATATTAAACTCAGGCGGAAATGTTTATCTGGATGGTGAAAATATTTATATAGACAGCCCTGACAGTGACTTGAATATTGCACAAATCACAGGAGAATCTGGTACCGTAAATATTAAAACAAGCGGAGCATCAGGATCCTTGACTCTTAATGACGATATCAATGCAGAAAATATTACCCTCTCTGCAATAAATGCACTGAACCTGAATGCTAATGCACAGGCAGGCCAAAACGGTATTTCTCTTACCGGCCAATCAGTAAATCAGGCTGCTGACACTACAATTTCCGCTCAAAACGGAACGGTTTCCATCTCTGCTTCCAACGGAGATATTGACCTGCAGGGTTCTGTGGACAATGAAAACGGAAACGTGGTTATTGTTAACAGCACAACCGGAAACGGAAATGTCACAGTAAACAATGTCAGTGCAGGAACCTCTTATAACATTACAAATTCAGGCAACGGATTATTGACCGTAAAAGGTGAATTGACAAGCAACAATGACTCTGTAATTTCTGCAGAAAATACAGGAGCAAACTCTGGACTTGTTATAGAAGATACTGCTGTAATAAACAATAATGACGGTATCTTAGATATCAGAAACAGCGGACAAAGAGGCTCTGTTATCGCCGGAGAAATTAATAATGCCCTGAGTCCCGATAGTGTTGTTCAAATTACAAACAGCAACGGCTTGTTGAACCTTTATGCAGATATCAAGAACGGTGATAGTGCAGGAGCATTGAATGAGGTTTCCATAATAAATAACGGCAGCGGCTTTACAATAAGCGGCGGTGTTATTGATAATTACGGCACATTGCATATAGAAAACAACGGAGGAGAAACAAATCTCAACGGTGCAATAAATGCATATCTCGGCTCTACAACAGAGTTTATACACGGAACGGACAGTGATTTGCATATAGGTATGCAGCTGGAAAACCGTGGCAACACTATCACTATAGAAAACAGCGGCACAGGCTCAATGTATATAGATGAAGGCGCAAACCTGTCTGTATATTCCGTAAATGAAGGCGGACAGAATTATGAAGGTGTATTAAACCTCGTTAATTCTTCAACTTCCGCAGCACCTGTTCCGGGAATAACAGTGGACGGCACAATCAATAACGGCTCTGCTTCGCAGTCCGGCGGTACTGTAAATATTATCGCAAACGGTCAGGGCGTCACAATTAATGAAGGTGCCAGCATTAACAATTACGGTCAGACAAACATAACTAATCAAAACTCTGCGAACGCACAGGGCAGTATAATTGTAAACGGCTCAATTAACGGCGGCAGCACGGGTTCTATAAATATTAACAACGAAGCACAGGGCAGCACAAACGGTATACAGTTTGGCTCTACAGCAGATTTGAATCTCGGTAATAACAGCCTGATTGTTTCAAATAGCGGCCAGAGCGGAATTGATTTTGCAAACGGCTCTAATATAAATTCATCAGGCCGTATAGAAATAACAAACAACTCCGGTTCACTGGACATTAACAGCGGTGCATCTGTTTCGACTTCTTCTGACGTTGAGATAGAAAACAATGCTGATTTCAATGCAGACGGCTCATTGCACGGTGGTAATGTTTCTATCACAAACAACAACGGCAATGTTAATATTGCGCACAACACTACAGAAGGCAATATTACTGCTGACAACAACGTTTCCGTAATCGTTACAAACGGTGATATCCTGAACCACTCAAACTCCGAAACAATGATAGAAAACGGACAGGGTATTACAGCCGGCGGAAATCTGAATCTTTCTGCAGACAATATCGGTACTATAGACAGCTCTGTAGATAATATCCTGTCAGACGGGTTCAATCTTGATTCTCAAAATTCAATAAACGTTTCTGCTGGCGGAAAAATCAGCGCAACTGCTCAGGATAATTTGAACATACATTCTTATGACAGCAATCTTGATTTTTCTTCCGTAAATGCAGATAACGCAATAATATCTACTGACAGAGGCAATATTTTTGCTGATAACATAAATGCGCAGGACAATTTGTATCTCTATGCAGGTTCTGATAGTTCTGCAATAGATGTAGACAATGTTCTTGCCGGTACTATTTTTGCAGAAGCAGGTTCTGATATTTCTATGGGCAGCACAGGCGGAATGAACATAGAAACTATGCTGAGCAGAAACGGTTCTATTGACCTTGTTGCAAACGGCAACAGCGAAATAAGAGAAATAGCTGCAGCAAATGACCTGAACATAACAGTTAATGATGAAAAATTAACAGTAATAAATCTCGGCAGAGTATCCAGAGATGAAAGCATTATCCCTCACAATATCAACATCACTGTGAACGATGCTAAAAATACAACAGGCATTAAAAACGGAAAACTCGATATTTATAACGGCTATGCACAGGATAAAGTGACACTGAAAGCTGATACGATAACAGCGCAGGTGTACGATATTTCAGAGGATGCACAAAAAGGTGATATCAGACACGACAAGTACGGCAATGAGGCTACAGGCTTCCACAATGCAAACCAAAACGGAGAGCTTTTGGAATTTGATATTCAGGGTGCAAACACTCCTCAGTCAGATGTAGGCTCAAATCCTCACAACCCTTATTACACACCGGATGCAGATGATAAACGCGCGCAAAATGTTTATCTTACTTTGGGTGATTCTATAGGCGATGCTGTATTCGGTGCTAAATTTAACAAACTGTATGCGGATTATGCCTTTGTTGATTCGATAAGCAAAAATGACCCCGCTGCATTTTCAAAACTTGTTATGGAAAGCGGTATCATCGGCCAGTATGCAATCTTTAGAAACAACAACCTGAGATTGGATATCAATAATAACGACACTCCGATAGATTCAGTAACAGGCCTGCCTCAGACTGATTTTGCAATGGACAAGCACTATGATGATGCGCCTGATGAAATTATTACAAATCCAACATCTTTCTATTTTGATATGTATGACACAATTAATATCACTCCGCCGACTATCCGACCGGATCTTCCTCCGGGAATTGACGGTGAACCGTACAACCCTAACAGACAGGTTAAAGAACCGAACCTTCAGCAGAATATAAAATCCGAATCTTCGGCAATAAAAGAAAAAGGCAATAACTCTGCTGTTGATGAATCAGCTTCTACCGGTTACAGACAAATAGGCTGGGTTGTCAGAGATAAGAATAACGAAATTCTAGGTGCATCTGATGATGCAACATTGCATGACCCTGTTGTTGATGCGCTTGTTGCAATTTCACAAAAAGGTATGGTTGTGACAGCTGACACAACAGGCGAAGAAGGCCTCAAAAACGGTCAGGAGCTTCGCATTGATTTGAAATACAAGGACGTTGTATTTAATGTTGACGGAAAAGTCAACAGCATAAACGGACGCAATGTTGAAATCGCTTTTGTGAATGTGGACAAACTGACTTCGACAGTGATGTTGTTCCTTGCAATGTTCAATGAAAATTTATAAAAAAAATTAGTGCAATGAGGGTTTGTCATTTTCTTCATGTGACTTGTGAAAATGACCCCATTTGAAAGACGGATAGGTTTCTTTCATCTGTTCCCAGTCAACATGCACATCGTAGGACAGACCCTTTTTTTCTATCTCGGTTCTTCTTTCTTTTTCCCATTCTTTAATAAAATCAATGCAGGCATGGTCAATAAAGTGGAGCCTTTCTGCACAAAGAGTGATGTTTCTGTCTTTTGGCAGACTCTCGAGTGCCTCTATCAAAGTAGGAAGCTGTATAAAAGTGATATTTCCGTGGATTTTTGCTGTTATTGTATTTGTTTCTGCGTTTTCTTCCGTGTCAATGTCGACTTTCAAAACCTTGTAAGCACTTTTTACAAGCGCACAGAAAAATCCTGCCAGTATGCCTTCAAAAAGGTTTGTAAAAAGTATTGCCACAAGAGTAATTATGTAAATGGCAAACTCGCCCTTGCTCAGCTTCAGAATGTGTTTTGCCGCCTGAACATCCACGAGTTTGTAACCTGTGTAAACAAGAATTGCCGCAAGCGATGAAATAGGAATGTAGTTTAATATCGCAGGGAAAAAGCTTACAAAAAGCAGTATCCACAGCCCGTGGAATATAGTAGACATTCTGCTTTGCGCATCAGCATTGATGTTTGCAGCACTTCTTACAATTACGCCTGTTATGGGCAGCCCGCCTACAACGCCTGATATAGCGTTGCCCACACCCTGTGCAATGATTTCTTTGTCATAATCTGTTTTTGACTTTGTACTCATCTTGTCTATTGCAGTAGATGTCAAAAGGGTTTCTGCACTGGCAATAAAAGTAATCACAAGTGCGCTTATCAAAACTTTTATATCAAGTATGTGAGAAAAAATCGAAGGTTTTATAAAAGTTGCATCAGCCCAAAAATTTTCGCCCACCTGAATATAATTGATGTCAAAATGCAAAATGTTAGCAAACAAAGATGCAATAATTACCGCCACAAGCGCAGAAGGAATGGCCTTTATCTTTTTGTAGGGCAGTGCATTCCATACAATGATTATACCTATTGTCATAATCCCTATTATGCACGCAAGATGGTGGGAAGAACCGTTTAAAGGCAGTACGGAATGATAAATTACCCTGCCAAGATCGAGAATGTTTTCGATAAACGAGTTCTGTGGTTTGCTGTCCAGCATAATATGAAACTGTGATAAAAATATCGAAATCCCGATGCCGGCGAGCATCCCCTGTATAATTGCGGGCGAAATTGCCCTGAACCACTTGCCCAGCGATAAAAAGCCGAATAATATCTGCATCAAACCGACAATAAATATTATCAAAAACAGTTTTTCGATTCCGAGATTGTGTATTATGTCAACAACAATCAAAATCAAACCGGCTGCAGGGCCTGATACCTGCAAGGAGTTTCCGGACAGTGCGCCTACTACGATACCGCCTATGATTCCTGATATTATGCCGCAATAAATCGGCAGCCCGCAGGCTATTGAAATACCTATCGCAAGAGGCATTGCCACGAGAAATACTATAACTGAAGCTAAAAAGTCCTTTTTTAAAGATTCAATATTTACCATTATTATGTTTCGCCTTATATAATCAGTAATTAAAAAAAAGTAAACCGACTTTTATAATAGCTGTTAAATGGTAAATTTGCAATATATCAGAATAGCAATGCTTTTTAATACAATGATTAGGAAATAGCTGCTATATCATTACATCAAATAGCTGACTGCACTTGTGGCCATTTTTGTCAGTGTGCTGCTGGCATAATAGTTTTTACAAAGATTTTGAGTCAGGTTTTGAGCAGCCATACCCCAGTCTTTTGTGTTTTGAATTTCTCTCAATGCTCCTTTTAAAATATCAGGCACATTCCCGTCGGGGTTTGTTTCAGAATAAGTAATTTCTCCGTCTTTGTTTGTGTCGATATTCGAGGTGAGTTTTTCCAGACTGTTGTTTTCAATCAGCTTTTTTAACTCTTCATTTTTTGTGTCACGTGCTGTTTGGGCAGCGATTTCACTCTGTGTAATAGTGCTGCTTTTGTCTGTATCAATTTCATCAAAATTGCTTTTTAAATAATCCGCAAAATCCCTTGAATCTGTATTTAAGAGTTTTGAGGTATAGTCCTGTGCTTTGGAAAACAGATTGTTTATAAAACCTGTATTCAATCCTGTTGCATTATTATTTACTTCAAGACTCATAATTAAAATCTCCCCATATTCATTGTTATTATATAGAATATGGATTGAAGCTTAATCCGCTATTTAAAGTATATTTTTATACAACAGCTTCTTCTTTAGCGGTTTCTTGAGTGTTTACAGGTTCTTTTGCTCTGAATTGCATTTCATAAAGTGCTTTGTAGCTGCCGTTTGGAATGTTTATAAGCTCTTCGTGAGTTCCTGTTTCTACAATTCTGCCTTCGTTTATAACAACAATTTTGTCTGCATTTTTGATAGTGGAGAGTCTGTGTGCAATAACAAAAACTGTTTTGTCTTTCATAAGGTTGTCGATAGCTTTTTGTACAACAGCCTCTGCCTTGTTATCCAGAGCCGAGGTCGCCTCATCCAGAATAACAGTCGGTGCGTTTTTCAAAAATGCTCTTGCTATAGCGACACGCTGTTTTTGGCCGCCTGATAACAGAACTCCTCTTTCACCGATAAAGGTGTTTTCTTTTTGTTCAAGAGTGTTTATAAATTCATCAAGGTATGCCATTTTTATTGCGTTTTGAAGCTCTTCTTCGGTTGCGTTTTCGTTTCCGAGCATTATGTTTTCTCTAATTGTGCCGGAGAAAAGGAAATTGTCCTGAAAAACTATAGAGATATTTTGTCTTAGCGATTTTAGTTTGTAATCTCTTATATCAATGTCATCAATAGTTATTGCACCTGATTGAATGTCGTAAAATCTCGGCAAGAGGTTTACTATAGTGGTTTTGCCGCCGCCGGAGTTGCCCACAAAAGCAATTGTTTCGCCTTTATGAACAGTAAGATTTATGTCTTTTAAGACAGGTACATTAGGCACATATTCAAAGTTTACGTCTTTGAACTCTATTTTTTTGTAATCAGGCTGCAGGTCTATAGCATTTTCTCTGTCTTTTATTATCGGTTCGGATTCCAGTATGTCAAAGACTCTTTCTATTGCAAAGAAAGACAACTGCAGCTGGTTAAAGTTGTTGCCGATACTTTTTACCGGAGTGTATAACATAATCAGTGCTGTTATAAATGAAACAAAGTTTCCGCTTGTGATTTGTTTTGTCAAAATCAAATGGCTTCCAAATCCGATAGCCAGACCTATACCTACTGACACAATTACGTGCATCATCGGAGAGAGCCATGAGGTTTTTTGTACCATTTTTATTTTTAGTGTGAAGATACTTCTTAATATATTTAAGAATTTGTCTTTCTGATCATTTGCAAGGTTGTATGAGATGATAGTTTTGTTGCCGGAGTAGGCCTCGTTGTAGGCTGTAATTACCGCAGCATCTGCAATAAGTGTTCTGCTCATTACATCGTTGATTCTTTTTCTGATTTGAGCAACAGGTGCAAATGCCGCTCCCAGTACTACTACCGCAATCAATGCAAGCTGCCATGAGTTGTAGAACAATACACACACAAGTGATACAGATGAGAACAATCTCTGCGTAAAAACTTTAAGATTGTCCAAAAGCCCGCTGCATGCCAAATCAGCATTGTTATTGAATTGAAAAATTACATCCCCCGAGCTTCTGTGGTCATAATATGAGGTTTCAAAGGTCAAAAGTTTTTTGAAAAGGTCATATTTTAACCCGTTTGAAATTTTTCCGCCTACCCAGATGTTCAGGTATGTTGCAAGGTAATTCAATCCGCCCTGCAATGATGTAAAAGCAACTATTCCGAATGGTATGTACCACGGCGATGTTATGCTCTTTTCTACCATGACCAAATCCATATACGGTTTCAGAGAAAGTGCAATGATTGCATCCAGTGAACCAATCGGAATACAAATCAATACAGCCATCAATGCCCTGAACCAGTACGGTTTTATGTAAGGCCACATTCTTTTGTAGTTTGTGTAAAACTGGGTTTGTGTTATTTTTTCAACGAGTAATTTTATTTTTTGCATATTATCCTTTTTATACAATAAACAATACTCTTTTTAAATAATATTAGAATAATTGTTATCTATTTGTAATGAACTGTCGGGCAATTGTTCTGTTTTATTATTCCAACTATTTTAGTAAAGAAAATTGTAAGGGGAGTTTTTATGAAGAAAATTTTGTCCGCACTGTTTCTTGTTTTGTTGTTTTCTGATTGTACTTTTGCAGCAGAATGCACCTGTAGCTACCGCATGCAAAAAAAGATGCTGCACAATCATAAAATGATAAAAAATAAAGTTATTAATGCTCAGGTAAAAGGCAAAATGCTGGCAATACAGGAGCTTGCTGCTCAAGACAACTGTAATGACCCGAAAGTCAGAACGCAAATTTTGAATTATCAAAAACAAATTGAAGATTTAACGAATCAAAAATTGTGTCTGAAAAAAGAATATAAACAGTCTTTAACAGCACTGAAAGCTAAATACTAAATCTTTTTAAATATCAAAGAAGTATTTATTCCGCCAAAGGCAAAGTTGTTTGACATGACAATGTTTGTGTTGATTTCACGGCCTTGATTTTTTATGTAGTCAAGTTTTCCGCATTTTTCGTCTACTGTTTCAAGATTCAAATTAGGACAGAACCAGCCGTTGTTCATCATTTCAATGGAAAGTATTGCCTCGATTGCTCCGCAGGCTCCGAGTGTGTGACCGGTGTAACTTTTGATAGTGCTTATCGGTACTTCTCTTGAAAAAACTTCCTGTGTGGCAAGGGATTCTGCCACATCTCCGGTGAGAGTGGCTGTTCCGTGTGCGTTTACGTATCCGATATCGTCGGGTGAAATTTTGGCATCTTTTAGCGCAAGCTCAAGGGCTGCGCCCATTGTGTGATAATTCGGGTTTGTAATATGGCTTCCGTCAGTGCTTGTGCCAAAACCGATAACCTCTGCATAGATTTTTGCGCCGCGTTTTTTTGCGTGTTCGTATTCTTCTAAAATCAATGTGCCTGCCCCTTCTCCTATAACAAGCCCGTCACGGTTTTTGTCAAAGGGCCTTGGTGTTGTTTGAGGTTCCTTGTTTTTCAGGCTCGTTGCATATAGTGTGTCAAAAATTGCAATCTGTGAGGGGTGGAGTTCTTCTGCTCCTCCGGCTATCATGACTGTCTGGTATCCGTTTTTTATGGCTTCATAAGCGTACCCTATGCCCATAGAACCTGAGGTACAAGCCGTTGACGTCGGCACAACCCTGCCTTTTGTTTTAAAATAGAGAGAAATGTTTACCGTTGTGGTTTGGGGCATCATTTTTATATAAGAACCTGAGTTTACGCTCCTTAGCTTTTTTTCTATTTCCATAGAATAAAAATCAATAATAGAGTCCAATGAACCCGACGAGGAGCCGTAGCTCACACCTGTTTGGCCGTTAGAGATTATTTCATCGTTTAAAAGTCCGGCCTGCTCCAGTGCCTGTTCTGCAGCGGCAACGCTGAGGACGGACACTCTGCCCATTGTTCTTAAAACTTTTCTTGTAAAATGCTCGGGTGTTTCAAATCCTTGAACTTTTGTACATAATTTTGAGTTCAGATTTTCGTATTCTTCAAGAGCGGGGTCATATTCAACACAGTTTTCGTATTTTTGCAGCCTTAAAAAAGCCTCATCAACGCTGCAGCCGAGAGGACTGGCCAATGCCATACCTGTCACAACTACTCTTTTCAAGAATAAAGCCCCCCGTTAACAGAAATTACCTGCCCTGTGATGTAAGAGGCGTCTTCTGACATCAGATAATTGACAAGACTTGCAACTTCTTTTGGTGTTCCGAAACGTTTCATCGGGATTATTTTTTTTACTTCGTCAGATGGAATATCTTTTATCATATCTGTTTCTATGACACCGGGAGCCACACAGTTTACCGTTATTCCTCTTTTTGCAAGTTCCTGACTGAGTGCTTTTGTTGCTCCTATTATACCTGCTTTTGATGCACTGTAGTTTACCTGTCCACGGTTTCCGGCAAGCCCTGATACAGAAGAAAGAGTAACGATTCTGCCTTTGATTCTTTTTTCTATCATTGGCAGAATAATTGGTTTTAATATGTTATAAAAACTGCCGAGGTTTGTATTTATAACATCGTCCCATTCGTTTTCTTCCATAATAGGGAATACATTATCTTTGGCAATGCCTGCATTCAGCACAGTGCCGTAGTAAACTCCGTTTTGTTCAATATCTTTAGAGATGACAGAGGCGCATTTCTGTCTGTCAGTTATATCGAACTGCAAGATTCTTGCTTTTTGACCGAGCTTTTCAACTTCTTTTTGTACATCCTGAGCCTGTTCAAGGTTTTTGCGGCAGTGAAGGACTATATCAAACCCGCTTTTTGCAAGGTATAGAGCGATTTCTTTTCCTATCCCTCTGCTGGAACCAGTTATAAATACTTCTTTTGTCATATTAACGACCCCACACTCTTTTTTATTACAAAACAGCAGTGTCCAAGCTGTCAGGCTGGTATGCATTTACTGTAGCAGCGGCGCATTCCTTACCATCATTATAGATAAAACACTCAAAGGAAACAAGCTCGTTGTCCGAGAAGATTTCCTGTGCTGTGATTGTGTATTCTTTATCTTTTTCAAATTTTTCAAGGCTGCATTTATATGCTCTTGAACCGAGCAAAAGACCTATCTTCGGCTCAGAGGCTCCGTTTTTATAAAAAGCATAACATCCTATTGTCTGCGCCATATATTCTATGCCGACAAGCGGTGATATCCCTTCTGTCACTCTGTCATAAAATATTTTGTCTTCTGTAATTTTTACTTTTGCCTTTGCAAAATTTTTTTCAGTATCTACTTCAACCAGCTCATCTATAAGAATCATTGGTTTGTCGTGGGGTAAAATTTTTGATAAATCGTATTTTGTTTCCATAGTTTCTCTAATTTATCTGCCGATAATAATAACAGCATTGGAACCGCCAAAGCCGAAAGAGTTGCACATTACATTTTTAATGCTGCCGTGTGTTTCTCTGTCCGTACTGTGTTTTTTTACGAGCCTTATTAAAGGCAGCTGTTCATCATATTGTCCGTCAAAAACGTGCGGGGGTAAATAGCCTTCGGGATTCAAATTTTTGTCCATAACGGCCAGACATATAGCTGTTTCCACTCCGGCAGAAGCTCCAAGACAATGGCCTGTCAGTGATTTTGTCGTGCTGCAGGGCGTTTTGTCTTTAAAAATTCTGTATATTGCATTTGCTTCCATAATATCATTGCTTACGGTGCCTGTGCCGTGCATGTTGATATAGTCAATATCTTCGGGTTTTAGATTCGCTTTTTCAAGAGCCTGCTCAATAGCTCGTGAGGCTTCAATGCCTTCCGGTGCCGGAGTTGCACTGTGGTATGCATCAGAGGTTTCGCCTATTGCGAGGATTTTAAAACCGTTTTTTGTGTCTTTTTCTAAAATAAATAACGCTGCCCCTTCACCGATATTTATGCCGTCCCTGTTTTTGGAAAAAGGATTGCTTATATCAAAGGACAGTACCTCAAGAGAATGGAATCCGAAAATCGGAGTTTTTGACAAACCGTCTGTCGAACCTGCTATAACAGCATCACATACACCGTTTTGCAGTAGGTTTACAGCTGTAGAAAAAGCTTTTGTTCCTGAGGTGCAGGCAGTAGAAACTCCGCAATAGTAAGATTCCAGCTCGAGATGTTTGTGTAGAAATTCTGCGGGGTTGGAAATTTCTGTATGTTTTATGTTTTTGCTTTTTTCAAATTCTTCTACACCCGTGTCAGTTGTTCCTATGACAACACCGATTCTGTCTTTGCCGTATTTTTCAATTATCCTGTGCAGTTCGGGTTTTATTTGTTCGCAGCAGTGAAGCAAAAGGCGATTTGTTCTGGTGTTGTAATCTTCTTGTGAAATTTCCGGCAGGGATGTTTTTACTTCTCCAAAGAAAAAGCTTTTACCTTTTATTTTTGTATCATCTTTTGTAAAACAGCCCGAATTACCCTCGAGGGCATTTTTTAAAATCTCATTTATGTTTGAGCCGAGATTGCATATTGCGCTGTAAGATGTGATAGAAATATTTGTCATATCTGATATAATTATACTACCATGAACAGCGAAAAACTTTTTTATATTTCAAAATGTGCATACAAAGAGAATGAAGAGATTGATGTGTCTTTTCTTCCGCCAATGTCACGAAGAAAACTCAGCAAAGTGGACAAAGCAGCCCTTTGCGTTATGAATGAAGTATATGAAAACAGTGATGTAAAGCTGGTTTTTGCTTCGCAATACGGAGAATTTGACAGACTAAAAAAACTAATTTCCCAGTATAGTGAAGAAAATGAAGTATCGCCCGCAACCTTCAGTGCATCCGTTCATAATAGCGTAATCGGGCAATTCTCTTTGTTAAACGGGATAAAAAACAGTTACAATGCAATGTCTGCAGGGGACAATACTTTTTGTGCAGGTTTGATAGAGGCGGCAGTTGATTGCGAGCAGAATAAAGATGTTTTGTATTGCTATGCTGACTGCTTTGAACCTGTAGGGAGAGATAAAACAGTGGCTTTTGCCTGTATTGTTTCTAAAAAACCTTCACCCTCTTCTTCTTCGCTTGCAATTTCGCTTGATGATATGAAAAAATATAATCTTTCTAAGTTTTTAGAGTCCGCCGGAGTAAAAAAATGAAGCTCTGGCGTTCTTTTGTAGTATTGTTTTCATTTGTGTTTTTCGGAGCGGGGTCATTGTTTTTGGGGCTTGTGTTTTTTCCTGTTGTGTCTTTGTTTATGAAAGGGGAAGAAAAGCGCAATTATCTGTGTAACGTGGTACACAAGACATGGCGTTTTTTTACAAATTTCATTGAGAAAAATGGTTCAATAAAACTCAATGTGTCCGAAAAAGACCTTGCTTATCTTCGTTCTTTGAGAGGAAAAGTTATTGTCAGCAATCATCCGAGCTATATTGATATATTGCTTATTATCGGTCTTATCCCGAATACACTATGCATGGCAAAAAAAGAGTTGAAGAAAAATCTTGTTATGAGCAATATCGTCAGCTCTCTTTATCTTATAAACGATGAGGATAAAGAAAAATTGAAAAAAGAAGCAGATGAGGTCTTAAAGCAGGGGTACAATATCGTGATTTTCCCCAACGGAACAAGAACTCTGGAAGGCGAAGACATGAAGCTCCATAAAGGTGCGGCAATGATTGCAATAAATTCTGATGCGGAGATTGTTCCGCTGCATATTAGCTGTGATTATAAATTCCTTGCCAAAAATCAAAAAATATATGACGCCGGAGAAAAAACCGTTAATTATACAATTACAGTAAACGAAAAAATAGTACCCTCTCAGTATAAAAAAGAAAACCTCGATGACATAAAATTCCGTAATCTTGTAAACAGCATAATTAAAGAGAGAATTTTAAAATTGACTTTAAATTCTTATTAGGCTATAAATTTAGTATGGAAAAAGATAACAACAGTCTGGAATCAGAACTTAAAAAATTAATAATTGACGTTTTGGAACTCGAGGACATCACTCCTGATGACATAAATGAAGAGGAGCCTCTTTTTGTGGAAGGCCTCGGGCTGGATTCTATCGATGCACTGGAACTCGGTATGGCATTAAAAAAGAAATACAGCCTTGCTATGGGTTCTAAAAAAGAAGATAATAAAAAACATTTTTATTCGGTAAAAACACTGGCTGACTTTATAAGAAGTCAAAAAAATGTTTAGTGTGGTAAAAAAACTAACGGTAAAGGGTGTATAATGGCACAATATACTAAAGAACAAATAATGCATGAATTGACAGAGATTCTTGTAAATGATTTTGAAATCAAAAGAGAACTCATTAACCCTGATGCAAACCTTTTTGAGGATTTGGAGTTTGATAGTATAGATGCTGTTGACCTTGCCGTAAAACTTCAGGATTTTACACAGCAAAAAATTTCTCCTGATAATTTTAAACAAATCCGCACAGTCAATGATGTTGTTGAGGCGGTTCAAGAATTGTTGAAATAATGGAAAAACTAAAAGCAATATACAAAAAATACGCAGTTGTTTTTTCTCTGCTTTTTACCTTCTTTATTATTGCATTATTCCATTTTACAAGGCTCAGCGGGTTGAAGCTGTATCCTGCAGTCGTTAATTTTTCGATATTTATGATATTTTTTTCGTCTTTGTTTGCAAACGAAACCGTTATCCAGAAGTTTGCTCGTATGGCAGAGGGTGAATTGCATCCCAAAGTGAGAGTTTATACAAAAAATCTTACGTATTTGTGGTGTGTTTTTCTTTTTGTGCAGTTTGCACTGTCGGTTTGGACGATTTTTTTGCCTGACAGAGTGTGGATGATATACAACGGTTGTGTGTCATATATTTTGCTCGGGGTGTTTTTTGCTGTAGAATATATTTTTAGAATATTTTTTAAACGTAAACACAATATTTAGATATGAATATTTTTTCTGTTTTTCATACAAATGAATATGACAGCGCACCTCTTTTAATCAGAGAGGACAATGTTGTTTCTGTCGGAGAGTTTAAGTCGGTTGTCAAAACTCACTGTGCGTATTTAAAAAACTTGGACACAAAAAATATCGCAATAATATCTGAAAATGCATTTGATTTTGCAGTGTGGTTTTTTGCCTGTGTTTATTCAAACAAGGATATTTTTTTAGTAAGCGATGTTAAAAAATCGGGTGATTTGTCGTTGGATTATGAGATTGCAGACTCTGTTCTGCCGGAAAAAGATTCGGATTTTGAACTTGTTCAGCCGGATTTTGACAGTGTTTTTGTACATTTGTTCACCTCAGGTTCAACAGGCAAACCAAAGCATGTTAAAAAAACTTTTTCAATTATACTGGATGAGGCAGCCGCTGTATTTGAGGCGCATTCTTCCGTGTATTTTGTCAAAAAAGATTTGGTTCGTATAATTTCATCTGTTTCTGCCCAGCACATGTACGGGTTGTGTTATTATTTCTTGCTCCCGATGTGTCATTTTGACAGAATGATAATGGATGCCTCTACAGTTGTTTATCCTTCTCAGGTGAATGTAAATAACTGTGTTTTTGTTTCCAGTCCTTCTTTTATGGAAACTTTTCAAAAATACGACGAAAAACCTGCAAATCCTCCTTTGTGCGTGTTCAGCGCAGGTGCAAAATTAAAACAAAGTGTCTATGAATATTTTGAAAAATTTTGTCAGGTCATAGAGGTTTTTGGCTGTACGGAATGCGGGACAATCGGGTACAAAAATTCTTCTTTAGAAGAGGGCTTTTTCTGTTACAAGGGTGTTTGTGTCAGTGCTGACAGCAATAACTGTCTGGTTGTGGAATCGCCTTATTTTCTGGAAGACAGGCTTGTTTCGGGGGATATAGTAAAGTTTGATAAAAATAATTGTTTTATCCCTTGCAGAAGAAATGATAGAATTTTAAAAATTCAGGAAAAAAGAATATCAGCCCCTGAAATAGAACAGGAACTTTTAAAAAACGATTATATTTCGGATGCATACTGTTTTAAATTCGATGACAAACTCGCATGCGCAGCGGTGTTGTCTGCATCGGGTGCGGATTTTGCTTTGGAAAATAATATTTCTAAATATTTCAAGGCTTATCTTCTGGACAAATTTGATATTGTTCCTCAAAAATGGAAATTTTTGTACTGTATCCCTAAAAATTGTGCCGGCAAAACAGATGCGGATAAAATAACGGAAATTTTTTCAACAAATCTTTCGTTCCCTGTTGTATTAAATTACCGCCTGTCTGAGCAAACAGCTGATTTTGAAATGGTGTTTTTAAAAAGCAGCAACTTTTTTAACGGACATTTTAACAATCTGCCGATTTTGCCCGGTGTTGTGCAATTGAACTTTGCGGGCTATTTTATTCAAGAGGCATTTGGTATTAAAATAAATACTGAAATCGTAAAAAAAATAAAGTTTTCAAAAGTTATAAAACCTCAAGAAAGAGTTACGCTGTCTTTGGCTAAAAATGGCAAAAATATTTCTTATACCTTTAAAAAAGGAGATACTGTCTGCTCGAGCGGAATAATGGAAGAAAAACTATGAAAAATATAGAAACACAGTATAAACTGAAAGTTGAATTTTACGACCTTGACCCGATGAATGTTGTCTGGCATGGAAATTATCTGAAGTATCTTGAGGCAGCAAGATGCGATATGCTGGAGAAAATCGGCTATACCTATGACGATATGAAAAAAGACGGATTTGCTTATCCTGTTGCAAAAATGGAATTGAAATATATAAAACCCTGTACTTTTTCACAGGAGCTTGTTGTCACAAGTACAATCTTGGAGGTAGAACCGGCTTTGTCTATAAAATATGTGATAAGAGATGCCGTTACGGACAAAAAGGTTTTTGAGGCAAAGAGCCTTCAAATTTGTTTGAACTACAAAACAATGGAAACAGTTTATAAAGCACCGGATGGATTTTTGGCGGGATTGGAAAAATATGGAAAATAAATTGAGTATAAAAATATTTAATCTGTTTGTCTGGATATTTTTGTGTGCATTTTATTGTTTCTTGCCTGCAAATGCGCAGGATAGTATTTTTAACCACAAAATAACACCTCAGCAGGCTGCAAAATATTTGCCTGCTTTTAACAGCACCTCGTGCAAATTCAACCAGACCAAAATTTTGGTTAATAAAGGCAGCACAAATGTAACTCTGAAATCCGGCGGTGATTTTCAATTTATAAAAGACAAAGGCGTGATTTTCGAAACAAAATACCCCATTGAGTCTGTTTCTTCCTACACTTCTTCTCAAAACAAATATGTAAGTTCAATAATAAATGCAATTTCAAACAAAAATTATACTTTTCTGGAAAAAAACTTTGATCTTTATTATATAAAACCTTCTGAACAGTGGGAGCTTGTTCTTGTGCCGAAACCCGCCTCATCTGCAGCACAGCATCTCAAGATGATTTATTTAAAAGGTAATAAACATATTAGTTTTCTTGCGATAGAAACAGTTAACAGTAAAACTTCTATAAATTTCAGCGGTTGTAAGTAGTATGAAAAAAATAATCTGGATATTGAGAATACTCTTTGTTGTTGTGATGGCTGCGCTTACGGCTTTTGTTGCTATGCATCAAAAACCTGCTCAAACAAATATCCTCAAGGCAATTTTGACAAATAGTCAACATGACGAAAATCTTATTCGTCTGAGCAACAGACAATCTGGCAGAATTAATATAATTTTTGAAGATGACGATGCCCAAAGACTCGGCGATAACGTAAGAATTTTTAAAGACAAATTGGACAAAAATGTTTTTAGACCTTCTAATGTCGATGTAAAAAAGGTTCTTGATACATATATGTTTTTTGAACACAATCTTTTGTCAGAGCATACGCACCGCCTGCTAAAGGACAAGGATTTTGTCACAGTAAAACTGCAGAGCTATGACAGGTTGTACAATCCTGTCGGCTACAATCCCGTGCCTGTTGAGTATGATCCGTTTTTGCTTTTTATAGATTATTTGCAGGGGTTAGGCTCTGAGAGTTTTTCGGGTCAGATAGAATTTGACGGAAAAATTTATGAAATATTTTCTGTCAAAATCAGAGATGACCTTGCTTTATCCCCTACTTTGCTGAATGTTGAGGTGAAAAAACTTATTGACTTAAAGGATTCTTTTGCAAATGAAAAAACAAAAATCTATTTGTCCGGCGCACCTGTACATACGTATTACGCAAGTTCAAAATCTATTAACGAAATAAATATAATTTGTATTTTGTCTTCTTTGTTTATTATTGTTTTGTGCAGATTTTATTTTAAATCTTTTAAAATACTTGTGCCGATTTTTCTCAGTCTGGCTCTTGGTATGGGCTGCGGATATCTTGTTACGTCCGTATTTTTTGACTCAATTCACATACTTACGTTTGTTTTTTCAACGACATTGATAGGGATTTGTGTTGATTATTCTTTGCATTATTTTGCTCACAACAGAGATTTGAAAAGTATAATAAAAAGTCTTACGGAGAGTTTGCTCACGACAGTGTGTGCGTTTGTTGTTCTGTTTGCTTCCGGTATTACGTTGTTGAAACAGATTTCTCTGTTTACGATTAGCGGTCTTGTTACTGTGTATTTGTTTGTTGTTCTTTTTTATCCTTTGATTTGTAAAAAAATTAATTTTGAACATCTGCAAACAATATCATATCCTGTGCTGTCGGCAAAGGTCAGATATTCAATAATCGTTCTGTGCTTTTTTGCTACTGTTACAGGCCTTTTTAGGGTGAATTTTAACGATGACATAAAAGACATGTACGTACCGCCAAAAAATCTGGCTGCAGCGGAAAAATTGTATAATGATTTGCAGGGCAATAATTTTAACTATTCTTTTATTCTTGTGAAAGGAAGAAATAATCAGGAGCTTTTGGAAAAAGAAGAAACTATTATTGACGCCTTGAAGGGCAAAGATTTTAATGCGTATTCTCTCAGCAGGTTTGTGCCTTCAATAAAAAGACAAAAAGAAAACCAGTGGCTCAGAAAAGAACTCTATAAAAAAGAACTGAATTCTTATGCATATTTTTTGCCTGAATCTGCCCGTAACAAACTTTTGCATATGAAATATCCGCGTGAGTTTTTGACTGTGGAAAAACTTAATCTTCCTATTTTAAAGGAGTTTTTTATAGATAAAAATACAACGGTAATAATTATAAACGGAAATTTTGACAAAAGATTTTTGCCTTCAGGCGTAAATGCGATTGATTTGAAGAACGATATCTCGCATAGGGTTTCTGTTTTCAGAACAACCTGTATAAAACTTTTTGCACCTGCGGCTTTGATTTTGTATTTGATTTTGTGTTTTATATATTCACCAAAGGCAGCTTTCAAAATCACTCTGCCTTCTATTCTGGGCGGGTTGTTTTCTATAGCGTTGCTGGGCTTGTTCAATCAGTGTGTAAATCTGTTCCATATACTGGCAATGTTTTTGATTATAGGCTTTAGTATGGATTATTCTATTTTCAGATTCAACGGCTCTAAAAATACACACCTGTCCAATACGGAGTCAGCAGTGCTTATTTCTTGCGCAACGAGTGTGTTTTCGTTCTTTTTGCTTTCTATGACCAGTTTTAAGTTGATTAGTTCATTAGGATTTGTGCTTGCTTTTGGGCTGGTCAGCTCGTATATTCTGAGCGTGCTTTTGATATCTACAACAGCTGAAGAACAAACAGACAATATGTAATTTTCTAAAAATTTTGCCTGAATAGAGGATACCGGTTTTTGCTGCAGTTTTATTTCTGCCTCGTATTGTGTCCATATCTGATAAAAAGTCTGACTGTCTTTGCTTTTCGGCTTTAGATTGTAAAAATCAAACAGTTTGTCAAAATTTCTCGGCTTCATAAATTCAATATCCGCACCGGTGTTTTCTGTGTCAAAAACAGCAAGAACAATCCCCTTTGAATGCGAAATGCTAAAGTTTATATTTTCTTTATTATTTTTGAGGCAAGGTTTTTTATTTTTTATTTCGATTTGAGGATTTATTATGTTGTATCTGTGAGTTAGCACGTATTTTACAAGAAAACGACCCAGACAGAACTCTGTTTCTCTTTTTTGGCTGCCGAAGGTTTTGTCTTCCAAAAATTCTTTCAGCGAATTTTTGTCGATAAAAGGTAAAAATTTGTCCGCATTAATATAGTAAATTTCCATGGTATAATTTTAAAAGAATTATGGATGAAAAAGCAAATAAACCAAGATTTACAAGAAGAAAAAACAAAGGCTCACAGAGAGTCAATGCCCTGACAGAAGCACAAAAGATTGCGTTTGCACCTTTTAGTTTTCAGGTGGTAGCGGCAATGCTTGATTTTAATATTCTGCAGGAATTGAACAAAACGCCTATGACCCGTGAGCAGATTATAAAAAAATGCGGTGTCACAAAATACACAGCAGCTACTTTGTTAGAGGCGGCATTGTGTATAGGTCTGGTTGAAAAGAATGAAGAGCTTGTCTTTTCTACAACACCGCTTTCGGATGCATTTTTGTTCGATTCTATGACAAAAGTCAATTTTAATTTTGTTAAAGATGTCTGTTATCTCGGTGCAAGCGAGTTGAAAAATTCTTTTGAAAAACAGGAGCCTGTCGGGCTGCACAAGTTCTTTTTTGATTCAAAAACAATTTATCCGATGCTCACACAAATGCCTGAACAAATGAAAAAGAGCTGGTATGAGTTTGATCATCATTATTCTGATGATTGTTTTGATGAGGTTTTGAAAATAATTTTTGAAAACAACCCGTCTGATATTTTTGATATAGGCGGCAACACAGGCAAGTTTGAAAGAGCGTGTCTTTCGTTTAATCAAAACTGCTGCGTAAATATGATAGATTTGGGCGAGAATATTGAAGCTGCAAAGAAAAATTTCGACTCGGACAGAATAAAATTTCATTCGCTTGATATTCTGGAAAAAGAAAATAATTTGCCTCTTATGAAAGGGAACGAAAAACAAAAAACAGCTGTTTTTATGAGCCAGTTTTTGGATTGTTTTTCCGAAGAGCAGATAATCTCTATTTTGAACAGGGTCGCTGAGGTAAGTAATGAATTCACAAGGGTCTATATACTCGAGCCTTTTATAGACAATCAGCAGTTTGACGGGGCAAGATATTCACTTTCTCACATATCCCTTTATTTTACCTGTATGGCCAACGGCTGCAGCAGAATGTACAACGAGGCCGATATGCTGGAGCTGGTTGAAAAATCAGGGCTAAAACTTTTGAATAAATATAACGGAATCGGAAAATACGATTATACTCTTCTGGAGTGTATAAAAAAATGACAAAAAAATGGTACCAGATGAAAGAACAGGCTGCAGGAGAAAAACGCCTGATGTTTTTGTGGTATGTATACAGAATTTTTGGCAAGAGAATAGTGCAGTTTTTTACAATCTTTGTTGCTTTTTTTGCGTTTGTCTTGTCAAAAGATGTTAGAAAATATGCAAAAATTAACCTTTCTGTTATTTATGAGTATTGCAAAAAAAATTCTCTTAAAACGACAAAACCGGATATCTTTAACCAGTTCAAAACAGTTTTAAACTATGCTCTTTCTCTTGTGGACAAAATGGAGACCTTCTGCGGAGATTTTGATGTTAAAAGATTGTGTTTTTCAAACGCTGATGCTGCCGATGCAATGAGAAAATATGTTGCTCAAAAAAAGGGAATGTTTTTTATTTGCTCTCATACCGGTCTTATTGATGTAATGCGAATTTATACAATCAAGGGTTTTGAAAATCTGGATAGGGAAATTTTTGTAAATGTGTTTTTGAGTGAAAGCCAGAGTCAGATTTTTAACAATTTTATAAAAAATATATCGGTAAAAAGTACAGTCAGAACATATCCCGTTGAAAATATTGATATGGAAACCTCTGTAGAAATTCAGGAGAATTTAAATAATGGCGAGCTTGCTTTTATGGCCGGTGACAGACTTTCTCCGGGGTCTTCTCATCTGAGTTTTAGCGCAGAGCTGTTCGGACAGAGGGTTGAGTTTCCGGCAGGCACCTTCAGATTTGCACAATTGATGGGAGTGCCTGTGTTTTTTATTGCTGCAGTGAAAGGGAAAAAAGGAGTTTACAATGTGTATATGCACAGGTTTGAGTTCTCCGGTACAAAAAAAGAAACAATAAAAGCAATGCAAAATGAATATGTTGAATTTGTGCAAAAAGTTTCTTCAATGTATCCGACACAGTTTTATCATTTTTATCCTCTGTTCGGAGAGAAAAATATTAATATTTAAGATAAGACGGGTTTTTGCTGTTTGGATATTTGACTCTTTTTATATCTGCAATTTTTTTAAATTCTGCTTTTGAAATTGTTTTAAAAGTATATTTGTTGTTGAACTGGTCTGTGCCTTCGCCGTACCCGTCAGTAAAAGAACCTTTTCTCAGCTTCCACTTCATATCCATAATAGAGCCGTCATTGCAGCCGAGTTTCATTTTTGCATCTACTCTGTCATTTTTCATGGTAAAGCTTCTTGTAGGTGCATTTAAAAATACTACCCCGTTGCAGACCTTATCCGAGTCTTTTTTGTATATTGTTACATCTGCGTGTATAAAATCTCTTCTGTTATAGGCACCGTAGTATAAGTCCCCTTCGTGAGTGGATTTTATGTACTTGTTGCATCCGCATGTGCTGAGGACGAGCGCAGATATCAAAAATAGTTTTAATGCTTTTTTCATAGATTTTCTTTAGCCTTTTCCCAATCTTCTTCAATCAGCGGTGCTTTTATTGTATACATTTTTTTTGCGTCAAATCCGACGTTTGTAATTTCTAGAGCTTTAAAATCCGTATGTTTTGGCGCAAGCACTCTGATTTTGTAAGTTTTGTCAGGCTCGAGCCGTATAGGCATATCCATTGTTGCGTACAATTGCTGGGAAACGTCTACATTGGATTTTACGGCTCTGGCTGTAGGTACATACATGCCGACGGCAACAGCAGCCCCAATTGGCGCACCAATAAAGAGTGTAATACCTGTTATCCCACCGCCGATAATACAGCCCGGTATGCCCAACCCCCAGTATCTGCCGACATCTCTTTTTCTTGATTTTTTATAAATTTCTCTTCTGTCTGCAGATGTTTCTTTTGTGTCATCTTGCAGCACAAATCTGAGTTCTGTTTCAGCATGAAGTAGAACAGGCTTTTTGTTGTTGTTTGTTATAGTAAGTTCATAGGGTCTGTAACGTTTTTTCGCTGTTTTGTTTTTAAATTCTTTTTTTGTCGCAGGACGAATAGATGCCTTTACCCCCGGCAAAACAGTATCAGCTGCAAGCGCAAGATTGCTGCTTAATAAAAAGCTTAAAACAATAAAATACACACACAATTTTTTGAGAAACATGAGTGTATTTTATCATTTTTTTATGTGTAATGCAAAATAAATTATGTATTTCATTACGATTGTTATAATATAAAATCAGTGAAAAAGATTTTTGTTACAACTTTTATATTTGCAATTTCTTTGTTTTGTTGTGGCAGGGCCTGTGCTTATGAGATAATCACCCTTGACACAAGTGCGTTGCCGTCTTTTTCGTCTACTGTTCTTGATACTGTGGAAAGTGATGACAATCCTGTCCTTGAGCAAAATGATTCTTCGAAGGAGCCGCCTGTGGATTCTGCCGGTTCTTTTATAAAAGTGCCGAAGGCTAAAAAACAAGAAACAATTGCTCCTCAAGAGCCTTTAAGAAGCGAACTCGGACAATACAATCCTGCTGCTTCAAAGTTTGTTTTGTTTGATGCTGTTTCAAAAGCGGCAAAGGATGTTTATAACCTCGAGATAGAAAGAACGGATGTGCCGTCAGCACTTTTTAAGGACTATCTTACCTGGAAGCCTCAAAATCCAGAAACCTCTGCAATGGAGAGCGTGCATATCTGGACGGCAGTTCAACAGCATTTTTCGGAAAACATAAATGAAGAAGGGTCTTCAACTTCAAAATATGATGTCGGCCTGATAAATGTCTTGATAGACGGAAAATTTAAGGAAGGAAAAGAAAGTTTCAGGATAATGCTTGACCCCACACACAGAAGCGAGCATTTGCCTTTTATGCAGACATTTTTTCAGGATATGTATTTTGAAACAAAGAGAATTCCACACACCAGCATCCTCGTCGGGAATTCCCGCCCCGGTGTCGGTATAGAGGGCGCACAATCCCCTTATACTCTCGCTTTTATAAACAGGTCGCAAATTTCCCGTAATCTGTCAAATATACGAAAATTCGGCGTAAGAGTCAGAGGAAATTATTCTTTGATGGACTATGATGCAGGTGTTTACAGCTCTTCTACAAATTTTTCTTCCTTTTTTCCGGGGCATGAACTCGATGCCTGGATGAACCTGAAACCGTTAGGCAAAACAGACGGAAGATACGGAAAACTGGTTACGGGAGCAGGTGTCCAATCCGGTCAAAAACACGGTACCAGCTATTATCTCACAGGAACATACCTCGGCTATGAGTACAAAAAGTTCTGGACAAAGTTTGAATATGCCAGAGCAAACGGCTCGAACGGCGGCTCCGGACTCACAAACAAACATTCTCAGGGTTTGTTCTGGACAGCTGCTTACAGATTGACAAAAAAGCTGGAAGTCCTTGCCCGCTTTGACCATTTTGATCCTGACAGAGAGATAAAAAATAATAACAGAAGAGAGTATACCCTCGGTGCAAATTATTATGTAAAAGGACAGGCTCTAAAGCTTATTTTTAATTATATTTACTGTCAAAATGACAGCATGGCTGATTCTCACAGATTGATGATAGGGTCACAGTTTTTGTTGTAATTTTATAAGTTGAAAATGCCCGCATACAATTTTGTGTAAAAAGTTACTGCAATGTAACCGACAAGAATACCTACCAGTACAATACTGACAGGCTGGATTAGCGAAGATATTGCAGCGATTGTGTTTTGAAGTTTCCTTTCATAATCATCGGCTATTCTTTGAAAGGCTTCGCCCAGTTTACCTGATTTTTCGCCGGCTGCAATTTGTGAAAGTGCAAACTGGCTGAAAATATCAGCACCGGCAAAAGCTGTTTTTACCTCAACACCCTGCGATATGATAGCACAGGCTCTGTTTATTCCCCGTTTTGCTTTTTGGGTTTTTAAAACAGTGGATGCAAGATTCATTGAGTCTTTTATCGGAATTCCTGCCTCGTAAGCTGCAGCCAGTACGGAAAAAAAGTTGTAGTAATAATAGTTGTTTACAATACCTGCCAAAAAAGTATACGTTGTGACAAAATCAAGTGCTTTTGCAAAAACTTCTTTGTTAACTACGGCCCAGATGATAAAAATAAATATCGCTGCGTAGATTGCAATAATTTTTATAATCGCACTGATAAAAAGATTCATTATCGCACATTGAGCCATACCTGTCGTATACATAACATCAAAAACTTTGAAAAAGAAAAATTTACACAATAACAATACCCCGATTGCCCCAAGCACAAGCAATGTAGGGTAAGTTAAGGTAGAAATAAGAGTGTTTCTGATATTTTCGACTCTTTGTATGTCTTTTAGTATGACATTTATGCACTTGTCGAGTTTTCCGGAAAAATCTCCGGCACACAACAAAGCAGCATAAGCCTCACCCAGTATTTCTTTAAATTTGCCTATGGTTGTTTTAAAAGGTATGTTGCTCTCTAAGTATGCCTTTAATTGCAGGCAAAGGACTTTTAATTTTTTTCTGTATGAAGCTGAGGCAATAGAGTCCAGTGCATCAGTATAAGAAAAACCAGCATTGTACAAAGAACCGAATGCATTGTAAAATTCTTTTTTTTCTGTAAGACTTAGCGGTTTCATACGAGTTTTATTATTGCATATTATCTTTTATATTGCCAATATTTTTGTACAATAGATTAATCTTTCCAGTTTGGATAGTAATAGAGTTCTATTACCTTGTCAGATTTGAGTTTTGCGTGTCCGCCTTTGATAAAGTTTGTTAATGAACCTGTCGGCGGAAGTATTGTCAATGCCCATTTGAGAGGATAAACCCAGAGGCTTCTGTCCTGACCAAAGGTTTCGTAGGTATCTGTGACTGTGCCTTCATCAATATTGTTAAATTGAAAATCGCCAAAAATTATGCTCGCAGGTATTCCGTTCATTCCGCTTGTTATAATAGTTTCTACTTTTGCGTGGATTAGTTCATTTTTTTCTACGACTTTATGCCCTTTGTGCCATACATCGTATAATGCCCTAAAAACTACTGTCTGCCCTTCTTTCAGTTCTTTTTCTGATTCTATATCAGCAATAACGGATAATAAAATCGGAATTCTTTTTGTGTCTTCAAAATTGTAATTTGTATATGCAACCGGCTTTTGAAGTTTTTCTTTGTCCAGTTGTTCAACAAGTTCGTCTTGTAATAATTCTTGGGCAAAAACATTTTGTGCTGACACGAGGCTTGTTAAAAAAAGTATGAAAAAAAGTATTTTATTCATAGTCAACTTCTTCCTTTGAACCTGATTTTATTTTTTCCTGAAGTTTTCTTCTGTTTTCCATAGAAGTCAGCAGAAAGTTCTGGTAATGTTCATTTTTAAAATACGGGTTATTTGCAAGAAAGTAAGGATATTTTGTGTAAATGTATTCATAAATATGTGCAAGACGTTTAGAGGCAAGGTTTTTGTTGGAAAATCTGTCGAATCTTTTTTGCGGACAGCTTTTTTGTATATAGGTAATAAGCCCTACCGGATGATATCCTGCATTGACCATAAAATCCACTGCTCTTTTGTCTGCAACGAGTTCAAATTTCTTTGGTGCTGCTTTGAGTTCAAATGCGCTCAAATAACCGTTAAAAAGCCCTCTGTAAGATTTTGAAGCAAGCAGTATCCCTCTTGCAAGGTATGCTGCCAGTTCGTCATCGTTTTCTATAAAATTGTAATCACCTTTATAAAGTACAATCTGTCTTCTTGTTACAGCAGGGTCTATTTGCAAACGGGATTTTTTTTCTGCCTCGTCGTATACAAAAACGACTCTGTTTTCTATTTTGTTTGCATTTAAGAGTCTTGCACCTATATCATCAATACGGTTTTGTATACTTTGTTCTTTTGCAATTTGTGCTTCGTCCAGTGCCATTGTGCAGCTCTGTGTAAAAAGCAGGACACAGATTATAAATAAACTTTTCCACATGTGTAATTACCTCATTATTCAGCTGTTAATATTATATCCGGCTATAAAATAATCTTAATAAATTTTTATATAATTTTAATAAGTTAGTGTTTGATTGAGTATTTTTCTTAATTTTGTAATATTATAAAAAGGAAGAAAAGGAGTATTTTTTATGTTTCATGTTTATACCCAGCAAAAAGGTGCAGAGCTTACCAAAACTCTGATAAAAGACTTTAAGGATTTGGAAGAAGCCTTTGAATGCGCTGAAAAGGCTATTGAAGGCAAACCGGAATTAAAATATATTATTGAAGAAACATCAGGTCATTTTAACAGTTACGGAGAGCTGTTGACTGATGTTGTGGCAGAAAGCGAATAGTTTAGTTTATAAAGGATAAAGGAGAAAAATCGTGTTGACAAAAAATTCTGATATTACAACAAGCTTTAGCGGTGTTGATTTTTCAAAATACTCTTCTAAAGTTTCTGAATTTGTAAATGAATTTTCAAAAAGAGCAAATCAAAAAGGCCAGTTTTTAAACTGGGTAAATTTGCCCTCAGAACAGTTAAAAAGAGTGGACGAACTCTATGAACTGGCAGAAAAACTCAAAGCACAAACAGGTGCAAAAAAATTGAGCGTAATGGGTATCGGCGGTTCAAAACACACTGTAGAACACATGCTCTCAATCAATGGTTTGAACGTAAAACACGATGCAATTGAGTTCTATTCTGATGTTGATTCTGCAAGTTTGGAAAGATTTTTGTACAGACTCGGCAACGATGTTACAACATCAAACTTTATGATTGCTTCAAAATCAGGCTCTACTTTTGAAACAAAAGACGGTTTCTTAAGAGTTCTGGATATGCTTGTTGATGCATACAAAGCACAGGGCAAATCAGAAGAAGAAGCTAAAAAACTTGCTAACAAACACTTTATTGCAGTTACTGATGCCAATGCAGAAAAAAGCGAACTTAGAAGAACTTCTAACGAAAACGGCTGGCTCGGTGATTTGTATATCCACGATGACGTAGGCGGAAGATTCTCTGCTTTTGATGACCACGCATTGTTTGCTCTTGCTTATGCAGGAATGAAAAAAGAAGATATGAAAGAACTCCTTCAATCAGCACAAGAAATGTCAGAACTGTCATTGTCTTCTGATTTGGAAGTTAACGATGCTTTGAAAGAAGGTATCTTCTGGGCTGATGCAAAATTGAACGGTATAGAAGCTTCTGTTCATCAGTATATGGGCGCAATTTTTGAAAATACTGTTTACTGGCATGCACAAATGCAGAACGAATCTGTAAAAGATACCCTTAAACAGGTTGCAAAAGTTCCTGATGCTATGCACCACAGTGCAGAAGCTCATTTTAATCCTGCAAACAAACTCGTTTTTGCTCTGACAGTGCCTGTTGACAACGGCGTATGCTCTGAAAATGCAGAAGCATATATCGGTGCTTTGTCAAAATCTTATGAAGTTACAGGTGCTACTTTTGTTGAAAGAATCCAGACAAAAGGAATGGGCCTGAGCGCAAAAGCTGCCGGTGCAATGACTCAGCTGAGAGCTTTCGCTACGGTATATCAGGAAATTGTTGAAAAAATCATGAACAACGTTGCATTCCCTGAGGTATTGGACAGCGTGCTTCAGCCGCATGTTGAGTTCTACAAAAAGAACCTCAAAGGCGGAGTTGTTGTTCCGGGAAGAATTTCAAAATAAAATTTTAATTTAAGCTAAAAACGGTCGGCCAAAGTATTTAAAACTCAGCCGGCTGTTTTTTATATTTGTTGTTCTGTTATATTCCGTAACAAACTAGCAAAAATTTCTGTTTTCGTGTTTTTGTACACAAAACGACCAGCATTATTGAGAGATAAAATGAAAATAGATATATTAAACTTTACTTTACCGCATATTAGCAGAGTTATACCTTCTTTTAAAAGCAGAAGAGAAGACAGAAACACAATTACACAATTGACGCAGGAGAATGATTATTCACTCAGCGAAAACAATCAGAAACGTATAGAAAAAGCAATAGACAACCTTGCTCAAGAAAAAGGCGAAAGTAATCTCAAATTTCTTATTGATACAGCAGAAAATCTGAAATACGGAACGGATATAAAAACAAATGCCGAACCAAAACACGATTGGAAAAAAAGACTGCATCAGGCTGCGGACAAATCACTGCTTGCGTCTGACCCGATAGTTAGACAAAAATATCAGCCTGAAATCAACAGAGTCTTTAATACTCAAAAACCCCTTTCTCCCGAGGAAAAAGAAATATTAAACTTAAAAGAAAATATTCTGAAATCTGTTGACCTGTCACAGCTCAAGGACGAAAAAAACAGCAATATAAAAAACGTTGAGAGAAACCTCAATTATTTCATTGTTTCGTCAGAAGTTCCATTGAAACAGAAAAAATATATCCTTAACAGGCTGCAGTATATGCTCTCTGATGACTATCACATAAATCCGCAGCTCGCAGACAAAAAAACAGTAGTGCTGGCAGAAATTTTGAACGATATAGTTGTTGATTCTGCTACAAAAGTCCCTAACACAAAGGCAATAAATCAAAAAAGCCACGGTATGTGTGCGGCTATTTCCATAGCAAGAAAGCTGATGTCTTATGAATATAAACAAAAGTATGTTGATACAGTGTTGTCAGAGCTGGATGATACGGATAGTATAAAAATTTATGACATCACAAATCTCGGCTCAGGCCAAAAAATTTCGGTTCCGAAGATAAATGTGGATTTTGATACTGCACTGGCAAAGGGGTATAGAATTGTTGATGCATCTACCACACAGTGGATGAATATAGCTGATATGTACGGTGCGGATAAAGTTGCGCAGGGCGTTTATACAGCATTTGACCCTCAGCATTTTTCTGTGTTTGAAGATTCTCATTACAGATTGCCGCTTGCTGATTCAAAATTAAAGGCAAAACACAAATATTATCAGTCTTTGTTAAAAGCAAAGGAAACAGTGGACAGTGTAAAGGTTTTTAAACTTAAAAAACAGTATAAATATAATAAAAGACAGAATAATCTGGATTCTGATATAAAAATGCTGCAGGAGCTGCAGGGAAGTCTGAAAAATAAGATTTCTGCTGTGTTTCCTTCTTTGTCTGACGAGCAAAGAACAAAAATTGCTCATGATGTAGAAAAACTGCAGGCGGATGTTTCTTCTCAAATAGACAAAATAAAAGACGGAACTGCAAAATATCATTTTCTCCCGAATGAAGAAACCTCTGTAAAAGAACAAAAAATAAAAGCTTATCTGATGGAAAAATACGGAGCTGCTGATGCTGCGGTAACGGATAAAAATCTTCAACAGATAAGAGAGCTTGTTGAAATGTCAAACAGCATAAAAGATTCAATAAACGCAAAAAGCAATATAAAAGACAAAATAGCCTTTGACAGAAAACTTTTCAATGCTGCAGCAGCCTACAGGACTGCTTTGATTTCATCCTTGTCCGATGAAGATTTGATAACGGATTATATGATTTATTACGATATGCCGGACTCAGATACGTTTTTTGTTGAAAATATAGCAAAAGTCATAAATCATATTGAAAAAACAGGTGATGAAAGATATATAAAACATTTTTCTGTTGCTTTTCAGACAGAACCGGACAAAGAGTCTGTACTTGAACTGTTGTACGGGCTTTATGATGCGGTAAAAGAAAGCTATACTGTTGAGCTTGATGACTTTTTCCGCAAACTCGGCATTGAAAATCGAAAAACCGCAATGAAAAACAGCATCGAGGTTTTGAAGTCCGAAATTGAAAACGGGGACAAAATCCTTTTGCAGGATGCTGCTGTTTCTCTCGGCATAAAACCTGATAAACACAAAATAATTAATATTTATAATGATTTTGAAAAAGCTTTGTCCGAAAATATTACGGATGAAGAATATATTGATATTTTCAACAAAACCGGCAACAAAAACCAGCTCAGAGTTTTTGCGGATGCTTTTAATGTTTTGGCAGAAGCAATGGAAAAACCAGAGGACGAAACAAGCAAATTCATAATCAAAAATTTCAACATTGCTAACGGCCTGAGCGAAGATTCTCCGATTCTGGAATCCAAACTGGCTCTTCAGGAATTGTCGGAAGAGTTTAACAATTTTTCTATTTCTCTGGCTAATATTAGAAATGCCTTTGAATTTGAAGACGAAAACGGAAACTTGCTTAACACAGCCAATCCAGGCAGTGCAATCATAAAAATTTGGGAAAACGAAGGCAAAATAGCTGCTGAAAATGATATGCAAAAACTGCAGGACAGATACAATGCTATAGACAAACTCCGCTCCTCTGACGAGTTTTCCTCAAGACAGGGCAAGATTTCTGACCCATCTTTGTACAAGTATTCAAATCAGGAAAAACTGGCATTAAAAAATATAAACAAATCAGTTAATTCAATGGCTGCGTTTGTAAACAAAGAACTCACAAAAGTATATAGAGATTTGAGAGTTCCTCTTGAAGAACAGGCAAAAAATGTCGGTGTGAATACCGGCATGTTCTGGGTTCCTGCAGAAGGCAGCTCAGGACTCTTTGATAGACAGGAAGCTAAGATACTCCAATCCCTGACAGACAAGCCGTATTCCTTTGTCAGCGTTCCTGAAGCTGTTGAAAAAATTAAAAATTCGCCTCATTCGGGTATTTCATCAACGAGTGTTTTCCACGACAAACCGGGCTGGCACGCTCAATATATTTCCGAAATAGAAGAAAAAGACGGAAAAGACATCCTCTTCCACGACAATACATGGGGTGCGTCCGAGCATGAAAATATCTGGATTGATTCCAAAGGTCTTACCCGTACCGACTATAGCGACAAAAGAGGCGGAGAACTCGGATATATTACCGATAACAAATGGAGAAACGGCAACTATGTGGAAAATCTCCTTCACAAAACAGGAGAACATTTTGCTTCTGATATAGAATTGAAAAATATCAAAAAGTTGACAAATTCTTCTGAAATGGAACACTACAAGTTCCCGTTAATTTCTTCAATATTAATAAATGATATTTCTAAAAAGGCGGATGATATTGCGGCACAGCTCAAAGACGCTATTTTTGTTCCGGATTATCTGTATGTGGACAATTTGTCAAGAATGGCCAAAAATATGACTGTGGACCAAATCAAAGCCAAAAAAGTACAATCCCAGACAGCTGCAAGATTGTATGAAAAAGAATTTGACGATATTGTGAAAAGACTGCAGGCGACTCCTTTTAATAAAGGTATCACTTCAAAAGCTGACTTTGATAGTCTGGCTGATGATGATGTTTTAAAAGTTACATTTGAAAAAGCAGCGTTGCAGATGTCTTATGAGTATCTTTCCTTCTGGAAGGAACTGGCTAAAATCGATAATATTCAACAGCTGGAAAAGATTAAACAAAAGCAAAAAGATATTGCAATTGCCAATTTCAAATATGCTTTTGCCAAAGATCCCGAGATTCTGTATGCTTATGCTTTGAACAAAAAGAGAAATCATATTATCCCTATTTTGAATGATGCTCTAAAACAAAATAATATAAACCTGACAGACGAACAGAAAATAAAAATAATTGCCAATACTGCTGTTTATTCAAAAAATGAAAAAGCAATGTTTGACGGAAGCTTGAAAAATACAATAGACTTTTTTGTAAATAAAGTCCTGAAACAGTTCGACAACGTTGTTCCGGAATCCGCAAACAGAGAAAAAGCAAAAGCACAAATAAAAGAAGCCCTGACAAAAGACGTACAGGACGTTTTGTATTTTAAAGAAAAAGACCTGCTTAAGGATACTCCGCAGCAAAACGCTATTGTTAAATATATAGACAAAAAATTCAATCCTGAAACAAACGAGGATTTTGTAAAAATCTATAGACAGCTGCAGGATATGACAACAGAACAGTTTTTGGAACTTACTAAAGATGCAACAGACGAAGATTTGGGCTACAAACATTATACAGGTTATGATGTTGTGCGTTTGTTTAATGCTTCAAATTCCGATGTCGAAGAAAGCATCCAGAATCTTGTGTTCCAGAAATATCTGCTCAGCGATATTGAACTTTCTGATACGGAACCACGTTTTCAATATAAAAAATTGCAGAAAAAAGTCAGAGGCTCTGTTTACAAGTCTGACAGAACTTATGATGATTTGTACAGATCTTTTAGATTTTCGTTGTCATCATTGGGCTACAAAAAACTTTTTAACCGTTACAAAGATGCAAACTACAGAAAATACGGTGTAATGCCTGCTTATCCGGAAATAACTGCCGTAAATCAGGAGATAATAAATAAAAAAATTAATCTTCTTGATGACTGTGTTTTTAGTACCGTTATTCAAATCAGCAATATAAAAATCAGTTTGTTTGTATACGAAATTACACAAAATATCGACAATTTCCTTTCTTCATTACCTGACGGCAAAAGTTTGAACAGCAGCCAGCGTAAAGCATTGAAAAATATGCTCGACGAATTTATTACAGCAAATCATAATGATGAATCAATAGCGGTATCTCTTTCTGCTGCACAAAAGATGCTGCAGCTTCCTGCCTCAGCCACTGCCGGTGATTACAAAAAAGCTTTTGAGGATTGGAAAAAAGAAGTTGCTGCAGTGAAAAATCTCAATCCGCCGGAAATTTTGCTGGACAAAAAAGATGCCCTGCTTAATGATTTAAAAAGTGCTGTTAATATGGCTCTTTCTATAGATATTCCGTTAAAATACAGGCCTGATGTGTCAAAAAATATCTATGACTGGGTAAACGAAGAAATCAAAAACAAAATGCCATATTATGACAAAATATTTGACAAAAGAAAGATAGAAGAACAGTTGTCACGTATGGCTGTGTCTGCTGATAATAATACAAAACTTGAATTCTTCAACAATCTGGATTCGCTGCTAAAACAGATTAATAATACAAAGAATCTTTATTCAAACGTTACCCAAAAACAGCAGCAGCTTTACGGACAGGTGCTGAATGCTATGCTGGCAGCGGGTGATGAACTTTTGAATAACGATAATATTCAGAATTTTGCAGAGGAGTTTTCAAATTACATGGTTTCTCTTGATAAAAATAAAGATAAATCCGCTGTAAAAGAAGATTTGTTCTCTATGCTGAACAGCTGCAAAAAACTGGATAAAAACACAGTTGAAAACAGCAAAAGTTTCAAACAGCTTGTGAATTTTGTTGTACGTTACAACAATACAAATCTGTCAGTGGAAAAGTTTAATAAAAATATAAACAAAAATGCAACAAACCTTGAAAATTTGGTCAACGGATTTGTTGATTCATATATATCACCGCAAAACCGTGATAATGCAGAGGCGCATTTAAAAGGGTATATAAAAGATTATTTTGAACAAAATAAAAAACAGCCTTACAGCGAAGAAAAATCAGATTATTTGCATGAAAAAATTGAAGAAAGTTATAAAAAATATCATATTTTGAATTTCCCTCAGGAAATACTGGACAGATATCTTACACTTTCTGCGAAAGATAGCGAGATAGCAAAAACAAAAAATGAAAATCTAAAGCACAACTTGATAAGAGAAAAAGATTTGATGAAAGAATATCTCAAAAATGCTCTCGTGCTTTCATCTTATGTTGATATAAAATATCTTCTTATGGATGCAGAGGATCTTGGCAATCCGGGGCTTGTTGTAAACAAGTTCAAAAATTACGATACCACTCTTTTTGATGAGTCAGGCGCATCTTTAACAATGGCTGATGATGAGGCTATAAATTATATTGTAAACGCACTGATTCTTGAAAATGATGACAGCACTGCTCAAATCTTTCTGGAAAAACTCGGACTTATGGAAAAATTTCTGAAAAAAGAGTCTGATCTTTTTAATTTTGAAGACTCAAAGAAAGATATAGACAAACTCGCTGCTATTATTAACGAAACAAATCTTCAAAATGAAGCATTGCAATGTGAGTTGGATGAACTGAACAAAACACTCGACAAAAATGCAAATTGTGAAGAATTGATAGAAAATGCAAAAAAACATATAATAGCCAAAACAAAAGGACTCAAAAGACAAAACAATGTTGATTTTATTCTGAATGCTTTTGATGAGGTAAAATCTGTTATTTCTGCAAATCCTGATTTGCCGGAAACAATAATACTCAATCAAATGTTTAACGATGTCAAAGATGCAATATCTTCTACAACAAATCTTGAAATTAACAAAATTCAAGAAGATTTGAACGACCTCACCACAATTTTAAGACTTGTTGTTAAACTGAACCCAAAAGAAGGTACAAATGCTCACAAACTGCAGCAGGAAATAATTGAAAAATATAACAAAATTATGCAGTACAATAATGAGATTTTTCAAAACGCAATAGCAAATTCTAACAGTCTTGAAATTTCTTATGAAGATGTATAATGTAAACGATTTCTGTTTAAATTTTTACAAAATATGAAATTTATAATAGAATGAAGTAAAAGGACATTGGGGAATATGAAAAAGATAATATCAGCCCAAGACGCAATAAATTTGATAGATGACGGTTCTTCCGTAATGGTCGGCGGATTTTTGAGCTGCGGCGCACCGGACAAACTGATTGACGAACTTGTGCGTCAAAATGTCAAAAATCTTACAATGATTTCCAATGACACGACATACCCCGATGCAGACAAGGGCAAATTGATTGTTAATAAACAGATAAAAAAACTTATTACATCTCATATCGGAACAAACCCCGAAACAGGCCTCCAGATGAACTCGGGCGAGTTGGATGTTGAACTTGTTCCAATGGGTACTCTAATCGAAAAAATTAGAGCAAAAGGCACCGGACTCGGCGGTGTTTTGACCCCGACCGGCGTTGGTACTGTTCTGGAAGAAAACAAAAAGACTATGGATATAGACGGCAAAAAGTTTATATTCGAAAAACCTCTCGGTGCGGATTTTGCGCTGATATACGGTACAAAGGTCGATAAATTCGGTAATGTTGCATATTACGGCACAACAAGAAACCTGAATACTGTTATGGCTACGGCTGCAGATACAGTCATAGTTCAGGCGGACGAGCTTGTTGATTGTCTGGATCCGGACGATGTTGTTATACCCGGATTGTTTATTGATTATATTGTTGTAAGAGAGGACAACTGATGGAAATACTGGCAGATAAAAAAACAAAAGAAAGTTTATCAAATATTTCTGTAACAAATCCTATCTTGCAGGATAAGGGTTTGTCAAAAGAAAAAATCAGAGAAATAATTGCAAAACGTGCTGCAAAAGAATTTAAAGAAGGCGATGTAGTAACCCTCGGTATAGGTCTTCCGACAGCTGTTGCTGATTATGTGCCTGAAAATATGCATATTGTTTTTCAGTCAGAGAACGGGCTTTTGGGTGTCGGAAAATCTCAAAAGGGCGAAAATCTGGATCCGAGAATCATAAATGCCGGAGGCGGGCTTGTTGAAGCTAAACGAGGAGCATGTTTTTATGACTCTTTGATGGCTTTTACCATGATGCGAGGCGGTCATATAGATGCAACCGTACTCGGCGCATTGCAGGTGGATGAGGAAGGCAGCCTCGCCAGCTGGATGATTCCGGGCAAGATGGTTCCCGGCATGGGCGGGTCTATGGATTTGGTCGTCGGTGCTAAAAAAGTTATTGTCGCAATGGAACATACCTCAAAAGGTACTGTAAAAATCCTGAAAAAATGTACACTGCCTCTTACAGCATACAGAGAGGTTGATATGATTATTACGGAACGCTGCGTGTTTGAGGTGACCAAAAAAGGACTGTTGCTTACGGAAATCAATCCGATGTTTTCTATTGATGATATAAAAGCTTCTGTTACTGCTGATTTTTCAGTAAGCCCGAGCTTGAAAAAAATGGAAATATAAATATGACGATACTGGTTCTGGGCGGAGCCGGATATATTGGCTCTCACACTGTTTATGAACTTATAGACAAAAACGAAGACGTTGTGGTTGTCGACAATTTACAAACCGGCCACAAAGAAGCTCTCCACCCTATGGCAAGATTTTATCAGGGTGATATCAGAGATGAAGCGTTTTTGGATTCTGTTTTTGAAAAAGAAAAAATTGATGCTGTTATTCATTTTGCGGCAAATTCTCTTGTTGCGGAAAGTATGACAGACCCGCTAAAGTATTATGACAACAATCTTTACGGGACAATGGTTCTGCTAAAATCAATGGTAAAACACAAAATAGACAAAATTGTTTTTTCATCTACGGCAGCCACCTACGGCGAGCCTGAGCGTGTGCCTATTTTTGAGGATGATTTAACAGAACCGACAAATACCTATGGCGAAACAAAACTCGCTATGGAAAAGATGTTCAAGTGGGTTTCTAAAGCACATGGCTTGAGATTTGTGTCTTTGAGATATTTCAATGCCTGCGGTGCGCATGTTTCTGGAAAAATCGGAGAAGATCACAACCCTGAATCTCATTTGATTCCGCTTATCCTTCAGGTGCCAAACGGCAAACGTGAATCAATAAAAATCTTTGGCGAGGATTATGATACAAAAGACGGAACCTGTATAAGAGATTATATCCATGTTACGGATTTGGCTCAGGCGCATATTCTTGCCGTAAAATATCTTGAAAACGGTGAAGAAAGCAACGTGTTCAATCTCGGCAACGGTGTCGGTTTTAGTGTAAAAGAGGTTATAGAAACCGCAAGAAAAGTCACCGGTCATCCGATTCCTGCTGTTGTCGCTCCGAGAAGAGCTGGCGACCCCGCACAATTGATTGCCTCGAGTGAAAAAGCAAAAAATATTCTCGGCTGGAAGCCTCAACATGCCGAACTCGGTGAAATTATTGCTACTGCATGGAACTGGCACAAAAATCATCCCGACGGCTTTTAAATATATAAAATATTGTGCATTGCCCGTATTTTTTTTATAATAAACATATCGGGGAGAATTTTTGATGAAAGTAGTAATTTTAGCGGGCGGACTCGGTACAAGACTCAGTGAAGAAACAGAATTAAAACCAAAACCTATGGTCGAGATAGGCGGCAAACCTATTCTCTGGCATATTATGAAAATATATTCCTATTACGGGTTCAATGATTTTGTTATCCTTACGGGATATAAATCACATGTGATTAAAGAGTATTTTATAAATTACTATAACAGATACTCTGACATAACCGTTGATATGGCCAACAATACTGTCGAGGTGCATAAAACCAGAAATGAACCGTGGAAAGTCACTATGCTCTATACGGGTCAGGATACACAGACCGGCGGCAGAATAAAACGTGCCAAGGAATATATCGGCAATGAAAGATTCCTTTTGACATACGGGGATGGTGTCGCTAATGTGGATATAAATAAACTTATAAAGTGCCACGAGGACTCTAAAAAACTTGTTACAATGACAGCAGTGCAGCTGTCAGGGCGTTTTGGCGCACTTGTTATAAAAGATGACAACCTTATTACCTCATTTATGGAAAAACCAAAAGGCGAAGAATCATGGATAAACGGCGGATTTTTCGTTTGTGAGCCGGCGGTCTTTGATTACATCCCTGACGGAGATGATGTTATATTTGAAAGATTCCCGCTGGAAAATCTTTCAAAAGACCATCAATTAAACGCATACAAACACAGCGGTTTCTGGCAGCCGATGGATACACTGCGTGATAAAAATGAACTTACTCACCTCTGGCAGACAGACAAAGCTCCGTGGGCAATCTGGTTGGATTATGCAAAACCGGAATAGAACAGGATTTGGCAGATATGTTTGAGTGTTATAGAGGCAAAAAAGTTTTGATAACCGGTCATACCGGCTTTAAAGGAGGATGGCTGAGCGTGTGGCTGAAATCTCTGGGGGCTGAGGTCCTTGGATATGCACTCGCTCCGGAAACAGACCCTTGTCTTTTTGAAGCAATATCTCTTTCTTCTGAAATAAAAAGTGTTTTTGGTGATATTTGTGATGAAAAGCATTTGCAAGGGGTTTTTCAGGAGTTTAAACCCGATTTTGTATTTCATCTTGCTGCACAGCCTCTTGTGCGCAGGTCTTATTTTGAACCTGTTCTTACCTACCGCACTAATGTAATGGGTACGTTGAATGTTCTTGAAGCAGCAAGAACCTGTGGGAGTGTAAAGGCTTTTGTTAATGTAACGACAGACAAGTGTTATGAAAACAAAGAAACAAAAACGGGCTACAAAGAAGATGACCCTATGGGAGGATACGATATGTATTCTTCTTCAAAAGGCTGTGTGGAGATTATGTCTTCTTCTTATCGCAGAAGCTTTTTGCAGGGTGCAGATGCTTTTAATATGGCAACAGCCAGAGCAGGCAATGTTATAGGCGGCGGTGATTGGGCAAAAGACAGACTGGTGCCTGATTGTGTCAGGGCTTTGCATTCCGGTCAAAAAATAGAGTTGAGGAATCCTTCTTCTGTCAGACCCTGGCAGCACGTTCTGGAACCGTTGTCAGGATATCTTTTGCTCGGAGAAAAATTGTTCTCGCAAAACGGCAGAGAATATGCTCAGGGATTTAATTTCGGCCCTGATGAAGCAAGCCTTTTAACCGTAGAAGAAGTAGTGAAAAAGTTTGTTGAACAATGGGGCAGCGGAAGTTATTGTGTTACGGCTTCTGACGGACTTCATGAGGCAGGGCTTTTGAATCTTAATATAGATAAGGCATTTGCTGTTTTGGGGTGGAAGCCGGTGTATAATGCTGATAAAGCTGTTCAAAAAACAGTTGAATGGTACAGGGCTTTTTATGATAATAAAAATATGTATGATTTTACGATAAAACAGATACGGGAGTATGAGGAAAATTTAGATGGAAAAACTTTTGCGTAATCTGGTAAAAACAGCCGCAGGGTTATATTATGCTGTTGTTTTCGGGAAGAAAAAAGATTTAAAATATGTGCCTGTTTCTGGCAAATTGCTCGGAAAAGAAGAGCTGGAAAATATGATAGATGCGTCACTTGATATGTGGCTTACAACAGGCAGATTTAATGACGAGTTTGAAAAAGAGTTCGCAAAATATCTTGGTGTAAAGTATGCAATTTCTACAAACTCCGGCTCCAGCGCAAATTTGCTTGCGTTGTCAGCTTTGACTTCGCACAAACTTGCGAATCGCAGACTCAAAAAAGGCGATGAGGTGATTACTGTTGCAGCCGGTTTCCCTACTACTGTGAATCCAATAATTCAAAATGGGCTTGTGCCTGTGTTTGTGGATTGTGAAATCGGTACTTATAATATAGATGCGAACAAAATAGAAGAAGCAATCACTGATAAAACAAAGGCTGTTTTTATTGCACATACTCTGGGCAATACCTATGATTTGGACAAAATTTCTGATATCTGCAGCCGTCATAACTTGTGGCTCATAGAAGACAGCTGTGATGCTCTCGGTGCAGAATATAAAGGCAAAAAAGCAGGAACAGTCGGACATATCGGTACATACAGCTTTTATCCCGCTCACCATATCACCATGGGTGAGGGCGGTGCTGTTGTGACAAATGACCCTGAGCTTTACAAAATTATTCTTTCTTTCAGAGATTGGGGTCGTGACTGCTGGTGCAAAACCGGTAAAGACGATACCTGCAAAAAACGTTTTAAAATGCAGCTTGGAAATCTTCCTTTCGGCTATGACCACAAATATACATATTCTCATCTCGGTTATAACCTGAAGATTACGGACTGGCAGGCATCAATAGCACTGGCACAGTTGAAAAAACTGCCGTCCTTTTTAAAACAGAGAACAAAAAACGCACAATATCTCACAGGCAAGCTCTCTGATTTGCAGGAATATTTGATTTTGCCTGTGATACACAGCGATGTAAAGCCCTCGTGGTTTGGTTTTTTGATTTCTGTAAAAGAAAATGCACCTTTTTCAAAGCAGGAGCTTGTTGAATATCTGGAAAAAAACGGCGTGGGAACAAGGCAGCTCTTTGCCGGAAATATTTTGAGGCAGCCGGCTTTTGTTGAAGATGAAATAGATATACGCATTGCAAATTCCGGTGTAATAAATTCTTCAACCTTGAATGAAGAACATTACAAAATGCTGCCGAACACTGATTTTATTATGAATAATACCTTCTGGGTCGGGACATTTCCTGCATTGGGCGAAAAAGAGATTGATAAAATCTCTGCACTTATCCATAAATTTGTAGAGAAGAAGAAGTAATGAAAAAAATACTTTTAACAGGCGGAAACGGTTTTATAGGTAAAAATATTCTTGAGAGTTATCTTGCAGAAAAATATGAGATAACGGCTCCGAGAAGCTTTGAGCTGAATCTGGCTGATACTGACAGCGTGGATGAATATTTTAAGAACAAAAGTTTTGATGTTGTTTTGCATGCTGCGGCAAAACCGGGACACAGAAATGCAAAAGACAGAACAAATCTGTTCTATTCAAATATGAGAATGTTTGAAAATCTGGTAAGACACAAAGATAAGTTCGGAAAGTTTGTAAACTTTGGCTCCGGTGCGATTTATGACCAGTCAAAAAATATCACGCTTGCAAAAGAGGCTGATATTTGCAAAAATATGCCGGCCGATGAACACGGATTTTGCAAATATTGTGAGCAAAAATGTATAGAAAAACTCGAAAATTTTGTTGACCTCAATATTTTTGGTATATTCGGCAAATACGAGGACTGGGAGATACGTTTTATTTCCAATGCAGTTTGTAAATGTATTTTCAATCTCCCTGTTACGTTGAGGCAAAACAGACGTTTTAGCTATATTTTTGTTGAGGACTTGTTTCCTGTTCTGGAGTTTTTTATAGAAAACGATGTAAAATACAGCTCGTACAATGTTACGGGAAATGAGCCTGCGGACCTTTTGCAGCTGGCAAAAACAGTGGTTGAGATTTGCAATCCCGATAACGATATAAAGGTAGCACAAGACGGCTATGGTCTTGATTACACAGGGGACAATTCCCGTTTGAGGGCAGAATTTTGTTCTATGGCATTTACTCCGTTTAACACAGCCATAGAAAAACTGTACGATTATTATTCTAAAAATAAAGATTTGATTGATATAGAATTGTTAAAAACAGATAAGTAAGGAAATATATATGAACCAGCTTGAGAAAAAAATGGTAAATACCTTGATAGATTTAAAAGAAAATCATCACGTAAAATGTGTAAAAGCAGAGTTTGAGGCAGAAGGCACCAGACTGGAAGAAGCAATGAGATTGAAAGAAGTTGTGACCAAAGCGGGCCTGGATTTGACTATCAAAATAGGCGGCTGCGAGGCAATAAAAGATATGTTCGAGGCAAGAACAATCGGTGTAAATACAATTGTTGCCCCGATGATAGAAACACCTTATGCAATGAAAAAATTTGCTCATGCAACAAAGTTTGTTTTTCCGGAAGAAGAAAGAGCTGATATAAAATTTCTTGTGAATATCGAAACTATTACAGGTTTTAAAAATCTTGATGCAATGATAGCTTCTGAAGATTTTAAAGATATTCAAGGCGCAGTGCTTGGACGTGTTGATATGACAGGTTCAATGGGGTTGACAAGAGAAGATATTAATACAGAAGAAATTTTTGAAATTGCAAACACAATGGCGCAAAAACTCCACGCTGCAGGAAAAGAAATGGTTATAGGAGGCGGCGTTTCCGCTCATTCTCTGCCGTTTTTTAAAAGACTGCCAAAAAATGCCCTGACACGTTTTGAAACAAGAAAAATTATTTTTGATGCTCAGGCAGCTTTGCAAGACCCGAATGCTGACAAAGGGATTTTAAAAGCAGTCGGTTTTGAGCTTATGTGGCTCAGGAACAAACGTGAGTTTTACAAAATGATTTTTGAAGAAGATGCCCAGCGTCTGACAATGCTCGAAAACAGATACAAAACCCTTATAGAAGAGGCCGGCGGAACTTATGAATAACTATATATTTGATTTGGACGGAACAATTGTAAATTCTTCAAAAGAGGTTTTGTTATGTTTTAAAAAAGCCTTTGAAAAAACAGGCTACAAAGTCGATGAAGCAAGGCTTACCTCTAATGTCATAGGCCCGCCTTTGAGGGGGATAATTTCTCTGATTGCACCGGAGCTGCAGGACGAAAAAATTATCGAGTCTGTTATACACAATTTCAGACAGTTTTATGACTATGACGAAAATGATATTACAGAAATGTATGAAGGAATGCACGAGCTTTTGCTGAGGCTCAAAAGCAGCGGTAAAAAACTTTTCGTTGCTACTTTCAAACCCAAAATACCGACATTTCGTATATTAAAAAAATTCGGTCTGGATATGTTTGATGATGTTTATACAATAGACAAATTTGAAAAACATATTACAAAAGAAGAAATGATATCAGATATCTTGTCTCGATATTCACTTGATAAAAACGAAACAGTTATGCTGGGCGATGCCCCTAGCGATGTCATTGCTGCAAAGAACTGCTCTGTTACAGCGGCAGGAGCTTTGTGGGGATATGGCGAAGACAAGACACCTCTTATACAAAATGCTGATTTTTGTATTACTCTTGAAGAATTGGATAAATTGGAAGGATTGGCTCACAGGGTATAAATTATGTCTAAAATAAAATTGTCTGATTATATAGCAAAAAGGTTGAAGGAAGTTCATAACGTCGAGCATTTTTTTATGGTATCAGGCGGCGGCGCAATGCATCTTAATGACAGCCTCGGCAGATATTTAAAATATACGGCAAACCATCATGAACAGGGCTGTGCAATCGCTGCGGAAGGCTATGCAAGGGTCAATCAGCGTCTTGCTGTGGTCAATGTGACAACTGGCCCCGGCGGATTGAATTGTTTGAACGGCGTATTCGGTCAGTGGACGGACAGCGTGCCTGTTTTGTATATTTCAGGACAGGTAAAATACTCTACTACAATGGCCTCGTGTCCTCAAATTCCTTTAAGACAATTGGGCGATCAGGAGGTTGATATCATCTCTGTTGTAAAACCTTTGACAAAGTATGCAAAAATGGTGACGAACCCGCTCGAGATAAAATATCATATCGATAGAGCGATTTATGAGGCAACCACCGGCAGAAAAGGCCCTGTGTGGCTGGATATTCCGATGAATGTGCAGTCTGCTTTGATAGATGAAGATGAACTGGTCGATTTTTCCGCACCGGAAAAACCTTCTTTTGACTTGAAAATTGCAGAGGTTGTAAACAAATTAAAATCTGCTAAAAGACCGTTAATTGTTGCAGGCCATGGGATAAGGCTCGCCGGAGTGGAAAAGATTTTTTATGAATTTTTAAACAAGACGAATATCCCTGTTGTGACAACGTTTAACGGAGTGGATTTGGTAGAATCTTCGCATAAGAATTTTTGCGGAAGAATAGGTACCGTCGGACAAAGGGCAGGAAATTTTACTCTGCAAAACGCTGATGTGATACTGTTTCTCGGAACAAGAAACAATATAAGACAGGTCAGCTATAACTGGGAGAATTTTGCAAAAAATGCTTTTAAAATAGTTGTTGATATTGACCCGTCAGAACTTGAAAAACCTACAGTAGAACCTGATTTGAAAATAAATGCTGATTTGTCCGAGTTTTTGCCGGAATTGATAAAGGCTTTTCCTTCTCTCGAGGTAGAAGAGTGGCTCGGCTTTTGTAAGAAGCTTCTTGAAAAATATTCTTTTAAAAACACAAAAGAGTATCATTCAAAAGACAATGTAATCAATGTTTATGATTTTGTGCATACGCTTTCTGAGTGTATGCAAGAGGGTGATATAATGATTGCCGGCAACGGTTCTGCGTGTGTTTGCTCTCATCAGACGGCAATTGTAAAGCCAAAACAGCGTGTTTTCTGGAATTCCGGTGATGCATCTATGGGCTATGACCTGCCTGCAGCTCTCGGTGCCTGTTATGAAGCGGGCGGCCGTAACGTTATCTGTCTTACGGGTGACGGGTCTATTATGATGAATATTCAGGAACTGCAGACAGTTTCTTACAACAAACTGCCGTTAAAGATATTTGTGATAAACAATTCCGGATATTCTTCTATCCGCCAGACTCAGCGGAATTTCTTTGACGGACATATGACCGGCTCAGGTGAGGACAGCGGTGTTAGTATCCCTGATTTTTGCAAACTGGCAGATGGTTTTGGAATCAGGTCTGTAAGAGTTTCTGACCCCAAAACTATGAAAGAGCAGATATCTCAGGTGTTGAGTTTTAAAGAGCCTGTAATCTGCGAAGTCTTGACGGAAAAGGAATATGCATTTTTGCCCAAATTGTCTGCAAGAACTCTGCCTGACGGGACTATGGTTTCGCCGAGTTTGGAAGATATGTTTCCGTTTTTGGACAGGGATGAGTTTGAGCGGAATTTGCTTTTTTCAACATGAAAATTGATGCAGATAATTATTAAAAGTCTACCTTCTGCTTTGTTCTTGCAGCAAAATTTAATTTTTCAACCTGATACTACGCTTTTACATCAACTAATCAAAACTCAAGGCTCGCAACTCGGGCTGTCAAAATAGATTTTCTAACAAAAATAAAAAGTGTTTGTTATAATTACCCAGCCCTCAGACACACTCGCCCTGCAGATGTTTTGATAAGTTGTTGTACAAAGCTTCGTAAAAGGTTTCAAAATCAAATTCCACTGCATCAATAAAGAGGTGTAAGATGTTTGCTTCGGAGTGACTACGAAGGAGGGACGACGAAGTCGGAACGAAGAAGTAAATATCTTATGCCTCTTAAAGAGCAAAAAAGTTCTATCAAAAACTTATCAACTCCATCAAATGTATTAAAACAAAAAAGTGTCTTTATTCATGCTAAAATAAAAACTGAAAGTACTTCATATAAAAGGGATAAAGACCTGATGCCATTCACAAATAACGAAACTTTAAACATAAGAGAACAGCAGGAAAGAAAAGAGCTGGAAGAACTCAGCCCCTATGCTGCAAAAAGCGCACTCTCAAAAGGCAGAGCAAAAGAAGAAGAAAAATGTCCTTTGAGAACAGAATTTCAGCGTGATAGAGATAGAATAATACATTCTAAAGCTTTTAGAAGATTAAAACATAAGACTCAGGTGTTTTTCTCACCGACAAACGACCATTTCAGAACCAGAATGACACATACCTTAGAGGTTTCGCAAATAGCAAGAACAATCACACGTGCGTTGAACTTGAACGAAGACCTTGCAGAAGCAATTGCACTGGGCCACGACCTCGGGCATACACCGTTCGGCCATAGCGGAGAGGATGTCCTCAACGAAATTATGGATTCCGGCTTTCGCCATGCAGAACATTCCGTGCGTGTTGCAACCATTATAGAAGACCTCAACCTCACTCAAGAAACTTTGGATGGCATTTTGCACCACTCCGGCTCTTTGAAAAAAGAGAGCAAGGCCTTTACTCTCGAAGGAAAAATAGTGAAAATTTCCGATAAAATTGCATACATAAACCATGATATCGACGACGCAATGAGAGCCGGTATCATAAAAGAAAGCGACCTGCCTCAGGATTGTATAGAGTATTTTTCTGTTGACAGAAGTGAGCGTATAACAAAAATGGTTATGGATATCGTGCAAAATTCCATGGGCAAAGACCATATCTGTATGTCTGATGATGCGTTTTATCATATAGACAAATTGAGAACGTGGATGTTCAAAAATGTTTATACAAACTCTGTGGCTAAAAAAGAAGAATCTAAAGTAAAAGGCATAGTCTACGGGCTGTTTAATCATTACGAAGCACTTTTGAAACAAAAATTACCCAATCAAAATGAAGAAGAAATAAAACGAACTGTGTGTGATTATATCTCCGGTATGACAGACAGATATGCTATCCAAAAATATAAAGAAATCTATATCCCGCAGTCATTGCAGGATGTGTCTAATGACGATTTCTTGTTCACTCTGGCAAAAATAAACAACCTGAGCGTGCAGCTTACTGTGTTGTAATTCGAATTTGTTAGCCGTAAAAACTTTGAAAAAATTGTAACAAATATATTGCTTGTCATTACAAAATACAAAACAAATACGGCTATGCCGTTGTAACCTTGATTACAGACACTTAGTTTTTTCGCCCAAAATTTTCGTTAAGCGAAAGCGGTTAGAAAATTTTGCAGATAAAAACATAGTGTCTGTAACAACAATGCGAGTTTCTTTCTTTTGGTTCATTTTCTTTCTTTGCATCGCAACAAAGAAAGAAAATGAACAAATATAAATATAAAATCGGCAAGAGATTCCAAACACAGCTAAATCATGGACAAAGCCGCAACTGGGTGCTTCAAAACTACAAAATATATAAAAACAGCCCCGAGCTGTTTTGTCCGGAGCTGCTTTTGCTTTTGTATTTAATTTATTATTCTTCTTTTGGCTTTGCACCAAAGATTCTTTCTGCCAGTGCCTTGATTTTTGCAAAGTCAAATCCGCCTTGGATAGACTCTTTATACTTGCCCGAACCATCAGACTTTCCGTCCGGATCAAAATACATATTGCCACTTTGTCTATATCCAATATCAAAAGTTGAATCCGGACCGCCGGGGTTCATTATATCTACATATTTAATATTTCCATCGTCATCACGAGTTATCCTAATTGCTGTTCCATCGGGAAGTTCTGCATATTCACGGCCATCTTCTCCTTTTGTGAATGTGACATTATCCGGCTCATTTTCGACCATATCCACCACTCTTGCAAGAGATAGATTCGATTTTTTGATGAATTCTTCATTATTTTTGAGTTTTTTAAGGTCTGCAGCTTCATCGTTAACTGCTGCCAAGTTTTTGTTCGCTTCTTCTGTTACAAACTCGTCTTCATCCTTGATTTCTTTTGACAAGTTGTTTATTACTTCTTGCATTTCTTCAAGTGACATATCTTCATTTATTGATGCAATATAATCTTTATCAACGCCCGGTACTTCACTTGCTGCTTCTTTTAGGGGTGTGAGTATGTATTTATACACATCTTTTTTATCAAGCCCCAGCACATTATCTATACGCTCTGCAATATTTTCATCTACAATATATGCTATTGTATATTTATTGTAGTATTCTTTATTGTTCATTGCACTGCGGAATGAATCAGCACCTGTCCATTCATAGTCCAAAATATTGTCTATGTTTTCTTTGGCCTTTTTGCCTTTTTCTTGATTATTCGCTACTTCTTTTGCACCATTTTGTAACCTGTCATTCAGTTTTTCTTTGGGTGTATAATCAGGTGCAATGTCATCTGCCATTGCTTTTACGTCAGCCGCACGCTGTTCAGGAGTTTTTGGGTCGCCTGTACCTTTAGCTTTCGGGTCGCCGCCTGCCGGATCTACAGGGTCTTCGCCCGCAGGGGGTGTCCTATCCAGTTTTACATCCGGATGGTCTTTTATCCAGGCTTCTGATACAAGGTTCGGGTTCGCTTTTGCCCAGGCTATCTCAGCTTCTTCTGATGTCATCGGAGATTCCACTTCACCCTGCAGGTTTACTTCTGCGCCGACATCTAAAAACTCATAACCGTTTTTGAGGGTTTTAACAGCATCAGGGTTGTCTTTTTTAAACTGTTCTTTTGCCTGTGCAATTTGTTCATCGGTCGGGTTTTCTATCCCTTGTGCTGCCAGAGATTTTTTGATTACCGCTGTAAAACTTTCACCCGGTTGCACCGTATATTTATGCAGTTCGGGAGTTTCTTCTTCTTTTTCTACAGGATTTTGATTTGCTGCACGTGCTGCATTAATTTCTTCATCTGTCATAAATTCAAATTCTTGGGTTTCGTTGTTCCATTTTGCATATCGCAAGGATTTGTTTTCAGCGTCGTATTTTGCGTACATTTTTTCTTGTTCGCTCCAGTATACGCCTTCATTTTTTGTCGGTTCAAATCCCCAATCCGCAGCGGCTTTGTCCAGCTCGGCCCAAAATGCTTGTTTTTTGAGTTGTGCCTGCTGCTTTTCATATTCAGCCAGAACTTTTTGTGTGTCTGTCATTTCATCGCCTTTTGTAGCGGCGAACATATTTTTTACAAATTCTTTAAAATCTTTTGCTTTGACTTTATTGTCACCTGTGAGATTGTATGCTTCGTTAAAACCTTCGGCAGCTTTTTGCAATTCTTTTTTAGACAGTTTGTCATTGCCGCTTGTATCAAAAGAATCAATGGCTTCCATTGCTTTTGCCATTTCTGCGGAATTTAGCTTACCGTCTTTGTCAGTATCAAAATGTTTAAAAATATCGATAAGCCTGTTGTTCTTTTTTACGATTTCTTCTCTGGTTACTTCTGAGGTAGAAACTTTTGTAAAATCATACTTGTCGCCTTCGCCAATTTGTAGTTTTTTTCCGAACATAAGATGTGCCTTTCCCTGAATAGTAAATTAATATATGTTATGGATATCGGCTGAGTCAGAGGTTTCTTTAATAAAATTTGTGTTTTTTGTTTTGGTTATGGGCTATTGTAATTTGCTATTACTGGCTTTTGCGGCTTTGTAAAGATTTTTTACGTGTTCTCAAAATTATTTTACGGTTATTATAAAATTATATTGATAGAGGATTTATTTGGAGAAAAAATGAAATTAAAAGACACATCAGCGCAGAATTCGTTTGATTATGCATATTTGACAAAGAGGATGTACAAATATATAAAACCTTATCTATTTAGAATTATCCTCGGTTTTATTATTGCATTGCCTGTTGGTGCGCTTGATGGTGTGATAGCTTATGCCCTAAAACCTTATATGGACGAGGTTTTGATAAAAAAGAATATGCTTCTGGCTTATATAATACCTTTTGGTATCGTTGCATTTGCTGCTTTGCAGGGGCTTTTGAGATATTTGAATGATTATCTGACAAACTGGACAGGCCAAAAAGTCACAAACGATGTAAAACTCGGGCTTTTTCAAAAACTTGTGCAAATGGATGCAAAATTTTATGACGAAAACTCCTCCGGTATTATCTTAACAAGATATCTTACAGACCCTGAAACAGCTTCAAAAGGGATTTTAGACAATCTGAAAGCCCTTATGAGTTCCGGTATTGGTGCATTTGCTCTTGTCGGTGTAATGCTCTACAACTCATGGGAACTCGCTGCTGTGGGCGTAATTGTCCTTTGTATTGCATTTTTACCGGCAGCGTTGATTAGAAAAAGAATAAAATCAGCCTCTAATAAAAATATGAAAATCGGCGGAAACATAATGACTGATTTTAACGAAACTACAGCAGGCAACAAGATAGTTTCCGCTTACAATCTTGCTGATTATCAGTTTGGCAAGTTTGCTAAAGAGATAAGAAACTCTTTTGATGTAAATATGTCGCTTGTAAAAAGAGTAGCTTGGATGTCGCCTATTATGTACACTATAGCATCTGTCGGGATAGCTTTTGTTATGGCGTTCGGTACATATCTCGTGTTGTCCGGCAGAATGACCAGCGGCAGCCTTCTTTCTTTTGTTACGTCTCTTCTGCTTTTGTATAAACCCGTAAAAACTCTGGGTAATACGCTCACCAGCCTGCAGACTATTTTTGTTTCGCTGTGCAGAACTCTTGAGCTGTTTGATATCCAGCCGGAAATCACTGATGCGGAAAATGCAGTTGAGCTGCAAGCGGTAAAAGAGGGTGTAACTTTGGAAAATGTATGGTTTGAGTATGTAGAAGATACACCTGTGCTGAAGGGAATAAATCTGTCCGCACATGTGGGCGAAACTGTTGCTATTGTCGGAAATTCCGGCGGCGGCAAAACTACTATTGCCAACCTTATCCCGAGATTTTATGATGTTACATCAGGCTCTATCAAAGTGGACGGCGTTGACATTAGAAATATAAAGCTTAAATCCTTAAGAGAGCATATATCTGTTGTTTTTCAGGACAATTTTTTGTTTACCGGTACTATCAGGGAAAATCTTCTTATGGGGAATTTTAACGCATCGGAAGATGATATCCAGAGAGTTGTCAAAGCTGCTCATATAGACGAATTTCTGGAAGAAATGCCCGACGGTCTGGATACAGAAATCGGAGAAAGAGGTACAACACTCTCCGGCGGTCAAAGACAGCGTGTGGCTATAGCCAGGGCAATGCTCAAAGACTCTCAGATAGTTATACTGGATGAGGCAACTTCTGCACTGGATAACAAGTCGGAAGCCATTGTGCAAAAAGCTCTGGACAACCTTATGCAGGACAAGACAGTTTTTGTAATAGCTCACAGACTCTCAACTATCAAAAATGCTGATAAGATAGCTGTAATAAATGAGGGTGAGCTTGTGGAACTCGGCACACACGATGAGCTTTTGAATAACGAAAACGGATTTTATAAACGCCTGTACGAAATGCAGTTTGCGAAATCAGACGGGGCTTTGCCCCATGCGTAGTCTCACGTTCAGGGAGACGGAGCGTCTGATTTAAAGACAGCGAAATCGGCAGTGTGTGAAACACAGTCGTGAGTGGAAACGTTCAGTTTTCACGAACCTGCCGTATTTAAAGAAACGAAATCAGACGGGGCTTTGCCCCTTGCGTAGTGCGTAGCCGGGGTTAGATTAGTAGGTCGGATTTACAATCCGACAAAAGCTAAGTATGTCATGACAATAATGTATTCATTTTTTCGTGCTGATTCCGTCCTCCATCCTTTAAAAGCACTCAAAAATAAATACAATATTGCCTTTTATGTATAAAAATAATTATTTTGCAGCGAAGCTGCACACGAAGTGTTATAGGCTCTGCCGTTGTGATTTTGTTAGAAACAGTTGTGTTTTGAGGAGATTTTTACAGCAGCCTGTCGCTGAAAAATCTCCGATAAAACACTTTACTGTTTCTTTTGATAAAGCGCCGGTTTTCTTTTCTTTGCTTCGTTTCTTTTCTTTTGCCTGCGCAATACAAAAGAAAAGAAATGAAGATATAAAGAAAACAATCTTTTTTTATTTGTTCATTTTTTCTTGTTGTACATAATTTTATATATTTTTGCACATAATGTTAAGTTTTGTAAAGTTAAAAACTCTTATTATTATTGGTTTTTGGTCTTAAGTATATACTTTTATATATAAAAATAGCAATTTTTATATATAAAAATTTTTTATATATATACAAGTAGTAACAAAGAAAGATGAGAGTAGTAAAATGGGACACAATCCGTTCAAAATTAATTTACCAGAATTAAACAAAACTCAAGGTAGTCAGCAATCAGGTCAAGTTTCCACTAAAGAAACAAGAGAAGCTAAAGAAAAACAACAACTCAAAGGTACTGATGTTTATTCTTATGCAAGAAGCACACAGGGCGTTGATGATAATAATTTCCAAAACTATGATGGTTTTACAAGAACAACATCTAATACAACACAAGATGCTGATGCTCAAAAAGAAGAAGAATATATGAAAGATGGCGAAAACGCTAAAGCTGAAGCTAAAGAAGCTAGCAGCAACGCTAAAAATGAAACTCAAAAATCTAAAAATTATACAAAACAGGCTCAACAGTCTGACAAAAAAATGACACAGTTCAATAAACAAGTACAGCAAAAAGACAAACAAACTCAAGCAGAAATTAATGCTGACCAGACAGAAGTTGAAAACTTAGAGTCACAAAAAGAACAAACTCAAGCAGAAATTGATGAACTTACCGCTGAACAAGAAACATTGATGGCAGAACAACAAGCAGGCCAACAGGCTGCTCCTCAGCAACAGGCTATGTCCAATCCGTTTATGGCTCAAGCATCTGCTCAACAGGGCGGCAACCTCTTCGCTATCGGCGGTCAGCAGCAAGGCGGCAACTCAATGATGACATTTGCTTCTTCAATGCCGCAGGGGAATCAGGGCAGATTGGCTGAAATTCAAACAGAACTCGATTCAAAATCAGCTGATTTGGCTTCTACAGAATCTTCTATAGCCAGCACAAACGCTTCTATCAGTTCAACTTCATTAAATATGACAAACTGGTTGAATAATATAAAAAATCAGGCAGTAAAAACTCAACAAACATCTCAGAAAAATCATAAAGGCGCACAAACCGCACAACAAGTCGGCATGTATACATCAACTATCGGCGGTATGACAACAGCTACAGGTGTAACAATGCAAGCCTTCTGGCCGACATTCGCTCCGGGTAGTGTTGTTACAGCGGTCGGCGGGGCTACTACCGCAGCAGGCGGAGCTACTCAAACTGCAGCATCAGCAGCTATGAAAGATACTCAGGGTGCTATGCAAAATGCACAAAGCACAGCTTCTTCTGTATCACAAGCAGCAATGGCTTACAAAGAATTAAAAGCATAATTGAAAATTTTACTACTTGTATAAAGCATCTGAAATTTTTTCAGGTGCTTTTTGTTTTTGAGCTTCTTCTAAAAAACATGCCCCGACAACGCCGGAAAAATCGCCCAGTTTTGCTTTTTTAAATTGTATTTTTGCAGCAGGAACAGGCAGTGCCTTCATTTTTGCTTTTGTAATAGTTCTTTCATAAAACTCATCCACTGCATCTATCAAGCCGCCGCCCATAACAATGAGCTGAGGGTTATAAAAATTGATAACAGTGGCAATTCCGTTGGACAAATAATCCGATGCCTCAAAAAGCACCTGTGTAACGAGTTCGTCTTTGTGTTCAAGAGCTTTTTTGAGCATTTTTGAGCTTATTGGTTTGTCATCACGCATAAAGTCCGTTATAATAGACTGTCTGCCTTTTTTCAATGCACCGAGTATTCTCGCTTCGATTGCCGTACGTGATGCATAAGCCTCAAGACATCCGTTGCCGCCGCAGCCGCAGGGTCTTCCGCCTGCATCTACAATGATATGTCCTATTTCGCCGGCTGTACCTGTCGCACCGTGGCGGATTTTTCCGTTTTCTGCAATCCCAGAGCCTACGCCTGTGCCTACGAATATACATACAAAATTGTCAAACCCTGCTCCAGCACCAAATTTCATTTCGCCAAGAGTAGCTATTTCCACATCATTGCCCAGAAATGTAGGGATATAAAATTCTCTTTCCAGAAGTGCTTTCAGGTTAAGGTTTTCGCAGTTCAAATTCGGTGCTGATACGAGTATTCCTCTGTTTCTGTCTACCTGTCCTGGTGCGCCTATGCCTATTGAGTCAATTTGTGCAATATCAAAATGAGAGGTCTCTATCAGCTCTTTTATTGAAAGTTTTAGTTTTTCAACAATGTTTTCTGCGTCTTTTTCTTTTCCTGTTTTTTGCTTTATGGAATAAAGGACTTCGCCGTTTCCTTTATTAACTATTCCGGTCAAAATTTTTGTACCGCCCAGATCTATTCCTATTGCATAATTTGGCATACACCGCTCCAATTATCGTAATATCGTTTAATTTTAATTATAGCATAACTTTATGCAGTCTAATTATTCGTCCTTTGTCATAACGTATCCTGCTGTAATCAATACCATAATTATAAAGTTCAAAATACAGATGAGTTTTACAGCCGGCATTGCAGGCAGATGTCTTGCCCAGCTCAAGGGGAGCAGTGTATCGGCAGCAAATATTAGGCTAAACAATGCACTTTGAAGAGCAAATACCTTGCCTTTGATTGCTTTTGGCACAGCTCTTTGCAAAAATGTGTTTGAATAAACAACGACTACAGTAAGAGCTATCCCAGCAGGGACAAGCCACATCCATGAAGACTTGTAGCTGTTGCAAAACGTAATCGAAAACAACGCAGGCAGAATTACACACACAGCTGCTATAAAGAAATATACAGATTTTACAAATCTTGCTGCAATGAACAATAACAAACATCCTATCAATATTCCTGCGCAAACATACAGTCTTATGAGAGAAAACTGGTTTGTTACAACGAAATAGTAGTCCATTATTAGAGAAATCAATGCATATAAAAGTGCAGATGAAAATATTGATATAATCAATGCAAAAAATACCATATAAAGAGAGTGTCTGTGGGTGTTAAAGTACTTGAACACAGACCAAACATCAGGCAGAAATGCTGTGTCTGTTTCTGCTTCTTTTTGTATTTTATCGCTGCTTTTTACAAAAAATGCCACAAGACCTGCTATTGCATATACAATTGCAAAAATCCAGAAGCTGTTAGGCTGGCCGGCATTTTTTATGGAAAAATTTGTAATAAATCCGCTGAATACTATAGCAAACGGTATTGTTAACACAAAAATTGTGTTTGTATATTTCAGTTGATTTGTTTCAACAAACTCGGGTACAAACGCCATTTTTGTACAATAAAAAATGGAAGAACCTACTCCGACAAGAAAAGACAGAACATAGAAAGGATAAATGTCCATCTGCTCTTGCCCTGCAGCAAAGGCAAGACCCGCTATTATCAATGCCAGAAATGTTCTGTAAAAACAACTTGCACTAAGGAGTCTGTTCTTTTGATATTTATCGGCAAAAAATCCGCAAAACGGGCTGACTATCAAAAATGCCGCCACAAAACTGATAAAAACGCCTACTATAGGTGTTGCTGGATTTTTTGCAAAGTCCAGAATCCAGGCTATCAACAAAAACTGCATTATAACATCACAAAAAGTTGTTAATACATCGGCAATCAAAAGTTTATCAAATTGAAGATTTGATAATGGGCCAAAAAACTTTGCAAAATTCATAAAACAAACTCCAATATTTATATAATCAATATGATTATTATAAATTATAAAATAAATTTTATAAAGAATTTTTTCTTATGCTAAACTCGCAGCCGCAGTACTGCTGGCGGTAGAAGTCGTTCTTTTTTGCAATTTCCATTGTTTTTAAAAATCCGTTTTGCTTTTTAAAATCCTGCTCCAAAAATGTCAAACCATACTGCTGTGCGGCATTTTGTCCCGCTTCAAAAACGTTTTTTGAAACTTTATGAGGGCTGACGCTCAAGGTTGTTGTAAAAGTTTTTATCCCGAGGTCTTTTGCTTTCTGTGCGGATTTTAAAAGTCTGTATTCAAAGCATTTGTTGCATCTTTTGCCTTTTTCCGGCTCCTTCTCCAGCCCTTTAATATATGCGTACCATTTTTCCGGTTCATAATCGTCTATAAAATATTTGTAGCCCTGCTGCTCGCAATACTTTATCAATTCGTCCCGTCTTCTTATGTATTCTGCCTCGGGATAAATATTCGGATTGCAAAAGAAAACTACAGGGTTGTAGTTTTCTTTCAAGAGTTCTATCGGGTATGCCATGCACACGGCACAGCAGGCATGTAAAAGTATCTCTTCCATTATTTTCTTTCTTCGGCACCTGCTTTTATGAGTTTTTCTTTTAATTCTTCATAAGGCATAATACCCACTTTTGTTTCCATATTTATACGTATTGCCGGTGTTCCGTCTATACCAAGTTCAATTGCTTCTTTGATTTCTTTTTTCAGTTCAGCAGCAACTTCCCTGCTATACGCATCTTTTTTGAGTTTTTCAATATCCAGACCTTTTATGTTTTTCAGGTTGTTTAGCATATCTTTTTCGCCTTGAAATTCCTTGTCAAAGAGAAGATTGTTTACATCCCAGTATTTGCCCTGCATACCGGCTGCTATAGCATATTTTGCCATTAGGCAGGAGCCTGCGTGCATTTGTTGTTCCATCATAGGATTGCAGTCCATGTCCAGCGGAAGATTGTGATGCACTACTTTTAGTCCGGAAAGCTCGCTGACCGCTCTTTGCATCATTGTGTTCAACACAAAGCAAAACGGACACTGATAGTCTGTGTATTCGTGTACAACGAGTTTTGCATTTTCTTCGCCCAGTATATTTCCGCCTACTTTGTATTCACCTGAGGGGGAAGAATACTGCTGCATTTCTTTATGCATTTTCATCTGCGGAGCCATAACATCAGACAGTGTTGTGTATGTTAAAAATGCAACCGCAATAATAACACACAACGAAAATGCGATAGCGTATTTTTTGACTTTTAAGCCTTCAATCAAATCTTTTGTGCTTATTACAATAACAGACCAAGGATTTTCTCCTGCGGGACGGGCTATCACTGCTATTAACAGGTTCAAAATATAAGTAAAAAAGCATAATACACAAATTTTGTTGATTTCAAAGATAGAAATTCCGGCAAGAACCATTGAAATCAAAAACGAAATCAAACCCAGTGCGCAAATATATGCTTCCGGATGTTTGAACACGTCAAAATAAGCAAAAATTCTAAAATCTTTTATCTTAATTTCTCTGATTTTGTCCACGTATGTGAAAAATAAAAATACAAAATACAAAAACAATCCCCATAGTGCCAGCGGTACGCCAAAAAACTGTGAATGCGTTGTTTTTGCAACACCGTCACAATCTATGAGGTCGTTTATGGAACAAAAGCTGGATAATGCATAAGGGTTGAAATTTGCATCCCAGTATATAAAAGCAAGTTTTACCGATGTTAAAAATCCAATCAAAGCAACTATTGTTAATGCTATTCTTTTTGTCAGATTCATTTTTATTCCTCGCAAGTATCCTTAATTTCTTTTTTTACCAACACAGATGAGGCCATTGCAATCATTGTCCAGAACAAGAACTGCACCTGCGGTCTAAAATATATTGTATCAAACAGCCCGTGAGTCATCACACCCGCAATTGTTAATATTGCACAACAAACCACAATCTTGTCGGCTAGACTGTTAGTATTATTTACTGATTTTAAAAACTTGTACGAATCAAAAAGAAACAATCCTAAAAATGCAAAAAATGCAATCAATCCGAATATCCCGCTCTCAACTGCAATTTCCAGAGGAACAGAATATGTACTCAAAGCATCAAAACCCGTGAGCATATAAAGTCCGTAAATTTCTCTGAAGGTTTGATTGCCTGCACCTATGCCGAGCAGCCAGTTGTCGCAGAACATTTGCCAGCTTGAGTGGTATACGTTCATTCTGAAAGATGTTGAAGAGTCCCCTCTCAAAATGAATATGGACAAGATTCTTTTTGTAATTTTGGGTACAGCTATCAAAACCAGAACAAAAAGTCCGATTATTGATGCAACTACCTTGTGCCAGATGGATTTTAATTTTTCTGCCTGTGAAAAATCAATGTTAATAATAAAAGTAACAAGCAGAATCATTACTGCAAAAATTGCCCCCAGTCCGAGATATGCACCTCTTGAACCCGTAACAAAAACAGCAAGTGAACATACTAGCAGTGCCGCAATGGCAAATATAAGACGTTTCCAGTTTTTATTTACAAGAAACATTGCAACTATTCCGGCTACATAGGACATCCCTGCAACAAGGTATCCGCCGAGAAGATTCGGGTTATAGGGTTTTAGTGTTCCGTATGCTCTTGCAATTGTGTCTTCAGGGTTTACGTATCTGGAGTCCTGCCATGTTGAGATTTGTTCCACTCCGGCAAAGTTTTGATAAATTGCAATAACTCCTTCTACGCAGCACAAACTGCCGACGAGAAGAAAGATGTATTTTATTTTATTTTGATTGGTTTGAAAATAATTCACCGCACAAAAGTAATAAAATATATAAATAACGGTTTTTAAAAAGCCGTGTATGCTCTGAGGTACAAGCGTAGAGTTTATTGTGCTTATAAAACAGATTATAAAATATACGGCAATCGCTGCGTCCCACGATGTCATTGCAACTTTTGCGTTAGGTTTTACAAACAGTTTTACAAAAGTAAGCAAAACAACAGCTATTGCAAAAGCACCAATGCTTTCGCTGGGCATAAAAGTTGATGCAAAGAGTGTGATTCCGATGAACAGAAATATTATGTCATCTATTTTTTGCAAAATAAGACTGTTGTTGTATATTTTTTCAAATTTCTTTTGAAAATATCCGTAAATTTTATTTTTTAAATCAATAAGACACGATTCTATCATAACTATTCAGCACTTTTTTGTGTTTTTTCTTCTTTAGTATTTTGTTTTTTATCTTCATTTGCTGTTTGGGCTGATTGTGCATCAGCATTTTCTTGTAACATTTCAACCAGCTGTTGTTTTTTTGCTGTTGCTACGTATTTGTTAATCATTTCTACGTCTTTGTCTTCCAGCACCTGAACATTAGAAATAGAACCGCCTATACGGTAATTGAAACCTTCCAGCACAATCGGCAGGCCGATTTTGATTTTGTTTCCGCCGACAACAGGGCCGTCTTTTGTGATTTTAGCATCATCTATCAGCGTAACTACAAAATCAAACTGAAAAGGCTGTGAATAATCGTCTATTACTATAAACGGCTGCTGTGGATTGTTCACAGGCAGAATGGTCTTTTTGGGTGAAGATGCAACATCAATGATTTGAAGTTTTGTATAAGGTACGTTTCTTATTGTAATAAAAGATTCTTCGCCTATTTTAAAAGGATTTTTTGCATCTGTTAAAGAAACGCTCCTTATCATAACCTGAAAAGCTATTTTTTTAGTGGCTTCGACAGGTGATTTTGAAAATTTGTTTTTGCCGAGATACGCAAGCGCACCGATTAATACTACTGCTATCACAGCAATAATTATTATGTAATCAAATGGTTTAAGTTTTTTCATCTTTAACTCCTCAATTTTTCCGATTTAAAATTTAAACTTTAATTGTGTAATTATTCATATTCATTTTGTTAAGGCTCATTTTGATTTCTTCAATAGAAGTAGTTGCACATCCAAAAGAACGAATAACAATGCTTGCAGCAATATTACCTATAATCGCAGCATATTTGGGTTCTGCGCCGGCTGCCAGTGCCAGTGTGAAAGAAGCAACAACCGTATCGCCAGCACCTGTAACATCAAAAACATTTGTCTTGTTAAATACAGGAACGTCTGTATGGATATTTTTTCCTGCTTCAAATACAGCCATTCCGTCACCGCCTCTTGTCAGGAGCAGTACCTGAGCTTCTGTCATTTTTAATATATCAGAACCTGCGTTGTTGAGTGTTTGTTCATCTTTGATAAAATAACCTACAGCCTTTTCACTGTCTGGCTGGTTCGGTGTAAGAGCGTAGACGCCTTTGTATCTGCTCATATCTTTTTGAACATCTGCTACAACAATTTTGTTATGCTTTTTAGCGATTTCGACAGTAGAAGAGATAATTCTGTCTGTCAAAAGACCGATGTTGTAGTCAGACAGAATCACTGCATCGTGCAGAGGCATAGCTTTTTCTATATTTTCAATGATTTTATCTTCGGTTTCTCTATCCGGTGCCGCAGTTTGCACTCTGTCGATTCTGACAATCTGCTGGGTTACGGAATGAAAACTTGCGCCGGATATTCTTGATTTTACGGTTGTCGGGCGGCCTTTGTCCTGCACCATATATTCTGTATTTATACCCGCTTTTTTAAATGCATCTAAAAGCATCGGACCGTAGTAGTCATCACCGTACAAACCTATTGCCGAAACTTTGCCGCCGTTGATTGTTGCAAGGTTGTGAGCAGCATTGGCAGCCTGACCCAGTATGATTTTTGTGTTTGAATGTCTTAAAATCAAAACAGGTGCTTCTCTTGAGATTCTTTCCGTATCTCCGTAAATCATTTCGTCAATGCCCATATCCCCTATAATCAAGACTCTGGGTTCATTCAATTTGTCTATATATGCTTCAAGTTTTTCTTTGTTAAAATCAAAGTTTTGATGTTCCGACATTTTTCTCTCCATCGATTAATATCATATATGTACGGGTAATATTTTTAAAAATAGTGTAGTATAATATATTTAGTTTAGCACGAAAATACAATTAAACAGCTATACAAAAAGTAACAAATATTATCAATTGCAGAGGTAAAATGCCCGATAACGACGACGATTTTCACAGCATGGATTTTGATGAAAAACTTGAGATTGAAAAATTGCAAGCCACAATAAGAAGCATGAGCAATTTTTCTGATGATTCCGAGGGCTTTTTGTCACAAAGTCCGAAAGCTCTAATGGAGGGCGGACTCGGCAGCGGACTCCTTGAAGAAAATCAGGAGTTTGACCCTTATGCTGAGATAGAAAAACCTGTGGTAAGAAAATCAGGGCCGAGAGCAAAAAAGTTTGTTGTTATGGTTAATTCGGAAAACGTTGAGTTTTTTGACAAAATACCGATGGAAGAACGAACAAAACTCTTTAATCAGCTCTTATCGGATTACAAAAAGAACATTGAGGGTATAAAACAAAAAAAACATTTAATAAAATTTTCAAAACACATGTTTTTAGGAATAATGACAGTTTTGATTTCTTTGCCTATAATGTTTGTTGTGGTGAACAAGTCAATTGAATTGACTGTCAAAAATTATCAGGATGTACAAAACAATTTTGAAAAACTTTATGAAAGCCGAAACAGAGGCAGATTCAGCACTAACAGAATGATTTATTAACAGATATAAAAAAGGTTTTGATGATTAAGGATAGCTCACTAAAAAATATAAACTATGAAAACAAACTTTTCTTTGTCGGAATTTCTTTAGGCTCATGTTCGACAAATGAAACAGGTGTTGCAATTTTAGATAACAATCTGAATATAATTACGCTGGACAAGCTTTTTTCGATGGACGATGTACGATTCTTTTTTAAAAGGCTCGTGGGAAAACAAAACGCCATAATTAATATAGCTTTGCCTGAAAATCCTACAATGCTCAATGCAAAATGGAAACTAACAGCAAGAGAATATCAGCTGGTGCAAACAAACAGGCTGATAAACAAAGAAAGCGACTGGATAGAAAGATATGCCCATCGTGGATGTGATTTCTTTATTGAGTTGAAAAATCAAGGTGTGGATATTTTTCGTTATGATATACACGAAATTAAATACTCCCTCGGTCTGTCCGGTATATACAAAGACCGCTCGCCGGTTGATTGCAAGGCTTTGCAAAGTGCATTAAAGTTCCGCTTCGGTTTTAAGGAATTGCCGTCTAACATGCTCCCTGTTTCTCAGCTAGAGGCTATTTTGGGTGCATATTTGGGCTATTTGATGAAATTTAATGATGAATATCTGATACCAAAAGTAAAATCAAACTACCAAGGCATAGATGTTGTAGGGATAGAAAGTCTTGTCAGACAAGGAAAAATTTAATGGATAAAACAATAAATATAATGAATTGTTTTAACGATAATTATGCAATTCTGGGCGGGGTAGCAATACTTTCTTTATTGGAAAATTCTAGTAGAGATTATTTTTATAACTTTTTTATATTGCATAATGATTTGTCTGTTAATCATCAGTCAACTCTTGAACAAATAGTTAAAAACTTTCCTAACGCATCAATAAAATTTATTGATATGAAAAAGAAATTTTGTGATTTATTTGATTCTCTTAAGACAAAAGGTCATTTTTCTGCAGAAATGTTTTATAAGTTTTGTGTTCCTGAGCTGTTTCCTGATTTAGATAAAATAATGATTGCAGATGTGGATGTTGTTTATTTAAATGATGTAGCTCCAATTTATGAAGATTTTGATGTAAATGGGGATGATTATGTTTATGCTGCAAAATCTATATTAATAAAAAGTAATACTTGTGAAACTAAAAACAAAATTTCTTTATTCTTTAAAATATTAAAAAAAATTAGAAATAAGAAGAAACAAAATTATCTGGATTTATATACAGAAGAAGAGAGAAGTAAATTAATCTGTGGTGCAGGATATTATATTTTTAATCTCAAGAAAATGAGAGAAGATAACATTTATCAAAAATGTGTTGATTTTGCTTATAAAAATTCATATAGGCTATTGCAGCCCGAACAGGATGTTATTAGTTTGATTTGTTATCCTAAAATCAAAATTATGCCCGCAAATGCTCTTGTTTGCACATATAGCTATGATATGTTTAAAACAAAAGAGGATTATAATAATGCTTTAGGTCATACAAAAGAAGAAGTGGATTTTGCTTTAAACAATCCTATTCAATTGCATTATGCAGGCATGGCAAAACCATGGAATTGTCCGGGTTGTCTAAAATCTGAGATATGGTTTAATTATCTTGTTAAAACGCCATTTTTAAGAGAGTATTTGGATACACAACAAAAACATATAATAAAAAAAGAAACTATATTAAAATTTAAGTTACCATTCGCTAAAAGAATACTTTCTATTGAAAAAGAATGGCAATAAATAAATTTTTAAATAATGTCTTTACAAAAAAAAATTAGCATGTATTATAATAATTACTGAATCTCTCGTGTGGAGTTCAACTCAAGCCCGGTAAAGCGATAGCTTTACATTTTGAAATTAAGCACCTGAAAGCAGGTGCGAATATAGCAAAAATCTCGTGGGTAGTTAGCTCACGCCCAGTAAAGTGATAGCTTTACGTTTTGAAATTAAGCACCTGAAAGCAGGTGCGAATATAGCAAAAAATCTCGTGGGGGATTAGCTCAGCTGGTAGAGCACCTGCTTTGCACGCAGGGGGTCAGGAGTTCGAATCTCCTATCCTCCACCATTATATAAGCCTTGAAACAATTGAGTTTCAAGCTTTTTTGTTTATATAGCGTTTTTCTGTATCTAAGTGTATTGTTTCAAGTACTTTTGAAATTGCGAATACTTCGAGCAAAGCCCCTCAAATGCTCTAAAATTAGGACTCTTACTGTCCATTTTAGTCGGTATTTTAGTTTGAGCAAAAGTACTGAAATGTCCATGAAATGGACACCAATTGTCCTCAAAAGTTTTTACCTTTAAACAAGTCATATCCTGCTTTTTAGCCACAAGTGGCGATTTTGCTCAAAGTATCTGCAATTTTTTTGTTGGACTTTTGAAAATTAACAAAAATCTTGTGAAATATTTCACAAGAAGTCGGTACTTTTTTGTTAGAAACTCGGTATTTAATTTTATGCGAAATAAATTGTTTCGCTTCAGACACATAAGTCGGTAAAAAAGCTCCAAAGTTCCGACTTTAGAGCTAATCTGTGAGTATGCAAGATAAATACATACCCATACAGAAAATAGCGAAACTAAAAGGGCTGAAAAGCACACGTTCCATAAGAAATAACCTCAGCAAGTATATCTACAGAGAGGTCAAGGTTAAAGGCGGAACGAGCTACGAAATCCTTATCACATCTCTTGAGCCTGAATTACAGCATAAATTAATGGATGAAGATAAATTCCATCCTTTAGTTCCGTTGAATAACAAAACGGCATCGTTTGTTAAAGAAAAAGCTCAGCTGACTGCTTTAGCACGTGTTGATTTAATTAAGGGGTTTCAGAATTTCAGAACAAGATTTAAAACCCGTAAAGAAGCTATGCAAAACTTTTTAGAATTGTATAACAGCGGTTTATACCTCAAAAAGATTTATGCATTTATCGGCAATGTTTCAAGAGGAACAATTGACAGATGGATTAAAGCATACGATGAGATGGGAATTGATGCTCTTATGCCTCAATACAGATATTCAAAATATGATGAGTACGATTGTTCTCTTGATGAGCATATGAAACAAGTTCTGTTGAAGTTTCTGCTTCACCCGAATAAAATTACGATAAGCAAAGCTATTTCTTTAACCAGATATATTTTAGAGAACGAAGGTTGTGAGGATATTCCGTCCGAGTCAACTTTCAGAAGATATGCAAACCATTTCAAAGAGACTAAATTCGATGTCTGGACATTAATGCGTGAAGGCGAAAAAGCCTTGAATGATAAAGTTGAACCATACATTGAACGTGATTTATCAAAGATAGAAGTCGGAGATGTCTTAGTTGCTGACGGACACGTTCTTAATTTTGAAGTCATTAATCCGTTCACAGGCAAGCCCACGAGAGCAACACTCGTTGGCTTTTTAGATTGGAAGTCAACAGCTCTTGTTGGTTATGAAATTATGATGACAGAAAATACCCAGTGTATTGCAAGTGCATTAAGAAACTCCATTTTAAATCTCGGAAAAATTCCTAAAATTGTTTATCAAGACAATGGCAGAGCGTTTAAGGCTAAGTATTTTCAGCATTGTAATTTTAATGAAGAAGGGTTTAACGGTGTATATGAAAACTTGGGAATAAAGCCGGTATTTGCAAAACCGTATAATGCAAAAGCCAAAGTAATAGAGAGGTTCTTTAAAGAATTTGCCGAGTTTGAAAAGTTAATGAATTCATACATCGGTACATCTATTAGTGAAAAACCTCCGAGATTAAACAGAGGTGAGAAGTTTCACAAGAAGTTATATGAAAAATCTGTAAAAAACAAAATTCCAACTGTGCAACAGGCAATACAGTTAATTGATTACTGGTTAAATTATCACAACTCAAAGCCCTGTCCCAATGCACGTGAAATGACGATTAAACAGTGTTTAAATACTGTTGCAAGAGAAGATATAAATCAACACACGCTTGATTATTTAATGATGAAAAGTGAAATACGAACAATACAGCGTAACGGGATATCGTTTCTTGATGCACATTATTTCAATGAAATGCTTGTCGGCTACAGAGAAAGAGTTTACATACGCTACAGCCTTTTTGATATTTCAAAAGTACTTGTTTATTCATTAGACGGTCAATACATTTGTACCGCCAACAGGGTAACTAAAACAAACCCTATGGCAAATTATCTCGGAAATGTTGCTGATATGGAAGATTTCAGACAGAAAATCCAAAAACAGAAGCAGCGTAAAAACAGAATTCTCAAGAAGGTCAAAGAAATTTTACCTGATCAGGATCTACTGCTTATTGATAAAAAGGTTGAAGATGACATTATTGATGTAATTCCTGAAATTATAGAAGAAACAAAAACGAAACGGGAAAAGAAGCCGACTCTCCGTGAAGCTCAGATGAACAGACCATTGTTTAGTTCAAACTACGAACGCTATGAATGGTTCAAAGAAAACGGATGCACATCTGCTGAAGACAGGGAGTGGGTACAGAATTACAAAATGACAGATGAGTACAAGGAGCTATATGAATGAAAAATACATTTTTAAAAACCAAAAACGTCAAAATGTTTACAACTTTAATGGATACATTAAAAAATCTACCTGTTAATGTTCCGAAAATGGCTCTTGTTTATGGTGAGCAAGGACTAGGGAAGACGGAAACACTTCTGTGGTGGGTAATGCAAAATTATGATATTGCTATCTATGTTCGTGCAAACAATAAAATGACCAGCAGATGGCTAATGCACGATATTCTTTCACAGTTAGATACATCTCGTTACGGAAGACTGGAAGACAACTTTAATGCTATTGAAAAACAGTTAAAAGTAAACCCCAAAATAATTATTGTCGATGAGGTTGATTATCTTATTGCAAACAAATCAATAGAAACCTTAAGAGATATTCATGACAAAACCGGAATTCCTATTGTTCTTGTCGGGATGGCAGATTGTGACAGAAAACTTTCAAAATTAAGTCATATTTATGGGCGTTTATACTCTATTTTAAAATTTCAAGCATTTAATAAACAGGATATTAATGAAATAGTTACATCCCTGTCTGATATAGAGTTTAGCGATGATGCTATAGATTTTATTGCAAATAAAACTAATAAATTTAGAGAAATTGCCAAAATTATCGACAAGATTGAAAAGTTATCAAAAACAAATTCTATAGATTACGTAGATGCAGAAGTTATAAGGAATTTATTATATGAAAGAAAAAATATTGCGACTTTGCAAACACCTAAATATGTTCAGTTTGGATAGAATTGCTTTAATCTCTCAATTTTCAATAGAAGAACTAGAGCCGATTTTACAAGATTTAATTCAAAATGGTAATTTAATTCTAAAAGATGGTTACTATATTTATATAGAAAAGGATTCTGTTATTAAAAATAATAAATTAATGTATGTAATAGATAATTATCCTGCCGAAAATACCGAATTTTTAATAAGGTGTTTTTGTGCTGAAATACCTGTTGAAAAAGTTTCCAAAGTAATTAATTTATGTGAAAACAGGGTATCAATAATATTTAAAAGTATTAGAGAAGTAATCTACCAAAAACAATTACAAGAGTGTGAGTTATTAATCTCAAAAAGCTCTCAAATTCCGAGAGAAAGAACCTTTTTTAATAAAAGTTTTTATTTTTATAGTTTTAAGTCAAAGTACTATATTGCTGATAGACCGCTTTGTTCTCTTGATGGTAGATTGTTTTCAGCTTCAGAAGCTAGAGAATTTTGTAAATTATATTCAAAAATAAAAAGAAAATTAGCTCATAATACAATGCGATATTATACACATTTTCATATTGCTGAAGTTATATGGCGAAATGGAAAAAATTATACACAATTGGTTAATGAGCTTTGTAATTTAATGAATTGTTAAGAAATTGTAATGAAATATTTCACAATTTTGTATTTTTTGTGAAAGTTTTAAATCCAGTTATTATTTAAAACTAAAAAAAATCAAAAAAACAAAGCCCTTATTTTATCTGTGAAATCCTTCACAGGCTTTGTTTTTCAGGTATTTATTTTTATTTCCGCATAAATATAATTGTTCATATAAAGACAATTGATAAAAAATAGCCACAAACGGAAAATACATAGACAATTGGGCTTTGCCTTTTTTTTGTTGGCAGCATCACACATATCAGAGGTCAAATTTTTTATGCGAAATATTAGTTATATACCTAAAATTTTGACTGCTAAATTCATTTTTATGATTTTGGACTTGAAGGTTACAGAGGTTGCCAAAGAAATTCACGTTGCAAATAGCACAGTCAGTATGTATTTAACCGGCGAAAGAAAAAGCATTGAGCTTGAATTATATCTTATTGAAAAAGTATTCGATATAAAAATCAAGGACTATTGTGTTAATGAAGCCGATTAACGAAATAAACGAAAATATTCCTCAATGGCTTAACGAAGAAGAAGCCTGCTGCATCTTGAACATTAAACCTAAAACATTAAGACAGAAATGTTCAAAAGGAGAATTCTGCTTTAAAATAGAACAATCCGGCACAAAGCACTTGTATTATATAAATGTTTCATCGTTAACAGATAATATCCAAAAAGAGTATCTGAAAAAATTTAAGGATTTCAGATACAACCAAGATTCTTATTCAGATGCACCTGTTTGGGCTAAAGTTCAGGCAGATAAATATATTAACATTCTGAATGCGTGTGAAAATTTGACGGGAAAATCATTGATTGATTTTGTTGCAAAATGGAATTGTTGCAATCCGTGCTTTCAAACATCTTACTCTTCTATCAGAAAAATGCGTCAAAGATATAAAGAATTTGGGTTAAACGGATTACTTGCTCAATATGGAAAAAGAGCAGGAGAAACAATAGTTGACGATAAACTATATGAATATTTCAAAAATTTATATCTAAAAGAAGGCGCACCATCTCTGTACTCTTGTTGGGAACAGACTAAAGGATATGCACTTCGTGAAAATTTTGATATTAAAATGTTTCCAAGCCATCATTCTTTCAGAAGAAGATTGGAAAAAGAAATTCCTAAGCAGGCGATTTATCTTGCACGTTATGGTCAGTCGGCTTGGAATCGTAAATATAGCAATTATATAGAACGTGATTATTCTAATATTACCTGCGGCAAAGTATGGGTTTCTGACCACGCTCAAATAGATATAGCTTGTCTTAATGAAACAGGAGATGCAGTCTTTCCTTGGGTAACAGCGTGGAGAGATTTTAAATCTTCTAAATGGCTTGGTTGGTTGCTACAGACAGGACACCCAAATTCAGACCATATTTTTCAGACCTTTTATTATGCTGCAAGAGCATTCGGACTTCCTAGTGATGTAATTATTGACAATGGTAAAGATTATCGGTGTAGAGATTTTGCCGGAGGACGAAAAAGAATAACTATTGAAACAGACGAAGTGAAAACAACTTCAATGCTTGCAGAATTAAATATAAAAGTTCATTTTGCTCAACCTTACAATGGTCAGACAAAGCCCATTGAAAGGGATTTTTTAAAGATAAAAGAACTTTTGTCAAAGCACGCAGTAGGCTACAGAGGCGGAAATATTCTTGAACGTCCTGAAAAACTAAAAGAAGAAATTAAAAGAGGCAAAATTATGCCTTTTAATGAATTCAAGGAACTATTTGACGATTTTGTAATTAATATTCTAAATAAAAAACCGTCTCAAGGTAAAAACCTTAAAGGTCTTTGTCCAGATGAACTGTTTAATCAGGAATTCACGGAAAAAATTATAACTTCCAAAGATGCTCTCAAACTATTCTGTATGAGAACATCCCGCATTTTTAGAATAGGCAGAAACGGTATCAGGGACAATGAACTTGGGATTACATATTGGGCAGACTGGATGTCAGCCCGTACTGATCTCAAAGTTTATCTTCGTCGAGATATTCAAAATTACAAAGAGGCGTGGGTGTTCCGTGCCGATAATGATGAATTTATAGGTAACGTTTCTGCCATGAGTGCGGTTGCAGCATTGGATGCAGATATAGTTTCCAAACAGGAATTCAAAGAGGCTATGTCTGCAAAAAAAAGAAATCTAAAGGTAGCTAAAGAATTTATTAAACGAACTCAAGATATTAGCTTAAATGAACAATGTGCAAACTACAAAGCTTTATATCAAAAAGATTTACCGGCAATAAATCCTAAAATTTCAAAAATAGCCAATACCAATATGGATAAAGCTATACAAAAAAGTAAATTAATGGCTGAGATGAATAATTTTGACCTCTCAGTATTTGAACAACGCAATAAAACTCAAGAAGAACGTCTATTTTTATTTGAAACAGATTGCGTATTAGAGAAGGAAAGCAAGGGTGCATAAAATGGACTTAAAAGAAAAATTTATTAACTTACTAAAAAAGAAAAATTATTCTTACGCAGATGTTGTTCAGGCTACTGAATTAACAAAAACAGATATTAGCCGCTGGCTAAATCACGATTATACAGGAAAAGACAATCGTATTATTGATGTTGTAAACAACTTTATTGATAGAGAAGAAGCACGTGTTGTTGAAGAAGAAATTCCATATATAGAAACATCAACAGTAAAGTATGTTCACGAAATAAGCAGAGTTTGTCATACTAGCGGAAAAATTGGTGTTTGCACAGGACAACCGGGACTTGGAAAAACTTATGCAATAAAAAAATACACAGACAAATATCTTGACAGCATTCTTATAGAAAGTGATTCAAGTTACTCTGCAAAAGCACTCTTGTTAGATATTCACAAAAGATTAAACCTCTCAGGTACAGGAACAACATATAAACTAAAATGTGAAGTTTTAAATAAACTGTATAATTCCGGCAGATTCTTAATCATAGATGAGGCTGACAAACTGAAATACAGTGCATTGGAAATGGCACGCAGAATACATGATAAAACAGGAATCGGTATTCTTCTCATTGGTGCCTCTGAACTTTATCTGCATATGACTGAATATAAACAACTGTATTCAAGAGTTAAATATTATAAATCACTCAATAAATTATCAATACAAGATGTAATGAAAGTTCTTGAAGCAATGCATATAGACCTTTCACTTGCTTCCACATATTTAAAATATTCGGATGGTAATATGAGAACGCTTTCCAATTTAATTTCGCATTCTCTTTTTATTGCCAAAATCAACAAAAAAGACAGAATTGATGAGCTTGTAATAGAAAAATCATCGCTATTACTTATGGTGTAGGAGAATAGATGGAATTTAATACTTCAAAAATTTTTTATACATTACTGATACTCCTAACAATTTTAATTATCGGAGTTCAAATAGGTATTTATCACGGCAGACATATTCAACTGGAGGAACTCGGTATTGAGAGCATACAGTATCACTAAATTTCAAATAAGAAAGATTCATACGTTAAAAAATCTTCTTGGTATTGATGATAACACATACCGCAATATGCTGCGTAGTTTTGATGTTACCACATCTAAAAATCTTACATACACTGAAGCGAAAATTATTCTCGAAATATTGGAAGATAATGCAATAAAAGCAAATCTATGGATAAAACAGCCATTAAAATATGATGATTCATCACGTGCATCATATATGGCAACTGGAGCGCAAAGAAGAATGATAGAAGGGCTTTGGCGTGAGCTTAGTTATGAAGATACAGACAAGTTTGCAAAACAATCATTAAGAACTTTTTTAAGAAAGAAATTCAATATAGAAGATACGGCGTTTTTAACAAAAGAAAAAGGAATAAAAGCGATCCAAGCAATTACCCGTATGAAGAAAAATTTAGACGATGCGGCCACATCTGTTTAGCACACATAAATAGGAGAATAACAATGGATACACAAGAGCAAGTTTTAACAATTATCAAAGAAAAGCAAAAAACATTAGAAGCTAAGTTGGCAGAAAACTCTAAAATCTTTGCTGAAGGTTTATTACAAGAAGAAAGACCGGAAAACATAAAAGATGTGATGGCTTCTTTAAATAAAGTTGCAAATAGTGCAAGAAATTTTGAAATTTTAAGATCTAAAATATTTGTTTTAAAAGAGCTTGAAGCTGATTTAACTCAAGCTTTTAAAAACAATACCATTGATACGCTTATTAACGCATAACAATAGTGCAGGGAAAATTCCCTGCACTGCTTATACTTCATAATCGGAGATTTGACATGAGGATTAAATGGAATTTAAACAGTGGTTAAACGGTGTAACACCTGATGATATGCCGAATGACGACCTGAAATTCATAGCCGAAACAGCAGGAATTAAACCTGCTCTGGCATTGATAATATGCACACCCGGGTTGATTGTTTCCATTCCAAAGAATGCCTTAAATAAACTAAAAGAGCGATATATTATTTCAAACTATCAAAATTCAAAGTACTCACTAAATAAACTGGCAATAGAATGCGAACTAACCCCTCGGCACATATACAACATAATAAATAAGCATAGAAAGAAAAGTTCATCTTAAACTTCTTCCTAATAGGCATATATTCTTCAGTTCAATATGTAAATATTGAACTTTTTCTTTTTTTATATACCATGATGTCAATGGGGATAAGAATGTGGACTCTTTAAAACGGATAAAACAGGAGATAGAAATAGCAGATTTGAATGTGCGTTATTATGACGACCATATCAGGCTGTTTCAGGATATAAAGAAAAAAAATAAGTCTTATGCTTACACAATACCAGATTGTGATTATGATTCAACTATTACGGAAGACATGATTCAACGTTTTAGAGCCTATGAAAAGCTACGAATGCTGCTGTACAAAAAGTTTGAGCTAGAGGATTCAATAATAAATGACTGATTATAATGAATATATAAAAAAAATCCCGGAAGACACTGATAAAGTTTTAATAACTGATGCAGTTAAAGTTATTAACTGTGGACAATATAGAGCTGCATATATATTAATTTGGCTTGCTTGCATAGAATCTATTGTTGAAAGATTTAAACAATTAAGCCGAACGGATCCGGCTGCAAAAAAAATTTATGATGAAATTACTAATACTGCTAATGGAAAACAAGCAACTGATAAAATCATATTAACAAAAGCAAAAGAATATGGATTTATTGATGCAATTGAAGAAAATAAATTAAAACAAATTTATGAAAATAGATGCATATATGCTCATCCATATAACGCAAGTCCTAAATTAGAAAATGTTGATAGTGCCTTTGTTGATGTAATAGATATAATACTGGCAAAAACACTGTATTTTACAAAAAACAATATAAAACAGGAGATTTCTAAACTTACCGATAATATGTTATACGTCGCAAATTTTCCTGCTTCGATAGAAAGGCATACAAATTTGTTACTTAACAGAATTGACACAGATAATTTAATATTGTTTATAAATGAATACTTAAAAAAGTTAGATCAATATTTGACTAAAAATACAAAAATACAAGAAGTTAACCTTGGAATAAATATTTTGTATGTTTTATTAAAGAAATTAGATATTGCTAAGCTACCTAATGCAGATTGGCATCAAATTACAATGAACCTAAAAATAGTAGATAGTTTTATACTTTTAGAACCTGCTCTTTTCTCCAAAATTGGATTTGATGCTCAGAATACACTGCTAACAAAAGCGAAAAATCTTATAAATAGTTACCTGCCGGTTTTAAATGGAGTAATTACTCTAATTAAAGCCAATATTTTAACTGTTGATCAATATAATATTATTCAACAAGAATTGAATGATTTGTCACTTGAAGTATTTGCTAATTCAGATGCTGATTTAAATTTTCTTTACGATAGAATTATTTCTGATTTAAAAAGTTATACCTGGCCTGTTCAATCACCTGCTATTTTGGCACTGATAAATAAAAAGAGTACTATTAAAAATTTATCAATAGACAAACAAATTGAATTAGGTCGAAATGTATTGCAAACAGCTGAGGGTAGTGAGCTTAAAGCTCGTGACTTTATTGAATCTCAAGATATTTATTCGTGGCCCGTTAATTTTCTTAAAGGTATTATATTTGAAGTTTTTGTTAATGAAAATAATGAAATTCGATATAAGGGTCAATGTATTAATTCTGTATTGTCGATTATTAATAATATTGAAGCAGCAGCCAGGGATGCAATATTAAAGGATTTAATCGAAACAATTAGTAGGTCAAATATTAAACGAGGACAAGAATATACTCTTTCAAGGATTTTAATACAAGATAAAAATTTACAAAATACAGAATGGTGGAACGAAATTATTTCGATAATTGAAACAAAACTTAGCGACTCAAACATTGAATTTTAATAAAAAGAGCGGTGGGAGGTTCCGCTCTCATGTTGATACTACTTGCATGCCTGTGAAATAGCAAGTTAGTTACAATCCCCGTATTCTCTTTGGCTGTGCGATGGATGCAATATACCTAGGATAAAATAAGTTATTTTTTATATCAAAAACATATTCTGCGGAAACGACTTGTTCATAAAATTCCATTTGTCCTCTTAATACAATTCCGTGGAATTCTGCAATATCCTGTAATTTTGTAGTGACTTCTTCAAAATCATATTGTGTTTGTATGATTTTATTTTTCATCTTGTGTAACCTCCTTGTTTTTTAAGATGTTACCTTGCAAGTGTTAAAATACCTAATAAATCTAATGTTTTGTATCATTACGACATATTTGATTTTATAGATATTATTCTTCTATAGGAATTATAAAATCCAATCCGATATCATATATCTGCTCATTAATATCGATACAGGTTGCATAGTCTTTATTAATTCTGTTTGGATTTTTATAAGTGTACAAAAGAACGTCTTTGTTTCCTGTTATTTTGTTAAGAACTAATGTTCCGAACATTGTTTTATCTTTTTGTTTTATTATCTTTGTTCTGTCACCAAATAAGTCTTTTTCGTAATATTTATAATAGTTACTTAATATCGTAGCTTTGACATTGTTTCCATAACACTCATCAGCTAAATGACGTCCAGAGGGGCTATCCAAATATTCTCTTATTGATTCTGGAGACTTACCTGATAATTGAACTAAAATTTCAAAAGCATCGTTCCATCTATCTTGTGTTTCTTTATTGGTGTAATTAAGCTCAGTTGTTCCCCAAAATCCATATTCTTTGTTTTGTGTTTTTAAAATTTTCTTTGCCATAATTTAACCTTTCTTTGCTTGTCTACATTGATATTAATTACTCTGAATGCAAAGAAAGAGAAGTAAATCTTTCTCTTTCGTATCATTGCGACACATTAAACAAAAGCGTTGATTTAATTTCATCAACGCTTCTTGTCAGTTATTTGCTATATTAGTCATTGCTAATTTATTGTTAAATATTATTGAGAAAAGTTTGTAAACATAAAATTATCAATATAAAAGTCCAAAATTGGTACACCGTCGTCATTATCAATGTAGCCATTGTCATATCCAGCTGTAATTTGTTCATTTTCAACTAAATCTTGAATTATTTCTAGTAAGTGTTCTTTTACTCTTTCAGGAGAGGCTTGTTTTGTATTTTCGATTAATTGTTCTTTATTTGTCTTCATCACTGTATGTCCCTTTCTTTAGTAAATTTCACGTTCACCAAGTTTTGTTCCGTCATTAAATATTAATGTTCTGATATCTATATCACCGCTTGATAAATCACGAACATATTCAATATTCTGAAAACCATTTGCATCAAAGTAAAAACAGCCGCATGCTTGAATTGCAAATCCATATTTTTGGGATAATTTTTCAAGTCCGTCAATAAATTTTAAATAATTTTTTTCGAGTTTCTGTTCTTCATTCATAATTTAATCTCCTTTAAATGTCTACAATGACATTCATTCCTCCAGACCTGATGAATGTGAAATCATTGCAGACATTTCGTATCAATCAGACACATTAATTAATGGATGCGTTCAATATACCAGTTTGAATTTTGTAGGTTATTAAAATTCCAACGCAGATTGAAATAGAAATCCGATTCAAAATTATTATTTGACTTGATAAATGGAGGCAAAAAGTTTTTTCTGCTTTCTTGAGCTTTGAAGTTGTCAAGGGCTATGGTTATTTCTGCCTTAAATTTTTCTTTAAATTCCGGCAGGCTTAATTCCAATTGTTCACGTGTTCTTTTATTTTTTATAATAATTTTCTGATTCATAGTTCAATCCTATTCCTTTATTATTCACGTGTCTATTACCCGATTGGGCTTAAAAAAGGGGGCATTATCCCCCTTATAAATACTTTTTAAAAGTTTCTTTAAATGTTTCTGCCATTTTTATATGGTCTTTGACAGCTTTTTCCAGTTGATTTTCATCTGACACGTCATAATTCAATATTTGACGAATTCTTGAAGATTTTTTTCCGTCTAATGCTTGCCAGTCAAGATAGCCTAACTTTTCCTCAATTTCTTTTTTATCTTCAAGAAGTTTATTGAATATATTTTTGTTGTTGGCTATAAATATTTCCGTTGCAATATACTTGTCTTTTGTATTCACTGTCTGCATTATCTGAACGCCCTTTTTACCTATTGAAATATATTGATAATGCTGCGGAGCCGGATTTACTTGCATATCACTTTGAAGTCCATCACATATTTCAAAATATTTTTCCCAGTATGCTTTTTGTAAAAGTTTGGCAGGAGTATTTTCATTGCGGATTTGTTTGGTGGGTGCTTCTGGTTTCAAAATGGGTTCAAACTCTATTTTATCTCCGTTTATAACCGCTTTAATGATAAAAACTCCACAGTAATTTTTATCAAAATAATGATTTAAAGTCATTGCAATATTTTTTATATCTGGTTTCTCGTTTACGATAAACCAGAAAATATACGCTTTTTGATTACCCTCTAATTGTTTTACAATTTCCATTAAACCATCTGAGCTTTGTGTAAGCTGTGGATAAATAATTTGTAACGGTCGGGAAGGATAATCTTTGAGTAAATTTTGGATTACCGAATCGGCATTTTGTTCAATGTAATCTGAGAAGTTTTGTCTGCTTTTTAAAACTTCCGTTGCTGTGATTGTTTCTGTCATAATGACCTCCTTTATTTCTTAACAACCACATTCATCGCTCTAAAGAGAATTAATTAGAAGTCATTGCTCCTAATTCGGTATCATTAAGACACAATTAAGAATTTCCCATATCAATACTATATGGGCTTATTTCTTTTAATTTGTTTAATTTTGCTATACCATGAGGCATTACGCTATATCCGCCTTTTGGTGATTCTACAATGGTTGGATGGTCTCGGTATGCAGTGCTGACTAAATTTTGTCTTGATTGTTCGTAAGCTTTTCTAGCATTCTGAGGGCTTTTATATACAGTCCTTACACCCTTTTCACCCTTATATTGATAGGTCCTTGGAATATCACGAATCTTTTTACTAGCAAGTTTAGATGCCTCATCTAGATATTGCTTAGCTTTAATTTTTGCTTTATCCGCTCGTGCTTGAGCTTCTTTTGCATATTGAGTATAATTTTGGGCTAATTGTTTTCTGCCGAGTTGTTTATACCTTTTTGCCATAGCTCTTTCAGATGCAGCTCTTCTTGAAAATTCATAAGCCTCGTCATCATATTTATATGATTGATTTAACAATGAGTTCAATTTATTTTCGGTTTTTGCATCAATAGATTTGCTTGCACCACCACCGCCACGACTTCCGCCTGAACCACGTCCTCCCATAATATGTTCTCCTTTCTTTAGTAACCTCTCACCATCCAACGGACTGTTTTTAAATATTGAGGTTTATAATTAAAAAATCTATCCGCTAAAATTAATACATCTTCAAAATCAAAGTGAGATGTGCGTTGTAATCTTTCTTTTATCGCATTTAATTTTTTATCTCCGTACCAATTTGTCCGTTTTTGTAATTTTTCAATATCTCTGAGTGTTTTTTCTTTCAATGCTTTAGATTCTTGATAATCATTTAAATTTTTTAAAAAAGGTGTTCCCTTTTTTATTTTTACTTCTGGCTTTGCTGTTTCTATAGTTTTGGAAACAGTACCGCCGCCATTTTTACTTCCTCCGGATCCTCGGCCGCCCATTTTTACCTGCCTTTCTTTTTATTCCATTTGTTTGTATATGGCTCAAACCACTGAAGATTTTTATATCCTTCTAGGTCTGCCAGTTTGTTTCCATAAATCAAAATACGAATGGGTTCAAGTTGTTTTAACATTTCTTTAAAGCCCTGCATAAAGAGTCTTTCAGCGTTTTTGTCATTAACAACTCCAACCGTACCGATTGCAACAACAGAATTTTTAGGAATACCCAGGAATGCGTACTTATAACTGGATTCATTTGACCAACTGATTGTCGGAATAACTTTTATTCCCTCATTCTGCCAATACCTAGCACACCAACGGTTTCTGTAAACTTGCCAAATTTGCATTGCTTCAGGGTAATTTGTATACAAGGAAAAATCAGGAGATAAGACTCCGTCATATTTTTTTAGTTCTTCAAGTTGTCTATACGGATGATTCCAACACCTCTCGAATCTGTAATCATCTAAGAAAAAGTGTGCGGTTCCGTTTCTGTTGGAATCTACCCGATACGGGATGAGTTCTTTTACATCGAACTCATCCGGGATAATATCTGGTATGCCGTATTTGTTTGAAGAATAATAAAAACCAAATTTTGTATTCATTATGTTGATTTTATCTCTCCAAGACATTGAACTCTCCTTATGCACGAAGTTGTTGTACTTTTTCCTGCAAATAATTTGCAAATTTTTCAATCTCATTTACTCCTTGAGTAAACAAAAAGTCATCTAATGTTGTTTCTGTTTCTTTGGCTTTTGTTTTACATCTGAACAGCAAATCAATAACAGGCTGCGAGAATTTTTCAAAAATTGTATTCAATTTGGTAATTGCCGCCGGAGCTGTCTTTTCAATAATTTTAAAAATTAACGGTTCAATTATCTTGCTGATAAAATTGTAAAATTTTGACTCTTTAAAGTTAGATAATTTCATAGTGACTTCCTTTCTTAACAAACTTTTTCTTACCTTTTTTAAATTGGTCTCTATACCAACCCACTTTTTTTCTGAACTCATTGCCAATCTTAGTTGCAGAAATCTGAGGTGCGAACGGAAGATACAAAATATCGATTTTTCCTTCAGGTTTTGCTTTTCTTTTATCAAACTCCGCATGAGTAAAGATTCTAGTATTTATATTGGGTATCCCGTAATTAATCGAAAGATATGCAGCTAATGCACAAAAGGATTCATATTGTTTGGGCGTTATTGGATATTTAGTTTTTTTATTTTTTAAATCGAACTCTGCCATTGAACACATAGCAATACCTATGCAGCCAGTATTACCTCCGCCGCAATGCATTGCATATTTGCCATCATAACAGTTATCATTATCTTCGATTTTATATTTACCCTTAAAGATTCGACCTGTACCATCAACTAAATAATGGTATGCTGAAATGTCATCAGCACAGGGATTATATGTTCCGGCTGTCCAGTGTCCACAAAGTTTTCTATTTAACATCTTTTTTTAGCCCTTTCAATTCATTTCTTAATGCAACGATTTTGGAATTATAGAAATCAAGCCATGTCTCACCTGTTTCTGCATTTTTAATTGCAGGTTCACACATAGCTCGTATTCTTTTTAGGTCGAAATCATTAATTAAAGAAATTATTCTGTCGCATTCCAGTTCATAATCTTCTTCTGCAATCCTTGTGTTAAAGCTGTCTTCGGTTTCTAAATAGTCTATAATTTCATAGACAAATAATTCGTCTTCTCTGTATTTAAGTCTATAAAGTCTACTATTGTTAGGGTATTCTGCCTTTATCAAAGGTTTATACCCATCTGCTTTTAATGCTTCTTCATCAAGGTTATAATTTATTATTGAGCCTTTATTTACAGGTGCATGATCAATTAACGTTTCTGAAAGCATTTTCACAAACTCTATCATTATTATCCTTTCTAACTTCCAAGTTATGCTGTATATTTTTGTAAGTTGTTTAATATATCTGTAATTGCGACTTTTCCAACCGAACAATTTGAACCATTTTTTGCAAAACTAAAATATAAATAATCATCAAATATATTTAATATTTTTAATTGCGACGTATAATACCCAAAACTCGCTGAGACGGCATCTAGCTCAGGGTCAAAAAGAAATATTTCTCTTGTCTTTAAATTATGTAAAATAATCTTGCCTAAATACTCAAATTTTGTTGAATTACCACCTGATGTTGGGGCTGCTGTTATATAGTAATCACCATAGAAAACGCCATTTTCTGTTGCCAGCTTCCCTGAAAGCTGATATTTTGTATCATTAACACCATCCGTACTTATCGTCAGTTCATTGTTTGTTGATATACCTATCAATTTATTACCTTTAGAATATCCGGCTCTATCTGTATTTGTTGCTTTACTGCTTGAATTTTGACAAGCCGTTGGGGAAGTAAAAAACTTGCTAGATGATGTTGTCGATCCATAATAAATACTGGCTTTCATTCCATTTCCATTTGAACAACTTTTTATACCATCTAAGCCAATACCAAAAGATGGAGTTGTTACTAATAGTTTAGATGACCAAGTTTCTCCGTTATTCGATGAATAAAAGCTATACACTGAAGTTTTGTTAATATAGCAAAGCAGCATCAAATAATTGCCAACTCTTTCTATGTGAGTAATGCCTCTGGATGTAATATCCATTGTGGACGTCAAAATATTTTGGACTTTATATGAAAAATCATCCGGGTTGATTTTTATTATGTTATATTTCACATCGTTATAAAGATTTGTTTTATATCTCATACCAAGATGTGAGCAAAAGAAAGCATCTGCTGTTTCATCGTATCTAATATATCCGCTGCCGATACCCGAGCCTTCCCAACTTTTAAAATCCTTTGTTCTGGATATAAAATTAAGCTTTTGAACTTCTGTATCGTCCTCTCCCTTTTGGGGACTATCTTCATATAACATATAAAAATAGTCATTACGTTTTATCAGGTTATATTTAAATCCATTTGAAAAATCTTTTGGAACTGCTCCTAATACTTGTACAAGATTCGGTTCGGGTTCCGGCTCCGGTGTAGGCGTTGTTTCTTTTTGTTTCATTAAAAATTTTTTTGAGTATATATCTATCATTCTGTTGTTGTACTTTCTATCCCTTTTTTTACTGCTCCAACAACCCAGTTTGTACCATCGTGTTCATAAATTATGTCATAGGTTCCGATTGTTAAAGTTGGAGCTTCATTATTAAAAAATTGCTCTGTCCCTAAATCTACAATAGCTAGCATCGAATGAAATTGAATTAATATTTGATGAAATTTATCATCATTAACTTCCGGCAATACAAAAGTAATTTTCCCCATAGCATTTTCTATTCGGTTAATAGAATTATCTTGTAATTCTATAGTTCCGCTTGAAGGCAAAATATTAATGTCTTTGTGTACTTTAGCATAAGTTGTACTTATCTCATTACCGGATGCATCTTGCAAAGCTTGAGTTGCAAAATCAGCTTGTGAACCGACTTTTTCAACATTATCTCCTGTTCCCATGTATAGTTCGCAAGTATCTTCGCACCATAAAGGCATTCCACTAGGAGCAGAATCTGGCAATTTAATTTTTTGTCCTCTTCTGAATTTTATATCTATTCCCATTAAACACATCCTATTCTGTATAATCTATTACTTGACTACGGGCTTCTTGCCTCTTTTGCAACAGCTCTTTGTATTCAGCAGCAGTTAAAGAAGTATCAAGACCAAGAGCGATTTGATCCCGATGTCTTAAAACCAACCAATCTGTGTCTTTTAAATATTTACGAGCCTGTTTATTTATTGTTTGCTGTTTTTCCAGATCGTAATCACGTTTAATATATTTGCCATTAATAAATGTATATGCTTCTTTATCAACAATTTTTCCATCAAGAACAAGAATATTTTCTTTTTGGATTATGCCATCATATTCCACTACTTGAATATTATCTTTTCCCGTATTGGGTTTATAGTCCAATATTCCTCTGAGTTCATTGTTTTCAATTAATACATAAAACATTCTATTTTCTCCAAACAGCAAGCCAGTTATTATTCACACTTCCGTTTTCAGTTATATCGTTGTTTGTAACTGTAATTTTTGAATCATCTTTTGTCCAAGTACAACTGATTGTGCTGTTTTTTTCTTCTTCAGTGTCAATTGACATTGTATTAACACTTGGGATAAAAGCATTTAAATTCGACATTGTATAACCTTCAGGAGGATAAACATAAGTTGTTTGTCCTGTTTGAACTCCAGAATTTATAAAATATTGAGGCTTTCTAGGATGTGAGTGATTCAATAAAGTGTTATTAAATTGTGCAGCATCGAATGTACTTTGATTGATAACTGTGTTATAGACTTGAATAAAAAGCCCGACTTTTATATGTTTTACAAGGTTTTCATTACCTTTCCTGGCTCCGTTTACTCCGGATGTTTCGTATTCGGCATCGTATGTAAAGCACGCAGTTCTATCATCACCACGAGGGCGGTTTTTATTATCTGTTCTATATGTATGGGTGTGTTCTAGAATCTGGTCATTATGTGCTGTACCTATCTGAGATAATTGTTCAATTGATGCAAGAAATCTTGTTATCTTAGGTAATCTTATGCTTCCAGCTGATTCATCTATTACAAATGCACCTGTTTCCATATACGTACTGACTTCACTATCGTAAACATCTTGGCTGACCACACGGATTCTCGGTTCTAATTTGCTTATAACTTTTTCAATCTGACAATTTGAAAGTGTTGCCTGAATAATGTTATCGTAAGAATTTGCATCAGTAATTTTAAAAGAAACACTTTTAAATGAATAAGTAATATTGATTTTATTGGATATAACTTTATTTGCAGACATTTCCTGTGGTATTTCAGAGGTTTGCCATACCGAAACTTCTTCCCCAGTTTCTTTTGTAAGAAATATTTCAACTGACTTTGGCGGTGCTATTTTTGCCGGTGCATTTAAGGCTGCTGTTGAAAAAGAGAATATATAATCGCCGGCGGTTTGTGTTGTATTAAATGTTATTTTGACGCCAACAGGATATTCCGTAATATTGCTAAAAAATGTATAAGAATAGGGATCTGCAATAGCCTGATATGTTTTCGATGAACTTTCTATGTCCATTAAATCTTCAATAACATAGTCTTCATTTGTCGATTCTATCATAGCTTTTAACAACGCAACTGTAACATCTTTATCCTTTGATAACTCCAGTGCTTTATTCCAAAAATCTGGTAATAACTCTCTACAATTAGGAATAAGTTCGCCAGTCCAAAGCGGATATGCTCCGGCAGGAGTTTCTGTTGACATAGAGTAAAATATCTCAAATGGTTGTTTCCCGTTGGCGGAAACCATCGTTTTTCCGCCAACTTGAACAAGACCAGTTCCAGTCCCTAAATAAAGCTCCTGCGTGTCTTCACACCACATTGGCATTCCACTTGGAGCATATGATGGAAGATCATTTTTAAAACCTCTTCGGAATCGAATGTGAGTTGTCACTAAAACTCTCCCCCATCGATATTTCCTGAAAACTGTGAAGTAAATACAAAACCGTTTTCTTCAGGATTTACGACAAGAATCATTCCAGCCTGTCCTGTCAATGAATCTGGAATGTCTTCTAAGTCAGTAATTTTAGTAACAAATTCAGGTTTATTTTGAACATTTGACCAGTCGATAAGAGTATCCAACTCATTAAATTCCGAAATTTTTACCCATTTTGTTCCGTTATATACATACTCAGCTCCACCGCCTGATTCAACTGTTGCATCGCCGCTAGCATCAATTACAAGTGCATGCATTCCTTGAAAAGGAGTTAATTCGTCTCTTGCTGCAATATTTTCTACAACAGCAGCTTCTTTAAATGAAGTTGGGATTTGAGCATTTGGAATTTTCCCTGTTCCATCTAAAGCCGCAATGCCATTTGGTTGTCCTTTTTGAGCTGTAATTCTTTCATCGACAGATGTATCAAAATCAGTGATTTCAATTACAGTATGTGTGTGTCCTGTATCAGACTTCCCTGCAAGATATGTTTTCAGCTGTTCTGCATTCTCAAATACAGTAAGAGCGTGACCTTCTCCGTTACCTATGTAAAACTTTTTCGTATCTTTGGTATATAAAAGTTCACCATCAGCCGCCTCTGTCGGCAGGTTAGCTTCTAATCCTCGTTTGATTTGAATTGTTCCCATTTTTATTCCTCGCTTTCAAATTCACCGGCATCAATATTTTCCGCATTATCAACTATGCCGTTATTGTTTTTATCATATATTGTTGTACTCATTATTAATTCAGGTATTGCAGGCGGCTGTGGTAAATTGATATCCCCTCCGTCCGTGAATCTGCCACCATCTATAAACTCGCAAGAATCGACTACCCCGTTTCCATTTGTGTCATATAGCCAAATTGGCATTAAATCAGGATGTTTATGCGTTTTTATTTGTTCTATTACAAATTGTGTTGATGCATATTGAACACTTGGATCAATCTTAATTTCTATAACATCAGGGTTTATTGCTTTTAGTAGAACTTTTATCCATAATTCTTTAACACTTCCCTGCGATTCTATTGGTTTATATGTTTCAGGCTGTTTGGCTATAAGCAAAAGTTGATTATTTCCGTCAAATAGCCCGACTTCTCTAATATAAAAGCCACCTATATTATTAGGGATTAATGCTCTTGCTGTTAAATTTGTAACCTCGGTAATTTCTGCCCTATATTTTTCATTTTTTAGTTTAGTCTGCGTTGTTTTGGGTTCATAATACTTACCGTTAGAATCACCAACAGCAATATATTTTAAATCCAGTTTCTTACCGTCATTAAGAGCTTTGTTAATTTCGTTAAAGCCAATATCTGTTATTAGTGAGTAAAATTCCGTTGTCATACTATTATCTCCTCACTTGTTGATATATAGCTCATAATCGGCATTAACGCTTCTTGTTTAAGATAAACAATTATACGTTCCAACCACGAACGAACATTTTTATTTTCATTTATTAAATCTATAACTTGTAGTTCCAAATCCGAATCATAGCTAGTCTCCATATCCAAAAGAACCTTAAAGAAAAATGGAGATCCATTATATTCAAACCATTCCGTTACAAAAGCAGTAATATTTATTAATGACAAGGCTTTTATAATTGCATATTTTGTGCCTCTGTATTTATGTAACTGTATTGCGTTTTTTATGAGACTTCTTTTTTCCTGTTCATTACGACAGAATTTCCAACCTTCATTGCCCGTAATATGATATTGTTCAGCCAAATGAGGTAATGCATCTACAGGCAAATTATCTATATCGGTAACATCAAGGACTTTTAAATCCAATTCGCCAAAACGTTCTTCACAAATTTGGTCAAATACTTTTAAATTTATATCATTTATCGGAGCAAGATTATTCATCAGCATACCCTCCGATTACAATGTCATATTTTACAAGATTAGCCCACTGTTGCTTTTGTACATCGATATCTTCAGGTGAATTTAAGTTCACTTTATACACGCCGTAAATACTGTTTAAAATAGCTATAATCTGTGTTGCAACAACATTTTTTCCTAATTTTTCAGAAAGTTGCAATTTATACTCATTGAATCTTTCATCTATTGTTTTCTTTACACTGTCTATATCTGCATAGGAATAAAGTATTATTCCTGCATTAATTGAAAAATCGATGTTTTCTGGAGACTTAACCTGTACATAATCAGTCAGAGGTCTAACATCTTCTTCATTCAAATGGTCTTGAATTTTTTTAATCAGTTCTTCTGTTGGGTTGCCATTTAAGGTCAAAGGATAAACATTCACTATGCCCGGTGATGGTGAAATTATTGCAACATCCGTTATTGATTGATGCACAGACAGTGTGTGATATCGATATGCACCGTAACTTCCTGCATTTGAATATTTCTCTGGTGCCAGCCGAATTCTTTCTCTGAGTTGTTCGGCTGTTTCATCATCTGCACCTCCGCTGGTAACAGTTATATTTTCAGCTTTGGATATGTAATCAATAGGCGTTAAAATATTACTAATTGCACCTATAGCATAATTATTTGCCGCTGCTCCTGCTGTTTCACACTGTGCTTCGACAGTTGCAATTAACTCTCCTTGTTTTAATGTTACAGGTTCTGTTGTTGCGAATATAAACAAACCGTCTTTACTCTCAATTTCAGTATTGGCTTGTATTGTAAAATCAAAATCTAAAGGTTCATCTATTGAAAACATTATAGTTGTTTTTGCATAATCAGCTAAAAGTTGAGATACACCGTGCGGTTCCCCAATGTGTTTTAAAACATCTAATGGTGCATAACTCAGTAAATTTTTCTTTGCTGTTTCTTGAATTTCGACCCTGAGGATATTTTCTCTATATGCGCCCAAATCAATGGCAAATCTATCGACTTGTGCAGGGTAAAGAGTTTTTCCTGTTAATTCTTCATATCTTTGAATCCAAGCATTTGTGATTTCCTCAGGATTACGCTCTATAAAATTGGGTTCAGGAAGGTTTGCACTCATAAATCTACCTCAACTATTGAACCATCATCTGAATCTATTAATGTCCATTCAACTTTCAATGTAATTTTCTCTTTTTCTGATGATGCAGTTATTTGCTTTATTTGAATACGAGGCTCCCATTCAGTAATTGCATCGGTTGTCTCTCTGATAATATTGGGAATTGCCTCACTTATCGGATAGTCGACATATTGATATACATCAGAACCAAAGGTTGGTCGATGAGGAACAGAACCTTTACGGGTTTTAATAATATTGGCAATGCATTGATTAATGTCATCAATTCCCTCTGCCGCTTCACCAATTTGATTAAGCATAGGTTGCCAATCTACATATGTAATGTCTTCTAATCTTGTCATAATTACATTTGCTGAGTTGGGGAGGATGTGGGTTTACCTTGATTACCAGTGTGAGTATGCGAATTATAAATATCTCTTATTTTTTGCATCGATGAAGTTTTATCAGAAATATCAGCATTCGAACTAATGCCTTTAGTATTTGAAAAATAGCCTTCATTAGTAATATCTCCGACCAGTTTTATATTTTTGAATGATATGGTAAGTGTGTCTGTTTCTTTATTTATGTTTAGGAATGAACCGTTTTCTAAATTAATGGACATTTCCTTTTCTGTTTGTTTTGGTGGAAGGTCTTCTGCGGAATAAATAGCCCCAAGAATTACACCATCTTCTGAGTTTTCGTCCATAAGACAAGCGACTTGTTCACCTATATCTAACATTGAATAAAATTTGTCTTTTAATGTTTTTGTTTTCAGTATCGGCAACCAAAAAGAAGTGCTGTCATCATCTTCAAATCGCACTCGTGCTTCGACCTTTGAAGCATTTATTTGAGAAATAACACCAAATCTTAACACGATTCTACCTCGCAATATGTTTTATAACCTGTGTTACGGTCAATAACGTGTCTAGCCTGTTTTATATGATATTTGCCACTAAAATGACCGATTCCTTTTAACTCAATATTCAATCCAGCGACTAAATAAGGATTGCCGACAAGTTCTATTGAACCTTGAATAGTTGTATCAGCAGTTGATAATGCTGCCTTGGCTTTTTGAACAGCCTGCTTTCTGTTTGAGCATCGAACAGTGATTTTTAATGTATCGCCTTTTTTTACAGATTCATTTCTTGCAGAGGCTTTGACAGTCTTTTTCTTTTTCGGGTCATAATATGAAACCTGTACAGATTTATACTTTTGACTCGTTTTTTCTCTGAGATTTATTCTGCTCAAGTCTGATTTATAGAAAATATGTGTTGATTTTGCGCCTCTGAGCTGTTGAACATCATAAAATACAAGGTTTTTGTCCGTAACTTTAAAAACATATCCGTATTCTTCTGCAAGACGGGATAAAAAAGTTAGGTCACTTTCTTTATTCTGTGTTATTCTATCAACCTGTATATCTTCAATATCGCCAATTAAAGTAAGATTGTGTTTCTTTGCAACTTTTAAAGCTATTTGTTTTAAAGTTGTACTTTCGTAGCCTTGAGAATTTTTTTGTCGGAACGGCTTTTTTATACCTGTCGCAAGTCCTTTAACAATAACTACATCAGGTGGAGTATCATATTCCAGTTCATCTATCTCAAAAACCCCGCAGTTTAATAGTTTTGATAGGTCATATCCAATGTGAGCTTCAAGACAGTCTCCTTTTGTTGGTATCCAAGCACCTTGCCACAAGCATTCAGAATCTTCAAACATGATTTGAAGCTCATCTGACTCGCCATCTTCTACATCTGTATATTCTATTGAAGTTACGTATGCAGAAACATCCTTAGTTATATTCTTTTTTTCATAGAAAAGTTGAAATATAGGTTTTAACATTATTGTTTCCATGGTGGAATTTCAAATTGTATTGTTGTTTCTTCTTGTAAGACAGGAACTTTGATTTGTATTCCTTCTGCCAACACAGGTGTTATCTTTATTTCTGGATTTGCTTTAATTATTTCTTCATACAAAAGAGCATTGTTGTAATATTCATATGCAATCAAATCCCATCTGTCGTTTTGTTTTGTGATATAAGTGTAAAATTCCTCAGTCATTACTTCTTAGTATTTTTCTTTTTTAACCCTTTTGTCTGTTTAGGCTTTTGCGGGATTTTTCCAGTGTATTCTTTTATTCGTATGTCCACTTGAATTGAAATCAGATCACCTTCTGACGAAGATTGTTCTATTGATGATTGAATATCCTCTATAACAAATACTCCAATGTATTCTCCGTTACCTTTAATAAACTTTAGTGGTGTCGCTTTATCAGCAACAGTTGTTAGTTTTTTAATTTCATCTTCAGGGGTACAAAACGTTCTGTGAAAATTCAGTTTAATATCTTGTTCAATAAGATTTTTGCCAAGAAATTGTAATATCGGTTTATTATTTATCCTATCGTGTTGTGCATAGTTATATGACCGTCTTTCTTGTAATCCATTAAAATATGTTATTAATTCAAATTTTATATCTCCCAGTTGTGCAAACATTAATATTTAACTCTTTCTTGGCGTTCTTTCTCTCTTTTCATAATTGAAACAACCTCGTCTTTATGCTGTCTGAGTAATTTTGCAAATTCTTCTTTTGATTCAGAACCGGAAATTGTGATCGTTGGGGAGTAATGAACAACCACTGAAGATCCGCCTGTTTTAAGATTGCCAACTTTTGCATTAAACGGGGTTGATGCAAAATTCAAAGCTTTATTCATTGCTGACACAATTGGTAATGGTTTAATTGTTCCTGCTATTGTTTCCGCTATTTTTACTTTATGCAAATCTTTTAATGGCCCAGTTTTAGCAGGGGAATGCGGCAAGTGGTCTCGTATTATCTGTGCGTGCTTGGCAATTGCTTCCTTAGTTTTTCCAAGTTTGGATAAAATTCCGTTTGCGAGCATATCACCGATTTTCCTGCCAAATTCAAAAACCTTAGTGACAAATTCAACCAACTTCACGATTATATTAGCAATGGCTTTACCAAATCGAACGCCCATTTTTTCAGCGGCTCCGCCTGTATCTTCAACGGGTTTTATTAGTTTTTTGAACCAATCAACAATGGCTTTGATAGGTGCCAGAATAGGTGAGAGAGCTTTTCCCATTCTCTGGAATAACGGCATTAATGGCTGTAAACCTTCTTTGAGACCTTGCCACATACCTTTAAAGAATCCTGAAATCGGTTTCCAGTATTTGTAAATAACAAGAGCAACAACTCCGATTGCAAGAGCAATCCAACCGAGAGGAGATGTAAGCAAAGTAACAGAAAATGCTCTGAATGCGATTATCGCATTTTTAATTAGGTTTGGAATACTCAAAAAACCTGTTTTGAACGCCTTTAAACCGTTTATAAAATTAGCCGGCATTGCTTTTACTGATGTTACAGTCCAGTCTTTTAGAGCGGCAGAAGACTTAGAAATATTTGCAGGCAGAGTTTTTATCCCGTTAATTAATCCGTTACGCAAATTTTTATCAAGCTGTGCAATATTTCCGATAAAACCGCTGCTTGTTGTAAAATTCAATCCTAAAAATTGCATAAGTTTTTGAGAGTTTTGTACTAAAACAGGAGTTAAATCTCTGGCGTACTTGAGAAATGTTCCGTACATTCCAACAAATTTGCCGATAATTATTGTTGCAGTGCCAAGCGTTGTAAGCAAAATTCCTAAGCCGATTGTTCCTATAATCGCCCCGAATAAACCTTTTTGTAGCAAAGGATTATTATTTATTTTTGTCAGAAGATTGTTTATTAACTCTATCGGCTTATGAAGATGAGGAAATACAAGCTCTTTCATATTAATTTTTAAGAGCTTAAATTGTTCGTTTGTTGTTTCCATCATGTGTTCAAAGTCGGAATCAACAACACCCTCGGCACTTAATGCAGATGCTTTTATTCGTTTATATTCATCAAGATTCTGCATCATAGGTTTTATGAAATTTAAAACCTGTTTATCCTGAAAGACTTCCGAAACCTTAAACACATCTCCGCCGGATAGTTCTTTCATCATTTCGATTACTTCTAAGATTGGATCACGACCTTGAGCGGCCGCATCTAAAAGAACCTGTTTGAGATTAACCCCGAAAACTTCCTCAAAGTTCTTTACTGCAAGTGGAGATGTAACTTTTTGAATAAAGTTTTCTAAGTTATTTGCTGCCTCAGATGCCTCGCCGGCACCTTTCATTGCAACTTGCAGGGCAGCACCTAAAGATGCAACGGCAGGTGTCCCTTTCATACCTAGCATAGCAGCACCGGCTGTTAAACTCGGGAATGCTGCTGCCATATCCTTTAATTCAAAACGTCCCTCTTTACCTGACATCGCAAGAATATCCATTGATTTTCCCAAATCATCAATAGGAACTTTTAAGTTATCGCTTACGGCAAAAGCAGTTCTTGAAATATCTGCAATAGCAGCTTGTTCACCTGTTGCAGTTCTGCCGATAACATTCATATAATCAAGGGCTTTTGTTGGATCAATACCTGATGCAACAAGCACATTCAAACCTTCTGCGATTTCAGGCCGCATCTGGTTTGTATATCTTGAAATAGATGCAAGACGTTTATCCATATCCTCAAGCTGTTTTGCGGATAACTGTCCAACATTGCCGAGTTCCCTTAATCTGTGTTCCATTTGGAATGCTTCAGGAATAGCCTCTGTAATTCCAAGTTTATACGCAAGTCCGCCCCCTGCAAGAGTCAATGCACCCCCGACTTTTGTCATATTCTGCCCGAGTTTGTCTAACATATCTGAGGTGTTTTTGATTTCTCGCTGAAGTTTATCAAATTCGTCATTGGATTTGTTTACAGCATCACGAATAACCCTCGACATTTTGTCGAAAGCGACTAAAGTTAATGAAACTTTCATCATTGTATCGAGCATTGTTCCTCAAAGTCCTCGTTACGTTTATTCGTGTATTTTATTGACTGATTGCACCAGTAGGCTAAAGTTGTGATTGGCATTTCGGATATTTCCGAATACTGCCATCCGGTGGTTTTGCATAAATGAATTATGCTTTGGCTGTCTGGGATTGCAGAAACTTTCCCGATATTTCAGCCTGCAATGCAAGAACATCCGATAAATCCATTTCTAAAATATCTTCGTAAACAAGGCTTTGTCCTTCAAATTCACATAGTTCCGCAATCAATGCATACGGAATTTCTTCTGAAGTTTTAGCTTTCAGTTGAGCTTGTAATAAATCTTTGCCTTTCCCTTCTTTAATAATGGCTGTTTTGCCGGATGGAAGTGTTAAGTTTTTTGTCATTTTTTCTCCTTAAATATACTGGCTAGCAAAAAAAATTATGTTTCGGTTTATAATAAATATAAATTTAGGGGGTAAGCATGAGTATTAGACCTGTATCTTTTGGAACCCAATTAAAATATAAAAAGAACTATGAAGTTCAAAAAAAAGACGGAACTCCTGTCAGCAAGGAATATGCTGATAAGATTGTTAAAAGAAATATGATTGGTTTTACGACATTAGGTTTTCCTTTAAGTTTTGGAATATTAAATTCTATATTTGCTCCTACTAAAAAAATGTTAAAATATATTTGGACAATGAGTGCTGCATTGATGATAGGTGGTGCTTTTTTGAGTAACTACTTTTATACACGGTCTAAAAATTTAAAAGAATTCAATCCTCAACCCTTCTACAAATGGGGTGGATTTAAAGTTGTTGAAAAAGATGTTGAGGCAAAATGAATATAACTCCTGTATCTTTTGGAACCCAATTAAAATATAAAAAGAACTATGAAGTTCAAAAAAAAGACGGGACTCCTGTCTCAAAAGACTATGCAGACAAGGTCGTTAAAAGAAATATAATGCTGTTTAATACAGCTGTTTTTCCAGTGCTTACTGGTAGCTTATTATCTTTATTTCATCGAGGAAAAGATAATTTAAAAATTATTTGGGGATTAGCAGCTGGTTTATCTTTGATTGGCTTATTAACTAATTATGGGATGTATAAAATTATTTCCGAGTCTAAAGACTATGCACCTCAACCTTTCTACAAATGGGGTGGATTTAAAGTTGTTGAAAAAGACAAATAGTTTATAATTTTTACACCGTTTAAAACCTGTTTAAATTTTAATTTAAGCTGTTTAAAATTATTTTTAGGTGTATTGATATCTAAATTTTAGAAAAACTCGTTTAAAAGCCTTCTGTAAGCTTAGGAGTTTTGTATGTTACTCTGGAAGCAATATGTATTGGCGAAAGGTTTGTACTGCAAGCATATAAAGCTAATGCCAAAGCCCAAAATCTGTCTGCGTGACCTGTGCTTTCATCAGAATCCGCATCAAAGCGGATATTGTTAGAGGCGGTTATTATTCTTCTGACCGAATGCAAATCTTCCCGAATTTCATGTTCTGATGGAATATAGATTGTTTTGTCTTCAAAATTTGTACGCAAATTATATGCCATTTCTTCTTTGACTTTATTAGTAAAAGTTATAGCTTCGACTCGATATTTGCCAAAATCATCTTGTGCTGTTTCTGCAATTTGCATACCTAACCCTGTTCCGTCAATACAACATCTGCGAAGATGTTTGTGTTTTAAGATTTCAGATATTATTTCATATTGAATTTTAAACGGAGTTTTTTCTAAAATTTTTAATAATCGTGTGTACTTTATATTTTCAAAAACATCTAAACACCAAATTGCCGTTAAATCTTTTCGTCTACCGATATCTATTCCGACATACAAATCTCCTTTTATTTCATCTAAATCTTTTAGTATATTATCTTTCTCACAAGAGACAATAAGTTCATAAGGTAAAAATGCTGTTGCCTCATCAATAGCAACACAACAAAATTCCTGAAGCCAGGTGTATTCATCAAAGCAGTCTCTGCGTTGTTCTTCTAACCATTCTTCTCTTTCTGCTTTTGTCGTTTTTCTTCCGTAAATTTTGTCAACCAATCCTTCTTCAACGGCAAGTTGGATGGGTGTTTTGTGATGAGACCATTTGAGAATGCCTTTTAAAATTTGAGAAATAAACCTGAAAAACAAGGCTTGCTGCCCATTATGAGTCGACAGAATTCTTAAAGGATAACCCCAGGTTATACAAGGTTTCGCTGCTCTCCACATCATCATAGGATTTTTATGATGAGCAAATTCATCAAGAACAGTTTTTCCGCCTTTCGAACGAAATGCATTTGGATTTGAACTAAGTGCGTGGATTTTTGTACCATTTGCAAATTCAATAACGAGAGCTTTTACATCTTTTTCTGAATCTATTACCACCTCGCCTAAATATTGTGAGGCAACGTGAAATAAATTGACCCAAATTTTGCAATATTCTATGTATTCTTTTGCAGCAGATTCATCAGCAGATGAAAACCAAACAGAAGGAACCCGTTTATATACGCAATCCCTTACATCTTCATAGCTCTGTACATAAGTTGCTCCTATCCTTCGTGATTTTTCCCAAATTTTTATACGTGAGTTATCATTTAACCAACGTAATTGATAGGGCAGAAAAAAAGGTGTTTTCTCAGCCTTTATCGTTTTATTCATCACTATGTTTTATTCCCAAGATTTCTTCTTCAATTGTTTTTATTAAATCCGGAGTAAGACCTTTACTTTTTTCTTGTTTTTCATTAACAATGGCTTCGTCTTCATACTCTTTAACTTTACCAATTAGAGGCAACATTCTTGTAAATGCATACATCCTGCCAGGATCAATTTTTTTGCCATTGTCCATATCTGATGAAATATCCCGCATAAGTTTACGTGCAAATTCATATAATTCCGAATGAAAAGCCTGTTTGGATTTACGAAACTCTTCTCTTTTTTGATCCCAATTCCCTTTGGCTTTCCAACGGCAAATTGTTTTCGGATTTAACTCAAGTTTAGAAGCCGTTTCATCAATAGTACATTCGTTATACACATAGAATCGCTCGGCTTCATTATACAGATATGCCTTATTATTCAAGGTCACTCTCCATTTGATTTATTTGAATTTGTTTTTCTTTCATTTCTGAAATGATTTTGTGCAGTCTGTCTACCTGTACCATTACTTTTTCTGTATCAATTTCTGTAACAGGGATATAAGGATTAAGTAATGAGCGAAGTAATATAATAAGACCTGATGCTTCTGTGTCCTTTAAACGGAATTGTTTTTTTGCATCAGCAAGCATTCCTTTTAATTGAAATCTTTCGATATTCATCTAAGAGACCTCTTTTTTTAGTACAGGACACCACATATTGCTGTCTATTTTGCTTTCTATACGTGAAAGAATTGCAGCATGATATTGATTGCTTTCCAACAAATCTTTTAGTATTTCAAAATTATTTTCGATGATTTTCTCAAAAGCCTTAACTTGAGATTGATGGTATAAGTACCAGATTGCAAATATTAATGCAGGAAAACCTATATTCTCAATCAAAGGTGAGATGCAAGTTAAAAAATCCATAATACTCCTTTAGTAGCAGGGAAAAAGAAAGAAGAGCTTTCGCTCTCGCTTTAATATTTACAAGATACCGCTTTTTAATAACTCAAAACAAATGAATATTTCTTTAAAAAATTATTGAAATGTTCATTTGAATATAGCTCCTGCAAGGTTTCATACTGCGAATATAAGTTTTGACTTTTACCGTCTATGAAATTTAACGGAGATATTAATGAAATTTTTTGAGGTTTTTAAAGCAGGAACATATCCGCAAGGCTCATTCTCACAAGAAGAAGTTGACGCACTTGCACAGAACTATGACCCACAATTTTGTGAAGCACCTGTTACTTTAGATCACGAACAAAAAGGACCTGCATATGGTTGGGTTTCTGATTTAAAAGCAGAAAACGGCAAATTAAAAGCAAGTTTTAAAGATTTATCGCCGGAATTAAAGGAGTTTGTAAGAAGCGGTAAATACAAAAAAATATCTGTAGAAATATACAGAAATCTTGAAGGTAAAAAGCCGTATTTAAAAGCTGTTTCTTTTCTTGGTGCAAGTATTCCACAGGTAAAAGGTATGGCACCTGTTGAATTTAAAGAAGGAGAAGCTGATACTTTTATATTCGAAGCATCAGACGAAACAGATATTAAACCCGACAATAACGGAAAAATTACTACAGCTGATAATGCAGTTTCTACTAATAATGATGAAACAATTAAAACATTGTCAGAAGCAAAAGAAACAATATCTAAAATGCAAGAACAAATTGCACAAATGAATGTTTCTATTGCTAAGTTAGAAAATAATACATCTGCTTATCAGGAAGCACAAGCAGAATTACTTAAGCTGCGTAATGAAATTACACAGAATAAGTTTGAACAGTTTCTAAATCAAAAAGTAAATGACGGACATTTAACTCCGAGTCAAAAAGACTTGAGTTTGAAGATTTTAATGTCCCTCGAAAATGTAAAACAGTTTAATGAGCAGGACTCTCAAGTCGATGCATTTAAGGATTTGCTTAATTCTCTGCCAAAACAGATAGAATTTCAGGAAATTGTCAAAAAAGACAAAATTTCTGAGGTAGATGAGCAAGCCGAAAAATTTGCAAATGCCGATGAAGAGAGTCTTGAAATCTTCAAAGAAGCAAAAGCACTCGCACAAAAAGCAGGAATTCCCTTTAAGGATGCCCTCTTAAAAATAAAATTATAGGAGAGAGAATGGGTAGATTACAAGAATTACGCATTAATGCGTACCTTTCTGAAGTAGCTCGTGGCTACAAAAATAATGCATTTATTGCTGAACATTTATTTCCGACAATTCAATCAGAGCTTGAGAAAATTGACATATTTCAATTTAACAAGGAAGCCTTTGCTCTTCACGATACAGAAAGAGCAATACGTGCAAATTCTAATGTGATTTCACCTAAGGGCTTTACAAAACATACGGCAACGCTGTCTGAACACGATTTGTCATACCCTATTGATTATCGTGAAGAAAATGAAGCTAAAAAAGTGAAATTACAGCTTCACGCAACAAATGTTGTTTCACAGGGGTTGTTATTAAAACACGAAAAACAATGTGCAGACCTTGCACAAGATCCTAAAAATTATCCTGATGGCAACAAGATTGCATTATCCGGTACATCTTGTTTTACAAATAAGGATTCTGACCCGCAGGGCGTTGTAGATGATGCCAAAGATGCTGTTTCTAAAAAGATAGCTGCTGATCCTAATGTTATGGTTATCGGTCAAGATGCTTGGCGTGTACTGAAAAAACATCCCCAATTAAAAGGTTTAATCTCTGACAATCTTAATAAGCTTGTGACACTTGAGCTTTTAAAAGAAATCTTTGAAGTAGAAAATATCTACATTGGCAAATCTATATTTGCTAATGAAAAAGGAGAATTTGTCAGGATTTGGCAAGATAACATCGTGCTTGCCTATGTTCCGCAACTTTCATCAAGAACTGAATATGATCCGTCTTTTGCATATACAGTTAGACTGAAAGATGCTCTCAATATTGATGAATATTCAAAAGAAGGCAACAAGGTTAAATATATACGTGCTACTGATATTTATACTCCATTTTTAGTCGGAGCAGAGGCAGGATACTTAATTTCTAATACAAACGAATAAAATAGAGGAGCTAATAATGCCAAAATACTTGGTCAAACATACTACGCTTCTTCATAACAAGAAGGTGTATGGCGAAGGAAGTAAAATTGATCTGACAGAAGAGCAAGCAGCTCGAATTTCAGATTTTGTTGAGTTGATTCCCGAAGAACAAAAGAGTTCTTCTAATAAAACAACCCAAAAATCAACAAAGTCAGAACAGAAAGCTGACTCCAATAAAACAGCTAAAGAGACTGTACAAGAAGATGGAGATAAAAAATAATGTCTGAAAAAACATATAAACCAGTTCTGATATCTTCTATAACAGCCAAAACGGATATTAAAAAGTGTAGATTTATAGGCTTTGACGGGAATTATTGCACGGCAGGTGTAAAAGCATATGGGGTTTCAGATGTCGAAACTGATAAAGAAGAAATGCTCCCCGTTTCCGTAATTGGAGTGTTACTGATTGAAGCAGGCGGTGCTGTCACAGTTGGTGCAAAAGTTACTTCTGATGCTGAAGGTAGAGCTGTTGCTATTACTGACAGTGAAGAATGCAATGGCTATGCTCTTGATGAGGCTACAGCCGCAGGCGAATTTATCAGAATTATTAGAGGTATATAAATGGATTACTGCACGATCGAAGATATAGAAACACATGTCTCAACCTCCACACTTATTCAGCTGACCTCTGATTATGAGCAAGATGAAATCGATCGTGTAGTCGCCGAAGAGGCAATCATATACTCATCAACGCTCATAGACGGGTATCTGCGTGGCAGATACAATTTGCCTTTGGATACCCGTTTTCCTTTACTTCGTATTGTTGCAATAGATTTGAGTATTTATCGCTTGTATTCAAGAAGAATGCGAGATGATATGCCTGAAGTAATAGAAGCAAATTATAAAAATGCAATAAAAATTCTTCAAGATATACAAAAGGGGACTATCTCTTTAGAAACAGATACAGATACAAATCTGCCTTTAGCATCAGGAGACTATAAAACAAATAAAAGTTACCGGGATCGTATTTTTCGAAAAGTAATGTATGAATATTAGAGATATTGAAGACAAAATTATCGAAAAATTAAAGGAAGAAATTCCGGAGTTACTTGTACGAGGCTTTCCTGATAAGCCTTCTGAGTTTCTTCTTTTACATCCTATAGGTGCAATTCTTATTCATTATCAAGGGGGGAATTATAGCAAATCACAAAGTCTTGGCTACGTGAATCAAACAAAAACAGCAGAGTTTTCAATAACTATAGTGACCCGCAATCTGCGTTCCAATGCCGGTGCTTATGAGCTTTTGGATAGTGTGAGAGCCATTCTTACAGGGTATAGAATTGATGGCTGCTCGCAACTAACCCCAGTTAAGGAAAATTTTATTTCTGAAAACAAAGGAATTTGGCAATACGCTATTAATTTCTCATTAACACTACCCTGCATTCAAATTTTTTAAGCAATTAGCAAAACCATTAATAACAAGGAGTTTTTATGCCTGCAAGTTTTCTGCACGGTGTTGAAACAATCGAGGTTCAAAAAGGTTCCAGAACAATAAAAACTGTAAAAACAGCTGTTATTGGACTTGTCGGAACTGCACCGATAGATGATGTTTCAGACGAATACAAAACAATCAATACACCAACTTTAATTTTAAATGAAATTGAAGCAGTTAAATACTTCGGTAAACACAAACCAGGTTTTACAATCCCACAAGCATTAAAAGCTATATTCGACCAGGGGGCAGGAATTGTAATAGTAATTAATGTCTATGACCCTGAAAAACACGAAACACCCGAAGATGTGACTATGGGAGAAATTAACGGTTCTGTTGATGCACTTACCGGTAAAAGGCTGGGGATGAAAGCATTTGAAGATTGTTATTCTTTGTTTGGCTATTATCCAAAAACAATTATTGCTCCTGTGTACTGTGAGGATAGTGCGGTTGTTTCTAATATAAATACTATATGTAACAAAATCCGAGCTATAGGGATTGTTGATGCACCAGTTGGCGCAACGGTACAAGAGGCAATTACTGGAAGAGGCACTGAAGGTACTATTAATTTCAACGTTTCATCTGACAGAATTGTCCTTTGCTATCCTCATTTAAAAGTATATGACAGTGATAACGATAAAATAGTCCTTGAACCATATTCTCAGCGTTTAGCTGGTGTTATCGCCGCAAAAGATATAGAAAAGGGCTATCATTGGTCACCATCAAATACATCTATACAAAACATTTTGGGGCTTGAACGTCAGCTAACTTCTATGATAAACGATCCGTCTAGTGAAGTTAATGCTCTTAATGAAGCGGGAATTCTTACTGTTTTTAATTCGTACGGAACTGGATTTTTAACTTGGGGAAACAGAAGCTCTGCTTATCCAACGTCAACAGATCCAACGAATTTTATCAATGTAAGAAGAACCGCAGACATTCTTCATGAATCGGTTGAATATTCAATGCTTCAGTTTATGGATTATCCGATAGATAACGGCTTAATAGATTCAATCTGTGAGACAGTAAATCAGTTTATTAGAACCTTAATAGGACGTGGTGCATTGATTGATGGAAAATGTACTTTTAATCAAGATAAAAACCCTGCAACAGAAATAGCAAATGGACATTTAACGTTTAATATAGAATTTATGCCGCCTGTTCCAGCTGAAAGAATTACTTTTGAATCTTTTATAGATATCGAATTATTAAAATCACTGGGTGGCTCATAATGTATGCAACTGTTAATGATATCGGTAAACTAGAAATCCATACAACTGAGAAAGACCTGTGTTTTAAATGTAAAAACATATATAAATGTCCGCTCATTCACTCTATTAGCCAAGAACTGGTTATTTTGCATTATTCTGACACAGAAATCGTTAATTGCGGATTATACAAAAAATAAAACTGAGGTTGAGATACGGCAAAACTGGGAGATATAACCGTGTCTAAAATAGAAATAAACAAGCTTACCAACTGTAATATTTACATGAATGGAAACAATTTACTTGGTAGAGCTGAAGAAGTACAGCTTCCACAAATAAAACATAAAATGGCAGAACATAAAGCACTTGGAATGGTTGGTTCTGCTGAATTTTTCGCAGGTATTGATAAACTCGAGTGCAAGATTAAATGGAATGCTCTATATCCGGATGTTTTAAGGACTTGTGCTAATCCTTTTACTGCAACTATTCTTCAGGTTAGAGCAAATCTTGAAACATATAACGGGCTTGGAAAAATAAAAGAAGTACCGGCAACAGCTTTTCTTATCGGCACTTTTAAGGAGTTTCCTCTCGGTACAATTAAGCCGCAGGATAATGCCGAATACGAAACAACAATGGCTGTTACTTATGCAAAGCTAGTTGTTGATTCTGAAGAAGTATTCGAGATTGATGTATTACAAAACATATACAAAGTGGGATTCATCGATATCTTAACCTTGTTCAAAAAGAATATAGGTGCTTAATTTCTTATGGATGAAAGCATAATAAAAAGAGCAAATACAAAGAAATCATTGTCGGAGGAAATCGCAACACGCCAACGTTCTTTGAATTTTTATTCTTTATGCAACATTCTGCCTGATCCTGATATAGTGCTTCGTAAGCAAGGCAAAGATATAAAAATATATAGAGAGTTACTGTGTGATCCTCATGTTATAGCCTGCGTTCAATCAAGAAAAGCGGGTGTGCTTTCTCTTGAATGGGAAATTGCAAGAGGATTAAATAAAGATAAAAATATCGAATTACTCTCAAATCTTTTAAAAAAGCTCGATCTTTATAAATTAATAAATGATATTCTTGATTCGGTTCTTTGGGGATTTCAGCCGATAGAAATTATATGGAAAAAAGAAGGCAGCTTAATACTTCCGTCAGAGTTAAAAGCAAAACCACCGGAATGGTTTTGTTATGATGCTGACAATAATCTTCGTTTTAAAACAAAACAGAATTATTTTGGAGAGCTATTACCGCCTAAAAAATTTCTTTGTCCGCAATACAATGCCTCATACGACAATCCATATGGAGACAGAATATTATCAAAAGTATTCTGGCAGGTAGTTTTTAAAAAAGGCGGCTTAAAATTCTGGACAATATTTACCGAAAAATACGGAATGCCTCATATAATAGGCAAACATCCGAGAGGTGCATCTCAAGAAGAAACAAATAATTTGGCTGATATGTTAGAGCGAATGGTACAAGATGCAATCGCTGTTATTCCTGATGATTCATCCGTTGAACTTCAAGAAGCAAATAAATCATCCTCAGCAGAGATTTATGAAAAATTAATAAACAAAATGAATGCAGAAATCTCGAAGGCAATTATCGGTCAAACCTTAACTACAGAAATCGGTTCAACTGGAAGTTATGCTGCTTCAAATACACATTTCCAAGTCAGACAGGACATTGTCAATTCAGATAAAAAGCTCGTAGAAAAAACAATAAATCAACTTTTACGCTGGATTTATGAACTAAATTTTTCCACTGAAATTATCCCCGAATTTGAATTGTATGAAGAGGAAGATATAGATCTTAATTTGGCACAACGAGACAAAACTCTATCGGAAAGCGGCGTTAAGTTCACCAAAAAGTATTTTATAAAAAATTACGGATTGGACGAAGAAGATTTTGATATAGCAGAGATTCAACAAACTGCACAGCCGGTATTTAGTCAGTTTAAAGAACAAGAAAATTTTCAGGGGCAACGACAGGTTGATGAATTATTCGATTTAATTTCAAACCAAGAATTACAAAATCAGTCAGAAAAAATCTTATCCCCACTAATAGAAATGATTATGAATGGGAATTCTTATTCTGAAATCAAAGAAGCCCTAAAAGATGAAAACCTGAACACAAAAGATTTTGAAAAGGTTCTTCAAAAAGCATTATTTCTTTGTGAGGTAGAAGGGCGGATTGATGGTCTTGAATAAAAAATTAACTTTCTTAGATTTGTTTTCCGGTATAGGCGGTTTCAGAATCGGACTTGAAAGAGCCGGTTTTAAAAGTATCGGCTATTGTGATAATGACGAATATGCCAACAAATTATACAAAGCATATTTTAATACCGAAGAGGAGTTATTTTTTAATGACATCAGAACAATCAATACAGAAGAATTGCCCGACTTCGACATTCTCTGCGGAGGGTTTCCTTGCCAGTCTTTCTCGATTGCAGGAAAAAGACGCGGCTTTGAAGACACCAGAGGCACAATGTTTTTTGAGGTCGCACGGATTCTCAAAGACAAGCGACCCCGATATTTTATACTCGAAAACGTTAAAGGCTTACTTAATCACGACAGTGGAAAAACTTTCCAAACAATACTTAAAATTCTCACCGACCTTGGGTATCAAGTGCAATGGCAATTACTTAATTCTAAGTTCTTCGGAGTTCCTCAAAACAGGGAAAGAGTGTACATTGTTGGATGTTATGGAAAAGGATGTGCCGGAAAAATATTTCCTCTCACACCGGATGGAATCAAAAATATTAGCACGCTCAATAAACATCCATTAAGTCCCAAGACACCTCAAGGCAACAGAATTTATTTACCGGACGGTTTAAGTTCCTGTCTTACTGCAAATGGTGGCGGACTCGGTGCTAAAACAGGGTTGTATTTTATTAACAAGCCTCGGCACAATCAATACAAAGCCTCTGATACAGTTCAAACTCTAAAAGTTGCGGGCGATACTCCTTTAATGAAAGTTAGAAACGGAACTAAAAAAGGATTTGACGAAGCAGGTCCCGGAGACGGAATAAATCTTTCTTTTCCTCATTCTAAAACAAGACGTGGAAGAGTTGGTAAAGGCTGCTCTCAGACTCTTGATACAAACTGCAATATGGGAACTATTGACGGATACAGAATCCGCAGATTAACTCCGCTTGAGTGTTTCAGACTTCAGGGATTTCCTGATGAAATGATAGAGAAAGCACGTGAAATCGGACTGGCAGACTGTCGTTTATACAAAATGGCAGGCAATGCCGTAACCGTAAATGTTGTTGAAGCTGTTGCCAGGCAAATTGCTGAATTTGAATTAAATAAATAGGAATATTATGTCTAAAATTACCCCTGATGAAGCCGCTTTGAAAAAGAATTTCCTTAAACAACGGCAGAGTTTACCTCTAAATTTAAAAATTGAAATGTCAAAACGTAGAATAAGAGAATTTTACGAACACTTTGACGGCAAAGTGTTTGTCTCTTTCTCCGGCGGAAAAGATTCTACTGTTCTTTTGCATCTTGTCCGTTCAGAATTTCCTGATGTTGAGGCTGTGTTTGTTGATACAGGTTTAGAGTATCCCGAAATAAAACAATTTGTAAAATCATGCAAAAATGAAACAATTATTCGTCCTGAACTACAGTTTAATAAGGTTATTGAAAACTACGGATATCCCGTAATTAGTAAAGAGGTTGCCGATACTATTGAACAATCTAGAAAAGTATTAGCAAGAAATGACGGAACAATCACAGTAAGATTATCTAAATTAAACGGAACATTGAAAGATAAAAATGGCAATCCCTCTATTTATAATTGCAGCCGATGGAAGTTTTTACTAGATGCGCCGTTTAAAATTTCTAATAAATGTTGTGAAATAATGAAAAAACGACCTTTTAGAAAGTTTGAAAAAGAAACCGGTAAAAAAGGATTTATTGCAACAATGGCATCTGAGAGCCGTTTAAGGACAAATGTCTATTTGAAGAATGGTTGTAATTCTTTTAATTCAAAAAATCCATACTCTATGCCGCTAGGCTTTTGGACAGAACAGGATATTTTAGAGTACATATTAATCTATAATATTCCGTATAGCTCTATTTACGGCGAAATAAAAAAAGACAAAAAGGGAAAACTTTATACGACAAGAGAGCAGAGAACGGGCTGTATGTTCTGTATGTTTGGATGCCATTTAGAAAAATTCCCGAATCGTTTTGAAAGAATGAAAGAATCTCATCCAAAACAATATGACTATTGCATAAACCAACTTGGATGCGACAAAGTTCTTGATTTCATAGGAGTGAAGTATTAATGGCTGTCGAACTTAAAGGCTTATTTAAACTTGCTCCGGCAGTGGCAATAAAATATTTAAAGAAAAAATATAACAAAGTATCTTGGGATTGGTATGATATTTGGCAAGAAGCTCATCATAAATCCTTTACTGTTGCTAAGGCGATGAGAGAAGATATTTTGCAAGACATCAGAGATGCTATTGAAAAAGCAATCTCTGAAGGACAGACCTTTAGTTCCTTTCAAAAAGAAATACAGCCTATTCTTAAAAAGAAAGGTTGGTGGGGTAAAGAGTTTATTGTTGACGCTCAAGGAAATACCGAGCAAGTTCAGCTTGGCTCGGTTAGTCGTTTAAAAACAATTTACAGAGTCAATATGCAAACGGCTTACCAATCAGGGCGATATAAGACACAGCTTGATAATACAGACAGCAGACCTTACTGGGAATATATTGCAGTTATGGATGCAAAAACCCGCCCGGAACACGCTCAATTAAATGGTCTTATTTTCCCATATGATGACCCTTTCTGGAGAAGCTTTTATCCTCCGAATGGCTGGCGATGCCGTTGCAGGGTGAATGCTCTTGCGAATTACAATATTAAAAAGAAATCTCAAATCAGCTCTTCAACTGGATGTTTATCATCAGAAATGCGGTTAGTTTCTAAAAAATCAGGAGAATACAAGCCCGTAACAGTTTATACCGACCCATTGACCGAAAAGAAAATTGCACCCGATGTCGGATGGAGTTCAACTCCTGATGATTAAAAGAATTTGCAACAATATTTAAACACTATTTAAAAGGAGTTTCTATGACAGTAGATTCGAAACATTTAATAAACTGGGTTGGAGGTAAAAGATTGTTGAGAAAAACAATTGCTCCACTTATTCCTGAAAATATACAAACATATATAGAGCCATTTGGTGGTGCAGGCTGGGTTTTGTTTTACAAAGATAAATGGGCAGATGTTGAAATATACAATGACCTTGACGGCAGACTTGTTAACCTGTTCAGAATAGTTAAATACCATCCCAATGCACTTAAAGAAGAACTTTCATACTTACTTGGCTCTCGAGAAATGTTTATGCAGTTTATGAACTCAAATCCAATTACTGATGTTCAAAAAGCTGCAAAGTTCTTTTTCTTAATTACCCGTTCTTTTGGTGGTAAAGGTTCTACTTTTGGTTGTGTTAAAAAATCAGCCGGCGGTGCTTGCAAAAGTCTTTCTAATACTCTAATTAAAATTGATGCCATTCATAAACGTTTGGACAAAGTACTTATTGAACACAGAGATTTTGAAAAGTTAATTGCACAATACGACCACGAGGGTGCGTTTTTCTATTGTGATCCACCGTATTCAACAGGCTGCGGCTATGAAGTAACTTCTACAGAGGACTTTGAACACGAACGTTTAAGAGATATATTAAGTAATATCAAAGGTCGTTTTCTTTTGTCTTACGATGATTCTCCCAAAATTAGAGAATTATACAAGGGATTTGACATGATTGAAGTGCAGAGACAAAAAGGAATTAACAACAGACAAGGTATTACCAATAATATTTATAAAGAACTTTTAATTGCTAATTATCCGATAAAGAATGTCTGAACCGATAGAAATAAAACTGAATAATACTGAAATAGAAAAATATTTGCTAGAATTAGCAAAAAAAGCAGAAAACTTACGCCCTGTAATGAAAAACATTGCAGGGATTTTAGCATATTCGACAGAAGAAAACTTTAAATCAGAAGGAAGACCTGATAAATGGAAAGATCTTGCAGACTCAACTAAAAAACAACGAGAGAAAAATGGACACTGGCCCGGTCAAATTTTACAGGTTACTGGTCAGCTGGCATCTTCTATTAATACATATTATGACAATGATTCAGCGGTTATAGGTTCAAATCTTGATTATGCCGCAATTCACCAATTAGGTGGACAAGCAGGCAAAAACAAATCTGTTGATATTCCTACTCGTCCATATATTCTTTTGCAGCAAGAAGATGAAAAAAATATTATTGATGTAATTACTGATTATTTGAAATAATTATCTGACACTTATTCCTTCATCAAGATATTTAATAAGCGGATAGATAAAGAATTCTATTATACGTCTTTTATTTATTTCTATTTCTGCATTAAGAGTCATACCTGTAGACAATTGTTTTTCTTTTCCTTCAACCATTAACGTATGTTCTTTAGGGGTTATATAAACTTCATAAACTTCTCCGAGTTTTTCGTCTTTTATGCTGTTTTGAGAGATTGATTTAACTGTACCGTGCAAAATACCGTACTTTTGAAACTCAAACGTATCTATTTTTATAGAAACAGGCATTCCAACCTTAATAAAGCCGATATCTCTATTTAGTACCTGCGCCTTAATAAGTAACGGCTGTTCGACAGGAGTCAGTGCAATTAGTTCCTGGGCAGGGGTTACAACACCGCCTATTGTATGAATAAGCAGTTTGTCTATATATCCGTCACAAGGAGCTGTGATTTTTTGATTTTCATTGCTAAATGCAATCTGTTCTTTATTTGCTTCAAGTTCATTAATTTGTTTTTGGGTGCTTGCTAAAGTATTCAGGTTCTGAGCTTTAAAATCAGCTCTTATCTGAGCTATTTCACTTTGAACCTGACTTTGCTGAGCTTTCAGCCTTCTTATTTCTGCATCTGCTCTGTTTACGGATTCTTTCAAACTTGTAACTTTATTCTGCGCATCCTGATAATCATTATATGCAATAACATCTATTACATTTTTGAGTCGTCTTTCTCTATCTATGGCAGAGTTTAACTGGGATTGGTAATCTCTTTTTTGTGCAATTGCAGAAGATATTTGATTTGATAATTGAGCAATTTCCTGCTGTTTTGCCATAACCTGACTGTTCATTGCTGCAAGATTTTCCTGATAAAGTCTTTGCTGCGTTTCAAGTTCTTCTGACAGTTCTTTGTTATCTGTTTTTGCAGAGAACTCAATGTTATTGCCGCTTGATTTCAAACGTTGTGCTTCTAATTTACTCTGTTCTAAGTTTTTGTTTACACTTTTCAGTTGTGCATCTGTTGTTGATGTGTCTACTGATATAAGTAGTTGCCCTTTTTTTACAAAATCGCCTTCTTTAACAAGTATTTGTTTAACAACACCTGTCTCAAGAGGTTGAATAATTTTTGCTTCGCCATCAGGTATTACAATTCCTCTTGCATTTACAACAATATCGATCTTTCCTATAATCAGCCACAATAAGGTGATAATGATAAGTGCCGTCACCGTCCAAAACGTAAATCTACCTAATGGACTGACTGGAGAATCTTCTATTTCACTCAATAGTGGTTTAAATTCGTATGAATCGTTTATGTTTTTTATACAATCAAGTATTTTGTCTTTAATTTTAGTTAGCATTTACAACCTCCTGTTGGCTGTATAAAAATCTGTAATAACCTTTTTCGTGCTGCATTAATTCTTCATGTCTGCCTGCTTCGATAATCCTGCCTTTATCCATAACAAGTATTACATCACAGTGTCTAACAGCAGAAAGTCTGTGGGCAATAATAAATGTTGTTCTGCCTTTTGTAATTTTACTCATATTGTTAAGTATTATTCTCTCTGATTCATAATCAAGGGCTGATGTTGCCTCATCCATAATAAATATGCGTGGATTTGTAATCAATGCACGTGCAATTGCTATTCTTTGTCTTTGTCCGCCTGAAAGTGTCGAGCCTCTTTCTCCAACCTGTGTATCATAACCTTCCGGAAACTCTGAAATAAACTCGTGAGCGCCTGCCATTTTAGCAACATTCATTATTAATTCAATAGGGGCATCTGGTTTAGGCAGTGAAATGTTTTCTCTTATTGATCCTGCAAATAAGTAATTCTCTTGTAAAACAACTCCTATATTATACCTAAGCCACGTAGGATTCATCTGTCTTACATCGACTCCGTCAATATATGCAGTCCCTTCATTACAAAGATATAAACGCTGAATTAGTTTAGTAATCGTACTCTTGCCGCTACCGCTTCTGCCTACTATTCCTACACTCATTCCGGGTTTTACGAAATAACTAAAATTATTAATTACATATGGCGCATTGGGAGAGTATTTAAAACAAATATTATCAAACTTCACAGAACCTTGAATTTGAGGCAGAGTTATTGCCTGTGAGGATTGGACTTCAACCGGATTATTTAAAATATCGCCTAATCTGTCAACACCGAGCAGGCACTGTTGAAATTCGTTCCAAAGATTGACAAGTCTCAGTACAGGGGCTGAAAACTGGTTAGAAAACATCTGAAATGCAATCAATTGACCGATTGTCAATTTATTATCTATAACAAGTTTTACACCGAAATAAAGAATGCTGATTGTCATTGCTTTTTGAAGCATACCGGACAGCGCTCCTGCGATATTTCCCATATTTGAAAGTTTAAAAGAGGAATTTATGTATTTTGCCAGATAATCCTCCCATTTTCTTTGCATTCCGCCTTCTATTGCCAGTGATTTAACAGTCTGAATACCGGTCACCGATTCAACAAGGTAAGAGTTTGATTGGGCGCCCATCTGAAATTTCTTTTCAAGGCGTGAACGCAGTTCAGGAGTTATTATCAGATATAACAAGGCTATTACTATTACAAAGCCTAGTACCAGCATTGTTAATACAGGACTGTAAAGCAGCATCATTATGATAAATACAAAAGAGAAGAACAAATCTAAAATAACGGAAACAGATTTGTTAGTAATAAATTCTCTAATCTGGTCTAACTCTCGGACTCTTGTAATAATATTACCAACTTTTCTGCTTTCAAAATATGTAAATGGCAATGAAAACAGATGTTTAAACAATTTTGCGCCGAGTTTTGCATCTATTTTGCAAGCAGTATGTAAGAAAATGTATTTTCTAGAAAAATTCAACAATAGTTCAAATACCATTACAACAACAAAGCCAAATGCAAGTACATCAAGCGTCATTATGCTCCTGTGAACAATAACTTTATCGAGAATAACCTGTGTAAACAATGGTGTTACAAGCCCGAACAGCTGGACAATAAAAGACCCGAGCATAACTTCGCCTATGACCTGTTTGTATGTCAAAATTTCATTAAAAAACCATTTAAAACCAAATGCTATTTGGGAATTAATAAGTTTATGAGAAAGAATGATAAATTTATTATCAGTAAGTTCTGATAATTCATCATAAGAAACATCAGCAGTCTTGCCTTCTTCTACTTTATAGATTAAAGCGTGCTGCTTTTCCTTGTCTATTTTTAAAAGCACGCCATAGGCTCCATCTTTTTTCAAAAAAATTGCCGGCAGCGGATATTTTTCTGCAATAACATCAACAGGCAATTCTTTAACCTTAGCCTTAAACTCAAATTGCTTCATTATTCTGAGCAATTCCTCAGGTTCGATTTCTTTATCACTCAGACTATATTCTCTTATTACAGAGCGGATATCTATATTTATTCCGTTAATTTTTGCAATTGCATCGAAAGCAATAAGTCCTGTCTGCATTATAGTTTAACCTCATCATCTTTTAGCACTTGCAGCTTATACTGAGCCACAAATATTTTTATCTGATTTTCTTCAAGATTTAATTTTTTATCCAATAAATCAAGCCGTTTTCTGATACATTTTGATTTATCAACAACACCGTTGGTATTTAGTTTTTCAAGCATCTTTAAATTTTTATTTACTAAAGCAAGTGTCTTTGTATTATTTTCTGTTTGAATAAGAGCATTTTTTGAATCAAGCTCTATCTGCTCATATTTCTTTTTTTGTTCAGCAATTTCTTTTTCTTTTTGTATTTTTAATTTTTCGACTTCCATTTTTGATTTTGCGATTGTATTTATATTTTTTAAGCCATCAAATAAAACAAAAGAAGTCGATAGCCTAAAGCTGAAGCTTCTTTGTCCAATATCGCCAACCCCGCTAAAAAAATTACTCGGGTCTGCCCCATACAAGTTGTATCTTGTATCAAATCTTATTTTAGGGAAATTAGCTTTCTTTTGAATTTCGTATTCTTTTTGCTTTTTATATATTTCTAATTCATAAGCTTTAACTTCAGGAGATTCTTCAGGAATTAATGTATTGAACTCTGCCGAAAGTTTTACGAGTCCGTCTGCATCTACAGGAATAGTGCTTGTATCCTCAGGAAAATCCTTAAGCTGCAAATTGTTCATGTCGTAAGATTTTTGTGTATAATATGAAACCTCTGTGATTTTTTTTGCAAGGTTATTATTTATCTCATCCACTTCGCTTTTAAGCTCTGAAACTTTAATTTCTGTGTCTACAACATCAATTTCAGAAACTTCACCTGCTGTTCTGAGTCTTTTTTGTATTTCCAAAAGCTCTTTTTGGAGTGCAAGAGTTTCTTTCTTAATTTGGGCCTGTTTATACAAACTTAATGCTTGAGCATAAATTTCTACAGCATCAAGTTTTAAATCCTTTGTATCTTTTTGCAGTACTATTTCTTTTTGCTTATCCTCTGCTTTTGCTATTTGCAGCTGTTTTTTCCTTATGCCGAAATCAAAAACATTGTAAGACAAGCCGACAGCTGCCATATCCTGATAGTAGCTTCTGTTTAAGAAAATATCACTTCCAACGGCAGTCATCTGGGATTGTCCGTGTGTTAAATCATTGTATCTTTCAGTTGTTGCAAAAGCGCTCAAAGTTGGAAAATATCCGGCACGTGCTTCTTTGATGCCTTTCTTTGCAATTTGTGTATTTATCCTAGAAACCCTAACCTGATAAGAATTATTCAGTGCCGTTGCCAAAAAGTCGTTAAAATTGAGTTCCTCGGCATTTGCCTGAAGGATACTCATACAACAAAAAACTAACCATATTCCAAAAAACTTTTTCATTCCCTCTAATTATATAAAGAAAAGAGGAGTTTCAAAACTCCTCTTTTCAATCAAACTATGCAGCCTCAGTCCAGGCACTGTTAACCATATTCATCAGGTCAGCATTATTCTTGACATCTTCAACAGTACTGAGGGTAATACCCTGCTCTGTTGCGTATGCAGACATATCTTGAATTAATTGATTTATTGCATTGCTTGTCAATGTATAATCGCCGACAGTTACATTTTCTATTGTTCCATTAACTTGGTCTAAAACACCAACTGTAGATGTTCCAACGGTTTCTCCAAAATCAAAGAACAGATTATTGTTGGCATCAATAAAGATAGCAATATCATCTTTATTTACTGTTGAATCAAATGCAATAGTATCATTGCCTGCTGTATCTTGAACAACGCCGAGTTGGGTTTCTGAGCCAAACTGATATGTATCATTACCTGCGTCACCAAGTAATGTATCAATGCCTGCGCCGCCAACTAATAAGTCGTTACCAAGACCACCATATAAATAATCATTTCCGGCTTCTCCATATAGAACGTCATCGCCGTTTTCACCAGAAATTTGGTCATTGCCGTTGCCACCGTATATGGTGTCATTTCCATCAAGATATTGGTTAGTATTATTACCGCCGACAAGAATATCATCACCGTCCCCGCCATAAATGAGGTCATCACCTAACATACCGAATACTGTATCATTTCCTGCGGCTGCATTAACGATATTTGCTTCATTACTTGCTTGGATAATATTATCTAAACTATTTCCGTTTGCAGACACCATACCTGTTCCATCAACAAGTAGCATATTTTCAACGTTATCAGCTAATGTGTATCCATTTAAAAATCCAACATTAATTTGGTCAGTACCTTCATTAGCATGTTCTAACACAACATCTCCGGTATCTTGAACATAATATTGGTCATTACCTACACCACCGACCATATAATCATTGCCAACTCCACCATTTAAAATATCATCACCAGCTTCACCATATAAGGTGTCATTTCCAACATCGCCTTCTAAAAGATCATTCCCGATTCCTCCAGATAATGCGTCGTCTCCTTCATTTCCATATAATGAATCGTTACCGGAACTACCATATATAGCATCATCGCCTCCAAAACCTTGCAGAATATCGTTTCCGGCACCACCATCAAGATAATTATCATAACTATTCCCTTGCATTAAATTATCTAAATCATTACCATATCCTGATGCCCTTAATGCGTCTTCGGTAAAGCCTAATGCTTCCACATTATCAGTCAATGAATAAGATCCAAGAGAACTTATTACTGTATCGTTTCCTTGATTAGCATATTCAACAACTTGATCACCAACATTGTCTACTATATATAAATCATTATCGCGACCTCCTTCCATATAATCCGCACCACCTTCTCCATCAAGATAGTCAGAACCTTCATGACCATATAATGAGTCGTTTCCATCGCCTCCAAATATAGTATCATTTCCTGTTTGTCCCCAAATTGAATCATTGCCACCAAGACCGTCAACGTAATCATTGCCAGACATTGCCGCAATGTAATCAGCATTATTTGTCCCAAATAATGTGTCATTTCCAGTTGAGCCATTAATGTTGTTCATCTTTTTCTCCTAACTTGTAAATTGAAAATGTTTACAGAAAACAAAAGTAAACCATATTATAATAGTCTTTTTTCGCCTAATTGTCTATATTATATTTATAATTTAATATCTTTGATAAACTTATATACTAGGTATTTAGATAAAATTTAATTTGTAAAATTTTATAAATACATATATGTAACAGTAATATATGAATTTAATTTATTTGCATGATTGAAAACAAAAAAAACATGCGTAAAATACAGATATGTTCCAACAGGGAGGAATGTTTAATAATGGTCGGGGCAATAGGTTCAACTGTAAGTAATTATATAAATATTTTAACGAAACCACAAAGTTCTGATAATTATGCTCATTTAAACAACAGTAGTTTGTATATTGCAGATGATAATGCAATATATGTCGGTATTTCTCAAGATGCTATTGACAGATTAAATACCGAATCGCAATCAAATAAATTTTTGTTGGACTATTCAGACCCAAATATACTTGAGGGTACCGGTTGTGAAACTATTGAACAATTACAATATATAAATAGCAGAGGTATGGGAGCAACTAATATAGATGAATATAGGAATTATATAAAAAACTTTCATTTTCTGCCTATGCTTGGTGATTTAAATCAAGCAGGCGCAAATGTTGCAGCCAATATGGATAGTATTTTAAAAGATTTGGATATAAATGATTTAATTGAAATAGACAAAAAGTTAAGCAGTTGCAATTCAGCAGAAGAAAAACTAAATGCTTTTTCTGAAATTTTTGGAAACTTATCTAAAAACAATAATCTGTCGCCGAAGTTAAGAGATGATTTGTCCAACCTTTCTGACTTGTTTAAAGAGCTTGCAGAAAAAATGGCAAGAATCGATAAAGACGGTGCAATAAGTTTTTCAGAAGATTTATTCATAAAACTTTTGGATGACGAAAGTATTCAACAAAAATATTCAAACTTTAATAATGAAGATAAATTTAGGGCATCTTTAATCGGTAAATATTTAAGATAATCGTACAAAATTTACTGTAACTAATAATTATATACATAATTACAGAATACAAAAAGATACACGATATATTGGATAAAAATCCCAAAGGAACAATATCTAAAGGACAACAAAATTTTAATTCTTCACTGATTGCAAAATATCAAAAATAGAAAAAGGGAGAGTTACAAACTCTCCCTTTTTGATTTCGAACTAATTTAACTATTTGTCCAGGCACTGTTAACCATATTCATCAGGTCAGCATTATTCTTGACATCTTCAACAGTACTGAGGGTAATACCCTGCTCTGTTGCGTATGCAGACATATCTTGAATTAATTGATTTATTGCATTGCTTGTCAAAGTATAATCGCCAACTGATACATTTTCAACAGAATTTCCAACAGCATGTATTTTATCAGTACCTGATTCTACTCCATAATCAATAAACAAGTTGTTTTGATTATCAACAAATATAGCAATATCATCTTTCTCGACAGAAGACGCAAAAGCAATTGTATCATTTCCGCTCTTAGCATCTATCGTATCGCTGCCATCACCAAGGTTAAATATAAACATATCATCCCAACTGTTCCCTCTCATTGAATCATTACCGGTACCACCAATCATAGTACTGTTTATACCATTATTGATAATAGTATCATTTCCTGCTTCTCCATAGAGAACGTCATTATCGTTACCGTTTTCGATATAATCGT
>CALVBT010000002.1 GCA_944325885.1 Candidatus Gastranaerophilales bacterium | reverse complement strand
TGTTAGATTACAAGGAATATTTTCATATCCTCGCTTTTCTAGAATATGTTTTGTTAAATTTATAGCTTTTCCGATACGAAATTTATTCGGGTGTAACAAATATTTCAAAAATATCTGTTTCATTTCCTCATTCAAAATCGTATTATATTCACCTTGTTGATTAGTTTTACGTTTTTGTAGAAGCCCATCCGTTCCATAATTTTCAAACATCTTAACCCAACGATGAAGTGTTCCTATCGAAATTGGACCCACAAATTTATGTATTTGTGGCAAATACATTCCGCTATTGTATAAATCTAAAAATACTGAATCAGCTTCTTTCTTAGTTGGATATTTTTTACGAAGGTTATTTAAAGCTACAACAATATCCACTTTTGCAAGAGCTGCTAATTTTGCATGTTCTGATACAAAATTTACCTTGTTTTCAAACGGAACAAGTGCAGTTGATTTTAACTCTTCTTCATCCAGTTTATCTTGTATATCCGACTCTAAGGAAGAATAAAGGATTTCATAGGATTTTCCGCCCTTTACTTCAACTTCTCTTGCGATATACTTACCCTGATTAATCGCAAGTCTTATTGAACGTGTACTTTTTAAGCCTTTTATTCTTGCTATTTCATTAATACTAATAAATTCATCCATACTCACAGATTAACTCTGAAGTCGGAAAAGTGTTCCTGTTTTCCTGCTTTTGTAACATACCAACACAAATTACTCTTATTAAAGCCAAATCGGACATCATTTACTTCAAAAGTCTAATAATCGTTTTATCCGTGCAAGTTAGTGAAATGGGGATAAACAGCGATGACGATTCTGTTTTCAGATAAAAATTGTGGAATTTTGAGGACATTTGTGATACCCAAAAGAGACTTTTCGTCCGGTTTTATAACGTATAAAACGATTACTTCCGACCGCTATCATTCAAACACCAAGCCAACTTTGTCGAATAATCCTTTTATTCGTTCAGACAAAATGTCCCGTTAAAATACAGTTGTTTTTTTAATACACTAAAAAAGAGCCTTTTAAGGCTCTTTAAAAAAGGAGGAGGTGGGATTCGAACCCACGGTACGCTACAAACGTACGACAGTTTTCAAGACTGCTCCAATCAACCGCTCTGGCACTCCTCCAATGAGTTAAGATTATATTGATTAGAGTAAGAATATATTAATAAAAAAAATATAAAAAGTAAAGCACTTTAAATATAAAAAATAAAGTTGCATGAAAATTTTTATATGCTATAAATAATGTATAAATTGAATATTTAATTATTAAATGCCTTGGTAGCTCAGCTGGATAGAGCAACCGCCTTCTAAGCGGTAGGTCATTGGTTCGAATCCAATCCAGGGTATTTTTTATTGCATATCTACAGTAAATTGCCAAGTTTTTTATACGCACTAAGAATTTTTATTGTTTGATACGCATTTTTCCAAACAGTATATTAGACAGCCTCATCTTCTAATGTAGGCTTGTTCATAGGGTTCCATGTATCTTTTAAATTATTTTTAATAAGATTTTTATAAAAATTTTCTTTGTACTCGAGCATAGCAAGCTGCTTTGTCAACTCTTCCTGCTGTTTTAATGCTCTTGCTTTAGTTTCTTGAATAATAGAATACCTTTCGGCAATAGTAGAGTCACCGACAATACAAAGATCAATGTATCGTTTTATTGCCTTATTTTCTGTCCCGACAGCTCGCAGACACTTTACGATTTTTACCCATTCCAAATCGTTTTCGGAAAACATTCTGATATTATTTGCATTCCTTTTAACAAAAGGGAAAAAACCTGATTTTGCCCAAAAGCGCAAAGTGTGTTCCGAAAGCTCCATTTTTTCTGCTACATCTTTTATGGTATACATAATAGTTCATCCTATATTTTGTATACCATAATTGTAGCATAAAATTATTTTACTTGAGAGCAGCTCTTAAATCGTCAAGAATCAACTCTTTTTTCAATCTGTATCTTGTATAAAGTTCGTCAAGAGGTACTCTGTCAGTAAATTCTTTTAAAGCACCATAGTTCAGCACCTTCATATCAGAATTGCCGTAAAAGCTTGCAATTTTCTCACCGAATCCCCCGTTTAGCTCACCGTCTTCTAGAGTTATAACAACAGAGTGATCAGCTTTTAATTTGTTCAGCAAATCTTTATCCAAACCTGTTATAAATTTAGGATTTATTAAAGTAGCATCTATTCCCATTTCATTTTTAATATGGTCTTTTACCTCTTTAGCAAGTTTAAAGAAAGTACCCAGACCCACTATAGCCACTTTTTTACCCTCTTCTACAAGAGAATATCTGTTCAATACAGAATAATCTGTTTTATCTTCAATTCCTGTTTCATCAAGGTTTGAAGAAGGAACTCTTATTGCTACAGGATATTGTGTTTGTTGAACAGACCAATCAAGCATTTTGAGGTATTCTTCTTTGCAAGTCGGAGCAAGATACACAATATTAGGGATATTAGATATCAAAGGAATATCAAAGGAGCCTAAGTGAGTAGCATCAGCACCGGAGATACCGCCCCAGTAAATCAACATAGTAACAGGAGAATTGTTCAAACACAAATCCTGTGACAGCTGGTCATAAGTTCTCTGTACAAAAGAGCTTAACAAAGACAATATTGGTTTTGCACCGCTTTTTGCAAGTGCGGACGCATAAGCAACGGCATGCTCTTCTGCGATACCGACATCAGTATAGTTTTTACCAAGTTTATCCCTAAAATCTTTAGTGAACCCGTAAGCACCAGGTGTTGCAGCAGAAACAGCTATAACAGTACTGTCCTGCTGAACTTTGTTTAAAATAAAATCTTTGGTCACGGATTCATAAGTAGGAGCATCAGAAAAATTCATTTCTGCCAGTTCATTGTTTTCATCAAGCATTCCCGGTACTATCCAGTGGAATCTTTCTTTGTTCTGCTCTGCGACAGGAAGACCATGCCCTTTTATTGTACGCATATGAACAACAACAGGATGAGTCGTATCTTTTACCTTATTAAATACCTCAATCATTTTTTCTATATTGTTGCCGTCTTCTGCATATATATACTCAAAGCCGAGAGATTTAAAGAAATTGCATTCTGCTTTACCGCTCGTTTCTCTCAAAAGTTTTAAGTTTGAATACAAACCGCCATGGTTTTCTGCGATAGACATATCATTGTCATTTACGAGAATTATCATATTAGTGCCGAGTACAGCTGCATTATCAAAACCTTCAAAAGCTTCGCCGCCGCTTAATGAACCGTCACCAATCAATGCAATTACGTTATATTTTTCATTTTTCAAATCTCTTGCTTTTGCAACACCTGTAGCAAGACTTACTGAAGTAGACGTATGTCCTACCTTAAACAAGTCATGTGCGCTTTCTTCCGGTGCTGTGTAACCTGTGTATTTATAATACAAGTCAGGATTTGTAAAACCTTCTTTACGGCCTGTTAGTATCTTGTGAGGGTAACACTGGTGAGATACATCAAAAACAATCTTGTCAACAGGAGAATTGAAAACATAATGCATAGCTATAGTAGCTTCGATTATGCCAAGATTTGGCCCCATGTGTCCGCCGGTTGTGTTCACTTTTTTTATAATCAAATCTCTCATTTCGTCAGCCAACTTGTTCAAATCAGCAATAGAGAGCTGTTTTAAATCTGCAGGATTGTTTACTTTATCTAAAATCATGCCTGTTATTCCTTCTTATACTGCTAACAAATATATTTTACTATTTGATAGCAGCTCTAAGGCAAGCATTTTTATAAAATTAATTTTTCGGTTTACAAAGACACAAATCATCACACAAGATTAGTTTTATAGATTCTCCTGCTTTTGCGTGGTATTTTAGCCCCGGAGTTACCAGCCCAGTAATAAGCCCTACACTGCATCCTATTGGTATACCTATAGCCAGACCTGTACCGATTTTGGCGGGATTTGGAATAAAAGCAAAGCCAACACCTGCCCCTGCACCTGCAACACCCAGCCCAACAGTCGAGGCAGCCAATTTTCCTGCTGTCATCCACGGGCCTTCTTTTAAAGTACCGTCTTTTGTAAATGGTTTTGCGGACATTGCCATTGCTGAGCCGTCAGGAAATACTATACATTCAAATTTAAAATACACTCTTGCATTTTTATTAAAGACTCTTGGTTTTTCTATTTTTAAAACAGTACCTACTACTTTTGAACATGCCGGAATGAGCAAAGTACCTTCCTGCGTATAAATAGCTTCCGGAACAGTAAAATTGACTCTATCGCCGGCTTTTTGCTTATCTGACCAGAATTTGCAGTCAAAAACTATCTGAAAAACATTTCCTTTACAGATTATATTGCGCAAGTTCGTGACAACAACCTTGTCGCAGGGTGCATTCTTTTCAGAAAACATATGCTGCTCTGAGAGAATCTGTTCCTGACAATTGCAGTCTGCAGAATAGACAGGATAAGAAACTAACAAAAGTATTGCAAATAACATTAATAATCTTTTCATACATTAATGTTATTAGATTGGCTGCAAATTTCTATTCATCGGATGGATATAAAACAGAATAATTGTTAAAATTTGATATTGTTTGTTATAGAATAATAAGCGCAAGGCATAATGTCCTAAGCATAATGCCCCGGTAGCTCAGTTGGATAGAGCGATAGCGTCCTAAGCTGTGCGTCGTTGGTTCGAGTCCAATCCGGGGTATTTTTATTTGAAAATAATATTTTCAGGACTCTCACGATTCGGATTTTCTGTTGGAAAATCCTCACTGGTTCTACTCTTCGAGCATCCTGATCTGTATGGCTCGTGTTGCTCGCCAACAGCTCAAGCGAGTCCAATCCGGGGTATTTTTATTTTTTTTTATAGATTATAAAAACTCAGAAAAACTAGCAACTATATATTCATCTACTAATTTTTTAGCAGATTCTTGTATATTCTTTATACGATCTGGATTTAAAGAATTATAAAATTCATACTTATCAAAGCAATATCGCCCACCGGGATTATTTATTGAAGACTCTTCTACCATTCTATAGAATCTTTTACCTTTAACGATATCCAGATTTTCAATATAGTCTAATTTCTTTAATGCCTTTAATACCTCTGGTGTTGTAGCATTAAGATATTCATCTATAGGTATTGGAAGATCTTTTATTTTCAATACTATTTTTCCGGCTTCAATAAATAATTTTCCGGGTTGACCATCATTTTCGATTTTTGATAATAAATCGAGTGTCTTAGGGTAAATTTCTTCACTTCGTACTAAACCATTAACAAAATCTTTTAAGTCAGGGTCAATTTTTGTTCCAAAAGAAATATTATTTCTTCTTTGTAGATTAGGTTTTATAGCAAAATTTGGTTGAATTGGATTAAGCATTATTACCTCTACTATTTCTATTAATATAAAACACTTTATAATTTTTAAATAATAAAAAAAAATAAATTTGCTATAAAAATAAAATTTGTTACTAAAGATTAGAGAAATTTGTTGCATATTTCATTCAGTAATCATTTGCAATACATTTAATAAAAATTGAATCTACCGACAAAGTGTTGTTTAATAAACCTATGAACAAATTTAACAACAAGTGCTATATCTGCGGCAGCAGTGATTTATCCGATACAGGCTACAAACTACGTGATTCTAAAGAATTAAAGGTACTAAAATGTAATAATTGTACGCTTATGTTTCTGTCATCGTTTGACCACATAGACGAAAGTTTCTATGACAGCGGCAAGATGCACGGAACCAGCTTCAATATCGATAAATGGCTGCAAAACTGCAAACCTGATGATGAAAGACGTTTTAAATTTTTAAAAAAACATATTAATGGAAAAGCACTGCTGGATTTTGGCTGTGGAGCAGGAGGTTTTCTTAATCTGGCTAAAAATTATGCAGATGTGTACGGAATAGAACGGCAAGACTCACTTGAAAACCATTTCAAAAAAAACAACCTAAAGGTGTTCAAATCACTAAACGACATAGACAAAAAGTTCGATATAATCACAATGTTCCACGTATTAGAACACTTAAAAGACCCTGTAGCAGCCCTTCAAGAACTGCTTACTTATTTAAAAGACAACGGAGAGATTATAATAGAAGTTCCAAACGCTGATGATGCACTGCTTTCTATTTACAAATGCAGCAAATTTGCAAATTTTACACACTGGAGATGCCACCTGTACGCTTTTAATGAAAAGTCACTAAAAATAATGCTAAAAAAAGCAGGTATAAAAATTAACTATATAAAACCAATTCAAAGATACGGACTGGCAAACCATCTCTACTGGCTCATAAAAGGGGACAAAGGCGGGCATTTAAAATGGAAGTTTTTCAATATATTTGACCCGATTTATAAGACAATTTTAAAACTGTTTCGCAAAACTGATACACTTATAATCAGCATATCAAAATAATACAGAACTAGTCATAAGTTACAGCAATTTTTAATATATTGTTTTCTTTATTGCTAAAAAGTTTATACCCCTCGACAATATCATCAAGTTTTATTGTTTTTGATATCAAAAAATCAGTATTTATTTTGCCGCTTGCTATATAATCCAAAAGCTTTGTACAGTGTATAGCATCAACACCGCCTGTTTTAAAGATAAGATTTTTTCCGTACATATCAGGCAAAGGAAGTATTTGAGCAGATTCATACATAGCTACCACAGCAACAACACTATTCGGGCGGGCAATTTTCCATGCACATTCAAAAGTATCTTTTCCGCCAGCAGCCTCTATTACACCGTCAGCTCCCCTGCCATTAGTTTTTTCCGCAACAATATTTTCTACATCGTCATATAAAGGATTTATGGTCACATCAGCAAGATTCTTGTCTTTTACGATGTTCAACCTCTTATCATCTACATCTATAGCAATAATATTGTTTGCGCCGAGCAGCCTTGCGCAAATCATAGAACACATACCGACAGGGCCGCAGCCAATTACTGCAACAGTATCCCCCTGCGCAATATTACACAGCTCTGCACCGAAATATCCGCTTGATAAAATATCACCGACAAACAGCGCATTTTTATAACTGACACCTTCCGGAATAACAGTAAGACCGTTATCAGCAAATGGAACTCTTACATATTCTGCCTGACATCCGTCTATAGAACATCCGATTTGCCAGCCGCCATTTATGCAGTTGTTAATAAAACCTCGTTTGCAAAACCAGCACTCACCGCAAAAAGTTTCACAGTTTGCGCTGACTCTGTCACCGACTTTTAAAGAAGATACAGAAGAGCCAACCTCTACAACTTCGCCGACAAATTCATGCCCGAGTACAGTGTTTTTCTTAGCTTTGGGCACAGCTCCATTTATTATATGCAAGTCACTTGTGCAAATAGAAGACATTGTGACCTTAACAATGGCATCTTGCGGAGCCGAAATTGACGGATAAGGTCTATCCTCCAGCTGTATAGAATTCAAATCTTTATATACCAGTGCTTTCATACAACAAGGATATCACATTTTTGTTTTATTGGCTTTCTTTTTTATATATCTTTCTATAATCCCGATTTTTATTTTAAGATACTCAGCTTCCTTTTGCTGACCAAGTTCATCGTAGATTTCTTTTGCTTTTTGTGTAAGTTTGAGGCTGTCTTTGGGTTTTGAATGCATAAGCAAATCAGCAAGACCTGAGTAGGTATAGGCGAGCTGTTTTTTTACTGCATCCAGACTGGCAGGCTCTCTATGGAGTGACTGAAAGTTTTTTACACAGTTATCATAGTCATTTATGATATCTTTAGCACATTGTTTTTTGTCGTGCAAAATCTGAAACAATCTTTTTCTGTTACCGGATTTTTTATACAGTATTTCCAAATCACTTAACCTTGCCAGCACATGAAGATTGTCATTAAGCTGTGTACTGATATCCATAGACTGCATAATAGTTTTTTCGGCAAGGTCGTTTTTACCTATTCTCATGTAAATTTTGCCCAGTTCATTAATCAAAATATTAGCAAGTCTAAAATTTCCGTTTTTAATAAGATTGTCCGTAAGCTGCTCGCTATTAAAAAAGAACTGTCTTCCAAAACCCTGCTTTGTATACTCAGCATTCAACTTTTGAAACGTATCTTTTACCTCCGCAAAATTGCAATCAGAAACTGTATGGCAATTCCTTTCAAAATTGCTGTACAAATCTTTTAATGTGTTAGGTTGTTTCGGCAGTTGATTAATGCTGGGTATTTTCATATTAATATTAATTGTTCTAAAGTGTTTAAATTGCTAAAATTCTTTGTTCTGTTTAATATTGTTTACAAAGCAGGTAGTATGTTTGATAGGGAATATAAAGATACAATAAAAAAACATTTATGTCATTCAGATTCTTCGTTGCAAAATTTAATAGCAGGCGAAGAAGAGTTCAAACACATACTGCAAAATCTTGATAAAAGCTCATTTTCTCCTCTAATAAATAATATTGATAACAGGGACTTTTGTGCCAATTTACATGTTCATACAACAGCTTCTGACGGCATAGCAACGCCACAGGAAATATTAGACAGTGCAGCAGAAGTTGCGCAAAAGAACGGCAAAAAATTTATTGTTGCAATAACAGACCATGATTCGCTTGACGGAATAAAAAATCTTTTGCCGATACTAACAAGCAACCCTGAAAAATACAAAAATATTAAAGTAGTTGCAGGTGTGGAACTATCTACTGTCGGCACTGATTTTGACAATCAGACAGCGACTTTTGATATACATACTCTTGTTTACGGCATAAACCCCTTTGACGAAGAATTGAACAATTTTATTGATAAGAAAAAAAGACTAAAATTCGAACTGGCACAAAAAACGCTGGAAAAACTAAAAAGTGCGCTACTGGACATAACAAATAAACTAAATATAGAGCTAACACTGAATGAAGCAGCAAAAATACACCCTATGATACTTAAGGGAGAAGACGAAGTAAGCCACCCCCTAAAAAAATATATCTATGCAAAGCTTCTTTTTGCACACTATGTAGAAAGCAACAACTACATAAAAGCCCTGCTAAATAAATACAATATACAAAATGAAGCACTAAGTTATGAAAAACCCGTATATGCGTATAAAAGTATGTTTAATAATGAAAAATACTTTTACATCTACAAAGACGCTCTGCAAAAATATTTAAACAAACTGACAAACAACAAAGAAAATTTTGTACTGCAGGAAATTCCTGACTATATGGTAAAGGCCCTGCTATTGGGAAAACAAATATGTGAAAACTCACATCCCTCCCGTCACAACAAGTTAAATGCTTTTACACACTTTGAAGATGCACTGTCATTTATAAACACGCAGAAATACGGCCTAATCAGCATAGCGCATCCTGCAAGATTGAATCTTAAAGCAGTTAACGGTGATTTGAGCATTTTTTTTGACGAATTCTTTTACGTATACAAAAAATACGGAAAAGACAAAGCATTTGCCTATGAAAAACATTATCAGTCTTATTCAAAAAACAAAGTAACAAAAGAAATTCTGGATATTATAGACAAATCCGCTGAAAAATTTAGCCTGCAAGCAACAGGCGGGGTGGATTCTCACGGAAAAAGCGTCTGCTCCAGAATGTAAAGCATAAAAAAATACCGCATGGAACTTTAGGGAGGTTCATTCTGCGGCAAAAATTCTTATATAAGAAGTGTGTGGTTTTATTGTGGTCCTATTATTGTAACTTTGTGCCTGTAGCCTTGTACAAACTGATATAATCTACATTACAATCGATTTTGTCAGATATAACACGTTTGTTCAGACTCAACAGATTTTCTCTTTTCTGGAGCAAATCGAGGTAAGAGATAAGGCCCTCTTCATATTTTGCAGTAGTATATCCGAAATCCTTCTGCTCCATATTATAGACCTTCAGATTTGTTTTATATCTTTTGTCATCCTGTTTTAAAGAAACAAGCGTATCATTAACCTCTTGGATAGCCTTCAGGTTTGTGTTGTAGTAATCGTGCAAAATTTGCTCATATGCGTTCTTTTTGAGCTTCAGATTAGCGACTTTTCTTCCGCCGGCAAACAAATCAAGCATCGCACTTGCACCCAGCAAACCGAGTATATTAGACCAGTTAAAAGCAGTATTCATAGCAGAAGAGCCAAAGGCAACCAAACCTATAAGATTAATTTTTGGCAAAAACTCTTTTTTGGCAACTCTAACATCTATCCCGGCTTTTTCTACCATAGCTTCTGCAGCCAGATAATCAGGACGCTGGTCAATTACCTCGGAAGGTATAGATTCAGGAATTTTTACCAGATAAGAATCATCATAAGGCATTCTCTTCAATTGAGCGGAATTTACGGGAGATTCGCCAATAAGAACCGCCAGACTGTTCAACAAAGTTGTTCTGGATTTTTCCAACTCTGTCAAATCAGCAGTAGCAGCCACATAAGCCTTGTTAGCTGCAACCATATCAGCCGTAGAAGTAAGACCTACCTTATTTCTTTCTGCCATTAATTCATAAATTTGTTTTCTGTCATTTATAATTTCTTTTTGCAATTCAATCAGCTTGTCAGCTCTGATAATATTAAAATACGTACCGCCGACAGCAGATGCTATAGAAATATAGGCTGCTCTTTCGTCAATTTTTGATTTTTCCCATTCTTTTTTTGCAGCACGTGTTTTATCTCTGTTTTTCAAAAACAAATCCACTTCGTAACTTGCCATTACAGGAAATGCCCACATACCGCTGGTATTGGTTTGGCCGGGAAACTTCATTCCGGTAGGAGCAAAACCTGCTGATAAAGTCGGCAGTTCATTTGCCAACTGGACTTTTGTCATCTGGTGGTATTGTTCAACACGCAAAGTCGCAATTTTTAAGTCATGGTTATTTTCAATAGCTTTGACGATATATTCGTTAAGATATTCATCATTAAAAGCCTTCCACCAGTCAGTATTAATATAATCAAATTTATATTCAGTTACCTGAGATTTAATAAGTTTATTTTTTGTTGTCTTTTTATCTTCTTTTTTATTGCTTTTGCCCAGAGAAAATGCAGGTGCAATATTCGAGGTCAAAATACTTACTGTTATCAGTGCTGCAGCTAATTTTTTATACTTCATTCTATTCTCCTGAGAACCAATTGTTATCATGATAACATTATGTTATCATAATAACAATTATGTGTAAACTATTAATTATTAAAAATTGTATTTTTATTTTTCACAAATAGCAAATTTATTCCTTCAAATGTTTTATAATAATTGAAGGTAAGTAGGCAATGAATCCAATTTCGTATAATCCATACAGCTCATATAACAACTATTATCCGTATCCAAGCTACGTTGATTACGGGTATGCACCGCAGTATCAACAGCCACAGCAAGCGCAAGAAGAAAACCCCGCAAAAACTGTCGGGCTGGTAGCTTTACTGCAGGCTATAGCAATGGCACTGCCAAAAATTTCAAACTATTTTTCGGCAAAACTGATGGCAGGGAAAGAATATACTTCGGCTGAAAATGTAGAAAAAGTAGTTGATTATATGAAAAAGAAAAATAATCTCAACGTAGATGTACATTTTATAAATGAAGCTAACAAAAACAACATTTCTAGAGCATACGGTCTTGGAAATTCGCTCGATGTCGTAGCAAAAGGAGAAAATGCTTTTTATGTAGACAACCTAAACCTATCTCAAGAAGCCAAAAATGCAGGACTAAAATCAAAAATCGCAGTTGCACCTTCATCAAAACCTTCACTCATTCAACACGAACTCGGGCATGGAATAAATGCTACCAAAAAATTCACTAAACTGCTTCAAAAATCAAGAAGATACTCGGTATATGCACCGGTAGCACTACTTCTGGCGAGCAAAATTATGCCGCAAAAAGAAAACGGGCAACAAAACTTTATCCAGCGCAATGCAGGTATTTTAGGCTTTGCAGCATTTTTGCCTACTATAATTGAAGAAGGACTGGCTTCTTTCAAAGGTATAAAATCAGCCAAGGAAATGCTCAAAAAAGGTCTTTTAAAAGGGCCGGTAAAATTGAATATATTAAAACGTAACTACGCTTTTGCCCTTGCGACTTACATACTAGCAGGTATAGGTCTTGGCGTTGCATCAAAACAAACAATAATAGAAAATTCTTAACAATTTTCCTCTGACAAAAAAAGTTGTATAATTATATTTATCGGGGGGTAGATATGAGAGTTTCTGTAATCACATTGTTTGTATTTCTTATTATGCAGTCTTTAATGTTTTGCAGTGCGCATGCTGCGTCTTCTATAGGCTCTGATATAAAAGCTCCTAAAAACGGAAACATGATAGGGGCATACAATACTAAATCCAATATTTCCGTTATAGAATATGACACATACGGAACCGAAACAGGCTACTATATTGATGATGCTTTTGGCATGACAACAAAATATGACAAAAACGGTAATGTACTTTCTAAATACAAGACTAATCAAGCAGGAAAAACATACGTATATGACAAATACGGTCACCTGTCAGGATATTTTCAGGCTGTAGCAAAAAACAGAACAATGTTTTATGACAAGAGCGGAAATCCGCTTGGCTATTTTGCGACAGACGGAAGCGGCTATGTCAAAAAATACGACATGGACGGCAACCATTTAAATACATATAAAAGACCGTAGCCTATATCCGGCTTATGCCAATACTAAACAGGGACAAAACTATTGACCCGAAAAAAGCACTCCAAAAGCCTTCTACTTCGAGTCCCGGAGTAATCCAACCTGCAAGCATAAGCAGCAAAGCATTTAAAACGAGGCTGAAAATACCTATTGTCAAAAAATTTATAGGCAGTGTAACGAGCTTTAACACAGGCTTTATAAAAGTGTTTATCAAAGCAATAATTACACAAGCAAACATTGCACTGAGAAAACTGCTAACTTCTATCCCCGGGATAACCCATGCCGTAAAAATTATTGCGAGCGCAAAACATATCCATCTAACAAAAATCACTGCTTAATCTCCTATAATATACACATATATTCTTTTAAAAACTATTTTATAAAACAATTGTCTAATTGTACACAGCCTGAATAAGTATGCCTGAGAACATACTTATAATTAACAATAAAAGCAATATTTTAAAAGTATCTTTCAAAGAAGTATTTTTCTTGAAAAGAACAAGAATCCCCAGTCCTGCACTCGAACACAAACCCGATATTACCGAGCCAAAACCAATTGCACCTTTCAAATAAAGAAGTGTAATAGCAATGGATATAGCACAATTTGGAATCAAACCTGCAATTGCAGTGATAATCGGCTGGAACACAGAGTTGCCCAGCATATATTGACCGAGATTTTCCTCTCCGCCTATTCTGTGAATAAAATAATTCAGCGCAATAGTAATTATTAAAATAAAAATAAATACATTGACAGTATGTTCGAGCGGATGAAGCAGCAAATCTCTTTTTCTCGGCTTGTTCACGTGGTGGTGGCAGCAGCCTTCCTGTGTTTCTTCAAGAATTTCTGCACTTGCTTTGTCCGCTTCTTCTTTAGTGAGTTTGTGCTTGTAATCAATAATAAAATCTATCAGATACCCGGCGACAAGTGCAATAACAATTTTTGTAATCAACAAAGGCACTACCAGATAAATCTTTGTCGGTTCTGAAAGAATAACAGGTATTGCCTCATCAGAAGTAGAAAGATAAACAGCAATAAGAGTACCTTTTGTTATTAGTCTTTTTGTATAGAGGGTACTGGCTATAACAGAAAAACCGCACTGAGGAAAAGATGCTGCCAAACTGCCCACAAATGGCCCTGCTTTTGATGAAAACTTTGCCAGATTGTTCATTTTATTTGAATAAAAATATTCGACAAGTTCAATAACGACAAAAATTATAAACAGAAACGGCAGCATATGAAGGCTGTCAATTATTGCATCTGCCAGCCACTCTGCTATAGGAAGTTTTTCAATAACTCCGTCTAAAGGAGAAAATATCAGTTCGTTTAGTGTATTTAAACAAGTTACTAATTCTATTAAAAATGTATGCATAATTTTGAATTGTTATAAAATAATTCTCTTTATATAGTTAAAATATTCATTGTTTTTATACTGGGCAGCCTGCTTTTCCAGATGCTCTTTTGAAACAAATCCCATTCTATAAGCAACTTCCTCCAGACAAGCGATTTTTATGCCCTGATTTTCTTCAATAGTCTGGACATACTGGCTGGCCTGCAAAAGGGAGTGATGTGTACCGGTATCCAGCCATGCAAAACCACGGCCGAGAATTTCGACACTCAGTTTTTCATTTTCCAAATAAATTCTGTTCAAGTCAGTAATTTCCAGTTCGCCTCTAGCAGAAGGTTTTAAATTTTTAGCATATTCTACGACCTTGTTGTCATAGAAATACAAGCCTGTAACAGCATAATTTGATTTTGGATGAGCGGGCTTTTCTTCGATAGAAACAGCCTTGCCGTTGTCATCAAAAGCAACAACGCCAAAACGCTCAGGATCTTTAACCTGATACCCGAAAACAGTAGCACCTCCGGTGGATTCAATTCTCTGTACAGCACGCCTCATAGTACCTGAAAATCCGGGGCCGTAGAAAATATTATCACCGAGAATCAAAGCCGCACAATCATTACCGATAAACTCCTCGCCGAGAATAAATGCCTGAGCGAGTCCGTCCGGAGAAGGTTGTTCTTTATAGCTAAAATTCACACCGTATTGAGAACCGTCTTTCAAAAGTTTTTTAAAGTTTGGCAAGTCCTGAGGAGTTGAAATAATCAAAATATCCTTTATTCCTGCAAGCATTAGTACAGAAATAGGATGAAATATCATAGGTTTGTCATAAATAGGCAAAAGCTGTTTTGAAACAACCATTGTACTCGGATAGAGCCTTGTACCTGCGCCACCTGCTAAAACTATTCCCTTCATTAATCAACCCTCAATTCTATATATTCTTTAAGTGCCTTTTTCCAATCCCTGAGCATTCCGCCATTATCCATTACACTGTATGCGGGCCTTTTTGCCGGACGAGGAAATTCCTCTGTTGTGCAGGGCAAAAGATTTACCTTCAAACCTGACATAGCAAAAATTTCCTTTGCAAAGCCGTACCATGAGGTATAGCCGCTGCCGCAAAGGTGATAAATACCAAATTCCGAATCCTGTTCCAACAATTTTATAATAGCCATAGACAAATCAACCGTCCATGTCGGGCAGCCTATCTGGTCGTCTACGACCTTAATTTCCGGTCTGTCAGCAAGTGATATCATTGTTTCAACAAAATTTTTGCCATGGTGTCCGTATAACCAGCTTGTTCTGGCAATATAATATTTAGAACAGTATTTTTTTACATTTTCCTCACCGTGCAATTTTGACAGACCGTATTTTGTTTGAGGATTTGTCCTGTCATGCGGTAAATAAGGAGTATTTTTTGTTCCATCAAAGACGTAATCCGTAGAAACATAAACCATTATTGCATTTACTGCCTCACAGGCTTTAGCCACATTAGCAGAACCTGCCGCATTTATCAGCTCGGCTGATTCAAAATTCTCTTCTGCACCGTCAACATTTGTATAACCTGCGCAGTGAATAACCACATCTGGCTTGCTGTCGCAAATAAACTGCATAGTCTGATTTTCATCTGTTATATCAAGGTTCTGACGAGTGGTTTCAATTACGTCAAATCCTGCATCCTCAAGCACAGGACAGATATCCTGACCTAGCATCCCTCTTGAACCAGTAACAAGGACTTTTGCGCCGGAAGAAACCATTACACAAGACTCGCTTTCTTTGCTTCGATTGATTTAATCCAGTTTTGATTATTCAAATACCAGTCAATAGTCAATTTTATACCTTCTTCAAAGGTCAAAGAAGGTTCCCAGCCGAGTTCAGTTTGAATCTTATGATTGTCTATAGCATATCTTCTGTCATGGCCGAGTCTGTCTTCTACAAAGCGTATAGAACTTTCATCCTTGCCCATTGCGTTGAGGATAATTTTTGTAATTTCCATATTAGTTTTTTCGTTGTGTCCGCCTATATTATAAACCTCGCCGACACGGCCTTTGTGCAGAACCGTATCTATAGCACTGCAGTGGTCATAAACATATAACCAATCTCTCACATTCAAACCATCTCCGTACACAGGAACTTTTTCACCTTTCAATAACTGAGAAATAAAGAAAGGTATAAGTTTTTCCGGATACTGGTAAGGGCCGTAATTGTTAGAGCATCTTGTATTTAAAACAGGCATTTTATATGTTTCAAAATAAGCTCTTACAAGCAAATCTGCACTTGCTTTTGATGCAGAGTACGGCGAATTTGGAGCAAGTGGAGTTGTTTCATAAAAATAACCGTCCTTGCCGAGTGTACCGTAAACTTCATCAGTAGAAACCTGCAAGAATCTTTGTGTTTTAGCTTCTTTTGCAGCCTGCAGAAGGTTTAAAGTACCCTGTACGTTAGTTTCTATAAAAATCTCAGGGCCTGTAATAGAACGGTCAACATGGCTTTCTGCAGCGAAATTCACTACTGCATCAACGCCACCGTCAATAATAAGCTCTTTTGCAAGTTTTTTGTCACAAATATTTCCATGAACAAATGTATAATTCGGATTGTCCTTAACATCGTCAAGGTTTTCGATATTTCCAGCATAAGTAAGTGCATCAAGGTTGATTACCTTATAATCGGAGTATTTATTCAAAATATGACGAACAAAACAACTACCTATAAAACCGGCTCCGCCTGTAACTAACAGTTTCAAAATAAATCCTCCTCTTTAACTTCACTTAAATACGGTTGTTTGGAATCTTTTTCACTAATTAAAGGTTCATAATCTATACCCCATTGTACATTGATATCAGGGTCATTCCATCTGATTCCTCTGTCGTTTTGAGGTGAATATTCGCCAGAAGCTTTATACAACAATTCAGCCTCATCACTCAAAACAACAAAACCATGCGCAAACCCTTCTGGAATATAGAGCATATTCTTATTTTCTTCAGAAAGAATTTCACCGACCCATTTTCCAAAGGTTGGAGAAGATTTTCTGATATCTACTGCAACGTCAAAAATTTTGCCTCTTGAACATCTTACGAGTTTTGCCTGAGCTTTTGGATTGGTCTGGTAATGAAGACCTCTCAAAACACCCTTAACGGATTTTGAATGGTTATCCTGATTAAATTCCACATCAATACCGTTTTCAAAAAATGTTGATTTTTGATAAGACTCCATAAAAAAGCCTCTGGCATCACCAAATACTTTTGGCGTAACGAGAATAACGTCATTTATATCCAATCTTTTAAAAGTAAAAGGCATAAACTCCCCTCTCAACTAAACTGCATAATTTTATTATATTATAAAGCCGGCTAATATATACACAAAAAATTTTATATGTATACTTTGCTTAACAGTTTTGTTGTGATAAATTTGATTTACTATGCAATTAGTCGAAAAATTAATGTCATATAAAAAATATTTTTCAGAAATAATAAAACTCTCTGTGCCGCTGATTGTCGGCAATCTCGGACAGGTGCTGATTGGTGCTACAGACGTGTTTATTGCTGCAAAACATTCAATAAACACTCTGGCAGCAATAAGCATCGCAAACTCCATAATTTTTTGTATCTTAATTATGGGCATGGGGCTGATGTCAGCTATTTCCATACAAATGTCCAATATGAGAGGCAACAGAAAACCTACAAAAAAATTTTTAATAACCGTATTGAATTATTCCATGATTCTGGCAGTAATTTTTTGTTTAATCTGTCTGCTTATGGTGCCTGTTATTCCGATGATGGGATTTGATTCATCACTTGTGCCAATGATAAAAGAGTATGTATTTATCTGTGCATTTTCTTTATTTGGAATGTATCTGTACCAGTGCCTGAGAGAATTTTTGATGGCCTATGAGATAGTCAAATTCCCCAATTTAATACTTTTACTGGCTCTAATATTGAATTTTGTGCTTGCATATTCGCTGGTTTTTGGCATAGGGCCTATTCCTGGAATGGGTGTAATAGGTCTTGCACTAGCTGCATTTATTGTCAGGACAATGATGGGACTGGTTCTACTTGTTTATTGCTTTGATTTAATACATTTTAAAAATCCGTTTGACACAAATCTTGTTAAACAGCTGCTAAAAATAGGCTATCCGATAGGTATAGCAATGTTTTTAGAGTTTTTAGGGTTTAATCTTATTACAATACTTGTGGGCAGAGAAGCAGGGATTCTTGCTGCAACGCACAATATCGGCGTAACTATCACCTCCAGTGCTTATGTTATACCGATGTCTATATCTGCTGCCATTGCAATAAAGGTAGGGTATTTTAACGGTGCTAAAAATCTGAAAGAAATAAAGAGATATTCACTGAGCGGAACCTCCATGTCTGTAATATTCATGGCAATTTGTTCAATTTTACTGATTGCATTTCCGAAACCTATTTTTGAAATTTTTACATCAAACAAAGAAATGCTCGTTCTCGGGCTTCCTATTCTTCATATCGCCGCATACTATTTGATGTTTGACGGTCTGCAGGTGAGTCTGAGCGGTATTTTAAAAGGTCTAAAAATGACAAGGATTGCATCAGTTTCACTAATAGCAGGCTACTGGCTCTTTGGTCTGCCGTTCGGATATTTTCTGGCTTACCACTACAATATGTCCTTAAGAGGATTCTGGATAGGGCTGGCTACTTCATTTTTATTCATGAGCGCAATTTTCCTCACAGTCATATACAAAAAATTCAAAGCACTTAAAAAAGTTTATTCTTAAAATAAATTTTATTGCCATATACCACTTGTAAACAAATATTCTTGGCTTATAATAAAATTACTCACCAAACCTCATTGCAGATAAAAAACGGTGACAGGCAGAAGCCGCACCTGAACAAAATGCAAATGAAAGGAAAACAAAACAATGGCTAATATTAAATCCGCTAAAAAAAGAGTATTAATCGCTGAAAGAAACAGACAAAGAAACGTTGCTGTAAAGTCTGAAATCAAAACAGCTATCAGAAAAACTCTTGAATTAGCACAGGCCAAAAACGATGCAGAATTGAAACCTGCTTTGAGCCACGCATACAAACTGTGTGACAAAGCTGTTTCTAAAGGTGTTTTGCACAAAAACACAGCTGCAAGAAAAAAATCAAGATTAACTCTTGCTGTAAACAAACTTTTGGCAAAGTAGTTAAAAAAGATTAAAAAATAACCGGACTATTTAATAGTTCGGTTATTTTTTTTTGATTACTAATTAAAAACTATAAAGACTAACCAACGAGTCTGCTTTCGTCAGATTCAGAGGCTTTAACCATAATAGCATGTTCAACAGGATTTTCTTTCTTAATAGAATTGTCAAATCCATATTCGTCAAAACCAAGCTCATCTTTAGGTTTTTTCATCTGATATTCGTCAACAAGTTTCTTTGCAAGTTCTGCAATTTCGTAAACAAGCTGATATCTGTTTTCACAGTTTTCATTCAATTCCCATGCTACTTTGATTATTTGATGAGTCATTTTGTTCTCCAAATTCTAAATACACGTCAAAAGTTTATAAATAAAATATAATATAAGAAAATCTTAATATCAACAGGTAATTACAAATTAGTATTAACCATATAGTTGTAAATTAAAGAAGAAGCCTGAACTATAAAGTCTTTACCCTCGGGTGAATTGTAAGGTCTGTTTACAAACATAACAACTATGTACTTTTTGCCGTTCGGTGTATAAACAATACCTGCATCTCCGAGCATTTTGCCTATATCACCTGTTTTGTGAATAAATATAGCACTCGGTGAAAGCCCTGCCTGAATAAGTCTGTTGTTATGGACATGGCTCATATAATCAACCATTTTTTCTCTTGAATTAAGTGTCAGGAAATTAGGATTGTCAATATTATAGAGCAATGTAGCCATTTCTTTTACGGTAGAAACATTTGTACCGGCAAGATCCGGCAGCCAATCATTTACACGGGTAACTTTCATACCCCATTTACGCAAAGACTGATTCATTGCATTCATACCGCCTGTAGCATCCATAAGCATATTGGTAGCAGAATTGTCCGACTCTGTAATCATTACTCTGGCAAGCTCATCAACTGTATAAACAGCTTTGTTCCCCTTAAACTGCAAACTGCCTGAGCCTTCAGACTTGTAATAATCCGTCATTGCGATTTTATCATCAAGCTTTATCATTCCCATTTCAATAGCCTTAAAAAGCTGAATCAAAACAGGAACTTTTATAATGCTGGCTGTAGGATACACCGCATTTGAATTTATATCTGCATGTTTGCCTGATTCATAATCCCATACGTATATAGAAGGTTTTAACGCAGGATGAGCGTTGGATAGAGATTTTAAGGCATTTTCAAGATTTGTCAGGTGATAAGTTTCGTACAAAGCCTGCATTTGCGGTTTTTTAGTTTCAGTTTCCTGCAAGAAATTTGTCCCTAAAAAATGACTGTTATACAAATATGCAGAAGTAGGACGCAATAGCGCATCTGCTGAAACTTTAATTTCAGGATATTTAGAAGCCCTCAAAAAGACAGGACGAGTGACCTTATCCATATATGCAGGTGCAATGTACATAACAAACAAAGCTGCAAACAAAAGCTGAAAAACTATTGCCAGAGGATTCGTTTTTTTTCTGACAGTATTTTTATGCCTTGTAACTGCTGGTCTTACATTGCTTGCATACTTACGTTGATTTGTATAATAAGTTTGTGAATTTTGTTCAATATATTCAAATTTGTACTGTGGCCTTGCCAAAGTATTATCCCCCACTAATCTAATATAAATATATTAAACTCTTAATTTTTAATATTCCATACTACATTTGAAGTAATGATATTAATATTATTAATTTAAACTTATTTTACGACCATAAACAAAGTATTTACATTTTTTAATTAATGGTTCAAATGAGTTATATACATTTACTAAGACATTTGGTATTATATTCATAATAGAAAATACAAGGAAAATTATTATGAAAAACATTGTAATTTTTACAGACAAAGACTCAAAAGAAATAGAAACACTTATAGCTAATAACGAAGACTATGATGTAAGAGTCAAAGGTGTTGAAGAAGCAAAAGATGCCCAAAAATTCAATCCTGCTGCTCTTGTCTTCAACTGCTCCGATGAAAAGCTCAAAGATGTTTCTATGGTAACAAAACTTGCAGCACCTGCTCTTATCATCTCTGACAAATTTAAAGATGATATTGTATTTAGAGGTGACTCTTATGATTTTGTTACAACTCCGATTGATGAAAAAGAGTTGAACCTTAGATTAAAAAACCTGTTAAAAATTAAAGAACTGAAAGAGACAATAAATCAGGTTTCTACAACAGATGCTCTGACAGGATTGCACAACAGAAAATTCCTTCACGAACGTCTGGAAGCAGAAATTTCCCGTTCAAAAAGATACGATACAAAATTGAGCTGTCTATTGCTGGACATTGACTTTTTCAAAGTTGTAAACGATATGTACGGCTATGACTGGGGCGATGTTCTTCTCAAAAAAATTGCAGAAATGCTCAAATCCTTCATTAGAAAAGAAGATATCCTGACAAGATACGGTGACGAAGAATTTATCGTTATTTTGCCGAACACACCTGAAGAAAATGCATTTATCTTTGCAGAAAGATTCAGAAGAGAAATAGAAAAAATGGAATTTATTCCTGCCGGTGAAGAAGAAAGACACCCTATAACAATTTCCGGCGGTATTTCTTCTTATCCTTTCTTGCAGAATGTTGAAGAAGATGCAAACACTCTCATCAGATATGCAGAACACGCATTATACAACGCTAAAAAGAGAGGAAAAAACAAAATAGTTCAATTTTCACAAATAAACATTGAATACTAAATTTTGTAAGAACCAAAAGAACCCTCAAACACGGGGGTTCTTTTTTAATTGATAGTTTTATAATGCTTTTATAATATCAATAATCTGGCAAATTTCTTCAGTCAAATCAGTTTTATATTTTAAATTGAAAGCAAGTTCCTTTGCAAATTCGGCTTTTTGAAAATCACCGAGTTCATGCACTCTGTAAAAATCAGCAAGAATTTTAGTCATTGGCAAATCACACTTGAAATCCCCAACACAGCACTCACAAATATTTTTAAATTTATTATTTATAGTCCTTTTTATTAAATTTAAAGAGAAAATATCTTCAAATTCGCCATGCTTTATAAGATATAAGCAATCACACTCTCTCAATACAGGTTTTATACAGACAGAAGTTTCCACAGCATCCGCATCAAGAAGTATAAAAACAGGGATTTTAAGCTCCTGTTTCAGCTCGACATACATCTTTGCGACCTGATTTTTGCCCCCTGCACCAATTAGCCTTATACCGTTTTTATCAAAATCATAGCCGTAAAGTCTTGCAAATTCCGGCAAGAGGATTTCTTCTGTTATACCTTCACAAAGGACAACCTTTTCTACGGGAAAAGACAGCGAATATTTCTCCCTCAGCTTGTTTAAAGAGATATCAGGATTTTTATCCAGTAAAAGCAGCCTTTTTAAATTAAGAGGTATTTCCTGCTCAGCCTCAATCAAAGAAAGCACTCCAGATATATTTAAAGAAATATTAACAAGAGAAGACACATCCTCTGAAAGATAATAAGTTTTGTATATTTCTTCTTTTAATAGTTCTGAAAGAGCCTTATTTTCAGAGGATTGAGAATATTTTTTAACAGACTCGTTCCAAATTTTTTCAACTAATTTTTTTAACAATACCGTATCAAGAAGGCTGATTTCATTTTTTGACAGTTTAGGAGCTTTTAGATATTTGCATAAAAGGTCTGAAAAAACCCTTAAATACCTGGTTTCCGGGTATTTAAAACGGGTGAGTCTGTCCAGAGAAAGAACAAGATCCTTTTTCGAAACCGGCAAAAATTCAATTTTATTTATATCAATCTCTTTCAACAAAATAAAAAATATTATAAACTGCTTAATATTACTTATAAATTATATCAAAAAAAGCAATTTTTTTAATGTTCGTTTTTTAATAATTATAAAAGGTGGAAGTGTATAGTGTATAATATTTCAGCAATAAACAATATTAAAACATACAATATAGACAATAGAAGCCAATCACTGCAAGCATCCGCAGCACAAAACACTGCAGCAACATCACCTGTTTGTGCAGCTGCAACAGATGCTGCGCAAACTTATATCTATGCACAGCCGCTAAAACCATCTAACCATAGTTATCAAAGTTTTAAAGCAAATCAAATCAGAACAACGCTTACAGGAAAAGACGAACATCAAAAATACAACGATGTTGCAGCTGTTTTAGACAAAAAATCAAGAAAAGATTTAAATAACCTGCTCAAAAACGGAAAACTGCTGAGCAGCAACTCTAATGACAATACAACTACACTTGACAACCTTTATAATATAATTACAAAACCTGGGATATTGGGAATAGACAGACAGAAAATAGCGGCAGACGTAATAGAACGAATCTCAAATCCCGCAGTAATCACCCAAAAGTTCGGTGATGTCCCATTGAACATGCAGTCTGACATCATCAATAAAGAAAAATCGGACGGAAAAAACATCTCCGCAATGGATCTTGATGTGAAATCCAGCACATGCCCTGCTGCTAGTATTGAATTTAACCTTGCACATAAAATGCCGGCAGAATTTGCAAGAATGGCTGAGGCACTGACTTCACCTGCCATGAGCGTAACAAAGAAAATAGATGTAAACGGTCTCTCTCAAGGGCTAATGAACACAATCTGGATGCTAAATGAATTTGGCACAGAACACAAAATGCAGGACTGGAATACACTCGTTGTAAACCTAAAACCGGACAAAAACGCAATAATAAGAGCAAGAATCCAGAATGACTACAAAGATAAGGATGAACGCTCTGTTGTGGATGTTTTGATGCAATCTACATTTATGAACGTGGGTGCGCAAAACACCTATGACACACTAATTGATAGAAGAGTCCCAAAATATAACGATGATGACAGCGGGCTTATTGATATAGAAAAGAACTTTGCAGAAGAACTGGCAACAGGAAAAGGCAAGGTTTGCGTTACTTATCAAAAAATTGATGATAATGGCAAACTCGCAGGTTATGAATGCGAACAGCAAGAAACGCTGGCCCACATACAAAACACACTGAACGGCGGCGACAACGTAATCATCGGATACACATACTGTGATGCAGACAACAATGTAATAGGCGGACACGAAATCACTATAATCGGCATAGAAACAGACAAAAAAGGCAACAAATATTTTGTATGCAATGACACTGATGACGGAATATCAGACTATATCAAATATCCTGTTTCTGACCTTTTGCCCAAAATCCACCATGCCGGCATTCCAAAATCCGTACTTGTCGGCAATGTAGAATTTATAGAAGGCTGGAAAGAACTTATGGCGTTTTATAGGGAAACAAAACAGCAACAAGAAGTCCAGAACGCAATTAAAAATAACAGGCTGACTGTCCTAAATCAGGCAGCATAAATTCACACTAAAAATTTTTATGATACCATAGCCACATACAGAATTATTAATAATTATCGACATAACACATCAATGGAGAGATAAAATGGAGCTGTTAGTGAGATATATAAAATGTCTTGTTTTTTCATTAGGCATAATCATTTCCGGTCTGTGTCCGACAAAAAATATGAGAAGAAAAGTGCGAGAATTGTTTAATCTGGACAGAAAACGGTCCACTCGCTCATTATTTATAAACCACAGAAAAGCAGGCAAAATATATCTTCCAATATACCCTGGAGCCTTTGAACCCAAAAGACAAAAACCTGAAATATACAATAAAGACGGCGAAAAGATGAACACATATTTTATCCGTACAAAAAATCAGGTAGGATTTTCAAAATACTTTATATGGGATTATTACAACTACAACCTGCCCGAGCAGTTTTATACACAGGAATGCATGTTGGAAACAATGGGTAATCCGCAAAAAAGATACGGTCTGTTTATAGAATCAGAAAGCATTATACCTGCAACCTACAAAATATTTGATAAAAACAAAGGTCTGGAAAAAGATTTTGACCTGATTTTTACGCATACAGAACGTTTTTTGGAGAAATTCGATAATGCAAGACTTGTACCGTATTGTGCTGACATCTGGTATAGCATTAAAGATCCGAACGGCAATAATAACGAACCTGTGAAAGACTGGTACGAAAACAAAAACAAGAATATCTCCATAGTTTCTTCTGCGAAAGTAATGTGCGAACTTCATAAATTGAGAATAAACTGGGCAAAACAATGTAAACAAAACGGCTGGGCTGATACTTTCGGAGATTTTGACGGAGGAAAAATTGTTCCTATAGGGAAATCATTAAAAAATTACAGATACTCAATTGCTATAGAAAACCAAATAGAGCCATACTGGTTTACGGAAAAAATCGTTAACTGTTTTGCAACAATGACAATACCCGTTTATATAGGTGCAACGAAAATAGACAGATTCTTCAATCCTGACGGCATAATACAGGTATCTCCAAAAGACTATGACCATCTTGAAAAAATTATAAAGAAATGTACAAAAGAATATTACGATGAAAGACTGGATATAGTAAAAGAAAACTATTACAAAGCTTTTCAGTTTGAAAATATCAATGATTTTATGTATTTAAATTATCTAAAAGATAACGAGTAAATGTGTATTAAATTTTTGGACAATAATTTTCTATTCAAATATAATTAGCATGTATAAAAAGTTAGACTAACGGACTGAGGAGAAAAAATGAAAGCTGTTGTATTTGATAACGGATTAAGATTAGATAACAACTACCCCATGCCGGAACCTAAAAAAGGCGAGGCTCTCATAAAAGTAAACACTATAGGTATTTGCAATACAGATTATGAAATAACACTCGGATATATGGGCTACAAAGGTATTCTAGGCCATGAGTTTACCGGAGTGGTAGAAAAAGCAGAAAACAAAGACCTGATAGGCAAACGTGTCGTAGGTGAAATAAACTGCGGTTGCGGAGAATGTGAATGGTGCGCACAGGGTCTTGAAAGACACTGTTTTAACAGAACAACTCTCGGTATCTGGAAAAGAGAAGGATGTTTTGCTGAATATGTAAGCCTGCCTGAAAAAAATCTGCTGGTTATTCCTGATAATGTGTCTGATGAAGAGGCTGTATTTACAGAGCCTCTCGCAGCAGCACTGGAAATACTGGAGCAGGTACACATCCCTCCGTACAAAAAAGTCATAGTGCTTGGGGACGGGAAACTGGGTCTTATCATTGCACTGGCTCTGTCCGCAGCAGGACTTGATATCACTCTAGTGGGCAAACATGAAGAAAAACTCAAAATTGCTGCAGAGCAAGGAGTAAAAACAAAACTTTTAAGTGAGCTGAAAATTGAAAAGGCTTACGACTTTGTAGTAGAAGCAACAGGCTCTATTTCAGGTTTTGAAACATCTGTTGCTTTGACAAAACCAAGAGGAACTCTCATATTAAAAAGCACAATAGCAGCATCAAAAGAATTTAATCTTGCACCTATAGTTGTTGATGAAATTACTATAGTAGGTTCAAGATGCGGTCAGTTTGCACCTGCATTAAGAATGCTTGAGCAAAAACGCATAGATGTAAAACCGCTTATATCAGATATCTTTGATATAGATGCATCGATTGCGGCATTTGAGCGCAACAAAGAAAAATCTTCAGTAAAAGTTCTGGTAAAAGTAAACTAACAGGCAAAAAAGTGAGCTGGATAAAAGAACACAAGGAAAAAGTAATAGGGCTGGTTGTCAGTGTTATATTTATAGCACTAATATTCTGGAATATTGATTTCCGTCAGCTGATACAAACTTTTAAAATTTTTAATTACAAAGTCTTATTGCTTTTTGTTCCTTTGTATGTGATAGGCCTTTATATAAGAGGAATCAGATGGAAATACCTGCTTTGCGGGGATAGCAAACTCACTGTTAAAGAAGCTTTCTTTGCCTTCACAACAGGAAACACTCTGAACAGCTATCTTCCTGCCAGAGCCGGTGATTTCTGGCGTGCATATCACGTCGGCAAAAAGCTCGATGAAAGCAAAATGAAACTTCTCGGTTCAATTATTCTGGAAAGAATAATTGACGGCATATCAGTCTTGCTCATACTGTTTTTTGCGGTACTGACTTATTTTAAACACCAGTGGATTTTAAATATTACCTACATTGCTGCAGCATTGTTTATTAGCAGTTTATGTGTATTTTATCTTGTATTCAAATTTAACAAGATAAGCTGGTTTTTTGAAAAAATCTCAAATATACATTTTCTTTCACGCTTTAAAAATCAATTCGACAGGATAGCATCGCTTCTCAATAAATTTATGCAGGGCTTTCAGGCTCTCAACAACCCTAAATGCTTTTCTATGGCATTTTTAACGAGCTGTATTGCCTGGGGAATAGAATGTATTCTCACATATATTTTGATAATGGGGTTCGGCCATTTTTACGGATTTTCAATAGCATTTTTTGTTATAAGTTTTATAGCATTATCAACAATAATACCGTCATCATCGGTTTTCGTTGGGCCATACCAGTTTGCATACATACTTGCACTCGGAATATATCACATAGACAAGTCTAACGCTCTTGCAATAGCTTTTATACACCAGATTACTATAATGCTGATAATAACGGTAATTTCCATAATTTACTTTATGGCTACAGATACAAAACTGCAGGAAATAAAAGCCGAAATCGAGGAAAATACAAATGACAATTCAACAGATGAAAACACCTAAAGCTAACAGACTCCATATAGGCATTTTCGGCAAAAGAAATGCAGGCAAATCGTCTTTGTTAAACGCTCTTGTAAATCAGGATATATCAATAGTTTCTGACGTAGCAGGCACAACAACAGACCCTGTGGAAAAGACAATGGAATTCTTGCCGCTCGGGCCGGTTGTTTTTATAGACACAGCAGGCATAGACGATGCTGACCCAAAGCTCGGTCTAAGCAGAATTGAAAAAACAAAAAAAATTTTTGACAGAACAGATATTGCTATTATCGTATGTGACTATGACGGATGGGACGAATACGAAATAAGCCTGTATGAAGAATTTGAAAAAAGAAATATTCCAGTACTCTCCGTAATAACAAAGCAGGACATAAAAAACATACACGCAGACAAACTGGACGAAATCACAAAATATGTAAAAATACCGCTTTTAACGAGCATGGCAAATAACAACAGAGAAATTGTTTACAAACTCAAAGAACAGCTTGTGTCAGTTTGTCCGGAGGATTTTATCACCCCGCCGTCGATTCTAGGGGATTTGGTAAAGCCCAAAGATACAGTTATACTTGTAGTCCCTGTAGACAAAGAAGCTCCAAAAGGCAGATTGATACTGCCACAAGTTCAGGTAATAAGGGATTTACTCGACAACAGATGCAAGGCTTTTGTTGTACAAGAAACAGAACTGAAAGAAACAATAAATGAACTAAAAAACAGACCAAAACTTGTTATAACAGACTCACAAGCCTTTAAAGAAGTTGCAGCCGACGTAGAGCAAGAAATTCCTTTGACCTCTTTTTCTATAGTTTTTGCAAGGATGAAAGGAGATTTAAAAGAATTTTATCAAGGAGCCAGAGCAATAGACACACTAAAAGACAATGACCGAGTGCTTATTTGCGAAAGCTGCACTCATCACCAGATAGAAGATGATATAGCGAGAGTAAAAATACCCAGATGGATTAAAACAAAAACAGGAAAAGATATTAAATTTGATTACCACTCGGGGCATGACTTTGCAAAAAATCTGGAAGACTACGCTTTGTTGATTCACTGCGGGGCTTGTATGACAAACAGAAGAGAAGTCCTGTCAAGAATTATGAAATGCAAAGAGGCAAATTTACCTGTAACAAATTATGGAATAGCAATTGCTCACTGCCTCGGCATCCTCGAACGAGCAATAGCTCCGTTTAACATAATGGACAGCGGCGAATAAAACTACTATAATAATTAAACTAAAAGAAATTAACGAGGATTTTAACAATGACAGAAGGAAGACGCTGGTATGACAAAGACCCTGTTTTGAAAGAGGCTCTTGAACTTTTAAGACTCCAAACAGACGAAACTAAGGCTGAGGCAGCTGATTATATTCTAAAGCTTCAAGAACAGGTTGCAGCAGATGTAATAGAACACCTGTACGAAACAATTGCAAAATATCAAGGCAAAGGAAATCGCTGGTACGACAATGACCCTGTTATGATGAAAGCAATTGAAATGCTTAGACTTGCACCGCCTAAAATGCAAAGAATAGCAGCGTTGAAACTATTACTGGCATTAGAACAAAAATCAACAGAAAATCTGGACGACCCCAGATAATTTTACTTAAGGAACAATATGAAAAGCCATATAAAAGACGTGCCTCTCAGAGATGTACAAAACCTTTTGGATGAGAGGGGTATTGATATCCAAAAAGTCGGCATAAAAAATGTAGATGTGCCGTTGATTATTCAAAGAAAAGGACAGGAAAATCAGGTAGTTTATGCAACTGCACAGATTTGTGCTTCTCTTGATTCAAACTTCAAAGGCACACACATGTCACGTTTTATGGAAATATTGAACGAATGGAGAGAAAAAGAGCTTCTCGGCGTTGACATAAAAGGGTGTTTGGAAGCTATACAGCAAAAACTCGGCGCACACAGCGCACAGGTTAAATTCAATTTTAAATACTTTATAGAAAAAACAGCACCTGTTTCACTGCAAAAATCACTAATGGCTTATGATTGCAGTTTTGAAGGAAAGCTGGACGAAAACAATTACAAATTTTTCCTCGGGGCAAAAGTGCCTGTGACTACTCTGTGTCCGTGTTCAAAAGAAATCTCGGACTACTCTGCTCACAACCAGCGTGCGCTTATAAAAGTCTTAATAAGTTATGACGAAAACGAGCATATATGGCTCGAAGACTTGATTTCACAGATTGAAAAGAAAGCATCATGCGAAGTTTATCCTTTGTTAAAAAGAGAAGACGAAAAATACGTGACTGAACACGCCTATGACAACCCGAAATTTGTAGAAGACGTGTTAAGAGATGTTGTCTTAATGTTTAGAGAAGACAAAAGAATAAACTACTTTGAAGCCGAAGTGGAATCACTTGAAAGCATTCACAACCATAGTGCCTGGGCATACCAATTGGAGTCAAAAAAATAAAATGAAAGAACTTTTTAACGAATATGTAAAATCCATTGAAACATATATAATGTTCCAGATAAAACAAGAAACAGCCAGACTGACACCAGAGCTGGAAGCAAAAGGCCGCAGTCCTATCGCACTGGCTATGGGCGCACCTGTAGCTCCGCCGCCTGAACTTGTTTATCAAAAACTTATTGAAGCGTTAAAAATACCTCAAATTCATACATATTCAACTCCAAAAGGAGAAAATTTTTACTTAGAAGCTATTGCAAAAAGAATGAAAAACCGCTTTGGGGTAGAACTTGATACAAAAACAGAAATATTTTCTCTCATTGGTTCAAAAGAGGGGCTGGCAAACTTTATCAGAGCTTTAATAAACCCGACAACAACAGATAGCGAAAAAGATATAATACTTGTTCCGGATCCGGGATATGCTTCATATACACAGATAATTAAAACAAACGGCGGTAAAAGCTGCGGCATACCGTTAAACAAAGAAAACAAATATATGCCGGATATGAACAAAGTCTGGCAGCAGCTGCAAAATGACGGTATAAATACAAATAAAGTAAAAGCAATGATAATAAATTATCCGTCTAACCCGCTCGGTGCAACTTGCAGTCTTGAATACTTAAAACACATTGTTGATTTTTGCAAAGAAAAACAAATCTGGCTTATCAGCGATGCTGCATACTGTGACATATATTTTGAAGAAAACAAACGTCCGCACAGCGTGCTGGAAATCGAAGGAGCAAAGGACATTGCCGTAGAATTTTACAGTTTTTCTAAGCCCTATTCAATGACGGGCTTCCGTCTTGGCTGGGTATGCGGAAATGCCGATGCAATCAATGCTTTCGGCAGATTAAAATCAACAATTGACACAGGGCTGTTTAAGGCACTTCAAAAATGTGCTGCAGAAATAATCAACTCAAAAGAGGGCGATGATTACATAAAACAGGCAAACTTAAACTTTAAAAACAAACAAAATATTGTGGTTAAAGGTTTTAGAGAACTCGGCTGGGAGATAAAAGATGAGGACATTCCTGATGCAACTTTTTATATCTGGCTGCCAATCCCGCCAAGATACAAAACATCGCAGGAATTTACACAGGATTTGTTAAAAACATCAGGTATAGTCGTTGTTCCAGGCAGTGCATTCGGAAATAACGGAGAAGGCTACTTTAGGCTCTCTGCCGTATCTACCGATGAACATCTGCAAGAAGTCATAGACAGAATGAAAAAGGACGGTTTTCACTTTTAATTATGGGCAAAAAAACAGTAATAGTAGACTACGATGCAGGGAATTTAAAAAGCATTGCAAATATGCTCAAATACCTTGATGAAGACTTTTTGATTTCGTCTAAAGCAGAAGATATAAAAAATGCTGACAAAATAATCTTTCCCGGGCAGGGCCACTTTAAACAGGCAATAGAAAATCTTGATAAAAAAAATCTAATTGAACCGATAAAAACAGCCATACAAAACGGGAAGCCCTTTCTTGGAATATGCCTGGGTCTGCAAATACTTTTTGAAAAAAGCGAAGAAGCTCCCGAGATTGAAGGTCTTGGGATTCTAAACGGCGAAGTGAAAAAATTTACAGAAGGCAAAGTCCCTCAAATAGGCTGGAATAAAATAAAAACAACAAAAAATAATGACTTTTTAGATGACACTTTTTATTATTTTGTAAATTCGTTTTATGTAGTGCCAAAAGACGCTGATATTATTGCGTCTACTGCAAATTACAATATAGACTTTTGTGCCTCAATCCAAAAGCAGAATCTGACTGCAGTGCAGTTTCATCCTGAAAAAAGTTCTACAGCCGGTTTGAATTTCTTCAAACTATGGATTGCTAAATCTTAAACCGTTACTCCCGTCTACAAAGTTAACAAGCCTGTTCAGCGTGTTTTTAATCAGATAGCCGTTTTTTATCTGTGCAGCTTTGAGTTTCAAATCAAACAGTGTTAAATTTGATTCAACTAAAATTACTAAATCGTCATTGTTGTTTCTTTTCATAAAAACTCTTCTTATGTTACTAAAACCGTATATATTTATAAAAACAATTTAAGAAAAATAAAATCAAAGTCAAAGGAAAATTGTAATATTTATTTACAAAAAAATACTGCGTAAAAAAGCATATTTGTTAATTTAAATACGTTGAATTATAATCTTGCTATGAAAAAGCACCTGAATACATTATTGATACTTTCAGTTTTGAGTTTTGTAAGCAACACAGCCGCTGCACAGCCTGTACCGGTGCCTGTTCCGCAGCAGCCTGCAAAAAAACAAGAACATAACTTTACTAAAAATATATTAAAAAAATTTGAAAGTTTTAAACCAAAAGAAGAAGAAAAAATACAGGAACCTGCTGCAAATATAAAGAAAAATACAACAGAAACAAAACAAACAGCCGCACCGAATCAAAAGATAGAGCAAAAGGTGGAAAAAAAGGTTGAGCAAAAAGCAAATAAACCGGAACAACAACCCGTAAAAAAAGAAACTCCGAAAACAGAACTAAAGCCTAAAAGCTCACCGGTTCAAACCAAAACAGCAAACCAAAACGGAACTGCGAAGAAAGACCAACAAACAATTTCAAAAGAAAAAGAAACAACGTTAAAACAAGACACTAAAGAAGTAAAAACAGCTCCTGTATCACAGCCAAAGCCTATTTTCACGGAAACAAAGCAGCAAACACAACAGACAGCAGAGACAAAAAAGACTCCTGACAAAATTGCCGCAATAAACGATATGAGAGAACAGGCAAAATTTTTGTACAATTCAAATAAACTTGAAGAGAGCAAAAAGCTGTTCAACCAGATACCTGATGCTGAAAAAATATCCGATGACTGGTTATTTCTTGCTAATATAGCTCAGGACAACGGAAAAGACATAGATGCCGTCTTTTATCTAAAAAAAGCCATACAGGCAGACGACAAAAACTACAAAGCACACTACAATCTCGGCAATATCTACTTTGCAGACAACAAAATCAATATGGCTCTTGCAGAGTACAGAAAAGTTTTGAGAATAAAAAAAGATTATGCCTATGCTTATTACAACAAGGGCTGCTGCTACCTGAAAAACGGAAGCTGGTACAATGCGAGATATGAATTCGGGCTTGCTATAAAATCAAACCCTGATGAACCTGCTTTTTATTACAATCTTGCTTATGCCAATAAAATGCTCAAAAAAACAGAAAAAGCAAAAGAAGCTCTTGAAATGTATAATAAATTGATGTCTAAATAAAAATAGACAGTCGGGTAATATACGGAAAAATTTCAACGGGTAATATAATATTAACATTTAATTACCCAGACACGATCCAGCTATTTACCCGCCTGAGAGAAACAGACGGGTTTATTTTTATTTGTGACAAAACCTTTACATCCAGTGTTGACAGAGGGATATGTGCTTGTTACACTGATTTATACGAATGTTAGATAGGAAAGTCGCCACAAAATGCCATAAAATCGGCTGCGACCCCTCAAATGAAAGGAATAAGAAATGTACGCAATAGTTGAAACAGGCGGAAAACAGTACAAATTGGAAGAAGGCCGCTACGTAGACATCGAGCTTATCGATGGTGAAGAAAATGACAAAGTTGTTTTTGACAAAGTTGTTATGCTCGTTAACGGTGCAAAATCTAAAGTTGGCGCACCTTATGTAGACAAAGCTTCTGTTGAAGGCAAAATCGTAAAACATGACAAAGACAAAAAAGTTATTGTTTTCAAACAAAGAGCTAAAAAAGGCTACAGAAGAAAACAAGGTCACAGACAATTCTTCACAAGAGTAATGGTTACAAAAATAAGAACTACAGCTGCAAAATCTAAAGCTTCTGCAGAAGCTCCGGCAGAAGAAGCATAAGCTTAAAATAACCGGAAAAGAGATTATTTTAATTAACAAGGAGATATAAAAATGGCACATAAGAAGGGCGTAGGCTCATCAAAAAACGGTCGTGACAGCGAAAGTAAGCGATTAGGTGTAAAAAAATTCGGTGGTGAACAAGTTCTTGCCGGCAATATTATTGTTCGTCAAAGAGGAACTAAATTCCATCCGGGTAACAATGTTGGCATTGGTAAAGATGACACATTATTTGCACTTATTGACGGAAAAGTTCAATTCGAATCTTACAGAAGAGATAGAAAACAAGTTAGCGTATACGCTGTTTAATTATTTTTTTTCAAAGAAAAAGCGGGCTGGTCACAGTCCGCTTTTTTGTATACAATATGGAGAAAAAAAGGATAGATTGTGGCAGATATAGAAAACTCAAAAAAAGCAGTTGTACTGGCAAAAGATATGGGTATAGGCAACAGAATAATGTTTTTATTCTCCTGCCTTAGAATATTTAAACCGCAAGACTTTACACTCTACTGGCCGGCAGAGGGCTGGGTCACAATGAAATTTTTTGACCTGTTTAAATTTGACTGGGACTATCCTGTTACAGAAAACAACGAAATAATAAAAGAACGCAACATAAATTTACCGGCTCCTCTGTGTTTTACAGAAGGATGGAGATTGTATATAGACAAAAACGACGGATTGCCTCAATTTTTCCAAAAAGAATATCTTGACCCGCCGCACGGCTACGGAATTGACCTTGAGTACAACAGAATTCCTGAAAACATAAAAGATATATACAGGCCTTATTTTAAAAGGCTTCAACCTTCAGATGCAGTAGCAAAGAGGATAGAAGATGTAACTTTACCAGAAAACGCTGTCGCTGTTTACATGACAAACGACACAAACTGGAAAGAATTAAAGGTAAACAACAGAAATATTGAAATAAAAAAATATTTCAAAGCAATGGACAAGTATCCAAAAGACACAGTATTTTTTGTTTCTTACAGAAATCCAGATACAATAAAACCCTTTGTCGACAGATATAAAGACAGAATCATTACGCTTCCGCACAAAGATTGCAAACTCATGACCGATGCTGTTGCGGATTTGTTTATTATGTCTAAATGTAAAGAAATGATACTGCCTTATGAATCGACTTTTTGTTGTCTTGCATGGTGGATTGGCGGTGCAAACGCAGCGGTAACAATAGTAAGACAGAAACAGTCCATCGGTAAAATAATAAGAAAATTTATAAAAAGAAGAAAAATCAGAAAAAACGTTATAGAAACTTAATTTATTTGTTTGCAAGCCATGTTTCATATATACTTTAAAAGAACACAGTAAAAGTGCAGAAGTAGAAAAGAAAAAGGAAAAAAACATGGTAGATGTTAAAAGAATTGAAATTCCTGTAGGAAACAAAGTAGTTTCTATCGAAACAGGAAAGTATGCCAAATCAGCGAGTGGTTCGGTAGTTGTCCGTTGCGGCGACACAATGTTGTTGGTTCATGCTGTTGTAAGCCCAGAACCTAGAGTCGGGATAGATTTTTTCCCGTTGTTAATAGATTATGAAGAAAGAATGTCCGCTGTTGGCAGAATCCCCGGCGGTTATAACAGAAGTGAGGGTAAAGCTTCTGATAAAGCAATTTTGATTTCAAGATTAATAGACAGACCAATAAGACCTTTATTCCCTAAAGGTTACAGAAACGATGTACAAATCGTTGCACAGTTAATCAGCCTTGACCATGAAAATCAACCTGACACACTGGCTATGCTCGGTGCTTCAGCTTCTCTTATGCTGACAGAAGCTCCTTTTGAAGGACCTATCGGTGCTGTCAGAGTAGGCCGTATCGACGGACAATTTATTGCAAATCCGTCATATGCAGATGCGGCAAAATCTGATATTGATATAGTTGTTGCAGGTACTCATGACTCTGTAATCATGGTTGAAGCCGGTGCAAAATTTGTTACAGAAGACGATATTATGAATGCAGTTGAATTTGCGCAAAAAGAAATTGCAAGACAATGCGAGCTTCAGGTTCAATTTATGAACGACTGCGGCATTGTTAAACCGGAATTCGTAAATCCGTATGACACAACTGCAATTGCCAAAATCATTAATGATATTGCTTATGACAAAGTTACAGAAGCATATCACGACTTTGACAGAGAAGGCAGAAAAGCAAAACTTGAAGAAGCTAAAAAAATGGTTAAAGCCGAATTTGATTCTTACGGCGACGACCACGAAGCAAAAATTATGATGGCAGAAACAGGTATCGACTTTGTTGCCGAAGAGTTCAAAGCTCTTGAAAAGAAAATCATGAGAAAAATGATTAAAGAAGAAAGAGTAAGAGCTGACGGCCGTAAATTCAACGAAGTTCGTCCTATCTGGTGCGAAGTGGGCGTTGTTCCTAGAGCGCACGGTTCTGCCGTATTTACAAGAGGCCAGACTCAAATTATGTCTGTAGCAACTCTTGCCGGCCCGGGAATGGCTCAAGAACTCGACGGAGTTGATCCGGAAACTAAAAAAACATTTATGCACAAATATATCTTCCCTGGTTTTTCAGTAGGCGAAGTTAAACCTTTAAGAGGCCCCGGAAGACGTGAAGTCGGACACGGACACCTTGCTGAAAGAGCAAACGTACCTGCTTTACCTTCTCAGGAAGAATTTGGCTACACTATCAGAGTAACATCAGATGTACTTGAATCTAACGGTTCTACTTCAATGGGTTCAACATGTGCAACATCAATGGCATTGATGAACGCAGGGGTTCCTGTAAAATGCATGATTGGCGGTGTTGCAATGGGCTTAATCAAAGAGCCTGATGAAGATATCGTACTCACTGATATTCAAGGTATTGAAGACTTCCTTGGCGATATGGACTTCAAAGTTACAGGTAATGATGAAGGTATTACAGCTCTTCAAATGGATATGAAAGCCAAAGGCATCTCTAACGAAACCTTGAGAAGAGCATTGCTCCAAGCTAAAGAAGGCAGATTACACATCTTGGGCAAAATGAGAGAAGTAATCACAGAACCAGCTAAGGAAATGTCACCATTTGCACCGAGAATTCATACAATGAAAATTGCAAATGAAGATATCGGAGCTGTTATCGGACCTGGCGGTAAAAATATCAGACACATTATTGAATGCTCAGGTGCAGAAATCGATATTCAAGATGATGGTACAGTAACTATCACAAGCAACGACAAAGAAGGCACTGACATTGCTATAAGAATGATTGACGCAATTACCTTCAAACCTGAAGTCGGTATGGTAAGAAAGGGTAAAGTAGTAAGAATCATTCCTATCGGTGCCTTTGTAGAACTCGCACCTGGAAAAGACGGAATGGTTCATATTTCTCAAGTCTGCAACGAAAGAATTGAAAGTATAGAACCTCACCTGAAAATCGGTGATGAAGTCGTTGTAAAAGTTATCAAAATTGATGACAAAGGCAGAGTAAATCTTACTGTAAAAGGCGTTACAGAAGAAGAAAAAGCATCTGTATAATTCTTAAACTACCAAAGGGGACTTAATATATTTGAGTTCCCTTTTGTTTACTAAATTTAATCATCAAACAGGAGTATTTATATGTATAACAAAGTCAAATATCTTATCTACGCATCATTATTCATAATTTTATTTTTGATTATAGCTGTAGCACAAAACAGTGCAAATAAATTTTCTGAAGAAAAAGCAAAAGAAAAATTGGAACAAGCTCAAGAAAAAGTTGAAAAATATGAAAAAATGAGCGAAGAAAGAAACAAAAAAAGACAAGAACAAGAAGACAAAGCAAAACAAGAAAACCAGAATCAAAATCAAGATACAACACAGCTCATACAGCCGGATGTCAATAATATAGAACAAAAGCCTTCAAATGAAGTATCTGAAGAAATAACAACAGAAGAAACAACCTCCGCTGATGATGAAGAATCAGCAGATGAAGAAATATCCTCCGAAAAGCTCTATTTTGCAGCAGACAAAACAGATGCAAAAGGATACTACCTATGTACAAAATTTAAAGTAGACAATGATAACTACGCAATAATAGGTATTGATGACACAAAATACATATCAGAATACTCAAAATACATAAACAGAAAATACTACATCTACAAACAAAAAGGGCAAGAGCTGGTAAGAATCCATTATCTTTTTGACAAATCAATACAAAAAACAGAAAAAAATATTCCTGAAATAGATGTTGATGTACAAAGTTATGACGTAAAAATAACTTATCAATCAACACCTCCGATTGTAAGAACAGTAAGAACACTGCAGCTCAAAGAAAATCCATCAAAATACGGAGATACACCTGTATTGATGATAGAGTCGACTGTAGATACGGAAGAAGAAACAGCTGAAGACACTTCTGAGGAAACTACAGAAACAGAACATGAAAATCAAGCTCAAAACTAAGTATAACAACAAAGTGTAATTTACAGAGCATAAGTTTTTCTGTATAATTTTATGTATACAAATTTGAATAGGAAATAGTAATGGATAACAACCTAAAATACAAAAGGGTTCTGCTAAAAGTAAGCGGAGAAGCACTACTAGGGGATCAGGAATTCGGTATAGACCAAAAACCCGTTGAAATGATAGCAAATGAAATAAAAGAAGCACACGACATGGGAGCAGAAATTGCTGTAGTAGTCGGCGGGGGAAACATATTCCGAGGCATGAAAAATTCTGCAAAACTCGGTATGGATCAGGCCTCAGGTGACTATGTGGGAATGCTTGCCACTGTGATGAATGCGATAGCACTACAAAGCGCATTGAGAAAACTCAATGTATCATGCAGGGTACAAACAGCAATAGACATGGACAAAATTGCAGAACCGTATATAAGATTCAAAGCAATAAGACATCTTGAAAAAAACAGAGTCGTAATATTCGCAGCAGGCACAGGCAACCCGTTTTTTACAACTGATACTGCAGCTGCACTCAGGGCTTCTGAAATTGATGCAGAAGTTATGCTTATGGCAAAAAATGGTGTTGACGGGGTATATTCCGATGACCCGAGAATCAATCCTGATGCAAAAAAATATGACAAAATATCTTATGATGATATAATTGTTAAAGGTCTAAAAGTAATGGATACTGCATCTTGTGCTTTGTGTAAACAAAATCATATACCTATAATAGTTTTTGATTTTGCGGCAAAAGGCAGTATTTCTAAAATTTTACACGGTGAAAATATAGGTACTTTTGTAGGAGAATAAAAATGACAGTAGACGAAATGCTATCAAACGGCAAAGACAAAATGGATAAGGCAATCAATGCCCTGAAAAAAGAATTCGGCCAAATCCGCACAGGCAGAGCAAACCCTCTTATTTTGGATAAAGTTGTAGTTGATTATTACGGAGTACCTACACCCCTAAGACAAATGTCACAGGTCAGTGTACAAGACGGACAAACTCTTGTAATTACACCTTATGATAAAACTATTTTAAAAGAAATCGAAAAAGCTATGATTAAGGCAGAGCTTGGTATTACACCGAACTCTGACGGTATTGTTATCAGGTTGACTTTTCCGCCTTTGACAGAAGACAGAAGAAAAGAAATCTGCAAAGACGTAAAAAAAGCAGCAGAAGATGCTAAAGTTGCAGTAAGAAATATCAGAAGAGATATGACTGATGACCTGAAAAAGCTTGAAAAAGAAGAAAACCTGCCGGAAGACAGTGTAAAAGATTTTCAAGATCAGATTCAAAAAATTACAGATAAATATACAAAAACTATCGACGAAATTGCATCTGAAAAAGAAAAAGAGGTCATGACAGTATAGTGAAAAATATTTTAAATCTTTTTAACAACTCTACACTGCGATTAATTACAGGTGTATCAATAGGGTTACTTGTACTGGGCTGCGTCATAGCCGGCGGAATCCCGTTGATGCTGCTTGTAATGTATGTTGCATACATCGGCTCAAAAGAATATGTCAGCATTTTGCAAAAAAAAGGCTTCAGGCCATTTTTGCACTTGATAATCATTGCTGATATATGCTTTGTAATTTTAACAGCATTAAAAAGATTTGATCTGGTTCCTGTAGTCCTCACATTAGGCACAATAGGAGCATTCACTTTAGTTTTATGCAAAGGACGACAGCCGTACATAGCTAACGTAGCCACAACAGTGCTTGGATTTATATATGGCGGCTGGCTGCCTTGCTATGTAATACTATTAAGACAATTAAATCAGGATTCGCTGGGCTTTTTATCAATAAAAATGAGTTCAGGACTCGGGTTCCTTGTTTTATTATTTTTTACAATACTTATGACAGATGTAGGCGGATATGTGTTCGGCTCGAAATTTGGCAAACATCCGCTGGCACCGGTTGTAAGCCCCAAAAAGACAATAGAAGGTGCTGTAGGCGGATCATTGCTTGCTATTGCTGTGGCGATGCTGATAGGATACCTTATCCATATTGAATGGTATCAGGCACTCATTGGCGGCCTTTTAATAACAGCATTTGCGCAGATTGGCGATCTGGCCGAATCTCTCATCAAAAGAGATGCCGGTGTAAAAGATTCCGGCAATTCACTTCCCGGCCACGGTGGATTTTTAGACAGAGCTGACAGCTATCTTTTCAGCACACCTGTCGCATACTTTTACTTCAATTATTTTGTTGTAAGCGACCAACTTACAATAGACTTTATAAGTTTTGCCAGAAAGGCGTTGCATGCAGTCGGACTGTAGTGAGCAGAAACTAGCAGATTTTATAAAGAAACTGGGCTTTGAAGAATTTTCTTTGCCTCTTATTAATACTGCTTTTACGCACTCTTCTTACACAAAAGAGAATAACGAAGACTACCTGAACTGCTATGAAAGGCTGGAATTTTTTGGCGACGCTGTTTTAAAAATGGTTGTAACAGAATACCTTTACAACAAATATCCAAAAATGCATGAAGGTGAACTTACAAAAATCCGCTCAATAATTGTAAGTGACGAAATTTTGTTTAAAGTCGCACAAAAAATTAATATAGAAGAATATATAAAAGTAAGCAAAGCTGAAAAAAAATGCGGCGGCCAAAAGCTTGAGTCTATACAAGCCTGCGTTATGGAAGCATTGTTTGGTGCTTTGTATATGTCCTCGGATAGAGAACAGCTAAAAAAATTTATTATAGAAAATCTAGCACAATTGATAGAGGACATTGAACAGAATAAAACCGTATACAATGCAAAAGCTACATTGCAGGAATACACACAGGCAAACAGCAAACAGCTGCCTGTATATGAACTGGTAGACGAAACCGGTGCAGACCACGACAAGACTTTTACTGTTCAAGTTTCTTACGAAGACAAGGTGCTGGCAACAGCTAAAGGAAAAACAAAAAAGAATGCGCAGCAAAACGCTGCATACATTGCCTGTGTTGAATTGGGCTTAATAAAGGAGAATCAAAAAGTTAATGAGTAATATTATTGTTTCACCATCTATTTTATCTGCAGATTTTGCAAACCTCGAACACGAGGTCAAAGAACTTCAAAAATACGGTGCCGATTGGATACACGTAGATGTGATGGACGGTCATTTTGTGCCGAATATTACAATAGGCGCACCTGTTGTAAAAGCAATAAAACCTCATTGCGAAATTCCTCTGGATGTGCATTTGATGATAGAAAATCCGCAAAACTATATTGACGATTTTGTAAAAGCAGGAGCAAATATTATCACAGTACATTACGAAGCAACAAAAGATATGACAGAAGATGTTATATCACACATAAAATCGCAAGATGTACTAGTAGGTCTGTCCATAAAGCCCAAAACACAGCCTCAGGAAATACTAAAGTATCTTTTAATGGTTGATATGGTGCTTGTCATGACAGTAGAACCCGGTTTTGGCGGACAATCATTTATGCAGGACTGCGCCGATAAAATTCCGATAATAAGACAAAATGCACCGGAAAACCTTATTATACAAGTTGACGGAGGAATAAACAAAGATACAGGCAAAATATGCACACAACTGGGTGCAAATTCACTTGTTGCCGGTTCTTATATTTTTAATTCAACTGATATGGAAGAAGCCATAAAGTCCTTAAAAGGCTAGACTGCAAAATATTCGTAATTTTCAATTTCTTCATCTGTATTCATTTCTGTAACACAGACAAGAACTCTGTTATCATCCAGTTTTATACCGCCAAGGATTTTGTTCTCTTTCAAATTGTTCAAAAATTCATCTGCATTATTTACCTTTAAAACAAATTCATTAAAGAAATTCTTTGACTGCAGTTCAAATCCCTTATCCATCAGTTTTTGAGCTAATTTATGAGCCTTATTTGCGCTGAGCAGAGCAACCTGTTTCAACCCCTGAGTACCCATTAGCGTAAGATATACGCAGGATTTTAACGCAACTAGAGCCTGATTTGAACAAATATTGCTGGTCGCTTTTTCTCTTCTGATATGCTGTTCTCTTGTCTGTAAAGTCAAGCAGAATGCCTGATTCCCCTCAGCATCCACTGTTCTGCCTACAATTCTGCCTGGCATTTGTCGTTTGTACTTGTCTAGACAAGCAAAAAAAGCACCGTAAGGCCCGCCAAAAGAAAGCTCATTACCTGCAGGCTGTAAATTGCCAACAATTACGTCACAAACAGGCGGTTCCAAAACAGACAATGAAATCAAATCACAACAGCAAATAAGCATTGTTTTAGAATCACTTATATTGGCTTTTAACTTTTCAACATCATGCACTGCACCAAAGTAATCAGGAGTCTGCAAAATAACGCACGCAACATCATCGCCTATTGAAGACAAATCATTGGATATCTCAATATCAGCAGCCTCTGCATAAGTTTTTATAACCTCTTGATATTGAGGATTCATTCTTCTGCAAACAAGCGCCTTATTGCGGCCTGTGACTCTTACAGCCATCAACACAGCCTCAGCACAGGCAGTAGCTGTATCATACATAGAAGCATTTGACACTTCCATATTTGTAAGATTACAAATCATTGACTGATATTCATAAATTGACTGCAAAGTTCCCTGTGAAATTTCAGCCTGATACGGTGTATAAGCAGTATTAAATTCAAATCTTTGAGCAATTTGAGCCACAGCGGCAGGAATAAATCTTCTTGTAGCACCGCCGCCAAGAAAGGATGCATATCCGGTATTATTCAAGCTTGCAAGATGTTTTATTTCCTGTGTAAGCTTCATCTCTGAATAAGGCTCGCCAAGATTCAATCCGTCTATTTTTATTTCATCCGAAAGTGTGCTATACAAATCATCCTGAGAATTTAAAGAAAGTGCATTCAGCATTTCTTTTCTTTCTGCAGCTGTATGTGACTCAAAGTTATTCATTATACTACTCTATTTCTTCTTTATAATCATCATATTCCAAAAGGTCGCCGGAATCAGCGTGAGCATCATCTGCCTCAATTTTGATAAGCCAGCCTTCTTCAAAAGGACTTTCATTCAAGATTTCCGGTCTTTCAACAATTTTTTCGTTAATTTCAACAACTTTTCCGCCAACCGGCATATAAATTTCAGAAGCTGCCTTAACAGATTCTACAGTAGCAAACACCTCACCTTTGCCAAATTCTGTTCCAACTTCAGGCAATTCAACAAAAACAATGTCACCGAGCTGTTCTACTGCATAATCAGTAAGTCCAACGGTACAGATACCGTTTTCACCTTCTAACAAATACTCATGGCTCTTTGAACATAAAATTCCTTCAGGCACCATCATTGTTAATTTTCTCCTATATGTCTGTTAACTATTTTTTGTAATTTTTATGAACAAACGGTCGTTTGACAACTTTTGCATTGTATAATTTATTTCTTACCATAACCTGTATGGTTGAGTCCAGCTTAATATCATTTATTTTATCAACATAGCCCATTGCTATATTTTTGTCCAGTGTGGGTGAATAGCCGCCGCTTGTGACTATACCGGTCTTTTGATTGTTAAAATACAACTCATAACCATGACGGGGAACAGCTCTGTCTATCATTTCAAGGCCTATTAATTTTTTTGAAACACCATTTTTTATCTGGTCAAGTATGACATCTTTGCCGTTATAATCCTCGACTTTATCAACAGGAATTGACCACTTTAATCCTGCCTCAACCGGCGTTGTATCCTCGTCCAAATCATTTCCGTAGAGCATTAAAGCTGCTTCCATTCTCAAAGTATCTCTTGCACCGAGACCTACAGGCTTTAGTCCAAAATCTTTACCGTTATCCAAAAGAAGATTCCACAATTTTAAAATATCTTCGTTTTTTGCAATCAGTTCAAAACCGTCTTCACCGGTATAGCCCGTGCGTGATAAAAAGAGTTCAATTCCGTCTATAACAGAATTTTTTATGGTAAAAAATTCCGGCAATTGAGCTTCGTCTATACCGCATTTTTCAAGTATTTTAAAAGCAAGAGGCCCTTGCAGTGCAACCATTGAATAGATATCAGATTTGTTATCAATATTCACATCAAAGTCTTTTTTATTTTTCAAAAACCACTCATAATCTTTTGAAATATTAGAGGCATTGACTATTATTAGATATTTATTTTCTTCTAGTTTATAAATAATCAAATCATCAACAAGTCCGCCGTTTTCATACGGAAGCTGGCAATAGACAGCCTTGTGCAAAGCGAGTTTTGAAATATCCTGAGGAACAATGGACTGCAAAAAAGCAAGAGCATCACTGCCGCTGACAAAGACCTCACCCATATGAGAAACATCGAACAAACCGGCTTTTTCTCGGACAGTTTTGTGTTCATCAATAATACCTGTATACTGAACAGGCATATCCCATCCGCCAAACTCTACCATTCTAGCCCCGAGTTCAAGATGTCTTTCATACAAAGCAGTTTTTTTGCCCATAAAATCCTCTAAAGTCAAAATAATCAAACAATATCTACTGTTGTAGTTTATTTTTTCAACAATGTCAAGATAAAATAAGGAAACATACAGGAATAATTTTTATATTTGCTGATAAGTTTTAAAATGAATTTTTGCTGCATTTTTTAGCTCATTTTTTGAGTATTTAGAGCTTATTAATTTTGCTGTTTGAAGAACTTTATCCGACGCACCTTTTGGGACTTCCACACCGTATTTTGTAGATATTTCTCTTATACCGGACAAAAAATGCGCACGTGCAAGAATTGATGCAGCCGCAACTGCTATATCGCTCTCAGCCTTACACTTTTGCTCGAGATGGATATTTTTTCCGTTTTTTAACAATGCATTTTTTATCAATTTTTCATCACCGAATTTGTCAGAGAGTGCGTAATCACATTCGTGTTTTTCTAAAATATTTTCAATAGCTCTGGCATGACCCCAAGCCAGCAGCAAATTAAGATTTTTTAATTTAGCGTACAATTCGTTATACTTTGCAGGATTTATTGTTACAACAGAAAAGGCGCAGTTATTTTTAATCAAAGCAGCCAATTTGTTAATATTTTTATCATCTACTGTTTTACAGTCCTTTACTCCAGCTTTTTGCAAAATTTGGACGCTGTTCTCATCAACCATAACAGCAGCAACAACAAGCGGGCCGAAGAAATCTCCTTTACCCGATTCGTCTGTTCCTATATGTTTTACAGGGATGTCAGATGCAGTTCCGGCAGCATCAGGAATTATTTTTGAAGAAACACCTAAAAATTTTTCAACTTTTTGCGAAATATCGCTAACATCAGCCCCCTGTATCAAGAACTTTCCCGTATTGTAAAAAATAGCAGAGTATTTAGGGGTTCTGGCTCTCCAGATAGCATTTTGCTGTGCAGAAATAACTGCCCCGTCCTGTTCTAAAAAATTTCTTAACCTCTCTTGAACAGATTTATCAAGTTTGTTGGAATAAAAATTCATTACCCACCCCATATTGCTAACATTGATTAACACTATATCACAATAATGACACTAATTAAAATTTATTATATAATCAGTATTTGGGAGCGGGTAATGAAGATTATAAAAAACATCGCCATATTTTGTTTGATTTGTTTACTATCATTTTATCTGGCATTATATCTTGCGCTGCCATATTTTTTGAACAAAAGAGATTACTCCAAGATAATCACAGACAGCATAAGAAAAAACACAGGGCTTGTGCTGGTCGTACACAAATACAAACTCGCTGTATCACCATCTTTCAGCATCAATTTGCAAGCCAAAGAAATCCAGCTCTTCTATCCTGACAAACGACAGATAATGGATTTAAAAAATGCAGAATTTAATGTTTCTGCGCTTTATCTTCTAAAAAAAGAATTGAAACTCAATAAAGTTAAGGCAGACGAGTTTCAATTTTCGACAAAGCTTTTAAAAAGCGGGAAAACCACTTTTCAGGAATACATAGAAAATAATGTAAAAACAGAAAAATCAGATTTTAAAATATCTTCACAAATACCAAAAATAAAGATAAAAAAATACATATTCAAACTCAAAGATGAAGAATCAGGCCAGAAGTTCAAACTAAGCGGAAAAGATTTTAAAGTATCTCAAAACATAGATTTGGCCTATCTTGATTTTGAATCCGCAGGAGAATTTTTCTGCGCTGACAAAAAATATCTGAACTACAAACTAAAACTCGCCGTACCGAAAAATCTTTTTAAAGACACAAACAAGGCTCTTTTTGACATATCGGCAGACAATTTGTACAAATATCCATTTTATGCAAATCTCGATGCAAATGTAAAAATACACGAAAAAAATAACAGGTTCCACTACCTCAGCGGACAAATAAATATAGACAACTTTTCTTTAAAAATAGGAAATCACAAGCTTCCTGCCAGTTATTTTCACATAACAACAGACAAAGGCAGAGCAAACGTTACATCAAAATTTTACACTGATGTAAACGAAAGTACAGACATAAAGGCAAACGTAAAAATCACAAAGCCCTATGAAATTGATATGACCTGCCATTGTCCGAAAGTAGATATATCAAATCTGCAAAAATTGAGCATATCAGTACTTGAAATTTTAAAAATAAAAAACAATCTAAAAGATTTTACGGCAACAGGCCGCATGAATGCCGACTTTAGCATAAAAACGAACCTGAAAACACTAAAATCAAACGGAACATTAAAAATCCAAAACGGAAATATTTCGCACAGGGATATACCTTTAAAAATAAGCAATATTAATGCGCTGGTAGATTTTTCAGACAACACTGTAAAAATCAAACACTCAAATATACTCGTTAACAACCAGCCGCTAAAAATAAACGGGACTATTGATGCTGCTGCAAACGGTGATTTATTTGCAAGAGCAGAAAATCTCGACCTCAATCACATTATGAACGCATTCCCTGTGCTAAAACCTGACAAAAATATAATTATTAAAAGCGGAAAACTCTCATTTTCTACACGTATAAAAGGACAACTTTTAACAGCAGCTCCTCAGATAAATGCTATAATAAACAATTTTGAAGCACTTGAAACAAACAATAAAATAAAACTCAAAATAAAAGCACTGCACGTAGACGCAACAGCCAACAAAGACAAATATTCAGGCACAGCAACAATTAACAATATCCAATGCAGTGCAAAAGGCATCCCAAACCAGTCCAACTCTATTACAGCAGAAAAAATAACAGCTAATTTTGACAAAAAATCAATAAAAATTATTCCTGCAAAAATCAACGCAGGTAATGCAAAATTGACACTTTCAGGCGAGATAAACGACTACCTGCACAACACGCCTTTTTACAATATAACAGCGTCCGGAACCATAGATACGGCTCTTATAAAAGACTTTTTGTTTAAAGATATAAACAATATCCTTTACAAAGGGTATCTGCCTGTCAATGCTAATATAAAAGGCTATATAAAAGACAACACAAACAATGCAAAAATAAACATAAAAGTCCTTGCTAACAACTACAACTATATTACACCGTTTATTGTAAAAAGTTTTGGACAAAAAAATTCTCTAACAAATATAACTGCAAAAATCACAGATAACACAATAAATCTCGAGGATTTTAGCCTGCATTATGCACAAAACATAAACAACCTGCTAAAAGATGTTAATGTATTAAACCTGAAAAAAGCAATCACAGCAAAAGGGAAAATACAAATATCTGATAATGACATAGTTTTTGATAAACTTCATATATCAATACCGGAAAGTCTAAAAATCACTATTCCTGTTGTAAATGGCGGAGAAACAGATGTATTAGCTGATTTGGTAATTAGCGGGACTCAACAAAAACCAGCAGTTTACGGACATATAATCTTACAAAATCTAAAAATCGCACAATACCTGATAGATGCACAAAAAATTCTTTTAAACATAAACAAAGAAAATCTCTCAGCGCAAATAGAACTGCTCAAAATTAAAGATACAAACGTTTCAATAACAGCAAACACAAATATTAGCGAATTAAAAACAAATAAGATAAAATACCTGCAAATTAATGCACAGCATATTGATATGGATTATATAACTGCCCTTATGCCTCTATTTAAACAAGCTGTATACGGCCCAGGTTGTGAGTTCCCGTTTATAATTTCTTCCGGAAAACTGAATGTGAAATCCTTTAAAATGGGCAATATCAAAGCAGAAAATATCACAGCCGATATTTCTTCAGAAAGAAACATACTATATTTAAAAAAACTGTTTGCCACTGCATACGGCGGCAATGCAGCCGGAAAAATAAAATATAATTTTCCATACTCAACAATACATGCTGATATCCAGGGAAGAAATATGAATGCAAGGCTAGCTGCTGCAGATTTTATGCCAAAATCACAAAACACAGCAGGACAAGAAATCACAGGGAACCTGAATTTTGATTCTTCCATAGACATTTTTGGAACAACACCTGAGCAACAAATAAAAACACTCAAGGGCAATGCAAATGTTTTGATAAAAAATGGCAGACTGGGACAGCTTGGACGGTTTGAACACTTTTTATACGCACAGAATCTGCTGGCTCAAAGGTTAATATATGCCAGCATAAACAGTGCAAAACAGGCTATCAGCCCCAAAGATACAGGCTACATAACTTACCTTAAAGGGGTAATGAGATTTGACAACGGTTATATGTATCTGAACCCTGTACTAACATCAGGGCCGCAAATGAGTATGTACATAACAGGCAACATAAACCTTATAAACAACTATACTGACTTAAAAATACTGGGCAGAGTATCACAGGAAATTCTAAGTGCATCAGGTGAATTCGGCACAATGACAATTAAAGACTTTCTTGATGCCCACACAAAATACGGCCCTGCCGCAGAAAAAATATTTAACTCCTATAATGCAGAATTACCGGAAGCGGATATTTCCAGAATTCCGCAGCTCAGCCCTGACTACAAATACACAACAAAAAACTTTAAAGTCGTAATATCAGGCGCACCTGAAAGCATTAAAGCTGTCAAATCTTTTACCTGGATAAATCCTATAGGAACAAAACAAAAAATGCTCCTAAATGAAGCAGAAACTCTAATAAAAAAAGTTTCACCGCAGAATGCACAGCCAAAAAACAGCCCTGCTACACCACCGGCCGGCACCCCGACAGTACAGCAGCCAAACACAATACCTACAGCTAATCCGATAGCAAATCCAACAGCAAAAGAGCCGGATTTTCTAAACTCAATTCCCGATACTTTTAAAAATTAATTTTCTTTTCTGATTCTGCCGTCTTCTTTTATTACGATAGGTTTGCCGTTAAAAGATTTTATATAATCAATAAACATCTCTGTTTCATTTTTATCACATTTATGTATAAGCTTTTCAGGACAAGCAAGGGCTTCCAGACCTTCACTGCCGCCGGCTACAAAAGTATTGTAAGCTACTTTAAAGAACTTATCATTGCTGGGGTTTTGAGCATTTAAAGGTACCTTAGTACCATCATTTTTAACAAGAACAACATCTTTTACTCTGTCATCCTTGCCGATAACATATCTTATACCTGCAACCTGCAATGCACCTGTTCTGTGGAATTTTTTAGTAGCTTGTACAGCACTGTTCAAAACATCGATAATATCTTTTTCGCTGAGTTTGTAGACATTTACATCATTATAAAACGGCATCAAATCCATAATATCCCTGTCAGTAACAGGCCCTGCCGGCAAGCTGGCTCTTATACCACCCATATTGTTAAATACAAGATCAGCATCAGAGTATTTTAAATAAGCATCGCTCAAAAATGCACTCAACGGGCTTTCTTCCAGAACGGTTTCGGGTTTTGATTTTACTTCTTGAGCAATAACACCGATATTTTCAGGTTCACCCAGAGCAATATTTTCCATTGTTTTAACAGCCAAATTTTCTCGCTCATTATCCAGCGATTTTAGCTCATTTTTTGCTTTGATTATTCTGCCAAACTTGTCATATACAACATCAAGAATGCCGTAGGAGTGACCGTTTTTGCCTGCTTGAGTAATAACGACCCACTCGCCTCTTGGAGACTTAAATAAATTTTTTCCATAAACAAGGCCATCCAGATTATCGTGAGAATGTCCGTCATTTATAACATCAATTCCGCCCACTCGTTGTGCAATCTGCACAGCAGCGTCTTTTCCCATATGAGAAACCAATTTTATAATATTAACGCCTTGTTTTTCGAGTTTTGCAACTTCATTATTCAATGCTGCTTCTGTTTCGGCAAGGTTCATTATTCTGATATCTTTAGCACCTTCCTGACTCTGTGTACTCAATCTGGAGAACAAATCAGAAGGAACAAGACCTATATAACCAATTTTTTTGCCGTTTTCTTCGACAATCATAGAGCTTGCCAGCCTGCCTGCATCAACATCATCTTTCAAAGAATAAGAAGCAATTTTTGTATTGTCTTTTGGCAGCAAATTCAAAGCCAGTGTCTTAAATTTTGCAAAATCAAGCATTTCTGATAAACCAAAAGCACCTTTATAGTCCATATTGTGATTGCCTGGTGCAGTTGCTGTGAGATTACACATGTTCATCATTTTTACAATAGCAATATTTTTCTCTCTGTTTGCACCAACCCATTCATCGCCTGATAAAATCACATCTCCATTTGGATTCTGGAGCTTAAACCTATCAGAAACAGTCTTGAACTTTCTAAAAGCTTTAAAATGACCGTGGAAATCATTTCCGTATAAAGTTTTTTGACGATATTCACCATTATTTGTATTTTCCGCAGAATTTGCTGCAGGAGATTGTGCAGTTTGTCCAAATCTTACTGCAGTATTGCGCAAAAAACTAATATTGTTATTGATAAACATATAAGATATCCACCACTTTTGTCACTAATATAAAACATGTCACACAAAAAGTTTGCCACAAAGTTAACATTTATTTACAAACAATAAAAAACAGTAAATCTTATAAACAGAATTGTTTTTATATATATAAGGTTAGATTTATTTTATAGGTTATAAAAATGGTTAACGGTGTTTCTTCATACAATTATTACAATCCATATCCCGCAGCTAGAGCAGCAGCAGGTGCAGTGGTAATAAATCAAAATGATATTGAAAATCTTATAAAATATGCAAACGGTCAACCAATTACATCAATCCCTGAACCAACAATTGCACAAACTGCAATAGGAACATTACCTTTTGCAGGTATTTTTGGCGGATTTCAAGCAATCGGTGCATTAAAAAATAATGGTTTAACAGGAACTGAAAAAGAAGCTTTTAAAGCAGCCAAAAAAGCAGGTACAGCAAAAGGCTGGAACATTTCAGAAACTATCAAAAACGTAAAAGCACAATATCCATATACAAGAACAGATGCTATCAAAGCTGGTTCTGATTTCTTCAAAAAAGAATACGGCGATATACTTAAATCAAAAACAACTCCAAACGAAGCCCGCTTACCTTTCAAAATGGGTAAAATGATGGATAAACTCCCGGGTTATGCAAGATTAAGAGAAACAGGCTTTGGTAAAGCAATGGGTCGTTCAGGTGCAGGTTTTATGGCTGTCATTGATGGATTAATTAAAACAACAACAGATGTTGTTCCTGCATTCCAACAATTAGGCTTCAAATCCGGTATGAAACAAATCGGAAAATCAGCTACTGAAGTTGCAATAGGTTCTGTAGGCTGGCTTGCAGGTGATGCACTCGGTATGTCAGTAGGTGCCGCAATCGGTACAGCAATATGTCCGGGTGTAGGTACAGCAATCGGCGGTTTCTTAGGCAGATTCATTGGCGGTGCAGTTGCAGGTGCAGCAGCAGCTAAAGCAGCAAAAGCAATCACTGGAAAAACAGAAATAGAAAAAGCTCAGGAAAAAGCAACTCAAGAAGCTGCAGCACAAATTCAAAACGACGAAAATACAAAACTCGCACTTGCTCAACAAACACTTGAACAAGCACAGGCTGCACTGGCTCAAAATCCGAATGATGCCGATGCAATTGCAGCAAGGGATGCAGCCGCTAAAATCATTACAGAATATCAAACAGCAGAAGCTCAAAAAATAGAACAACAATCCGAACAAACAACTACACAGCCTGCATTCAACGGCTATAATCAATCATTCAAAGGCTTATTTGCAGGCATTCCTACAGTTCCGGGATTTAACGGAGTAAGCTACGATATGAACATTTTCAGAGAAACAATGTCACATAGAACAATCTAATACCATAAAAAATAAACTAACCAAAATAAAAAGCGGTCTGATTATATCAAGACCGCATTTTTTTATAAAACCTATTTCCTTTTCCCCATTAGTCAGTATTGCGTCTAGTTTTGCTATTGAAATTTCCCCAAATCTCATAGCCGTTAATTAAAGCTTTTTTTTAGTCCAGTAATGCCTCTAAGATTGTTGCGTTTTTAGCAGCAAGTGTATTTTCTCTAACTTTGTTTCTATGAATGTAAGTTCTCAATGCTTCACGAATCAATTCACTTCTTGAACGATTTTCATTTTCTGCAACCTGATCGATTTCATCTAAGAATTTTTCGGGCATTGAAATAAGTACTCTTGACATAAGTTTTCCTCCTGTGTTCTCTCTTTTTTGTTTTTCTCTCTTGTTTCTCTCGTGTTTTGTTTTTGTTCTCTTAATATCTCTCGTACTTATATAAAAAAATTTTTTATAGAAAAATTGCCTATTTTGTATATAAAAAATATATTTTTGTTAACAAAACTTAACAAAAGAAAGAAAAAAGTCCATGTTTTAGGCTCTTTTGAGCTATTAAGATTAATCCTAAAAAACTGCTAAGAGATAAAACAATTTGTCGCAGAATGAATAAATTCAATAATTTGGGAAAAATATTCTAAAGAAGATGCACCATTTACAATAATATCCGCCTCATGCTTTGACGGTCTGATATATTTTTCTGCAGCAGCACCGATATAATCCCAGTGTTTTAAAGCGTTTTCTTCAGACTGGTTGCGCTTTGATGCACGTTCCATAAACCATTTTTTCTGTATTTTTGGGTCAATATCGATATATATTTTTACATCAAACAGATCTTTGACATCTTTGTACATCGCAGCCATTCCCTCAACGAGTATAAATTTCTTTGACTGAATAGGAATAGACTTAGGAACGCTAATACCGGTACCATTGATAAGATATTCAGGAGCCATAATATCCTGACCGTTTGCAAGTTTTGTTAAATCTTCTTTCAACAAATCAAGCTGAAAACTTTCCGGAGAATCAACGTCATAACCGTTATCTCTTAATGCATCAAAGTTGCCGTATTTTTTTATCAAATCCGAAATATCATTAAAATAGTTGTCTATACTCAAAAATTCAAGAGGAAAATTCAATTCATTACTAGTTTTTTTAATTTGCTTACAAATTGTAGTTTTTCCGCTGGCAGACTCACCCGATACACCAATCAAAAACTTTTTATGAGGATTTTCGATGAGTCTTCTTGAAAATTTAGAGATAAAATTCGGATTTATTTCTTTAAATATAGGTTTTTCTGTTTTTTTATCGTGAGATAAAATTTGTTTAAACTTTGTCTGCAAATAAAAAGCAAGGAACTCCCGGCCTGTTTTTGTAGAAAAATCAGGTTTGATTATTTTATCTTTTGTATTTAATTCCCTATCAATTAACATTTGCATACCGTAATCAAGACATCAAAATTAAAAAATTTGTTATTTATTATAAAAAGATTAATAAATATTAAGCATTATTTTTACACATCCGGCAAATCGCCCATTACGACTGCTGTTTCTTTTGCATCGAGATGAAACGCAGTATGAAGAGCTTTTATTGCTTCTTTAGACTGATTTTTTTGAACAAGACAGCTGATTTTGATTTCACTTGTTGAAATCATTTTTATGTTAATGCCCTTTTCTGCCAAAGCCTTGAACATAGAAGCAGCAATACCAGGACGGTCAACCATGCCTGCGCCGACAATAGAAACTTTAGCAATATCTTCATCAACAAGCACGCCTGACGCATTGATTTCTTTAATAATTTCTTTAACAATCTGCATCGTGCGTTCGTAGTCAGTTTCGCTTACGGTAAAAGCAATATCATTTGTATCATCGCTTCTTCCGTAAGATTGAATAATCATATCGACACTTATATCGGATTTGGAAAGCATTTCAAAAATCTTTGCAGCATTACCGGGTTTATCCGGAACTTCAGTAATAACAACTCTGATTTGAGATAAATCAGCAGCTACGCCGGCAACCGGTTTATTAATTTCCATATCATCAACTCCTATAATATAAGTTCCTAAATCGTCTAATTTAAAAGTGCTTCTAACTCTCAAAGGCACCTGATATTGCTTTGCTGTTTCCACAGAGCGAGGATGAAGCACATTAGCACCGACATGAGCGAGTTCCAGCATTTCTTCATAAGAAATTTCTTTTAATTTTGTAGCGTTAGGAACTATTCTCGGGTCAGTAGTATAGACCCCCTCTACATCAGTATAGATATCACATCTGTCAGCATTTAAAGCACCTGCAATAGCAACAGCCGAAGTATCAGAGCCGCCTCTGCCGAGAGTAGTAATTTCACCCTCAGGTGTTACGCCCTGAAATCCTGCAACAACTATAATCTCACCTTTGGAAAGATGTTCTTTTAGCTTATTAGTTTTTATATCAACAATTCTGGCCTTTGAATGCACACACTCTGTAATAATACCAACCTGCATTGCATTCATACTGACAGCAGCATACCCCTGAGCCTGAATAGCCATTGTTAAAAGTGCAATAGAAACCTGCTCTCCAGTCGCAAGGAGCATATCCATCTCTCTTGAGTTCGGATGGTCAGATATTTCATTTGCCATTTTTACAAGATAATCCGTTGTATGCCCCATTGCAGATACAACTACAATAACATCATTGCCGTTATTTTTTTCTCTTATTACAGCAGATGCTACATTTTTTATTTTATCTGTATCAGCAACAGAAGTTCCGCCAAATTTCTGAACGATTATTCCCACTTTTAATTAGCCTCTAATTTGTCGACATCATTTTTTGCAATAAATCTCTTATTGCCAGTACCTTATCGTTATTATACTGCTCTAAAATATTATTACAACATTGTATAACATGATTTGCAAAGGATTGTGAAGCAGAATCATCTCTTTTCAAATAGTTTTCATCTATAGAGAATACAGTTTCCAACTTTGAAATTGTTTCATCATACTTTGCCAGCCTGAACAATATCATTGCAAAGGCAAAATTTGCATAAGCAGATGTTTTATTTTTAAGATAAGCTGCTCTTGCTTTTCTTTCAGCTTCAAGATTTTCGTCTTCGTCTATCAGAAGGTTTGCATAGTTCATATAAGCAGCAATGTTATCCGGACAATATTCCAGACATTTTTTGTAGTAAATTTTAGCATCTTTATTATTGTTCAGCTTGATATAGCAGTTTGCTATATTAAAAAACAATCCGTATTTTTTTCTGTCATTCTCATAGGCACGTAAATAAAAATCCAGAGCATCTGCATACATTTCCTTATAAAAAGCAATTGCCCCAAGATTAGACAATGCATCGGAATTTTGAGGATTTTTTTGAATTACTCTTTGCAAAAACTCTTCTGCTTGGTGATATTCCTTACTCATCATAAAATTCAGACCGAGGTTAAATAATATGACCTCTCTGTCCGGTTCCAAAAGCAGTGCTTTATAGAACTTTTCTCTTGCTTCATCAATAAAATGATACTTCTGCAGCGCAAGCCCCCAGTTTATATAAAAATTGCAATTCACCTGTGCATGAGCCTCAGCCTCCGGAAACACAGCCAGACATAAATCATCTTTGCAAGTATTCATATAACAGTCTGCAATAATCATATAAGAATCGGCTCTTGTATTATCTTCCTTTACAGCTTTTTGTGCATATTCCAGAGCAAGCTCGTAATTACTTTCTCTCAAATAGCACAGAGCCAAATAATACAACGAATCCGCTTTATTATCCGCATATAAAAGGCTGTGGTTAAATTTTTTGATAGCCTCTTCGTACTTTTCTTCATCCACAAGAAGCAGCCCCCATAAAAACGGGATAACAGGATTAACAGGATTAAGAGCAACGGCTTTTTTAAACTTTTCCTCTGCCAGAGCTGTTTTTCCGGCACGTGCATAGGAAACTGCCCAGTTAAGAAAGATATCCGGGTCACGAGGATCATATTTTTGAGCAACTTCATATATATCAATTGCGCTTTTCAAATCACCGATTTCCGACAAAGCAGCAGCCCACATGGAATATGCTTTAGAATTATATTTATCCAATCTTATTGCTTTTCTAAAGTTTTTGATTGCACCTTCAAAATCTCTGTTTTTCATCAAAGCAATGCCGAGATTTATGTAGACATTCGGATTTTGATTTGCCATTAAAGCTGCGGTTTCCAGTTTGTCCATAGCAGCTTCAGAATTTCCGTTATGAGCAAGAGCAACAGCCCAGTTTAAATATGCGGTAGAAGGAATTTGAGCCGTGCGAGAGAGTTTTCCGTAATTTTTAACAAAACCGTCGAACTTGTTAATCTTTGACTTCAACTCTTCTTTTATTTCTGTAATTTGAGAAAATTTATGCTTCATTGCTCTCTTCTTGTCTTTTTAACTCCATAATATTGTCTATAACTTCTCTAAATGCACCATCGCCTGCAGGAGCCTCTGTTATCTGTATCCCGTTAATTTGTTTTACCGCATAGTTAGCCTGATTTACGGTAACAGCATATTTTACACTCTTCAAACATTCGATATCATTAATATCATCGCCTATATACAATATTTCTTCATCAGACAAATTATATTTTTCTTTCAAATCATTCAATATCGGACATTTTATCCTGATACCCTGATGAATGTCTTCAAGCGCAAATTTTTCTGCAATATAGTCAATTTCTCTGCTTTGTTCTCCGGAAATAATAGCAACCTTAATTCCGTTTTTAACAGCTATAGAAACACCCATTAAGTCCTTGTAGCTGACTTTTTTAACACGCATGCCATCGTTTAAAATATAAACGGAATTATCCGTAAATATCCCGTCAAAATCACTAACCACAAGTTTTATTTTTGAAGACAAATCCAGCGTTTTGTACATATTAGACATACTATATCAAGACCTTTTTTGTTTTTCTTAATTTATCTCTAACCGGCAGCTCCGAGTCATAGACTTTTTTATTTCCGTCGCCCAGAATTTTTTTAACTTCTCTGATATCACGAACCATTCTTCGCAACCCTTCCGGCTCAAGGCTGGCAGCCTGATCTGACCCCCACAGGGTTCTATCTACCGTGATGTGTCTTTCTACAGAATTTGCACCGAGTTCAACCGACAAAATTGAAGGCAGCAGCCCTCTTTCATGCCCGCTGTACCCTATAGGACAGCTGAATTCTTCTCTAAAGGCTTCTATTACTCTCAAATTAATTTCAGTGTGGTTTGTCGGATAGGTAGAGGTGCAGTGGAACAATACAAGATTGTCCTCGCCGAGCAAATCAACAGCATGCCTGATTTCTTCCATAGAACTCATACCTGTAGAAAGCAGTATAGGTTTGCCAAGAGATTTTAATTTGAGCAAAAACTCATCATCAGTAAGCATTGCAGATGCCACCTTGTGGCAGGGGACATCGAACTGTTCTATAAAATCAACGGAATCTAAATCCCAGCATGAGGCAAACCACATAATTTTTTTATCACGACAATATTCGTCTATAATGCAATAATCCTCATAACTCAATTCCAGACCGAGTTTTAAATCTCTATTTGTGCTTCCGTAATAGTTAGGGCGGTAAACATCAAGTTCTTCAGGCGTGTAGACCTTTGTCACCGTTCTTTTTTGGAACTTTACCGCATCACAACCGGCCATAACAGCCTCATCTATCATACGCTTTGCCAAATCTACTGACCCGTTATGATTTATGCCTATTTCTGCAATAACAAAGCAGGGAGAATTATCCCCGATTATTTTATTACCTACAGTAACTTCTTTTCTCAATTTTTACTCCTGATAACATTAACTCTTATATTTTTTATAAATTTCTTCAAAGTTAACAGAAGGCACAGAAGGTTTTTCTGCTTTTTCTTCAATAGCATCTGATACAGAAGCAGCTTCTGTCATAACATTTGAAGTAACATCCTCTTTATTAAATTCTTTGATAAGGTTTATATGACTGGGTGTAGAGCCGACAAGAAGAATCTTCCCGTTCATTTCTATTGAATACAAGTATCTTTGCTGACCCAGCGGCATCGACTGCACAATATTAAACTTTGAATCAGAATCCTGTTTTGAAGCAATTTTATTAAGGTTTGCCCTATTAACAACATTCAATTTTGCATATACCCAGCCTGTAATATAAATCAAAGCTATAACAACTATCATTGAAATAACTAGATTTAATACACTGGGCATCCCGGGTATCTCCTGCGACATACCCTGTTTCATTACATCAGGGATATCTACGGCAAATGCAGAATTTGCAGCTGCAAACATAACATAAAAAGTTAAAAATATTTTTTCCATACCAATAATTCCATTATCTGCTTTGTAACATATTAACACAACAAAAAAGCAGTGATTACAATTTTTAAGGAATTATTACATCTACTTTAAAAAAATGAAATTAATCAAAAAAAATTTATTACCTAAAAAATATGCCGATAAATCATATAGAGTGAATGAGAACATTGAATACGGCAGCTTTTCGAACAAATTTGAACAAATTCGAACAAATAAGCCTTAAATAAAATAGAAAGGCAGAATATGAATACAACAGAAATTCAATACCCGGCTTTGATATACAAAAGCAACCGCAGTAATATTTTTGTTGCAAACTGCATCATAAAAAAACTTGTCGGATACGGCAGCAGTGAAAAGGCTGCAATATCAAATCTTGAACAGATACTTAACAAAAACGTATCAGACTATCCTATCAGAGTAAAACCTGTTTACAAGTTTTTACCGAACCTTGTTGAAGCCTAGCAAAAAACAAGATTAAGATTTTCACTAAGATTGATTTTTGGCAGTTTCATACTGATTTTGGGCAGCTTTGAAATAACATCAGTACAATTGTCTACTGCTGTAACATAACTGTAAGAATAATAAACCTTTTTGTTCTCTTCTGTTCTCATAATTCCCTCTCAATGTATCTAGTTTATCTATATATCCCTCTATACTAATAAAAAATTTTATAGATAAATTATTGCTATAATATATATAAAATATTACGAAATATTACAAAGAATCTTTACTTGACCAACTACAATACAATAACAGATAATGTTTCTATGCTATCTGATAAAGAAATTAAAGAAGTATTAAAAAAAGAAAATATCAAAAATATTTATCTGCAATTTATTGATATTAACGGAAAAATAAAGACTCTTAACATGCAGGTTGACCAGATTGATGAAATTTTGGACAACCAGATTATGTTTGACGGATCATCAATCGGCGGTTTTCGTGAAAACGAAACAATGGACCTGAGAATGTATCCGGACAAATCCACTTTTTTAATATTTCCAAAAAACATTTCCACATTAAAAAATAGTGCCAGATTTATCTGTGACATTCACAATGCAGACGGCACACCCTTTGTCGGATGCCCCCGCTCAAACCTAAAACGGGTAATAGAAAACGGAAAACAATACGGCTATTCTATGCAAATAGGGCCGGAAGTAGAATTTTTCTTATTTAAAACAGATGAAAATAACAATATTCTAAACACAGAAAAAGAACAAACAGGCTACTACGATGTAAATCACAGCAACAAATACGATGAAACGCTGGCAGAAATCCTTATTGCACTGCAAGAATGCGGACTTGATGTCGATGCATTCCACCACGAGGGCGCACCGTTTCAGCACGAAATTGACCTCGGATATGATGACATACTAAAAACAGCAGACAATCTTGTGACATTTAAATTTATAACAAAAACCATTGCAGACAAATTCGACCTGAAGGCATGCTTTATGCCAAAGCCAATATACGGAAAAAACGGTTCCGGTCTGCATTTAAACATATCTCTTTCCGATAAAAACAATAAAAATGCATTTTTTGACAAAAATAATGAATACCAGCTATCAGAAGTAGCAAGATATTCTATCGGCTCTTTATTAAAAAACATAAAAGGTATAACTGCCGTACTGAATCCGACAATAAACAGCTACAAACGTCTTGTAAAAGACTATGAAGCACCTATATACATAGTATGGTCAGTTGTTACAAGAAGCGCACTTATCAGAATTCCTTCAAAAAGAGGTTCTGCAACAAGGCTGGAGCTGCGCTCGCCGGATGCGAGCATGAATCCTTATCTTGCCTTTGCTGTGCTTATGCAGACCTGTCTGGACGGTTTACGAAACAAAGTTGACCCGCCTGCTCCGGTTGAAAAAAACCTGTTTTTGCTTTCCGGCAATGAAATAAAACAAAGAAAAATTAAATCTCTGCCGAGAAACTTATTCACTGCCCTTGAAGAATTTGAAAAAAGTTTTGTATCCAAAGCAGCACTAGGAGACTACATTTTTAATGAATTTTATCAATCAAAAAGAAAAGAATGGAAAGATTACAGAAAACAAGTCACACCCTGGGAAGTAAAAAAATATATAGACATTTAACTAAATGATTAGTTTATATTATAATTTTTTTAGTGAGTTATGGAACGAAAACGGAGAACTTAAATGGAAAAAGTCGACAGACAACATCCTGTTGAACAGGATCCTCAGATAAGAAGAACAAATTTTGATGCTGTAGAAAGCAATTTTACAGATGAACAGGCTTCTTTAGAAGCTTCCAGATGCCTGCACTGCAAAAATGCAAAATGCGTACAAGGATGCCCTGTAAACATCCAAATTCCGGAGTTTATTGCTGCAATAAAAGAAGGAGATATCGAAAAAGCAGGCGATGTTATCAGACAAACAAGTATGCTGCCTTCTGTTTGCGGTCGTGTTTGCCCGCAGGAAAGACAGTGTGAAGGTAATTGCGTACTAGGAATAAAAGGAAAACCTGTTGCAATTGGTGCATTAGAACGCTATGTAGGCGACAAAACAAATGCAAAAGTCGGCGAAATAAAAGACAACGGTAAAAAAGTTGCAATTGTCGGCTCAGGCTGTGCAGGTATTACAGCAGCAGCTGACCTGAGAAAAGCAGGCTACGACGTAACTGTATTTGAAGCACTGCACGAACTCGGCGGTGTATTAAGATACGGTATTCCTCCTTTTAGACTTCCGAGAACTGTTCTCGACAGAGAAATTGAAGGCCTTAAAAATATCGGTGTAAAATTCGAAAAAAATGTTATAGTAGGAAAATCCATCACAATCAATCAGCTGAAAGAAGACGGATTTGATGCAATTTTCTTATGCTCCGGAGCAGGTTTGCCTAAAATGATGCACATCCCCGGAGAAAACTTAAACGGTGTATACAGTGCAAACGAATTTTTGACACGTGTAAACCTTATGCACGCAAACGAAGAGTCTACACCTACACCTCTCAAAGTAGGCGAAAAAGTAGCCATTATTGGCGGCGGTAACGTTGCGATGGATGCAGCCAGAACAGCTGTCAGAGTAGGCTACAAAGATGTATACATTGCTTACAGAAGAACAGAAGCAGAACTCCCTGCACGTCTTGAAGAAATCAGACACGCAAAAGAAGAAGGCGTTGTGTTCAAATTTTTGCACGCACCATCAGAAATTATCGGTAAAGACGGCTACGTAAAAGCAATGAAGTTCGATTTAATGGAACTTGGTGAACCCGATGCATCAGGAAGAAGAAGACCTGTACCAACAGGAAAATCAGAAACAATGGAACTGGATGCAGTAATAGTTGCACTCGGAACAGGCCCGAACCCGATTATCCAATCTTCTGCACAGCAAGAAGGACTTGATTTGGAAACAAATCCGAAAGGATACATAATTGTGAATGCAGAAACAGGAGAAACATCTATCCCCGGAGTATATGCCGGCGGTGACGTAGCTCCTACAGGCGAATCCAATGCTATCAACGCAATGGGAGCAGGCAAACGGGCAGCAAAAGCAATGGATGAATATTTAAAATCAGCCTGCTGCAAATAACAAAATAAAATAATACAAAAAATCCCGTATTGCACAAAAAGCGATGCGGGATTTTTTTGATAATAAAAAATAAATATAAAGAAGCCCTCAATAACTGAGGGCTTTAAAGATGATATTAGAATTAATATTAAACAAAGATTTAATATTATATGTTTTCTTTAACTTCTGCAGCAAGGTTTTTTGTATCCAGCTTGATACCAGGCCCCATTGTTGTAGTCAAGTAAGCTGATTTTACATAAACACCTTTTGCAACAGACGGTTTTGCTCTCAATACTGCATCAGCAAGAGTAACATAGTTCTTCATCAAATCTTCGAAAGAGAATTTGATTTTGCCGATAGGGCAGTGAATCATACCCTGTTTGTCAGCACGGAACTCAACTTTACCTGCTTTAGCATCTTTAACAGCTTTAGCAACATCAAGAGTAACTGTACCTGTTTTAGGGTTAGGCATCAAACCTTTAGGCCCCAAAACTTTACCGAGTTTACCGAGCATACCCATACAATCAGGAGTAGCAATCAAAGTATCAAACTCGAACCAGCCGCCTGCAATTTTATCGATAACTTCTTCTGCACCGGCTTCTTCTGCGCCTGCTGCTTTAGCTTCGTCAGCTTTTGTACCTTTAGCAATAACGCAAACTCTTACATCTTTACCAAGACCAGCCGGCAATACTACTGTAGAACGGATTTGTTGATCTGCTCTTTTAACGTCGATACCAAGACGCATATGGCATTCAACTGTTTCGTCAAATTTTACAGTAGCTTCAGATATTTCTTTTAATTTTTTTAATGCATCAGCTGCTGAAGAAGGCTGTACAAAACCTTCAAGCATTTCAGCCTGTTTTTGTTGTCTTTTAGTTAATTTACTCATTTTGTATCCTTTCTGTGGTAATATCGGGTTCTAATCCGTTTCGGGCATTTCATAAAGGTACGCCCCGTACGGCATTCCCTTCCACTTGTTATTCTTCTACAGTAACACCCATTGCTCTGGCTGAACCTTTGAGCATTTTTACAGCTGCTTCTACAGTTGTTGCATTCAAGTCATTCATTTTAACTTTTGCAATTTCTTCAAGTTGAGCAACAGTAATTTTGCCTACTTTTGTTTTGTTAGGTACAGCAGAACCTTTTGGTAAGTTAATAGCTTTCTTAATCAATACAGCAGCCGGAGGGCTTTTTACGATAAAAGAAAAGCTTCTGTCTTCATATACATCAATTACAACAGGGATGATATAACCTGCTTGTGATTCTGTTTTAGCGTTGAATTGCTTACAGAAATCCATGATATTAACACCATGCTGACCCAGAGCAGGACCAACCGGTGGTGACGGATTTGCTTTACCAGCTTCGATTTGAAGCTTAATTTTTCCTACGATTTTCTTTGCCATTTTATTCTCCTTTCGTGGTCTGGCAGGAATAAATTCCCTTCCACTATCTCATTTTGTTTTTTATTAAGTACCCTGTTTCAGCTATTACACTTTTTGAATTTGTTTGTATTCAAGTTCAACAGGAGTTTCACGGCCGAAGATAGAAACAGTAGCTCTGAGTTTAGATTTGTCAGGATAAACTTCTGTAATATCTCCGATAAAGTCTGCAAACGGGCCGGAAATAATTCTGACCTTGTCACCGACTTTAACATCGAGTTCAATTTTTGTTGTTTGAGTTTGAACTCTGTGAATAATTTTCTTAATTTCTGAATCTTTAGCCGGAATCGGTTTTTTAGATGTACCGACGAATTTTGTAACACCAGCAGTGTGTCTAACTACATACCAGCTGTCATCATCCATTATCATTTCAACAAGAACATAACCCGGGAAGATTTTTTCTTCTCTATCTTGTTTCTTGCCGTCTTTTACTTTTGTTATAGTTTTTTGAGGAACTTCCACACGGAAGATTTTGTCACCCATATTCATATATTCGATACGTTTTTCAAGGTTAACTTTTACTTTGTTTTCGTATCCTGAGTATGTATGAACAATATACCACTTTTTCTGCGGTTCTTTATTGTGAGAAGCCTGAATATCAGCTTTTAATTTTGCATCCTTTTCTTCAACAATCTGGTGCTTTTCGTTTTCGAAAACACTGATATCATTTTGTTCTGCACTTACTTCCATTTGTTCTTCATTTTTTTCTGTCATTATATTAATTCCTGTAATTAAATAATAAATCTGTTGTGAACTAATGTATCAAACCCAAACCTTTGAAAAGGGCGTTAAAAATAGTGTCAACAGCAAGAACACCTATTGTAAAAATAGCAGTGATAACAATAACATAGATTGTTTCCACAATTACCTGCTGTTTTCCGGGCCAAGTAATTTTACCCCACTCCAGTTTGACAGATTTAAAATAAGCAACTGCAGCCTGTTTAAAATCATTCTGACCCTGTGTTGTTTTTTCTTTAGTCTGGTTAGCCATTATTTTCCTCTGTTATTTAAATCGCGCCCTGAAGGACTCGAACCCTCGACATCCGGTTTTGGAGACCGACGTTCTACCAACTGAACTAAGGACGCTCTTTAAATATTAAAAATGCGTTTTAGTAAGTCAATTGCCTATTTTGTTTCTTTGTGCAAAGTGTGTTTTTTGCATTTCGGGCAATGTTTTTTAAGTTCTAATCTTTCTTTTTGAGTTTTTTTGTTTTTTGTAGTTGTATAGTTTCTTTCTTTGCATTCTTCGCAAGCAAGAACTACCATTTTATCTACTTTGCCTTTGATTCCCATTTTTTTACCTTCTATCTAGTTTATTAATATTTTTCTCAAGCACGATTTATAGAATGCGTCTTTTCCCTCATTCTATTTGTCCGTTTGTTTAGTTGTAATAACATATTACAATAAACATAAAATTTTCAAAGCATTTATTTAATATTTCTTATAAAAGCTTTTCATCTAACATTAAAAAATACGAATCAGGATTGTTAACAAGACTTCTCTTAGACAGATAATCAACCCCGAGCGTATGCGCAATAAAGCCTATATTGTATGTTGCAGAAACAATTACAACAGGAACATTTGTATAGCAAGAAATATTTTTTATTTCTTTTACAAGCCACTCACCTGCAAACTGAGGTAAGAAATCCGTTTCCATTTGCAAATCAGTAATTATCAAATCGAAAGGTTCATTTATATTTTTATTAACGATTTCCAGAGCGTCTTTAGCACAATCAACAATTGTATAAGAAATTTCACACCTGTCATATTGCTTTAACAAAGATGAATGAAATCTCTGCCACTCCGGACTGTCTTCTGCTATTAAGATTCGTTTTACAATTTTACTCATACAAATATTATACAAAAGATACCCCTTTAAGGTAAGTCAAAACAACTCTTTTGCGTAATAAATAATAAAAAAAATTCTGCAATGATATGAATGAAGAATAATGTAAAAAAGTAAAAAGTTATGGCATTGTTTGAATCACTAAAAGACTTAATCAACAGAATTGAAAAACTTGATATAAAAGCAAGAAGAATGGCAAGAAACATAAACTATTCTTCAAATCCTTTTGCTCAATTTGCTTTAAAACAAAACAAGACCTATGTCTGGGTAGAAAAAGAAAATGAACCCAAACAATGCAAAAGAAAAGATTTTAACTAGTGCAATAAATTCATTAACCCTAAAAACTCAGGGAAAGATATATCCACCCACTGGAATTCATTGATAACAACAGGCTGCTCACAGACCAATCCTGCAACATAAAGACTCATAGCCAGTCTGTGGTCATGATAGCATTCTACCTCTGCACCGCCTCGCAGATTTGTTTTACCGTTTACTATAAAGCCATCCGGTGTTTCTTCTATATCAACACCCAGTTTCGTTAATTCGGAAACAAGACATTTTATCCTGTCTGATTCTTTATTTCTTAAATCAGCAGCATCTTTTACTATAGTAGTTCCCTCTGCCTGACTGGCTAGAACAGCAATAACTGGCAGCTCATCTATCAATCTCGGTATAATTTCACCTTCGATTGTGGTGCCTTTTAGCTGTGATGTTTTAATTCTTATATCACCGACAGGCTCATTGCAAACTTCATCCTGAGATAATATCTCTATATCAGCACCCATTGACTTCATGATATCGATTATGCCTGTTCTTGTAGGATTGAGGCCCACATTTTTTATAACAAAATCAGACTCAGGAACAATCGCACCTGCAACAAGGAAAAATGCTGCGGAAGATATATCGCCGCACACAGTTATGTTTTTGGGTTCAAGTTTAGATTTTTTTACAGCTGTTGTAGTTCCGTTTATGGAAATATCAGCACCGAGATATTTAAGCATTCTTTCCGTATGGTCACGTGAAACACACGGCTCTGTAACTTTTGTTACTCCGCAGGTGTTCAAGCCTGCCAGAAGCACGCATGATTTTACCTGAGCAGATGCAATCGGGCTTTTGTAATCGATAGGGAACAATTCTTTGCCTTGAATAACAAGAGGAGCCTTAAAGTTATGATGTTTAATTTTTGCGCCCATAAGCTCCAATGGCAAAATAACTCTTTTCATCGGCCGGTTGCTGAGGCTCTCATCGCCGAATAGCGTCGTTTCCGTCTCATAAGAAGCCATTATCCCGGAAAACAATCTCATTGACGTACCGGAATTTCCGCAGTCAAGCTTATAAATATCTTTTTTTAAGGCATTTGACGCATCGATTTTTATATGTTTATCTGCTAAAAACTCTACATCACATCCCAGAGTTTTAACTATATTCAATGTAGACAAGCAATCTGCACCCATTGAAAAATTTTTAACTTCAACTACACCGCCTGTCAAAGCAGCGAACATAGCACTGCGATGGCTGACAGACTTGTCCGAGGGAATAACAATTTCACCTCTAAGCCCCTGACCTTTTAATCTTTCAACTTTTAAATTCATATTAGATTATATCTTTATAAGACTCTTCACTCGTTAACATATCATAGTTAAGTTCATTTTCATTGTCAGCAATCACAGCTGTAACAACAGCATCAGAAGTGATATTTAACATGGTTCTGAACATATCAACTATTCTATCAACAGCAAACAAGAAAGCAAAGCCTTCTACCATTTGTGTCGGAGTCAAGCCCAAACCGTTTAAAACAAGAGCTATAGTAATGATACCGCCGCCGGGAATACCTGCACAAGTGCTGGATGCAACAATGGCAAGAACTGCTATTTGCAGAATTTGTAACGGTTCTACTGTTATGCCGTAAGCCTGTGTTAAAAACAGAACAGCAATTACCTGAAACATTGCAGTAGCGTCAAAGTTCAAAGTAACACCGAGAGGAAGAACAAAGCTGCATACCTTGTGAGAAATACCTCTTTTTTCACAACAAGCAATAACAAGAGGCAATGTTGCAGAACTGCTGGCAGTACCAAAACCGACCATCATTGCTTCTGCAATAGCAGCGAAAAACAGTCTGACAGGTACTTTTGAAAACACCTTCATAATAATCGGATATACGACAAACAGCTGCAAAGCAAAACCTATTAAAATAGCAAGGAAGTATTTCGAAATACTAGAAAATACTGAAATACCAAAAGACGAAATTGCAGTAGCAGTCAAGGCAAAAATACCCGGGGCTGCAAGATACATAATACCGTCTGTAACCTTCATTGTTGCTGCAAAAATTGATTCAAAAAACGATACAACAGGACGGTTAATTTCGCCTACTTTTGCCAGTGCAATTGCAAACACCATAATAAATATTATAATAGGAATCATTTCACCTTTGGAAAGAGCTTCCATCGGGTTTGCCGGTATCAAATTGATAAATATTTCAGACAAATGACCTTTTTGCTCTGCAATAGCCTGACTAACAATCTGTTGTGTTTCTACTGCGGATTTTTGGCTGATAAATGATTGTACACCGTCACCCGGATGTATAGCAAGAGCAAGAGTTGTACCTATTATTACTGCAGCGATTGAAATTATAGAATAATAAACAACCATTTTTATTCCGAATGTCCCAAGCTGCTTATTATCACCAATGCTGGATATACCTATTACAATAGCACTAAAAATCAACGGAATAATTACCATTTGAATCAATCTGATAAAAGCCTGACCGATAAAGTTCAATACAGTATACAGAACATTGTAAACAGCACTTGCCTCGTGTGAAGCATTGTAAGCATGCATTGCAATACCAAGAATAATACCCGCAATCAAACCTAAAAATATATGCCCGTTTCTTTTAATACCAAGACCCAGTGCAATCAATATCTGCATATGTAGTTTCATATCATATCCTCTCTTACATCAGATTATAATTCAGACAAGTATAGTTATTTTACTATTTTTTAAATAACATGACAACAATGTATATAGAGGAGATTATTTTTTAAGCTTTTTGATTTCTTCCTTAGCCTTATAATTCCACGGCTCACTTGTCAAAATTTTGTTGTAATATTCCAGTGCTTTGCTATTATTGCCGAGTTTTTTATAACATTGTGCCATATATAAATAAGTTGTGCTGTTACCACGACAAGTTTTTATAGACTGACAATTGCTCAATTTTATATCTTTTTCAAACTCTGACAATGCTGCCTTGTAATTTTTTTGAGCCATCAGATAAGAACCCCTTGCAATATGCATTGCTCTGGGATATCTTGCCTTTTCATATTTTTTTGCACACAGATTCATAAACTTATTTGCTGCGTCTATATCACCGCTTGCACTGAGCAGCCTTGTACTGTAGCAAACATCTCTGTTTTTATCAGCATTGTCATATTCAACTGCTTTTTTGTAATCACCTTTAGCAAAATACAATTTTGAAAGATACAAATTTTTTCTATACTCAAACTTCGGCTGTCCTATTGCAGCAAACTCTAATCTGCAAAATAATTTACCCCAGAATTTTCTCGGTGCGCAGTGACTGTAATCATATTCTTTTTCAAAAGATTCAATAACTTTTTGTGCTTCATCATATCTGCCAGCAGATATTAAAAGGTTAGATAGCATAAAATTTTGAGCATAATGATATTTTATACTGACAGGATTATTTAAGCTGTCTATTGCCTTATTAATATCTCCGGAATCCATTGCTTTAAAATATTGCAGTTGAGAATAATATGACTTGTACTGCGCATCATTAGGATTCACAAGATAAAAAACACAAGCACAAATGCATACAACAATTAAAACTAAAAAAGAATAAACTATTTTTACCATAAAAAGACCTTTTCCAAACTTTAAATTACTACTACTGCCTTATACTTTTGCGTGCGTATTTTGAAACATCACACAAAATCTCTGAATCTAAAACCGCACAATTTTTGCTGTATCTTACAGGACAAATATCAATTCCGCCCCTCCTTGTGTACAAAATACAAACGAATAACTCATCTTTATTTTCATCAATTTTTAGCAAATCATAAAGGCGTTTATAAATCATTTCACAGCACTCTTCATGGAAGTGATATTCAGACCTGAAGGAGCAAAGATACTTTATAAGAGAAGCCTCATCTATATGTTTGTCAGATTTGTAATATATAAAAATTTCTCCAAAATCAGGCTGGTGCGTTACTCTGCAGTTTGAACGCAATGAATCAAATGTCAAATAATGAGTTTTTAGCTCATTACAGGTATTACAAAAAAGCAGTTCCGGTGCTTCAGAAAATTTTTCAATTTTCAGAGAGGTTTCATCAACAAAATTTAAAATATTTTCAAAATTATTAAAAATTTCTACACGCTCTGAATCGTTTTCAATAAAATTAATCTGAACGTTAGTCTTTAGTGCATTGCTCAAATCAGTTTCGATAATACGTTTGCACACGCTCAGGCATTCAGCAATGCTATCCCCAAAACGTGACATATTAAAAGAGTTAAAATAGAGTTTTAAGGATTTTGACTCTACCAAAAACTCACTTTCGCAGCTGTACTTCAATTTAATCAGCCTTGTAACAGGCAGACCGTTATTAGTCAGGGCAGAAAATTCATAAGCATGCCATACATCACAACCGTCAAAAGGGAGATTGGCAGAATCTATATTGTACTGCTGTCTGTTTTCTGCTCTGGGAATTGGAACGAGCAAAGATGAATCATAAAGCTCGCTTCCGCTAATTTGTTTCCCCAAAAATCTGGACGCAATTTTATCAGTTCTAAATTCCATAGTCATATTTTACAATGTATTTCAATAATACACAAACGCACAAAAAGACAGGCCCAATAATTTGAGCCTGTCTATTATAAAAAATCAATTTATGCAATTTCTTCTTGAGTTTCTACTGATGGTTGTTCGTGCTTTTGAGGTAACTTTATAAGTTCTGCAACCTTGTCACGTTTTTTAACCATTTCAGCAGTAACAGTAAACTCATGTACATCGCTTTGAGAAGGAACTTCATACATAATATTGAGCATAAGTTCTTCTACAATAGAACGCAATGCACGTGCGCCTGTTTTTCTTTTTATTGCCTCTTTTGCAATCAATTCAATAGCTTCCGGCTCAAATTTCAAATCTACATTATCCATCTTGAGCAAGCACTGATACTGCTTAATGATAGCGTTCTTCGGTTCTGTCAATATCATTTTCAAAGTAGCTTCATCAAGCTGATCAAGAACGGCATATATAGGTACACGGCCGATAAATTCAGGAATTAAACCGAATTTGAGCAAATCTTCAGGCTGGAGTTTTTTGAGCATCTTCTGTGCAGCGATTTCTTTTTCTGCAGCAGTAGCAGGAGCTTTTGCACCAAAGCCGAGAGATGTACCTTCATCAGCACGTCTTTCAACAATTTTGTCCAAACCGACAAAAGCACCGCCGACGATGAATAAAATATTTTTTGTATCAATCTGAATAAATTCCTGATGAGGATGTTTTCTGCCGCCTTGCGGAGGAACATTAGCAACAGTACCTTCAATCATTTTTAAAAGAGCCTGTTGAACACCTTCACCTGAAACATCTCTTGTAATGCTCGGGTTTTCTGATTTTCTGGCAATTTTATCGATTTCATCTATATAAATAATGCCTCTTTCAGCTTTTTGAGCGTCATACTCAGCATTTTGATACAATCTAAGCAGAATATTTTCTACGTCATCACCAACATAGCCTGCTTCTGTCAAAGTTGTAGCATCTGCAACAGCAAAAGGAACATCCAGCATTTTAGCCAGAGTTTGAGCTAGCAAAGTTTTACCGGAGCCGGTAGGCCCTACAAGCAAAATATTGCTCTTCTGGATTTCGATACCGGTATTATCTTTTTCTGTAGCATTATGAGCAATTCTTTTGTAATGGTTGTACACAGCAACAGACAGAACTTTTTTTGCGTCGTCCTGACCTACAATGTGCTGGTCAAGGTAAGCTTTAATTTCGTGCGGTTTTGGCACAGACGAAATATCAGCTTCTTTTACCTCTTCTTTTTCACCTTTTTCTTTGTTTTCAAAGAATTCTTCGTCTAAAATTTCATTACACAGCTCAACACATTCATCACAGATATAGACTTCCGGCCCGGCAATCAATTTTTTTACCTGATCCTGAGTCTTTCCGCAAAATGAACATTTTAAACGGCTGTCATCATGTTTAACCATTACATTTCTCCTATTTTAGGCTGATTATTCAGCTTTTGGATGTTTATCCATAGAAATAACTTTATCAATCATACCATACTCGAGAGCTTCCTCAGGAGTCATAATATAATCTCTGTCAGTATCTTTTTCAATCTTCTTAATAGATTGTCCGGTGTTGGAAGCAAGGATTTCGTTCAATGCTTTTTTGATTCTCAAAATTTCAGCAGCCTGAATTTCGATATCAGTAGCCTGACCTTGCGCACCGCCCAAAGGCTGGTGAATCAATACTCTTGAATGAGGCAGAGCGAGTCTTTTTCCTTTTGTTCCTGAAGAAAGAAGGAAAGCACCCATAGAAGCTGCCTGACCAAGACAAATAGTAGATACATCAGAGCGAATATGCTGCATAGTATCATATATTGCAAAACCAGCTGTAACACTACCACCCGGTGAGTTGATATACAACATAATATCTTTTTCCGGATTTTCAGAATCCAAAAGCAGCAACTGCGCAACGACTAAATTTGCAACCATATCATCGATAGGTGTACCAAGAAAGATAATTCTTTCTCTGAGTAATCTTGAAAATATGTCAAATGCACGTTCACCACGGCTTGATTGTTCTACAACTGTTGGTACAAAGCTCATACTATTTTGCCCTTTCGCTCTTATGTAATACTAATAATCATATTATAAACTATTTTTTAGCAGCTGCAACGAATTTGATTTTGTTGTTGTCAAGCAAGAATTTTGTAACCTTCTGGCTCAATGCTTGCTGTGACAATGACTGAATCATTGCAGTGTTTTTGCTGACTTCTTTAAATATAGTATCTTTGTCTGTTTGATACATCATAGCCAGCTCGGCTATTTTTTGCTCAAGATCCTGAGCAGTAACCTGAATATTTTCCAATTTGGCGATTTCTGACATCATCAAAGAATTTTTGATTCTGTTCAACGCTTCTTTAGCAAGTTCTTCATCAATTTTTTCAGGGCCGTCTTGTTTCATTACATCATCCCAGTTTACACCGGACTGAGCAACTTTTTGTTTGAAATCGGAAAGTAATGCTTGTTTTTCTCTTTCAATCATAGTGGGCTGAACATCAACAGTCATCTTAGAAAGAATAGTTTCAAACAACTTGTTTGCACTTCTTTTATCGTTTTCAATTTTAGCAGACCCGTCCAGATATTTCTGAATATCAGCTTTCAATTCATCGACTGTTTTGAAATTGCCGACTTTTTGAGCAAGCTCATCATTGAGTTCAGGTTTTACTTTTTCTTTAACTTCGTTGATTTTGATTTTGAACTGAGCAGGTTTGCCATTTAATTTTTCGTCATGGTAATTTTCAGGGAAAGTAACATCGATAGTAAACTCTTCACCTGCAGCATGGCCTACCAGCTGTTCTGCAAATCCGGGAATGAAATTGCTGTGTTCCAAATCGAGCATATAATTTTTAGCTGAACCGCCTTGAATCAATTCGCCGTCAACAGAACCTTCAAAATCCATTGTAACTACGTCTTTATCAGTAGATTTTCTGTCAACAGTCTGGAAAGTAGTAAATTTTTGAGTAAGTTCGTTGATTTCTCTTTCCATTGCGTCTTCAGCAGTTTTAAATTCTTCTACTTCGACTTCTAAATCTTTATATTGTTCAAATTTTACTTCGGGTTTCAATTCAACTTTTGCAACAACTTTTACAGGGCTGCCGAGTTCAAAATTGAAAGATTCAACAGCAGGTTCTGTGATTATGTTGAGATTGTTGTCAATGATTGCCTGTGAGAACACATTCGGGAGCATATATTCCAGAACATCACGTTTGATAGTTTCAGCACCTAGATTTTTTTCAAGTATAGCTCTTGGTGCTTTACCTCTTCTAAAGCCAGGAATATTAACTCTTTGAGCAAGTCTTTTGCAAGCCTTGTTGTATTCTTTCTCAGCAGTTTCCGCATCGATTTCTATATCGAGCTTAACTATATTATTGTCTAATTTTTCTACTGTTGTCTTCATTTTTCATTATCCTTATTACTCTTTAACGACATATTACCTAATCTATAGGATAATTATATTATAAAAGTATTAGAAATAAAGCATGTAAGCAAAAATTAGTCCCAATAAAGTAGATAGAAAACAAAAAGGCCCTTTCTAATGAAAGAGCCTTTTTATAAATTATCTGTTTTATTTGATAATTACTTGATATTTGAATATGTCCAAGCATCCATATTTGGAGCTTCTTTTTGAGAAGGATCAACTGTCATATCCTGAGCGTTTGTATTCAAGCCGCCTTCTTTTGGACTTTCATGAGCGATTGGTTTATAAATTCTGTTGAAGTATTCAATAACCATTCTATCAGAATTGAAGTAAGCTTCTGAAGTTCTGATAGCCTGACGCATCATTCTGGCCCATTCCATTTTGTTGTCATAGTATGTAGGAATAATCTGATTTTCAATAATATCCATTATGCAATCATGATCTTTCCAGTGACGTTCTTCCCAAGGAATGTCATCATCCAGACCCGGATATTCAACAGTATAACCGTTGATGCCAGGGAAAGTACCTTCTACTGTCCAACCGTCAAAGATAGAAAGGTGAACAGCACCGTTAGCGTTTGCAGACATGCCTGATGTACCGGAAGCTTCAAGAGGTCTGATAGGTGTATTTAACCAAACATCAGTAGCTCTCTTTAATTTTCCGCTCAGCTCAAGTTCATAACCTGCAAGAACTGCTACGTTTTTGATGTTATAAGATTTGTGCAAAATGTTGTTAAACATTTCACGACCCATAGCATCATCCGGATGGAATTTGCCGGCAAAAATCAATTGAACTTTGTTAGCGTTTAACAATTTCAAGATTCTGTCCATATCCATGAAGATAAGCCATGCACGTTTGTAATCAGCAAATCTTCTTGCCCAAGTGATTGTCAAAACGTTAGGGTCAAATCTTTTACCAGTAGTATTAGCGATATAGCTGAATACTTCTTTTTTCATTTCAACTTTTGCATCTAACAAATCCTGCAAAGTTTTTGCATTTTTAATTCTTTCGTCCTGCCAGTAGTGCAAATTAACAGCATTGGTAATAGCACGGATAGGACATCTGCCTTCTACCCAGTTCCACATTTTGTTAGCAACAAGACCGTGGAGCTGAGATACAGCGTTTGCAATACGGCTCATTCTCAAAGCTGCTACTGTCAATGAGAAGTGTTCTCCACCGAGTTCAACAGCTCTTTCTCTGGAGCATCCTGCAAAGAATCCGCCTTCCATCAAAGTATCAACCCAGTGAACTTCGTTACCGGCAGCAACAGGTGTGTGAGTAGTGAATACAACCTGTCTTTTTGTTTTTTCAAGGTCGCCGTTATTTTGCTGCAACAATTCAAAAGCTGCAGGGAGTGCGTGACCTTCGTTCATGTGAACGCATTCAAAATCGTATTTAATTGCTTGAAGGAGTCTGATACCGCCTATACCGAGTACAGTTTCCTGTGCAATTCTGATTTTTTCATTTCCGTCATACAATTTGTGAGAAATTGAACGAGCCCAGTCTGAGTTTCCGTCAACATCTGTTGTCAGAAGATATACAGGGCAAGAACCGAACAAATCAGGATCAACTCTGAAAGCTTTTACAATAACTTTTTCGCCGAAGATATCAACAGTAACCTGTGCATCTACGTCTTGAAGATAATCATAATGTTTTCTGATATATGCAACTTCAACATTACCTTCTTCATTAATTCTCTGGTTATAGTACCCGTAAGACCATAACATTGTCACACCGACCATAGGAAGCTGAAGATATCCAGCTGAAAGCATGTGAGAACCTGCCAAAAATCCTAAACCGCCTGAATAAGTGCTTAAAGACTGATCAAGTGCTATTTCCATTGAAAAATATGCTACTTTAGGTAATCCCATAATTCTCCTTTTTCTTATCACTAATCTACCATTCGCACAACGTGCTTTATTTTTATACCAACAAAATAACACAAATGCAATAATAAAGTTAGCAATTATTTACAACCGGCGCTAAAAGGCACCACAGACACAGGAAACACCGAACAACTATCCACTCGATACACTAAAATTTCAACTGGTTTTTCTGTATTTGTTTCTTCCATTGTTTCGAAAAAAGATTTTACATCATCGACCTTTATTCCGTTTACTTTTAATATTCTATCCCCCGGCTCGAGGCCTGCAATTTGAGCCGGAGTATAATCCAATACGTCTATAACTTTCACCCGTCCTTTAAAATCTTTTACATAAAGACCCAATGGGGACGAAACCTCTATAGTTTTAGAGACAACATATTTTTCTTCTAAATAATCATGAAGTTTTTTAAAATTTACGCTAGAAATAAGGCATATTACAAGTAATATGCCCATAAAAAGTCTTATAAGTTCCATATTAACAAATTTAAATTACAAGTTTTGAAAAATCTGCAATTTTATCAAATTTTCTTTTTACAAAATAAAGAAGAGAAAGTCTGTTTGTTTTGATTTTTTCATCTTTATCCATAACAAGAACATTTTCAAAAAATTCATCAATAGCAGAAACAGCCTTTGATAATTCTGTGAACAGTTCCTTATAATTTAATTTATCTTCATTTATAGAACCTGTGCATTCCATAAGTTTCGTTTCAGAAGGATTATTAAACAATGTCTTATCAGGTAATTGTTCTGTTTTATAATCTTTAGTAATTCTTATAATTCTGTTTGCAGCTTCGCTCAACTGAAGGAAATCCGGCTCAGAAATTTTTTCTGTCAAAAATTCCACTCTCAGCGCAAAATCTTTTAAGTCAGAAAGAGGTTCTTTATTAGCAATACAAGCCTCAACTACATCATGCCTGTATTTTTCTGTATAAAAAATGCTCAATCTCTGATGGAAGAATGTTTTAACCTCATTGCAAAGTGCATTTTTATCCTCAACCTCAACCGGCAGAAGCTCGATTGATTTTTTAATCAATTCAACAAGATTTATATTCAAATTTTTATTAATAACAGTCTTGATGACACCGAGGGTAGCACGTCTGATGCCCAGAGGGTCTGCAGAACCTGTCGGTTTTTTACCTTCGGCAAAAACAGCAACAATAGTATCAATCTTGTCTGCTATACCAACAAGCTGGCCTTCTATTGATTCTGCAAGTTCAGAATCTGCACCCAGCGGGTAATAATGTTCTTTTATGCCCTGTACAACCTGCGGTTTTTCACCGGCATTGAATGCATAATCAGAACCAATAAAGCCTTGCAGTTCCGTAAACTCAAAGACAAGACTTGTAACAAGATCAGCCTTGCACAAAAGAGCTGTTCTTTTTACAGTATCAATCGGTGCATTTGTAACTTCTGCAAGATAAGAAGCCAGTTCAACAATGCGGTTTGTTTTGTCATACATTGAACCAATACCCTTCTGGAAAGTAATGCCTTTTAGTTTTTCAACATAGCTTTCAAAAGGTACTTTTGTATCTTCGTTAAAGAAGAAAATAGCATCGTCCAGTCTTGCAACTACTACTCTTTCATTACCTGCTTTAATATTTTCAAAATTGCTGCCTATATAATTAGTAATAGTAATAAAACTATTCAACAATTTTCCGTCTTTGTACATAGGGAAATATCTCTGATGAACAGCCATTACAGTAACCGTAACTTTTTCAGGGATATCAAGATACTTTTTATCAAAATTACAAATTACAGGAACTGGCCACTCACAGATATTTGTAACTTCTTCCAGAAGTCCGTCTTCCATATATACATCCGCACCGACTTTTGCGGCTTCTTTTTTTGCAGACTCAACTATTATTGATTTACGTCTTTCAAAATCAACGACAACATTATTTTCAAAAAGTGTCTGTTCATAAGAATCAGGATTTTTTATTTCGACTTTGTCGGATTTAAATCTGTGTCCACGTGAAAATCTGGAAGACTCAACATCGGCAATTTTTATTTTTAATTCTTCGTCATTGAGCAAAGAAACAACCCATCTGATAGGTCTTTGGAATTTAACATCCAAATCTGCCCAGCGCATAAAATAAGGCCCTTGCATTTTTAAGACAAGGTTTTCAATATTATTTTGCAGAATATCTTTAATAGATTTACCTTTTTGCTCTACTTTTGCCCATATATAATTATCTTCTTTATACAAAGCAGATTCATCCACTCCGTTTTTTCTGGCAAAGCCCTGACCTGCCTTTGATAAATTGCCGTTTTCATCATAGGCAATATTTAAAATAGGCCCTTTTACGACTTTAACAGTATCAGGCTGTTTTTCTTCAAAACCTTCAAGAATAAGGGTAAGTCTTCTCGGTGTAGAAAAAGCTTTTACGCCTGTATAATTAATATGGTTGTCTTTTAACAGCTGTTCAAAAGCTGATTTTAACTGTACCAAACCTGTATTTACAAATTTGTAAGGTAATTCTTCTGTTCCGATTTCCAGCAAATATTTGTTCATATAATTTTCCTTAACGTATTTTATGCATAAAAATTATAATACAAACACATTATGTTTTTCATGAAAATTTTAATGCTATAATATCAATGTGGGAGAATTATCATGGAAAACAAACGCTGGTATGACAAAGAACCTACACTAAGTCTGGCTGTAAGCCTTATAAAAAATTCAAAAGAAGAGGTTCAAATAAAATGTGCTGATTTTATAAAAGAAAAAGCACAAAATTATGGAGTTACACTCAACAACAATTTGTTCGGTGCGTTTAATTATGTTCTCCACAGATGGTACGATAGTTCTGAACAGCTGTCAGAGGCATTTTGTTATCTGAAAGAAGCAGAACTGGAAACACAAAAACAGATTGCAATAGAGGTTATTGCATTTCTTGAAAAAGCAGAAACTTGCTAAAATGAAACATTTAAAAACAATTTTTATAATATTTACAATCTTTGCAGCAGCTATTGTTTCACAAAACACAGCACAGGCAATGAAGATAGGGATTGTTGACGGAGCGCAGCAGGTAAGCGTCGGCACCAGCAAAGATGCCCAGCTCATCAGCCCTTTGCACAACAAGGCCTTTTACACTCTCAAAGCAATGAAGCCTTACGCTTTTAAAGCCAGCGGCAATACTATTTCCATTGACATAAACAATCAATGGTTCAACTTAAACATTGCAAGAGTAGTAATAAAACCGGGTGACAAAGGTTTTGTTTCCACAAAAAGAAGATGGTACAGAGGCGAATTTATTATAGAAAACAGAGGCGGAGAGCTTGTTGTTGTCAATAATATTCCGCTGGAAGAATACATGCTCGGTGTTGTTCCCTCTGAAATGCCTTCAAAATGGAATTATGAAGCACTAAAAGCTCAGGCAATAGCAGCAAGAAGCTATGCCATAGCAAACAGAGGAAAAAGAGCCTCAAGAGGCTATGACCTCAAAGATACTCCGGAAGACCAGGCCTACGGCGGTGCATCTGCAGAAACAGCTACCACTAACAGTGCTGTTATGGAAACAAAAGGAATCGTTATCACTTACAACAGAAAGGTTATTCCTGCTTACTATTCAGCCTCTGCAGGCGGACATACCGTTAATGCCGGTGCTGTATGGAACAAAGATTTACCCTACTTAAAATCCGTGCCTTCTTTTGACGAAGGTGTAAAAAAGAACGGGCATGGTCTGGGCATGAGCCAGCACGGCGCAAACAAACTTGCGCAAAACGGTTACAATGCGTATCAAATCTTAACTTATTATTACAATAACGTAAAATTCGGCAAGCTTGACCCCTCATGGGCATTATAATTTTTACCCCAAAAACCACCTGTTTACGCTGTTTTTAGACATTACTACCTGTGTAAAAGCAGTTATAAATAAAAATAATTAATATTTCTGCGTTAAAAAGGCTTGTCAAAATGCGAAAAATAGATATAATAGTCTTTGTTAACAAAAAGGAGGTTCTTATGAACAAAGAAGAATTAGTAAAAGAAGTTGCAAAAAAAGCAAAAGTTTCTCAAAAAGCTGCTTCTGACGTTTTAGCTGCTACTTTAGAAACAGTTACTAAAGCTGTTGCTAAAGGACAAAAAGTTACTTTAGTTGGTTTCGGTACTTTCGAACCAAGAAAAAGAGCTGCTCGCTCTGGCCGCAACCCACAAACAGGTGCAACTATTAAAATTGCTGCTAAAACAGTTCCTGCTTTCTCAGCTGGTAAAAAATTCAAAGAAGCTGTTAAGTAGTTTTTTGAAATTTAATAAAAAAGAGTCGTTAGCATTCTGTTAACGGCTCTTTTTTATATCAACTCTCAAATATTTCAACAAAACGTACGATACACACAATTAATTATCCGTTATAATTTTAGTAATATACAGGGATTATAGTTATAGTTTTTAGAGAGAATTTATGTTACAAGAAGCTACAAAAATTATTCAATCAGCATTTCATGACAGTTTTATAAAAAGATTGAGCCTTTATCTGCATGACTGTGTAAGAGAAGAAGTTCAAAGCTCAACTTTCAGAAATTTGAAGCAGGATAAAGACAACAAATGGATTTTTCTAAAAGGAGAAGAACAGCTGTTTTCTCACTTTGACAATCCACTGCTTTTAGACGGTTCTGACAGCGACCTGACAGAATTGATGATACAAAGCGAAATGAGCCAGAAAGATAAATACCTTATCTACGGTCATTTGTTTCTTGTAGGCAAAAACTCTAAATCAAAACGCAAAAATGAATTTTTGACCCCGCTTTTGTATGCACCTTGCAAACTCGAAAGAGAGGGTGTAAATATTTCCTGCATACTGCAAGATGATGTTTTGTCTTTAAACACAGGAGCCTTAACAGCTCTTATGAGAAAAAGCGATGACGAAGACGAAATGGAACACATGCTGGACGGTCTTTTGGAAGTAGTGCCGGAATTGCCGTTGACTCAGGATAAATTACAGATATTCTTAACCACATTAAAATCAATATTGCCGGATGTAGATATCTCGCTAAATCACGAGGACGATGACAATGAAAACTTTGTCCGAGATGAACAGGCAGAAAATTTCTATCAAAAAATTGATGCAGAAAATATAGAAGACGCAATAGAAGAAGCTCAAGACTCAAAACCGACAATAAGACTGGAAAAAGTTTCCGTAACAAATCAGAGTGCTGTTATTTTGACAAAAAGGCCCTCTGTCACAGCAGGTGTTTTGCACGAACTTACCCAAATAGCAGAAAAGCCAAGCGGCATATTCAGAGAAACTGCACTTTCCGTAGTAAACGAAGAATACCTGCGTGGTATAGGAAAATTCTTTGACAAATCAAACAAAGATAAAAAAGAACTAAAAGATTTTGCAGCTGTGACACCATTGTCTCTGAGCGATTCTCAAGAAGAAGTTATAAAAAAGATAGAACAAAACTCACTGCTTGCTGTATACGGCCCTCCGGGGACAGGTAAGTCACAAACAATCGTAAACCTTGTTGCACACCTTATTGCAAACGGAAAAACCGTTCTGGTAGCTTCAAGAATGGATAAAGCTGTTGATGTTGTAGCCCAAAGGCTCAACGAACTGGGCGCACCGTTTCTTGCACTCAGAGCAGGAAGACTAAACTACCAGAAACAGCTTAGCTTCCAGCTTCAAGATTTGCTGGCAAACAAAATAGATATTGATACGGGTTATGAAGAGGCTATACTCGTTGATGTCGAAGATATGCACGACCTTATACACGCAATACGAGAACTCGAAAACAAGTGCGAAAAAATCATAGAACTGGAAAAAGAGTGGCAGCAGGTCATAACAAAGAAAAACGCTCTAGAAAATGATCTCGGGGAAAAAGAATTTATCAACAAAAAACTCAAAAAAGATGAAGTTGATGAAATAAAAAAAGTATTATCAAGCATTGAAAAAAATCTTGAAAAATCAGGCTTGTTCACAAATCTGGCAAACACTTTCAGTGCAATGAAGCTTAAAAAAATACTCGGCGTAAACTCTCTGCCTGCAGAACCCGACTCAATAATGAGGCTTTCTCTGGAACTGCAGGTGGCAGAAATGGAATGTGAAGCACGAATTATAGAAACACGCATCCACAAAATAGGCAACATTCACCAGCTTCTGCAGCAAATAAAAGGGCTAAAGAAAAAGCAACGTGTTCTTGCAGTGGACATACTGAAAAATAAAAGAAGAGAATCACTAAAAGGTCTGCTGAGAGATCAGGTAAAAAGACAAAGATTGATAGTCCACACAAAAGCAATAGTAGAAAGAAAAAAGAATCTGCAAAACAGACTTCTGGAAGAAGAAGATTTTACACCGCTGATGGAGGCTTTTCCCTGCTGGTGTGTAACAACTTATGCTGTTTCAGGTTCATTGCCGATAAAACCGGGGCTGTTTGATGTAGCGATTATTGACGAAGCATCTCAATGCGATATAGCGAGCTGTTTTCCGATTTTATTCCGTGCAAAAAAAGCAGTGATTGTCGGTGATGACAAACAGCTTTCGCACTTATCCTTCCTGGAAAAAGCAAAAGAGCAGTCTTTTTTGAGCCAGTACAATATTCCTGACAAATACCAATTGATGTGGAGATTCAGAACAAACTCAATGTTTGATCTTGCAAACTACTATTCTACAAATCCTGTATTGCTTGACGAACACTTCAGGAGCTATTATCCGATAATTCAATTTAGCAATCAGGAATTTTACGGCAACAGAATAAGAATCATGACAAAAGATTCCGGAACAAACGATGTGCTGGAGCTTCATCACGTAACAGACGGAAAAGTTGACTCAGACGCAACAAGGAACATGCCTGAGGTCGAAGCAGTAATAAAAAGAATCCACGAACTGATACTTGCAGATGAAGATAATGAAGAAAATCCTGTATCAATAGGCGTAGTGTCACCGTTCAGAGGACAGGTTGACCTGATATCAAAAGCGATAAGACAGGTATTGACAGAAACAACTATCAGAAAACACCAAATTGAGGTAGGTACAGCTCACACGTTTCAGGGTGATGAAAGAGATGTAATGATATTTTCTCTTGCAATTGCAGATAACAGCTTTGCACAGAGCCTTACATTCCTTCAAAAGCCTAATTTGTTCAATGTAGCTATTACACGTGCAAGAAAAAAACTAATAACCTTCATATCAAAAGACCCGAAGAGCCTTCCGCCGGGGCTGTTAAAGGATTATATTGAGTACACGCAGCAGTACATTGAATCTGCGAAAGAAGATGAGTTTTCAAAAAACAAATTTAAAAATTCTTTTGAACAAACAGTTGCACAGGCATTTGTTATGGAAGGACTAGAAGTCAAAGCAGGATTTGAAGCAGCCGGTGTTATTCCGGATATGCTTATTAAAGACGAATTTGGCAATGAAGTCATTGTAGAAATCGATGGTGTTGACGATAACAAAAAGGCCAATATATCCGATATTAAAAAGCAAACAATTCTCGAAAGAGCAGGCTACAATGTCACAAGAATATCTTTCCGTGAATGGGAACACAGCTCTCAGGCCTGCATTGACAGAATTAAAAAGCTGCTTACGGCTGTTGAATAGGATTAAAAGCCTATAAGCATAGACAATTCAGAATACGGGTAGCCAAGAGATTTTGCTACATCAGGATTTGTCAATTTGCCATGGAAAGTATTTACGCCTTTGTATAATTCAGGAGTGGATTTTACAGCAGCGATAAAGCCCTTTGTAGCAAGTTTTAAAATATACGGCATAGTATAGTTGTTCAAAGAAATAGTTGCTGTTCTGGCAACGCAGCTTGGAATATTAGGTACTGCATAATGAACAACTCCATACTTTTCAAATACAGGTGAATCTATAGAGGTAGGGCCATCTATTGTTTCAACGATTCCGCCCTGATCAATAGAAACATCTACTATTACAGAACCCTTCTTCATAGATTGCACCATATAATCTTTTATAATATGAGGTGCTTTTTTAGAAGGAATAAGAACAGCTCCAATTACAATATCGGCCTGTTTTATAAATTTTTCCAGATTATAATCATTGCAAATAACAGTACTGATTTCTCCGTTAAAGGCTCTGTCTATTTCTTTTAATTTGTTTGGACAAATATCTGTAACAACAACATTTGCACCGAGTCCGAGAGCTACCCTTGCTGCATTTGCGCCGACAACACCTGCACCAACTATCAAAACAGTAGACGGATAAACACCCGGCACCCCGCCCAGAAGTTTGCCGATTCCGCCAAAATCGTTCTGCAAATACCTTGCCCCGATATGCACGGACATTTTCCCTGCAATTTCACTCATTGGAGATAACAGAGGCAAAGATCCGTCCTCTTTTTCAATTGTTTCATAAGCAATTGCAGTAATATGTTTCTTCAAAAGTATATCTACAAGCTCTGGCTCTATAGCGAGATGAAAATAAGTAACAACTGTTTGATTGTTTTTCAAAAGTGAGTATTCACTTTTTTGAAGCTCTTTAACCTTTACAATTATTTCAGCTTTGTCATAAATTTCATCAGGCGTATCTACAATTTTTGCACCTGCATTTAAATACATTTCATCAGAAAAGCCGATTCTCTCGCCAGCACCCTTTTGTACATATACGACATTATCATTTTCTACAAGTGTTTTTACAGACGACGGTATTAATGAAACCCTGTTTTCACAGCATTTTATTTCTCTGGGTACACCTATAATCATTAATACCTCCTATATTTTTATCTACACTTCAACAACTTTGGATGCTTGTTCAATTTCGTCAATAATAAGGTTTGCAGCAGCTATCGGATCATCAGCAGAAGTAATCGGTCTTCCGACCACCATATAATCTACACCTGCTCTGATAGCATCTGCCGGGGTAACAACACGAATTTGATCATTAACTACAGACCATGTAGGTCTGATTGCAGGACACAGGATAATAAATTCATCAGAAAATTCTTTTCTGATTTTTCTTGCTTCGGATGCACTGGCAATAACACCGTCAATCTTAGATTCCTTGGCAAGATATGTAAGATGAGCTACATATTCATCTATATTCATTTTAACATTCAATTCTTCTGTTAACGTTCTCTGCCCGAAACTTGATAACAAAGTCACACCGAGAATCGTAGGAGCAGGCATATTGTATTTTTTAGCAGTTTCTCTGGCAACTTTAACAGTTGTGGTAAGCATCTTTGTACCGCCAGCCAAATGTGCGCTAAAAGTAGTTACACCTCTTTTTATCAAATTCGAGCCTGCTTTTGCTACAGTAGAGGGAATATCGTGGAATTTTGCATCAAAATAAATATCTCCGCCCAATTTTTTAATCAATTCAATTGCATCATAACCGCAAGAAATAAAAAGCTGGGGGCCGACTTTAAAGCAACCAACGTAATCCTTTAATAAAGTAACCAGTCTTTCGACCTCTTCTAGAGAATCTGTATCTAAAGCAAGAACAATTCTGTCCTTTGCTGTCAAATTTTTATTGTTAAAACCCATACCATATCCCGCTTTATCTATAGCCTTTTAAATATAGCATTTTCCATGACAACTTGCAACCGATTATTTACAAAATGTTTGCATAAAACCAAGTGAACGGCCGTTTTTAGTTTTATAAGAAGGAACAAAATACACCTCGGTCGTTTTTACATAACCGTATGTTCTTTCCTGTACATCATTAAAATCCTCGCAATTTACGTCAAAAACGCCCATAACGCTGCCATTAGGAGATTTGTAGACACCGAGATGTCTCAGAAAAATATGCTGGACGCTTTTTGAGTCATAAAGCCAGCCTGAGGGAAGCCTTTTCCATACTGCATTATTTTCGTTAAAGTTCAGCATATTAATATCAATTAAAAAAGAAGCAATGTTCTCTCGCATCATATCGGCTCTTGCTCTGCTTTGATTTTCAACAGATGCAGCAACAGCGTATAATTGACGGCCTATCTGTGCATTGCTGCGAGCCAGTGCAGGCAAAGGAAGAATCACAAATAATAAAAGAATTAACAACTTTTTTAACATCTCGAAAAGACTTCTTGCTCCAGAGAATCCATTGTATTTGCCAGAAAATAGGCAGAACTGGCTATCATAGAGGCATTGTCCGTACAGTACTTCATTGCAGGTGCAAAAATTTTGTAGCCTTTATCCTCGAGAGAAAAGAACTTTTTCCTTATCTCTGAATTTGCCGCAACACCGCCGCCAAGAACTATTTGTTTTATATTATACTTTTGAGCTGCTTTTAAAGTCTTTTTAAAAAGCGTTGATGTAATACATTCCTGGAAACTTGCAGCTACGTCTTCTTTCGGAATTTCACCGAGTTCTTTTTCCAGCTTTCTTGTCAGATTCAAAACAGCAGTTTTTAAACCCGAAAAACTAAAATCAAACTCGCCCTGTACTTTTGCCTCAGGCAATTTGTAGGCATTTGGATTTCCGTTCGGAGCCATTCTGTCAAGGTTCAATCCGCCCGGATACGGCAATCCTAAAAGCCTTGCAACTTTGTCATAAGCTTCGCCAGTAGCGTCGTCGATAGTTTCTCCGATAATTTGCTGATTCAAATAATCATCAACCTTAATTATCTGGGTATGTCCTCCGCTAACCAACAATGCTATCATAGGCGGTTTCAAATCCGTATCAATATAATTTGCACAGACATGAGCATTCAGATGATTTACGCCGATAAAAGGTTTGTCATACGTAATAGCCAATGCCTTTGCTGCATTCAACCCGACCAGCAAAGACCCGACAAGTCCGGGGCCGACAGTAGCAGCAAAAGCAGTAATGTCATCCGGTGACAGGCCGGACTGCGAAAAAGCCTCTTCTATAATCAAATTAACCGCATCAAGATGTTCTCTGGCAGCTACTTCCGGAACTACACCTCCAAATTTTTGGTGGGTTTTTATTTGAGAAGCAACTACGTTAGCAAGAACCTCTCTGCCGTTTTTGACAATAGCACAGGCAGTTTCATCACAGCTGGACTCCAGTGCCATAATAACTATGTCATCTTTAACATCCGGCCCGATTAGTACACTTTCACCGCTTACCGGCTTTTTAAATTCTTTTACCAGCATATTGTTATACTCTATCTTTTATTTCTTTTTCAATTTTAGAAAGAAATTCCTCAACTTTTAAAGAACCGACAGGGCCTTCGCCTCTTTTACGTATTGCAACAGAACCCTCTTCAATTTCTTTATCGCCGATAACAACAACATAAGGAATTTTCTTATCTTGAAGAGCTTCTCTTATCTTATAGTTCATACTTTCTGAACGGTCGTCAAGATTGGCTCTTATGCCGGCATTTCTAAGAGTTTTATAAACTTTTTCAGCGTAGTCAGTATGTTTGTCATTAGAGATAGGAACAATAGCCACCTGTGTAGGTGCAAGCCATAACGGGAAGGCACCGGCATAATGTTCAATCAATATACCGTGGAATCGTTCCATTGAACCGAATACTACTCTGTGCAGCATCAACGGTGTTTTCATCTGACCGTCTTTGTCCTGATATTTGATATCAAAACGTGCCGGAAGGTTGAAATCGAGCTGGATAGTAGCACACTGCCATGTTCTGCCTATGGCATCTTTAATTTTGAAATCGATTTTTGGTCCGTAAAATGCACCGTCCCCTTCGTTGATTTCATATTTCATGCCGCGTCTGTCCATAGCAGCTTTCAAGCCTTCTTCTGCTTTATTCCAATTTTCGATTTCACCGATATAGCTTTCCGGACGTGTTGAAAGTTCAACTTCGAAATCCATTTTAAAAATAGCCATTGTATCAGCTACAAAATCGATAATTTCATTTATTTCATCAATAAGTTGTTCCGGAGTACAGAAGATATGTGCATCATCTTGAGTAAAACCTTGAACACGTGTCAAACCGCCTAAAGCACCGGAGTGTTCTCTTCTGTAAACTGTACCGAGTTCTGCCATTCTTAAAGGCAAAGAGCGGTAAGAATGTCTGTTTGCCTGATAAATAAGAATGTGGAACGGGCAGTTCATCGGTTTTAAAATATATTGATCATCAGATTCATCTTCTTTTTGAATAAAGAACATATTTTCTCTGTAATGATCAGCGTGACCTGAAATTTCCCAGAGTTTTGATTTTGCGATATGAGGAGTGTTTACAATAACATAGCCTCTTTTTCTGTGTTCTGTTCTCCAGTAATTTTCGATTTCTTCTCTGACAACTGCAAGATTAGGATGCCACAGGACAAGACCTGCACCGAGTTCTTCTCTTGTTGAAAACAAATCGAGTTTTGCACCAAGTTTTCTGTGGTCACGTTTTTCAGCTTCTTCCAGCATTGTCAAATAAGCTTTTAAATCATCTTTTGTCCAGAAAGCAGTAGCATAAATTCTCTGGAGCATTTTATTTTTTGCATCGCCTCTCCAGTACGCACCGGCTACTTTCATAAGTTTAAAAGCTTTGATGAAAGAAGTATTTGGCAAATGAGGCCCTGCACAAAGGTCATTGAACAAAGATTTGCCGTCTTTATCTTTTGTAAGATACAAAGTCGGCTTGTGATTTCTGTGTTCTTCCAAAAGTTCTGCTTTATATATTTCGCCTTCGTTTTTAAACTCTGAAATCTGAGCATCAACATCAGGAACAAAATATTTTTCAAAAGTAAGATTTTCTTTTACAATTTCACGCATTTTGTCTTCGATTTTTGACAAATCTTCTTCTGTAAAAGTATGGCCTTCCAAATCAAAATCGTAATAAAAACCGTTTTCGATAGCAGGGCCGATAGCGAGTTTTGCCTGCGGGAACAGATCAATAACAGCCTGTGCCATAATGTGAGAAGTAGAGTGACGCAAAATTGCGAGTGTTTCAGGGTCTTTAGAGGTCAGGATTTTGACCTTATCACCATTATTCAAGGTCGTTCGAATGTCTTTTACATCTCCGTTAATTTCTAAAGCTACAGCATTTTTTGCAAGACCTTCACTAATAGCTTTTGCAAGAGAAAAGCCGTTTGCTCCTTCTTCTAATGAAATTTTTGAATTGTCAGGTAAAATTACCTCGATGTTAGACATTATTAAATCCCTCTTTTTCCTGTACTAATACATTTATATCACTAGCAGAAATCTAATGCAAACAAGGCTATAGTAAGTTGACTATATTAAAAAGTTGTAATATAATTTAAAGAAAGTCAATATTTTGTAATATTATTAAGGACTTACAAATTATTGTAACTATATGTGGTTAAAAAAGATAGGGTAAAGGAAAGATAGGTTTTTAACATGTGTCCAAATAGTGAAGCCAATGAACAAGCAGAAGCAAAACAAAAGATATTAATTGCTGACGATGAAGCAAGTATCAGAAGAATTCTCGAAACAAGATTAAGTATGATTGGATATGATATAGTTACTGCAGCTGATGGGGAAGAAGCAGTCGCAGTATTTAATAAAGAAAATCCAGACTTAGTAGTTTTAGACGTTATGATGCCGAAAATGGACGGTTACGGCGTATGTAGAGAAATAAGAAGAACATCTGATGTTCCTATTATTATATTAACTGCTCTGGGTGATGTTTCTGAAAGAATTACCGGTCTTGAACTCGGTGCTGATGACTACGTAGTAAAACCCTTCAGCCCGAAAGAACTTGAAGCCCGTGTAAAATCAGTATTAAGACGTTCTACAAACAGAGAAACAGCTCCTGCAACAGGCAAAGTTACAAAAAATGTTATTACAACAGGTAACATAAAAATCGATACAGCAAGAAGACAAGTATTCAGAAAAAATGAACGTATCAGACTTACAGGTATGGAATTCAGCCTTCTTGAACTGCTGGTTAACAACTCAGGTCAGGCATATTCAAGAAACGAAATTCTTCAATATGTATGGGCTTATCCGCCGGATCATCGCATTGATACAAGGGTTGTGGACGTTCATATTTCAAGATTGCGTTCAAAACTCGAAACTGATCCCGCAAATCCTGAATTGATTCTTACAGCACGTGGTATCGGTTATATGTTCCAAAGAATTTCTTAAAACAAAAGCTCCGGAAACGGAGCTTTTTTAATGCATACTTTATAGCATGTCTTTTGTAAAAACAAAATCATTAACTGTATTTGAAAACTCTCTGGAATTTTTGTCCCTGTTAAGAAAATTAAGCTGCATATCAGTAGGAATAATCCTGAGATTGTCAGTCATATAGACTTTACCGTTTATATCAACAATATTTAAATAACTAAAATATGCATCCTTGTAGTGTTTCAATGTTTTTAAACGTCTGAAATTTACATCCTTTGCCAGCATAGGAGAATACATATCATGAATAGTATAGTCAGACAGCTTAGGATTTTTCTTTTTCAAAATACTTATAATTTTTTTTGAAGGAATTACTTTTGTATCAACAAAATCCAATTTTTCAGAAGCAAGCTTAAGAGTATTGTCCAACATTTCTTTATTTTTAATATGTTTTTTTGCACCTTGTAAATCAAGATTGCATTTCATTTCAAAATTTTTATAAATATCAGCAGTAATTTTTTTCACAGCACTGTAGTTATAGCCTTCAGAACCCAGTATACAGTCATCTAAGGCTCTTATAATAGTATTGAATTTTTCAAATTTAAATAATGGAATGCAGGTAAACAATGCATTGGAAATTCTGTCAATATAACGGTTGTAAATATCCTCAGCCAATTTGTCATAGCCTTTTTCTTTTAGTTCCAGCGACTTTACATACATAGAATGAAAAGGATTTATGGAAATATTAAACTGTTTGATTTCATCAATATTATTTGAATGTGTATAATAATCAACGATTTTTTCAGCACGCTGCTGCATTACAGAGCTTTTTACATTCCATCCGCTTGTATCAAATATTCCTTTCACGCCTGTTGTTTTATAAAACATTGTGTTTAATTCAGTAAACAAATGCTCTCTATTAGCCAAATCTTTTACAGCAATATCAATATTGTCAGAATCAAACACCAAGGATTTATACGAGTCTGATTTGTCTAAATCATAAAAAAAGTCAATACCGCTTCTTTTCTTTAAAATATTATACCCATCCATAAATGCTTTAAAATCTTCATACAATATTGAATTAAAATCCTTTAATGGTGTTTTTGCGCCAGCATAACAATGTACACAGCCGCTGTTACATCCTCTCTTTGCTGCAATTATATGTAAATCTTTTGCTAAAAAACCGATTTGTTTTAATGATAATCCTTTGAAAACGGGAATCCCTTTCTGCAAACCATCAAGAGCATCAAGATTGTAGTATTTTACATTGGATGCATCTCCAAAAAATCTCGCAAACAAACGATTCAAAACAAGTTTGCGCATAAGTTTTTTTTGTGGAACAAAATTTGGAACCAGAACATCTTGTGAAACATCACTGGTATGAGGTTCTACAGTTTTTTGAGATATTTTATTGATATATTGTTTTACGCTGCCTGGATGCAAAAAGGTTCTTGAGATTTTCATACCAGCACAAAAACCCGTAAAAAAATTTTTTGCTAGTATTCTACCCTTAATGGCAAATTTTCTACATACAATTTTCTAATTGCTTCTGTACCCAAATCATCATAAGCAACTATCTCACACTTTTTTACGCACTGAGAAAGAAGACAAGCTATGCCGCCTTGAGCAGAAAGGTATTTTCCGCTGCAGGCAGAAATTGCATCAATTGCAGCCTTGCTTCTTTCTCCTTTGCCGATGGTAGCAACAATACCATGTGAATACATAAACTCACAAAACTTATCCATTCTGGAAGAAGTCGTAGGGCCGACAGGGCCAATAACTTCATTCAAAGCAGCAGGACAAGGCCCAGCATAAAAAACTATTTTGTCCTTCATATCAAAAGGCAAAGTGCCGTTTGCCTCAAAATCATCAACAATTCTTTTATGAGCAGCATCACGTGCTGTATAGATTTCACCGGTCAATAATATATTCTCGCCCTTATTCAACGCTCTTATAGCAGTTATATCATCTGCAAAAACATGCTTTTGCGTCAAAGAAAAATCATCATCCAAATTTATAAAACTATTGTTTGTTTTTTCATAAACTATGCCGGCTTCAGTAATTGAACATTTTGCATGCCTTGTGCAATGACAATTTATAGTCAAAGCCACAGGCAGACACGCAATGTGTGTGGAAGACGAACACAGTTTTATATCCAAAATATCCGAAGAAAAATCGGAAAGATACTCTTTCATATCAGATATAAAGTTCTTTTCTTCAACAGTATTTGTATTATTAAAAAAAGCTTTTTTAGATAAAAGTGCGGCATAATCCATAGTTCCCCCTGCTCCTATACCCAGAACATAAGGCGGGCAGCTTTTTTCTCCTGCTGTAATTAAAGACTGTTTTATAAATTCAAAAATATCACTTTTAGAAGATGAAGGATTGAACATTTTTACAGCAGAATAATTTTCAGACCCCGCACCTTTGACCATCAATTTAATATTAACAGAAGAACCCTCAATAAAATCTGTATACAAAATAGCCGGAGTATTTGTATTTGTATTATCTCTGCAAAAAAGTGAATTTTTGACAACTGATTTTCGATAATAATTGTCGATATAGGCCTTTTGTACTGCAGAATTCACACATTCATTTAAATTTATACCGGACAAACAAACATCAGTCCCTATTTCAACAAAAACAACAACCTGTCCAGTATCCTGACACAATGGACGTTTTAAATCGGCAGAAAGTTTTATATTTTTTAAAATATTAGACAGCTTGATTTTATCAGATTGATTTTGCGCAGAAGAATACATGTCAACAATACGACTGTATAAAAATGAGTCATAGGAAGTATTAGCCTGCACGCAAAGATTGTATACAGCCTCTTTAATTGTATCCGCATTTAAAAACTGTGATGTCATTACATAATGATAAACTTTTCACGATTTAAAATCAATTCGTTATTTATTGTCACGTTTACACTTATTAATTACTCAAAAACAAAGAATAGTATATCAAACGATATCATTTGATATACAAAATCAATTTTAATAAGAATAATAACGATTAGTAAAAAAAAGACCACTCATTGAGTGGTTTGTTTTCTGCATCCTAATGGTCTCTTTTGTGTTTATTATTTAGGAGTTTATATGTGTTCGGGGTTATTAATGTTAAAAGATGTTATTTAGTGTTTCGACTACACTTAAACCTTACATATTTAATTATGACATCAAGAAAAATAATGTCAACCCTTTTTGTTATAAAAAATTTATAAGGATTTTACAATTGTTAATATTAGACCAAAAGTCTTTTATACTCAGCTATTAAGGCTTGTTTTGAGGGTTGGAGTTTTATAAAATCCCATGGCAAAATTTCTTCAAGAGCATGATTTTTTAAGGCAAAAATATCAGAATCAGGAAGCAAATTATCTTCATGCATTTTTTTATAAGACTGCTTAAAGGCACCGAGATTTGCTCCCGAGCGGTACACATCTATCAAATAATCACAGATTCGCCTGTCAGCACGTGACAGCAATGCCTGCCAGTAATCCCATTTTACACTCGAGGTTCTTATTTTTACGCCGAGTTTATGAAACTCTTTTTTCAGATATTCATACTTTTTCTCAAGCTGCTTTGTAGCTTCTCTTTCACAAAACTGAAACGGAGTATGAGCCTTTGGCACAAAAGTAGAAAATGAAAACGTTAAATCAAAGGTTTTAAAAGATGATTTCAATTTCTTAGCAAGCGCAACCAGTTCGTCTATATCCTCCTGCGTTTCCGTCGGATGACCTATCATTGCGTAAATTTTAAGACCGCTCAGCCCGTTTTCATAAGCTGTTTTTACTGTTTCAAATATCTGTTTTTCGGTTAAATTTTTATTTATAAGTTTTCTCAAACGCTCAGAACCTGCCTCAATGGCAATAGTGGAATGTTTTTGACCGCATGCCGTAAGCGTTTTTATTATCAATGGAGAAATAGAATCAGCTCGCAAAGAAGACACTGAAAGCTCCAAATCCGGAATATCTTCTTTTCTTTTTAGAATATGCTCGCATATCTTGTCAAACTCCGGATGAGCGGTAATCAATGCACCCAAAAGTGCAATTTTATTAGTATGCTTCAATCCTTCGTCAATGCTTTCAATAATCTTGTCACTGTCGCAATAACGATACGGCATGTTTAAATACGAAGCAATACAAAAAGCACAACGCTGAGGGCAACCTCTCACAATTTCAATTACATAGGTATTAGAAAAAAAACTTTTGTCAGACAGCACAGGAGTAGTAATACAATTGCTCAACTGTGAAGAAATTTTTTCTACGCTGAAAACAGAGCCGTCTTTATTTTTTACACCTTCTTTTTCCGTATAGACTGTTAATGACGGAACATATATTCCTTTAAGTTCAGATAACTTTTGCAGAATTTCTGTTTTAGAAAGCGTCTTGTTCTCTTTGATAACATCAATTACATTCTTATCAATATTTTCTGCATCACCGACAATAATAAAATCGAAAAACTCGCAAAACGGTTCCGGATTTGCAGTAAGAACAGGCCCGCCACCAAAAATTAAAGGGTGATTTTCATTTCTTTCCGCTGATTTTAACGGAATAGAATATTTATCAAGTATGCTGAACATACCTAAAAAATCAATCTCAAATGATACGGAAAAGCCCATTACATCAACCTGAGAAGGCAATAGCTGAGTATTTTTTGTATCCGTAAAAATCTTTTCCACAAAATAATCCGCCCTCATATCGAGCGTTTTTACAATAGACATATACCCCAGTGACGACATTCCAAAGGACTCAATAGCAGGAAACGCCATCCATATATTAATTTCAGGATTTTTTATAGGTCTGTTGTAAAGAACTGTATCAGGCATTACTCATTACTTTCATTATTTTCATTCATAGTTTTAACATAAATTTCTTCAAATAGTGTAACAAAAACTGCAGCAATTGCAGGCGCAATCAAAACACCGACAACTCCGAGGAATTTTGCGGCAACTACAAAAGAAAATATTACAACAAGCGGGTGCAAATCCATATACTTTGAAAAGAGATAAGGTTTTGCCCAGTTGTTTTCGACAAACTGCCCCAAAAGCAAAGAACCTATAGCTATCAAGCAGACAATCCATCCTTTCGGAAAAGCAATCAATAGTATCAACACACCGGATAATATTGGCCCTACTATTGGAACAAGATCCAGTATTGCGGAAATAAAGCCGAGAAAAACAGCATAATCAACACGTAATATCAACAAAACAACTGCAACGATTATCCCTACAGTAGTGATTGAAAGCAGCTGTGCCGTGACATACCCGCCTACTTTTGTCTCTAATTCATCAATAATTTTTGATGCACGCAGACGAATTTGTTGAGGGAAAAGTTTGAGGGAAAAATCTTTGATTTTATCTCTGTCATTTGACAGAAAGAAAACAACGATGCCAACCGTTACAAGTATTGTCAAAACACCGACAAAACCTACAGTAAAGTTTATTGACTTGTCTATAACTTCTTTGGCTATTGTTGTGGAATTATTTAAGACCGTATCAAAATTCAAATACTGCGAAACATCCTGACCCGCAATTTTTGAATTATTTACAAAATTTTGAACATTATTAATTTGCTGAGGCAGCTGGTTTAAAAATTCTTTTATTTCATTTACGGACATAATTACAATAGGAATAAATATCCCGATTGTAACAAGAGTAACCAGCACTATCATAAGAGTAACAGCATATGCTCTGGGCATTTTTTCAGACAATTTATCAACAAAAGGATTTATAGCAGAAGCAATAACATAACTGCAAAACAAAAGCAGTGCGATATCTGTCATTTTTACCAGCAAAAACAATATAAACAGCACCAGTGCTGTAAAATATATATTTTGAACCGTAAATGATTTTTTTAAATCCATTTATCTAAACCTCATAAAATAAAACTTATGCGATGATTTTACTATAAATTTCAATATATTGAAATAGCCGTTTTTTATATATAATTAATAAGAAGAGTAACCAAACAGATTGATTATAAAATACAATATTGAGAGGTAAAAAGTGATACAGGCGCAAAAAGGCACAAAAGACATACTTCCTCAAGAAGTTGAAAACTGGCAGCGTATGGAAGCTGCAGCTAACAAAGTTTTTTCAAAAGCAAACTTTAAAGAAATAAGAACACCTATATTTGAAGCGACAGAGCTTTTTGCCAGAGGTGTAGGCGACTCTACTGATATTGTAAACAAAGAAATGTACACTTTTGAAAAAAGTGAACGCTCACTTACACTAAGACCTGAAAACACAGCAGGCGTAGTAAGAGCATATATAGAACACGGCTTTTCCAGATTACCTCAACCTGTAAAACTCTGGTACAAAGGGCCTATGTTCAGATACGAAAGACCTCAAGCCGGCAGACAAAGACAATTCCATCAGGTCGGTGTAGAAATGTTTGGTTCTGCAGAGCCTGCAGCAGATGCAGAGGTAATTAATCTGGCTGTTAAATATTTAAATGAGCTGGGTCTAAATGATTTAGAAATAGAAATAAATTCTCTGGGCTGCAGCGAGTGCAGAAAAAACTACAGAAATGCGATAAAAGATGTATTGAAACCATACTTAAAAGACCTTTGCGAGGACTGCAATTTTCGTTATGAAAAAAATCCGCTGAGAATCCTGGACTGCAAAGTAGATTCCTGCAAAAAAATCTTTGAAAAAGAAGAAATACAAAAAGTTATTCTTGGCGATTTTATTTGTCCTGATTGTAAAGAGCATTTTGAAAAAGTAAAAGAGTATTTAACAGCATTGAATATTCCTTACACAGTAAACAAACTGCTCGTTAGAGGACTCGATTATTACAACAGAACTGTTTTTGAAATAAAATCCAACAATCTAGGATCACAAAATGCAGTCTGCGGCGGCGGAAGATATGACTCGCTTGTGGAAACTTTAGGCGGTCCTCAGACACCTGCTGTGGGCTGGGCAATGGGAATGGAAAGACTGAATTCTCTCATTGAAAAACCTGCCTCAGACAGACTGGATGTATTTGTAGTTTCAGAAAATCCTAAAGAAACATTTAAAATTATTGATGAACTAAGAGAAGCAGGATATAGTGCAGAGTTTGACTACGCAAACAGAAAATTCAAAAAACAGCTGGACAAAGCTGCAAAAACTGCAAAATATGCTCTTATATTGATGGAAGATGAAATAAACTCAAATACCGTAACCCTGAAAAACCTTGATACATCAGAACAAATCAATGTATCAAGACAGGAATATCTCTCAAAGATTAAAATTTAAACGATGTTGTAAATTTTAGTCTTTGCCGTGTAATGATATTTTGAGATTGGTAATTTGCTGCCGTAAGTTCAAACTGCAGCCTGTCAGTGGGTGAATAAACAACGCCCATTTCGCCCTGAATCTCGTCTATATCAAAATTTTTAACTATTTTATTTTTCAAAGTAAGATTGTCGTTAAATTTGTATGTAGTCAAAAAATGTGCGGAACTGGAGCCGTTATACCCGTCTTTTGAATAAGAAGACCTTGCAAGCTGCGCGCCTACAGAAAATTTGTCATTATTATACTGAGTAAAAACACCGGTTGTATTTTTGTTAACATCATCCATCAAATTTGTAAAGACGCCGCCTCCTGTGTAAAAAGTACCCTTGGAATTAAACAAATGTACAGGCTTGGTACTTACAATAGCTGCCATTTCCTGATTCAGAGTATCAGTTTCATTGAATGCACCGACAGAATAGTTAAAATATTTTTGTTTTCCGTCTATTCTGGCACCGCTGCTGTAATAAGAGCTGTTAGCATAAGCAAAATTCACTGTATCGCCGTTTATAGAAGAAATTCCGTCCTGACCTATCATGACAGTCGTATTTTCATCGAGGTTTGCTGTAAGATAGCTGTTTAATGACCCATAACTAGGCAATACACGCAAATTTGACTCGTCAGAATAATACATATACCTGAAAAGCTTATCCTCATCCCATATTTGACCCGTATTTTTTACATAATCAGGCTTGCCATGTTTCTCTGCAGACAATTCAAACTTTTTGTTTTCATTTTCTTTATTCAAATAAGTATAATCAGTCAAATCAAGCTCGATAGGAGCAAACATATCCGAATCAGAAGCTGTGTTTTCTTCTGAAACATTTTCCTTCGCAGTTTGAGTATCTGCCGGCACAGCCGGCTGTATATCTTCAAAAGCATACACAGGCATTGCCGGCTGCATAGACAAAATAACTATAAAAGCTAATAAAAACAACTGCTTCATACGAACATTCTCAATCAAGTACAGGATTTTTTCAAAAAATTTTCTTAATATTTTTTAACATTATAACATTTTTGTCAATTATTTTGGCAAACAATACTTTATATATATAGGGATATTTATAAATTTGGAGTTAGCATGTCATTCGACAAAATCAATTTTAATTTAGCAAATTTGGGAAGCCTAAATAACGGTTTTACAAGCCTTGATACAACGGCTATGATGCAGGCTATGGAGCCTCTATTTGCTAACTCAAATATAAATTCAAACTATATGACAGCATTTGACACATTTAATATAAATTCAATGCCAATGAGCAACCCGTACATGGATATGACAATGGGGCTTAATATGAACATGCTTATGCCCACACAATATAACTTTGATTTTTCAGGCATTGTTGATATGTACAACAAGAGCATTGCAGACTACAAGAACAAGCTTGCGGACATGATGAACTTCTTGCCGTTTTCAATGACATTTAATACAAAACCGAATGAAAGCTTAAAAGATGTAAACTTTGACAGCACAGCTGCGAATAAACTAGCACAAAATGTTTATGCACATGCATCAGGCAGTTCAAAAGGTGCATGTGCTGAATATGTAAGCAATGCTATTCAAAATTCAGGCATACCTGTAACACGTGGCCATGCATACCAGATGATAAATAACTTAAAAGCCAATAAAAACTTTAAAGAAATAAATGTATCAAAAAGTGAACTGGCAAGCCTGCCCGCAGGATGTATACTCGTATATCCTCGTGGTGCAGCCGGCTACAGCTCACAATACGGACATATTGAAATAACACTCGGTAACGGAACAGCAGCCAGTGACTTCGTAAACAAAAATCCGAAATACTCAGATCAAATGAGAGTATTTGTTCCTGTCACTGCATAAGCTAACAAGTATACTGTTTTTTATTCACAATAAAAAAAACTGGCAAAAAAAAAGAGGCTTTGTTTAGCCCCGTGTAAATACCTTTTCCCGTTCCATTTATAGTTTTAAGTTTATTAAAATCTATTAGTCTAGTTTGTTATTTCGTTTTATTTATCTCTTATGTTTATATAAAGTATATAAAAAAGAAATAATTGCCTCGACTGATTAATAATAAATTTTTGAATATTAAGAAATATTACATAATAAGCAAATGAGTATATACTTTTTTAGTTTTTCAGTACCAAATTCTAAAATTTGTATATACGAAATGCATAAAAAATTGATTGTAACAAAATGTAAACAAAAAAATAGTCCCGATAAACAGGACTATTTTCTTTATACTTATCTTTTAAAAGATTAATATCTGTAGTGAGCAAAAGCCTTGTTAGCTTCAGCCATTTTGTGAGTATCTTCACGTTTTTTGCAAGCAGCACCCTGACCGTTTGAAGCATCAATGATTTCTGCTGTCAGTTTTTCTTGCATTGATTTGCCGTGTCTTTTCTTAGCTGCTTCAATAATCCAAGTAGAAGCAACACCCATGCCTCTGTCTGCTTTAACTTCTACAGGAACCTGGTATGTAGAACCACCGATTCTTCTAGCTTTAACTTCGAGCAGAGGAGTAGCGTTTGTAATAGCTTTTTCAAATACTTCTCTAGGATCTTGTTTTGTTTTTTCTTTAACAGTTTCCATCATTGAATAAAAAATCTTTTCAGCGATAGATTTTTTACCACGACGCATCAATCTGTTGATGAATTTTGCAATGTCTACGCTATTGTATATTGCATCAGGTGCCGGTATTCTTTTCGGCGGTTTATTTCTTCTTGACATCTTACAATTCCTTTCTCAATTATTTGCCTTGTTTAGCTCTTTTTGCACCGTATTTAGATCTGCTCTGCGCTCTGTTAGCAACACCTGCAGTATCCAAAGTGCCTCTTACGATGTGGTATCTAACACCAGGAAGGTCTTTTACCCTGCCGCCTCTGATAAGAACAACACTGTGTTCCTGAAGGTTGTGGCCGATACCGGGAATGTATGATGTAACTTCGAAACCGTTAGTCAATCTAACCCTTGCAACCTTTCTCAAAGCTGAGTTCGGTTTTTTAGGTGTAGTTGTATAAACTCTTGTACAAACGCCGCGTCTTTGAGGGCAGTTTGTCAGAGCCGGTGATTTTGTTTTATCTTTTGAACTTTTACGTTCTTTTCTTACCAATTGTGCAATTGTTGGCATGATTTCTCCTTGTATATAAATTTATTTAATTAATCAATCAGGTCAGGCAACACACCTTAGCCCGTATACGGAGTTTGCAACGACGCTCCGTGCGTCATATCTTTTTCGGAAATCAGAATTCAGCACAAATCTGTACTCCCGATAGAGATACAAGTATATCAAAACCCAAACAAAACCCGATGTCAACGCTAACATCGGGTTTATATTAAGATATAATTAAGTTTTCGTAATAATTATTCCTTTACGACCCTTGCATGAAAGCCTAAAGAGTTAATTTCTCTGGCCACAGCTTCGGCTTTGCCTGCATTGGCATAAGAACCTGCCTGCAATACATAACTGCCGTTGACTTCTTTAACAAACGGGCTTACGGAAATACTAGTACTCATCAATTTATTTTGTGCCTGTATAGCCTGTTCTATTGTCGGATATGATCCTACATAAACTTTTGACATTTTAAACGGTTCTGCAGCCGGCTGGACAGGAACAGGCGGTTTTGGTGCAGCTTCTTCATGTGATTGCGGTGCAACATATTCAATAGGCTGCAATTCATTTGCATTCTGTTTTACTGCTTCAGCTTTTGAAGAATCCTCCTGTTTGTTTTGCTGTTCCTGTGATTTTTTGTCAGCAGGTTCATAGGTAACTTCTTCAGACAACCCGTCTTCTCTTTTAGAAACACCGGGCATGTTATCTTCCATCTGTATCCATCTCAGTCTGTCATCGATAGCCTGTTTTACATCGCTGTCAGTAGTTTGCTCTTCAGTTTGCTGAAGTTCTTGTCCGCCTATTTCTACATCAACATCAGGGGACATACTCTTTATAAAGTATGTAATAACTATCAAAGAAACGAGGAACGTTACTATAAACAAAACAAAGGTCTGTTTGACTTTTTTTGATTGTGACATATTTATACTCCCCTAACTTTGCATGTAGCTTCTAAAATTTCTTTATTTTCTTCAATATAACGGTTCATGACATTTTGGGCAAATGTTTTAACATCTACTATACCCAAATCCGTAGAAAGGCCGCATGCCGGAACAGGCGCACCCGTTGCATCAATATTCAATCCTGTGTGAATCAAACCCGAAGTTGTGGACTTTGTCGCAATCGAAACAGATAATTTTTTATCAACACCGTCAATATTTACAAAAATATCATCGCCGCTTCTTCTTATTTGATATTTATCACCGAGGATTTTTCTCAGTTCTTCAATGATGATACAAATCAAAAATCTCTGGCGCAAGACGCACTCTGACAAGCTAATGCCAAATTGTTCAAGAATAAAACTCACCATTTTTTTGCTGTAGATAGGAGAATTAGAAATAACATCTTCAATATCTACCATTTCCGTAATTTTCACATCCATTTCACCGGTAAAAGCTACTATTGCATCGCCGAGTATATGAAAATTTTTATAAATCCAGTGCGGAGCCAGCTGGCTGCCAATATATTTAATTTCTTTATCTATAAACAATGATTCCATATTTCCTCTCCATAAAAAATTATTCAAAAATTTGTTTAACAAGCTCAACAGCACCGGCATTGACCAATGCTCTTTTCAATCTGTTGCAGGACTCGCATTTTCCGCAATGTTTTTGTGTACTGTTGTAACAGCTGTTTATATATTCAAAAGGCACACCGAGTTCAATACCTCTTTTTACAATAGAATTTTTATCCATTTCAATTAGCGGAGCAAGTATCTTTACATCATAATTGGTGGAAGAAACAAGTGCCTCATTTTCGTCTATTATAAATTGTTCCGAATTATCCGAAAATGTAGCTGCCTCTTCTTTATTTGCGCCAATAACAATATAATCCAGCTTAAAAGAATCAGCAAAAGCAGCGGCAATATTAACAAAAAGGCCGTTTCTGTTAGGAACCCAGACATTTTTCATACTGTTGTCCGTTATTGATACGTCATCAAGATTATCAACACCAACAGAAGGAACCTCATTTTTAGAAACAAGACTTGTTGTAGTAATATTTTTTAGCCAGTCGAGTTTTATTAGCTCATGCCTGTCTATATGGTAAACATCAGCTATTTTCTTTGCAGCTTCGTACTCTTTTTCAAAAGCCTTTTGTCCGTAATCAAAGGTCAATGCAAGAACAAAATCAAACTTTTCCGATAACTCCGCAAGTGAAACTACAGAATCCAGCCCACCCGAAAGGAGTATTATTGCCTTAGGTTTCTTCATCATCGTTTTCACTCTCGTCTTCAAGTATTTCTCTTGCTTCGTTTTTACATGCTTCTGAATATACAGGATTGTTTAAAATCTCCTTAAGAACCTCTTCGCCGTCTATATTATAAAGAGCGGTAACTGCATTTTTTTGGACGTCTTCATCCTCATCAGAGAGCATTTGTTTTATCAGGTCTTTTGCCTCTTCATTATCATAGTCCATAAGGGCTTCAATTGTATTAATTCTCACCTGAGGATTTTCATCATTTATAGAGCGTTTCAAAGCTTTAAAAGTTCTGTCATTGTTGGGACTAAGCCTACAAAGTGCTTCAATGGCTTTTTCTTTCAGATATGTAAACTTGTCCATTATACCGTTTTGGGACTCAAGAACTTTAACAAGAGAATCAACCGCTCTCATATCTCCTATCAAGCCGAGTGCAACAGCAGCTGACTCTCTGATATATACGGATTTTTCAGACTCGTCAGATACAACATCCATCAATGAATTCACAGCATACTTATCACCCAGCTTGCCCAGTGCGTCCGCACAGGTCAGCCTGATTTTATAGTTTTCGTTTTTGTCATTTAAACAATACAAAAACACATGAACGGAACTGTGGTCTTTTAAGTTTGAAAGAGCTTTTGCACACAGCACTCTTACTTCTGTATAACAGTCTTTTGAATAATCAGCACTTGGAGTGTGATCCTTCATCAACAAAAGCTCTGACAACGGGCCGATTGAAGAAGAATCTCTGTAGCTGTCCAATTTTCTAATCAGCCAGCAAAGGACTTCGGGCTGAAATTCTATCTTTAAAAAATAATTAAAGATAGCGATGAGTTCCATTTCCGAATATTTAGGTACCAAAGCTTCCAAAAGGCCGATAACTTCTTTACTGTCAGTATCCGTAGCTATCAGACAGTCCGATGCGATAATATTAAAATCCAGTGTCTTATTATCAGGCATGACCCTTATGTACCTATCAGTTAATGATATTTATAAATAAAAAACACAAATATATCAATATCTTTAACCAGTTATGTAAAGATAAAATTTAAACTTATTTTTGTGGTTTATAAAGGCTCAGGTCGTTATTAATAATAAAAGTCACCTCTTCACCCGCTCTGATTACAGTAGGATGGCCCATTTCTCTGATACTTGTCGGCACAAACTGCAAGGCTCCTTTTTTCCAATCTCCGGGATAATGAGGGATTCTTGTATAATAAGAAACCGCAGCAAGGTCGCCCCCTATTGTAGTTGAACCTTTCCAATACACATTTGCATCAAGAGCAAATTCATTTCTGTCTGGTGTAATTACTTTATAAATTTTTATTTTCATTGCAGCATTTACACCCTCTACTGCCTCCAGCACTTCCTGCACTTCGCCGAGATAAACGGAGTTTTTAGGGATAACATTGGAGGTGCCGATAAAAACATCTGCAGGGTTTATAAAATATTCAATATCACCTACTTTTACTGTGGAAGTAGAAATTGTCCTCTGAGAAATTGCCTTTAAAAAAGAGCCTTTGGCAATATTTATAGATTTATAATTCCTCAAATTAGTTTCTGCACACACAGGTACAGAACAAATTCCGGCTAAAAATATTATTAAAAACAAACTGGTAACAAATCTTTTCATATACTTATTTTAATTATTTTTGTGGATTTTTCAATTATTTTTTTATAAAATTGAGGCAAATAGAGTTTAAAGAGAAAGAGTGTTTTTATGTTAGATATCAAAATCATCAGAGAAAATCCTGACAAGGTAAACGAACTGTTAAAAAGAAGAAACCCTGAACTCAGCATAAATGAAGTTCTGGATATTGACGTAGAAAGAAGAAAAATTCAGACTCAAGCCGACGAACTCCGTGCAAAAAGAAAATCCGAATCACAAAAAATAGGAATGATGAAAAAAAACGGAGAAAATACAGATTCAATACAGGAAGAAGTCCGCATTCTCGGTGATGAAATAAAAGCACTCGAAGAAAAAGAAGTGGAACTCAACGAAAAACAAAAAAATCTGCTGCTGAGCATCCCGAACATGCCTGACGAAACCATACCAATAGGTGCTGATGACAGCGCAAACGCAGTAAAAAAAGTAGTAGGCGAAGTATCAAAGCCCTCTTTTGAGCAAAAGCCGCACTGGGATTTGACAGTAGAAAAAGACCTCGTTGACTTTGAAAGAGGTGTAAAAATCTCTCAATCCCGCTTTTACATATACAAAGGCAAAGGTGCAAGATTAGAACGTGCTATTATAAACTTCTTCTTGGATGTACATACAACAAAACACGGCTACGAAGAAATTCTTCCTCCAGTACTTGTAAACGGTGCAGCTATGACAGGTACAGGGCAGCTGCCAAAATTCAAAGAAGATATGTACAAATGCGTTGACGAAGATTTGTACCTCATTCCGACAGCAGAAGTTCCTGTTACAAACATCTACTGCAACGAAATTTTATCAGAAGATGACCTGCCAAAATGCATGACAGCATACACCCCCTGCTTTAGAAGAGAAGCAGGCTCAGCAGGTAAAGACACAAGAGGTCTTATTAGAGTACACCAGTTTAACAAAGTTGAACTCGTAAAACTCACCACTCCGGAACAAGCACCGGAAGAACACGAAAAACTGACAAGAGATGCGGAAGAAATTCTTGAAATGCTGGAACTCCCGTACAGACGTGTAGAACTCAGCTCAGGTGACATCGGATTTTCTGCAAGAAAATGCTATGATCTTGAGGTTTGGATGCCTTCTTACAACAACTATAAAGAAATTTCCAGCTGTTCTGTCTTTGGCGATTTTCAGGCACGCAGAGCCGGCCTGAAATACAGAAGCAAAGAAACAGGCAAAGTAAACTACTGCTACACAATGAACGGTTCAGGTCTTGCTGTTGGCAGAACTTTTGCCGCAATTGTTGAAAACTTCCAGCAAGAAGACGGAACAATACTTATCCCGAAAGTTCTGCAACAATACACAGGCTTTGACAGAATATAGGTCAAAAAATGAAAAAAGGATTGTTCATTACATTTGAGGGTGCAGACGGCTGCGGGAAAACAACCCAATCAAAGCTTGTGCAAAAATATCTTGAAGAAAAAGGATACACTGTCATCTGGACAAGAGAACCAGGCTCAGCGGGACTCGGACAGAAGATAAGAGAGCTGCTGCTCCACTACGAAGGTGATGTTGCTCCAATGTGCGAAGCCTTTTTGTTCCTTGCTGACAGGGCGCAGCACATTGAACATATAATCAAGCCTGCTGTAAAAGAAGGGAAAATAGTAATCTGCGACAGGCACACGGATTCTACTATCGCATATCAGGGTTATGGCAGAGGAGAAGATATTCCTCAGCTAAAAAGCCTGAACAATCTTGCTACAGGAGGGCTAAAGCCTGATTTAACCTTTGTATTTGACGTATCAACAGAAGTTGCCCAAAAAAGAGTGGGCAGCGAAAAAGACAGGATGGAAGCCGAAGGCATTGAATTCCATAAAAAAGTAAGAAACGGATACCTAGAAATTGCACGTCAGGAGCCTGACAGAGTAAAAGTCATAAACGCTGACAACGATATTGAAACAGTGTTTGAAGATACAAAAAAGATACTGGATACAATCTTAAACAAATAATAAGAGCAGGTTAATAAGAAAAATACTTGTCAAAGTCTACATCATCAAAACTGCACAACAGCAGGTAGACCTCGTCATCCTCGGGCATTCTCTGGAAGTTATACTCATTGAATTTCCAGATTTTGGGGTTTATTCCCTTTACCTGAACAATGCCTTTATCAAACAATATTTTTAATTTCTTTTTCACCGTATCCAAAGGCATATTGAGTTGACGGCTCAGCTCAACGGCCGTAATGCCGTCTTCGTGTCCGCATTTTTCAGGAGTGAGGAACATCAGTTCCAGTCCTACTTCCTTTAGCTCTTTGTCTTCTAGTGCGATATCATACATATCCATAATTTCATACTACGTTAATAAAGAATTATTATCTTCGTTCACATGCTGTATTATCGGCAGTATGAAAAAAAACTTTAATTAGGCAAAAAAAAAGCTCTAATTTATCATTAGAGCAATACTTTTAATAGGAAGGGAAGGTTAGGAAGTTAGGTAGGTTAGTTAGTGTTAGTGTGAAAGTCTCATCTTATTTAATTTGTTTATTTTATGCTTTGTGTTTATTTAATGTTTTGTTTGATTTTGTCTTACATATATATAAAGTATATACAAACTTCAAAATTTCACTTTTTAGTATATACTGTTACAAAACTTTACAAATATCTCTAAAAGTAAAATTGTTAAGAAACATTAATAAAGTATATATTCGACACTTAAAAAGAATTTTCTTAATATACTTGACTTTTGGGCAAAAAAATAATAGTATTTTAAAAAATTTGTATATATTCGAAAAAAATTTTTTAATTAACTAGCAAAAAAATTTTATTTCGTGTTTTAAAGCATGATGAAGAACACGAATAAGAAATAACTGGAGAGTAAAAGATGACAGACTTGAATAATAAATTAAATATAAATAATGTGCGCAGCACATATAATAATACGCCTAACTTTAAAAAAGAAGAAGAAGTAAAGCCACAGCCAAAAGCAGAAGAAACTCCCGAAATCATCAATGACGGGACACAAGCTGCAGATGCTTACGGCCGCTCACTGGTAAAACAAGCCGGTAAAATAGAAAACCCTGAAATGATTCAGACTATAAAAGACGCTGTGGATTTTTACATCAGCCACCCGAAAGTTGCTGCTGCATCTGTAAAATCAGGTGACACATCTTATGAACTCTTAAAAGCACAGGGTGCAAATGATGCGTATGAAAAAGCCTGCTGCGGCTCCTGTGATGCAGCTTATGCAAAAATAAACGGTTAAGAAAAAGTTAAAATATAGTTTGTTTTCCGCTGTTATAGTATAATTTCTTTATGAAGAATAAAGAAAAATTGCTGTCCTTAGACAAAATTTCTATTGTATATAACGAAGATGTTGCTGAATCGTACAAAGTTGCCTGCCACACTCAGGATATTCTGAAAACAAGGGGCATAAATTCAGTAACAAATTCTTCTAAAAATTTTGCACAAGATGTATCAGCCGTCATTACAATAGGCGGTGACGGTACAATTTTAAGAGCTGCACGCTTTTATGCGACAAAAAATATACCAATACTAGGGATAAATCTTGGAAGGCTGGGCTTTTTAGCACAGGTCAACACAAATGAAATTGAGCAGGCTGTTGATAAGCTGATACAGGGCAAATATTGTATAGAAAACAGAATGATGCTCTCCTCTCTGGATGATAAAGTCCTTGCACTCAATGATATTGTTATAAAAGGTGACACTTTTTCCAGAACTGCAAAATTATTTTTATCAATAAACGACAAAGTTGTTTGTGACTACCTTGCAGACGGGATTATAATTTCTACACCCACAGGCTCAACCGCATATACGCTATCTGCAGGCGGGCCTGTCATATCACCTGATCTTGAGGCAATGGTTATCGTACCTATCTGTCCTCACACGCTGACATCACGACCGCTTGTTATTCCGGCTTACGAAACAGTCAAAATCACAAGCTGCAAAACCTGTAACAAGCTGAAACTTTCCTCTGACGGGCAGGACACTATTGACATAAACGCAGAAGAATTTATAACCATAAAGAAAAGCGAAACAACAGCAAAGCTTATTATTCTGGAAAAAGAAGACAATGAGTTCTATTCTATTTTGAGAAAAAAACTACAATGGGGAGTAGCACCGGAACGTTAATATGATAAAGACACTAAAAATAAAAGATTTTATTATAATTGATGAGCTGGAACTTGAGTTTGACAAAGGTTTTAATGTAATTACAGGGGAAACCGGCGCAGGCAAAAGCATTATGATTAATGCTATTGATTTGGCCTTTGGCGCACGTGCAAACAAAGAAGTCATAAAAACAGGAAAACAAAGAGCTTATATAGAACTGACACTCTTGCTCGACTATGACATACCACAAGAATTCCTTGACGATTTCGGGATAGAGAATTTCGGGCGTGAACTTGTTATTTCAAGAGAAATTACAGAAACTTCTACACGCTCAAGAATCAACGGAACACTTGTCACACAGGATATTATAAAAGCATTTCGTGAAATTTTGATTGATATCCACAACCAGCACATGACTTATACATATATTCAACCAAAATATCATATTACATTGCTGGACTCATACGGACACGAAAGCCACAGAGATTTTTTAGGCAAATACAAGGACTTGTACAACCACTATGTAGAGGTTTGTAAAAAATTAGAAAAGCTTCAAAACAGCAACACTTTAACAGAACAACAGGCAGATTTTCTAAAATTCCAGATGGATGAAATAGAAGCTGCAAAAATAGAAGACACGCAAGAAGACACAAAACTCGCAGAAGAACTGAATGTGCTTGCTAATGTTGAAAAGCTAAAAGAACTCACCTACAGCGCATACTGGGCATTGTATGGCGAGGACGGATGTATTATGGATGCTCTTGGAAAAGTAAAAACAAATATCTCCAAAGCAACAGAAATGGATTCAAAACTTGAAGAATACGAAACTGAAATAATCACTTCTCAGGAAATGTTGAAAGAACTATCCTCTAACCTTAGGAACTATGCAGAGGCCCTGGAACTCGATGAGCAGCGTCTGGACGAAGTTCAGCAAAGGATTGACACTTTAGACAAAATAAAAAGAAAATACGGGCCTACACTGGAGCAGGTGCTTGAAAATTATGCAAAATTTGAAGAAGAATACAAGTCAGTAGAATTCTCTCAAGACGAAATAGACAAACTGCAAAATCAAAAAACAGAGTTAAAAAAATATCTGAAAGAAGCAGCAGACCTTCTCTCAGAATCAAGAAAACAGATATCCGTTTCTTTATCAGAAAAGATAAGAAATGTGCTTGAAATGCTTGATATGCCGAAAGTTCAGTTTGAAATAGGGATAACAAACTGCGATTTTAATACAAACGGCTGCGACAATGTTGAATTTTTAATTTCAACAAACATATCAGAAGAGCCTAAACCGCTGGCAAAAATAGCTTCAGGCGGTGAAATATCCCGTGTTATGCTTGCATTAAAGACAATTTTTGCAAAAACAGACAAAATCAATACAGTAATATTTGATGAAATAGATACAGGTATATCAGGCAACGCATGTCAGGCAGTAGCACAGGTAATAAAAGAGTTATCAAAAACACACCAGATAATTTCCATAACACACCAGCCCATTATTGCAGCAAAAGCAGACAGACATTTTTATGTAACAAAATCTCAAGACGAACAGACAAAAGTTCAGGTACACACGCTCAATCCGGAAAACAGAATAAAAGCTATTGCAATGCTGGCTGCAGGAGCAATAACACAGGACTCCTTAAATTTTGCAAAAAAACTCATCGCAGAATAACGCTTCAACAAAATGATGGAAGGTGTTTTGCAATAAAAGTTGTATAATAACTTTATGCTTATACAATATATAGCGGAATATCTGGAATATCTGCAGGCAGAAAGAGGGCTTGCACAAAATACTATAGATGCCTATAGACGGGATTTGACAGATTTTTGCGACTTTTTGTACAAACTTGATAAAATAGACAATTTTGAAAAAATAAAAAGAGTCCATATAAATTACTATATAAAAGAACTCCATGACAAAAACTACTGTGCAACAAGCGTAACCAGAAAAATAGCTGCTATCAGAGGCTGGTTCAGGTGGCTGAGCGCAAATGAAATCATTACACAAGACCCGAGTCTGGGAGTAGAACTGCCCAAACTCACAAAAAAACTGCCAAAAGTAATAACAGTATCGGAAATAGAAACAATATTGCAAAACCACCTTAACGACACAGAGTCTGTGATGCTGGAACTTTTATACGGAGCAGGGCTGAGAGTTTCTGAGCTGATAAATCTTGAGGTAAATGATATAGACCTCTCCTCAAGGTATGTAAGATGTATGGGTAAAGGTTCAAAAGAACGAATAATACCTATCGGAGAAAAGGCGAAAAAAGCAATTTTAAAATACCTGAAAATAAGAGAACTACTTATAAAACGCTACAAACTAAACACAAAACAACTCTTAATCAAAGACAACGGTCATTTGATGACAAGACAGGATGTTTATGTTTTTATAAAAAAGCAGGGAGAGCTGCTAAAAAAACACATCTCTCCTCACACACTAAGACACAGCTTTGCTACACACATGCTGGAAAACGGAGCAGATTTGAGAGTGGTACAGGAGCTTCTGGGTCACAGTGATGTATCAACTACACAACTCTATACCCATGTAAGCAAAAAGCGTCTAAAAGAAGTTTACTTTGCAATTAACAAATAAGGAAAGATAATTGAAACTAAAAGAAATCTATTCATCCCAAAATAACAAAAAACCGGTAATATCTTACGAAGTATTCCCCCCAAAAGATGACACGGACGGAAGCAAGCTGGAGCAACTCTTTGTTGAACTGCACAAGCTGATGGACTTTAGTCCTTCACTGATTTCTGTCACCTACGGTGCAGGAGGTTCAAACCAGACAGAATCCATTGAAATAATAAGAAGAATAAAAGAAGAACTAAAAGTTTCTCCAATGCCTCATTTTACCTGCGTTTCAACAAGTACTAAAAATATAAAAGAATATCTAAACACCCTGCAAAAATTTGAAATAGAAAATATTCTGGCTCTGCGTGGCGATATTCCGGAAGACAAGACAATATGCCATGATTTTCACTATGCATCAGAGCTTATTGAATACATAAAAAAAGAAAGCACTTTATCAATAGCTGCAGCCGGATATCCGGAAGGCCACAAAGAAGCTGTTTCTCTTGAAAAAGACATAGAATATTTAAAACAAAAAACAGAAAAAGGCGCAGAAATCATTTATACCCAGCTGTTTTTTAACAACAAACACTATTTTTCATTTATAGAAAAATGTGAAAAAGCAGGTATAGATATTCCAATTATCCCGGGGATTCTGCCCATAACAAATTACAAAACAGTAGAAAAAATGGCAACTCTTTGTAAAGTGGAAATTCCACAAACATTAAAAGACGTAATAGAAAAACATAAAGAAGACAAAGACTACATTAAAGAATTCGGCATAAGCTACGCAACAGAACAATGCCAGCAATTAATAGACAACGGCGTCAGAGGACTCCACTTCTATACGTTGAATAAGGCTCATGCCACATCAGAAATACTATGTAATCTTATATAAAAGGAAAAACAATGCAATTAATATCAGAAAACCTACATATAATCTCAAAAACAACAAAAGAAGCTGTTCTAAACAGAGATACAAACTATATTACAAACCTTTTAAAAAAACAAATTGCAACAAATCCTGACTGGATAGACCTGAACATTGGCCCGGCTAGAGGTGCTTTTGCAGGCACAATGCAGTGGCTTGTTTCCATTGCACAGGATTTGACTGACATTCCGCTTTCTTTAGACAGCACAAATGCTGACGAGATAGAACTCGGTCTGGCACTTGCAAAAAGCCCCCAAGACTGGATAATAAACAGCACAAATGCAAACCATGACAGACTGGATAAGGTTACAGAACTGGCATCAAAATACGACTGCAGCTTCATTGCACTGACAATGAACAGCGAACTTGGAATACCAAAAGAAGCTGACAAAAGGCTGGAGCTTGCTTTTGAGATTAATTCAGTAACAGAAGAAAAAGGCATAGCAAATAATAAAATATATTTTGACCCGCTGATTTTGCCTGTATGCGTTGACCAGACACAGGCAACAGAAGCACTAAACACAATAAGAATGCTAAAAGAAAGTTTTGAACCGCAGGTAAATACAACTATAGGTCTTTCTAATGTATCAAACGGCTGTCCGAAAGAACTCCGTCCTCTGATTAACAGAGTATTTATGGTAATGGCGATGGGATGCGGTCTGGACAGCGCAATTGTTGATTCGTTTGACAGCGAGCTTTTAAGGTTAAACACAATGATAGAAAGCCAAAACGATCAAGAAGCTTACGATAGCGTGTATCTGTCTATATACAATGCTATGCAGAATTTTGAAGACCTCGATGCCGTTGAATACGACAAAAACGACGCAGAACAGGTAAAAATATACAAAACAGCAGAGATTTTGCTTAATAAAAAGGTATATTCAAACAGCTATCTTGAAATATAAAACAGTCTACAAAACAGCTTTTAACGCAACAAGAGCCTCATAACTGGCACCTGCTTCGGAAAGCTCCTCTGCTGTTATGCCAAAAAGGCTGATAACATCTTTTGTTTCGGGGCCGAGATTGTCTGCGGATATGTTTTTTATTACAAAGCTGACAGCATCTTCTCTGGAGCAGCAAGAAGGCAAAGCACCAAGCGACATGCCTGTATTTATACAGTTTTGAAAACCTCTTTTCTTTGCCTTACCCATTTTGTATTACACAATCCCTATTCTTTATTTTTACTGGCCATAAAGCTCAACAACAACATTATAACAGAAATTAAAATAGCATAAATAAAGAATTTTAAGGAAGTGCCGACAATAAAACTTGCTATTGCACCTGAAATTACAGCCACAGAAGAAAGTATTAATACCGTCTGATTTTGAGAAAATCCTCTGTGCAGAAGTTTGTGATGCAAATGCTCTGCATCAGGTGTAAACGGTGAAACACCCTTGGCTATTCTTCTTAAAGAAGAAAAAGTGATGTCGATAATAGGCACTGACAAAATAAAAAACGGTACAAACATTGTCAGCTCAGGAGATTTCATCACACCGGTGATAGAAAGAGTTGCGAGTAAAAATCCGGCAAACAAAGCACCGGAATCACCCATAAATATTTTTGCAGGGTGGAAGTTGTATGTTAAAAACGCAAGCATTGCCCCTGCCAAAATAAACGCAATCAATGCACTTATTGCATTTGTCGGAGTCATTGCAACAGCAATCAATCCCAGAGTAACAGATGATATCGTAACAATCGACCCTGCAAGCCCGTCTACACCGTCTATAAAGTTTAAGGCATTTGAAATACCGACAATCCACAAAATAGTAACAATATAAGACAGTACAAGCCCGAGTTGTATTGGTTCGCCCCACGGATTGTAAATAGTATTTACGCTAATCCCCAGTAAAAATACTATCGAAGCAATTGCTATTTGTATCATGAGTTTAAATTTTGCATTAAGGCCGTAAATATCATCAATCAAACCGAGCAAAAACATTAAAGACCCGCCCAAAAGTATCCCTGACAGCAATTTTCCGTACGGATAATAACTCAAAATAACCAACAGTAAAAAAGTGAGCATTACACTCGACCAAATGGCAATCCCGCCAAGCCTTGCTATAGGGCCATGATGGATTTTTCTGGCATTGGGTTTGTCCACCAGATTGTTTTTCTTTGCAAAATAAATAACAAACGGCATAATAAAAAATCCGAGCAAATATGCCATTATCATTCCGAGTATATGTGCATCAGTTAATTTTAACGAAATCATTATACGTGCATTCCTTCATAAAGCGGATACTTTTTACATAATTTTAAAGAACGTTCTCTGAGATTTTGAAGAGCAACTTCATTGTCAGAAGCAACAACAGCCCCTGCTATGATTTTTGCAACTTCTACCATATCCTCTTCTTTAAAACCTCTAGTTGTAACAGCAGCAGCACCGAGTCTTACTCCGCTTGTAACAAACGGACTCTGCGGATCATTCGGAACAGTGTTTTTGTTTGCTGTAATACCGACTTTTTCGAGTACATTAGCAATATCCTTACCTGTTTTGTTGAACTTTCTCAAATCAAGAGTCATAAGGTGGTTTTCAGTACATCCGCCTACAATATCCATACCTTCGTCCATAAGTCCGTTAGCAAGAGCTTTGGCATTTTTTACAATTTGTGCGGCATATTCTTTGAAAGAAGGCTCAAGAGCTTCTTTTAACGCAATTGCTTTACCTGCAATAATATGTTCCAGAGGGCCGCCCTGCATACCGGGGAAAACAGCCTTGTCTATACCGGCTGCATGCTCAGCATCACACATAATAATACCGCCTCTCGGGCCTCTCAATGTTTTGTGTGTAGTAGTAGTGACAAAATGTGCATAACCTGCAGGTGATGGATGAACTCCGCCTGCAACAAGTGCTGCAATATGAGCTATATCAGCCATCAAATAAGCTCCTACAGAATCCGCAATTTCTCTAAAACGTTTAAAATCGATTATTTTAGAGTAGTTGCTGGCACCCGCAATAATTAATTTTGGTTTATGTTCTTTAGCGAGTTTTTCTACTTCGTCATAATTAATAACGCCGTTTTCATCAACGCCATAGCTGACTATATTGTAATTAATACCGGAAAAATTTACCGGTGAGCCGTGGCTCAGGTGTCCGCCGTTAGACAAGTCCATACCGAGAACAGTATCACCTATTTTCAATGCATACATAAAAACAGCCATATTTGCCTGCGCACCGCTATGCGGCTGTACATTTGCGTGATCCATTTTAAAAAGTTCACATGCTCTTTTTTGAGCAAGTTCTTCTATAACATCAACATTCTCACAGCCGTTATAAAAACGTTTGTAAGGCTTTCCTTCGGCATATTTGTTTGTCAAAACAGAACCGCAAGCAGCCATTACAGCAGGCGAAGTAAAATTTTCACTGGCAATAAGCTCTATTGTATTTCTCTGTCTTTCCAGTTCTTTTTCTATTGCATCAGCAACTTCTTTATCAACTTTTTTTATAACATCCAATTCCATCTAAAATACTCCCTAAATCTAACATCATTAATTTTACAACAGCTAAAAATAAAATCCAATAATTAATATGCTTTTAACAAAATAAATCAGGTGGTATGACCTTACAAAACTTGTTAGAGTTTTAAAACTTATGTATAATCAAAAAAAATATGAATTAGAGGGATAAAAATATCATGGCAAACAAAACAATTGCTGAAGCACTGATAAAAGCACAACAATTTGAGGAAGAAGACAAGTATGAACAGGCCTATGAATGCTACAAATATGCATACGAAACAAACAAAAATGATACTGACATACTCCAAAAACTGGCTACCTCAGCCCAGATGCTCCAGCATGATATAGAAGCCATTAACTACTGGCAGCAGTATATGAATCTGAAGCCGGAAGACCCTATCTCATACAATCAGCTTTTGGATTTATATTTCCATGACAACAAATATGAATACTACATGACAAGAGCAAAACTAAAAACACTGGAAGGCCGACTCATACAGGCTGCCGATGACTATAAAAAAGCAATAAACAACACAACGGAAGAAAAAGAAATTATTGCAGCCAGATATTTGTTAGCCCAGACCTATGAACTCGTCAACAAGCCGCTAAAAGCAATTGATGAATATTTAAAAATTCTTGATTATGACCACAATCAAAATGTCTACCTGTCACTGGCAAAATTGTACTACAGCGAGGACAAATCAGCTGCATTGAATATTTTGCAGCAGGCAATACAACAATATCCTGACAGCACAGAAATCAAAGAATTCTTATGCCAGCTTTACCTTGCAACAGGAGATTACGAACAGGCAGAAAAATACGCCGTTAGCATCTTTAACAAGATAAAAGCTCTTTTAATGCAAGAAAAGAATGAAGAAGCCTTTACTCTGCTTCAAAATCTTTCTGACAAAGAAAAACAGGACGTAAGCTACAGCGCATTGATGGCAGAATACTATTACAACACAAATGACAATGAAAACACTCTAAAGTGGATTGAAACATTTGAAAAAATAAACCCTGACAGCCCGCTGCCCAGCCAGATGAGAGCATTGGTCTATGAAAAACTCAATGACGAATACAAATCACATTTTTACTGGGGCAAATATTATATTAAAAAAGGTAATCAGGAGCTTGCGCTGGATGAATATCTCAATGCATACAACACAAACCAGCAAAATGTTGAGGTAATTAAAGAATTAATCAATCTCTATTCTGTTTTGGATGACAAATTTGCCTGTGCAGAATTCTGTGAAAAACTGGTTGCAATAGAAAAAGACGATATTGCAACAATTAAAAGACTCATAAAATTTTATGAAGAACAAGGCTACGAAGACAAAGTAATTGAGTATTTGTTTGCACTGGCAGAAATCAATCCAAAAGACTATGAATGCCTGCTCAAACTGGCAAAACATGCCGAAAGCAACAACAGAATAAATGATGCAATAGATTATTATAACAAATACCTGAAATTTGCCCCGAATTCCGATGAAAAAGAAGAAGTAAAAAAGAAAGTCGGAATGCTCGAAAACGGAGAAGCACCGGAAGAAGAAGGGTTTTTGGATAAACTTCTTAATTTATTTTCAAAAAAATAAGAAAAAAATACTTGAAATCAAAAATTGCGCATGTATAATAAATTATACAAAGCAAAGGGCGTTTAGCTCAGTTGGTAGAGCGCTTCCCTTACAAGGAAGATGTCGGGAGTTCGAGCCTCTCAACGCCCACCATAAAAAAGACTACTTCGGTAGTCTTTTTTATTACCTTATTATTACAAATTTTATTATATTTTTTTAAGTGCTGCGTCTCTCTGCCTTTTCAGTTACACCAAAACACATATTACACCTATGTAATATGTCATTCGCTTTAGAATAATATAATTCCCTTAACAAAAGAAAGGGATAAGTTATGAAAAAGATGTTTGTCGTATTTGCTATAATGGCTCTTTCCGCAGGTGCTGCATTTTCACTTATGTCAGATATAAAACAGAGAAGAGGCTGCTGCTCACATCACGGCGGAGTCTGCGGCTGTTCATCAGGTCGTGCAGTATGCTGTGACGGAACATTTAGCCCGAGCTGTGGATGCGACTAATATGCTAAAAAAGCTATGTATAGTTTTTGCCTTAGCAGCAATAAACACACATGCCTGCCTTGCGCATATTTATCTGGAAAAAGAATACCAAAACCACTGGTGCAAGTGCAATAACGGCCAAACAGAATACAGATTGTCCGACCTTACAAGAATAGACTGTCTTACAAAAGATTATGCAATAGAGTTTGATTTTGCAAACAAATGGGCAGAATCTATAGGCCAATCGCTTTATTATGCGCTTATGACAGGAAAAAAGGCAGGTGTAGTATTAATCATAGAAAACGGAGCCAAAGACACAAAATACCTGAACAGGCTAAAATGTGTTGCACAAAAATATAATATACGGGTCTGGACAATAACCCCCGAGCAACTCTCGAACAAACAGTATTAATAAGCATTTCCGCCATACAGTGATAATATTAAAATTTACAAATGTTACAAAATCTTAACAAAAAATAAATAAAATAGGCAATTCTTGAAATAGAAATGTTTTTATTTATATACGAGGAATTAATTACAAAACACGAGAGGAATCCAACAATGGGTTATGCAATTTTCACAGCAAGAAAATTGATGTTGACCAACCGCGTTAACCAGCTATCGATGAGGATAATGCAGTTGACTCAACAACAACAGACCTTGGCCAATAGCGCCGCTAACCACGAACGCGCTATAGCCAATATGAGAAGCCTCTTTAGCAATATCGGTAATATATTCCAGATGGGAATGACGATGCAGCAAAACGTAGCAATGCAAGCATTGTCAAAACAAGTACAAGCAGGCGGAGGAAATATTGATACTGCAACATTGAATCAATTAATGGGATCTTACCTTAATGGTGGGGCAAACTTTATGAGTACTCCTGCCGGAATGGCTCTAACATTAATGAATCAGGCAATCGAGGTGCAAGAACAAGGCAAAATGCGCCAGATAAAAGATATGGAAACTCAAATCGAGCTGCAAAGAAAATCTCTGGAAACTCAACTTGCAGCAGCACAAAAAGAACTCGAAGCAGTCGAAAAACAAGAAGAAAAAGAAATCGAACGTTCGGCTCCGAAATTCGCATAAGGCAACTAAAAATAACAGATACGCATACATCAAAGCCAAATTCAACAATGAATTTGGCTTTATCATTTTTATAACATTACTAATGAAAATACTTCTTGTCTTTAAGCTCATCCGGCAAAAACTGCTGTTTGTATTCAGGATTGTCATGCGTATAGACATAACCTTTTCCAAAGCCGTATTTTTGCGCATCTTTGTAATGCGCATCTCTCAAATGCATTGGCGGAGGATAATCCAAACCGCTTGCTATATCAGAAAGAGCATCATCTACAGCACAAATTGCGGCATTAGACTTTGGTGCATCGCATACATAAGCAACAGCAAGCGCCAGAGGGATTCTGCCTTCAGGCAGGCCGAGATGTTCTACTGCTCTGTAAGCATTCACTGCTATACAAAGAGCATTGGGATCAGCCAGCCCGACATCCTCTGCTGCACATACCATCAAACGACGGGCAATAAATCTTGGGTCTTCTCCTGCCGATATCATTTTTGCCAGCCAGTATATAGCAGCGTCCTTGTCAGAGCCTCTCATGCTTTTTTGGAAAGCAGATGCCATATCATAGTGTTCCTGTCGTGAGTATTTTACTCTTTTCTCTTGTGCAAGACTTTCTAAAATCTCAAGAGTAAGGCTTCTTTTATTATCCTTAAAATCTGCGGCAAAATATGAATTTTCAACAAGATTTAGTGCCAGTCTAGCATCACCGGATGCATATTTTACTATAAAATCAATAACCTCTTGCTTTAACACAATCGGGCCGTGTTTTTGAGAAAGATAAGTAAATCCCTTTTGCACAATGTTTGCAATATTATCATCATCTATCGGCTGCAGCATCAACACCTGCACTCTGGAAAGCAAAGCAGGCACTACCTGAAATGACGGATTTTCCGTTGTAGAGCCGATAAGATAAAATGTGCCGTTTTCAAGATACGGCAAGAGTGCATCCTGCTGCGTTTTGCTATAGCGGTGGATTTCGTCAATAAAAATTATAGTTTTTTTGTTATAGCGCAGATTCTCTTTCGACTTTTCAACGCATTCTTTTATATCCTTAATACCGGAATTTACCGCACTGAGTTCTATAAACTCACTGCTTGTTTTTGTTGCAATAAGCCTTGCCAGAGTAGTTTTTCCGCATCCAGGCGGCCCCCAGAATATACACGAAAACAGTCTGCCGGAACGCAAAAGATTTATAAAAGCAGCATTGTTTCCGACTATCTGATTCTGCCCGAGATACTCATCAAGAGTTTTTGGCCTCAAGGTCTCGGCCAGAGGTATTTGTTTATTCGCAGTTTCCAAAGAATCAAACAAGTTCATAACACACATGATAAACATGCGGAAATTTAAAGTCAAAAAATATGACACTTCACAAAAATCCGTTATAATTGAATTATGAAAATTCTGAAAAAGGCTATATCAAAATTCTTTATATTCACTGCTTGTATTCTCATCTGTACAGGATCCGGATACAAGGGGAGTCTTCCTGACATAGAGAGCAACTTTGAATATGCAAGGACTAATGTAACAAAAGAGTCCAAACCTCTTTTTAAAACTATAAACGAATATGAAAAAAATCCCCGGTACAAAAAAGTTCCGAGAGAAAATCCACAGTATATTGATATTATTCTAAAAAAAGACAAAACATCGCCTTATATCAATGATTTAAACGATGTTATTCTAATACTGGAAAAAATGCAAAAATGCATAGAAAATAAGGGCAGTGTACAAAAATTCAATGCAATAGCCAGTTCAATAATTGACCATGCCGACTATATGGCAGAAAAATATGAAAACCGCCCCGAAAAATACTATATTTCTTTTGTAAAACTGCAGGATATAGCAAATCAGGCACGTGCAATTGCCACATTGAGATGCGAATCTCAAGTCTACATAAAATACCTTACCTATCAGGGAGAAGGCCAAATATACAGCAAAGACAGCATCCAAAGACAAATTGATATTTTTGCGGACGAACTTGATAAGGCAATTAAAATTTTAAAAGACTCAACATAATCCCACACGATATACATAACCGACCAATGTACAAAGCAAGAATATATCATACCTTAAGGTTGTTCAAGCAATAAGATGAGGTTATGTATGCAAAAAAACTTTTCTGCAGTTATACTGGCATGTTTAATATTAGGGTCTTTTTCTGCACCTGCAGATGCATATAAAGTAAAGACATTTCAGCCGCTTGCAATAAATCCGCTTGCGCTTCCGCACAGCAATCCTGCAATAAACGAAAACTACCCCAAAATCACGCAAATAGAATTTAATCTATTCAAAAGAACCTACGAAAAAGAGAGCATATACAACCGTTTGAGCCGAATAGAAAACAAAATTTTTCGCAGAAACTTCAGCTCACTGCCTCTATCAAGCAGGGTCGACAATATCCTTGCGAACATAGATGCAGGCGTAATGTACAATATTTCTTCAAAAGAGCTGGCAAAACTGGAAAGAAAAGTTCTGGGCCGCACCTATGATTATGATGATACAGAATCAAGAATAACAAGGCTGGAAAAAGAAATGCTGGGCGCAATGCAGGGCGGAAATCTAACAGAACGCTTTAACACAGTAAAAACAGCCTCTAAGCACTACAATTCCTATCCCGAGATAGTACAGAGCCAAACCGTATACCCTCAATACTCAACTCCATATTACCCTCAAGGCAGCTGGAGCGGAACAAGAGTAAACAGAGGTGTAGGAGGAATTGTTTCAAATATACTCGGTGCTATATTTGGCGATTTCAGTCCGGGAACCATGACAGGTTTTACACCGCCAATATATGACCAATATTCGCCTTATGCTGGTTTTACAAATCCCGGAATGGGGCAACAAAATTATTACATGGGAAATCATGGAGGATACTACAACAACAGAAATATTGGCAGCGGCTCAACAGTAAGAATCTTAGACTAAAGTTCAAAAATTTGTTATAATAACAGCCTAGGGATATTACTAAGGAGAATATTATGGCTAAAGATTGCAGTTTTGATGTAGTATCAGAATTTGATAAACAGGAGCTTGTAAACGCTGTAGACCAGACAAAAAGAGAACTCACCTCAAGATTTGACTTAAAAAACACAAACTCTGACATAAACCTTGAAGGAGATAAAGCAATAACCATCACAACAAGCGATGATATGAAACTCAGAAACATTCTGGATATTCTTCAGACAAAGCTTGTTAAAAGAAATTTGAACATAAAAATCCTTGACCCTCAGCCTATGGAAAACGCTCTGGGCGGCAATGTAAGACAGGTTTTTAACCTAAAGAAAGGGCTTTCTACAGAACTTGCCAAAAAGATTGTTGCTGACATAAAAAACTCTAAACTCAAAGTACAAGCCTCAATACAGGGCGAGCAGGTCAGAGTTTCCGGCAAGAGCAAAGATGATTTGCAGGAAGTAATAAAACTCTTAAAATCTAACGAAGATGCCTATGATATTCCTTTGCAATTCCAAAATTACAGATAAATAAAAATCCATAAATAAAATTGTTAAATTATGTTGCATTATAAGCATGTAATAGCAAAAAATTATCTGTTTGCACTTAATACAAGTGACGGATAATTTTTTGCTATATATTAAATTTAATTAAGATACAGCTCAAACTTATTGCAAAAAGCATACACTTATGCGACAGTACATAAGGGCAGGAAAATGATAATAAAGAATCAACATAATTTATCATTATATAAAGACCGAAACAGTCACATGCAGAAGTCCGGTGTGACAAAAAAATCTTCTTCTTATAACAATTTAAAAGAAACGCCTTTTAAGAGAGAGTCAAGCGATATTTCCTTTAAAGGCGTTTTTTCTATTAATAGATTAAAAAAGAGTTTTGAACTTTACAACAAAAACACATACTCTTTGAACAAAAACCTTGATTTTCTGGAATCATTCATAGGAAAAGCACCAAAAGAATTAAACAAAATAACCGATGAATGGCAGGAAATAGCAAAACCTTTAAGCAAAAGCAAAGACGGCTCTAAAATTACAATAGTAGAAAAAAACTGGACAAGACTGCTGGGAGAAGGCATATTCTATCCGGTTACAGAGCTGCCTCTGCACATAATAGAATATTTCAAAAAGCTAGTACCCAAAAGCAAAGCTAGCGCAGCAAAAAATGCAGCAAACCAAACAAGCAACAGCTGGTTTGCCAAGAAAATGAGAATATTAAACAACACAGATATTGTTAACTCATTCAACGGCTATATGGAAACAGCCGAAAAATTCAAATATGATACAAAAGATGTTCAGGCTGCAGGACTTTTGAGCCGTGCAATGAAAATGTTCGACCCGAAATCAGGAAACTACAACGGGGTGCATGAAAGAGCTTTAACAAGAATCGTAACAGGGTTTATACCGGCATTTTTCCTTGCAAATGACGCATACAACCTTTCCAGATTGTGCGATGATGATGCAAAAGCCGCTGACAAAGAAAAGAAAACACGTTTTAATCAGGAAACAAAACGTGTCGTATCCAATGCTTATCTGCAATTGATTACACTCGGTGCTTTGTCAAAATGGATAAACTCCAGCAAACTCGCATTTGTAACAGTAACAGCCCTGAGCGTTCTGTTAACAGAAAGTTTCTCAAGATTGTCTAACGGCAAAAAGCTCCACTTTATCTCTAAAGAAGAAGCTCAAAAAATAAATAAAGCTGCAGGCAAAAACTTCCCGCAAAAAGAAGTTAAACCAGAGAACAATACAGAATCAGAAAACAAATCAAAACCGGGCTTCAAAGGTTCTGCTGTATTCAACGGATTCGGACTTGCTGCAGATATGCCTCTCAGCATAGCCGCACCGACAAATGCAACTGTTAACATGACAGGCAGCAAAGAAGACAAATTAAAAGAACAAAAAGAATTGAAGCCGCTTTTAACAGGCTCCAGTATTGCAAAATGGTTTGTTGGTATGATTGCTGCAGGCTTTGCCGTAAGATATGCCAAAAAGAATATCAAAATAAATGACATTAAACTCGAAAAATACTTCAAAGCTATTTCTAAAAAATATGACAACTTCTACGACAAATACACAAAAACAAAATTTGAGTTTAAACGTGAAGAATACAACAAAGTAATAGCTAAACTAAAAGAATACGATGCAACTCTGGCACAAAGATTTGAAGCAGTTATAAACAAAAACCAGCAGGCTGATTTCATCTCCAAAAATGCAGATGATATAGCAAGAATTCTGGATGAAGCAAATCTAAAAGACTTTGCCGAGCAGTTCAGACACATAAAAAATAACAAATTAAACGATTCTATAAATGCAAATGAAATGAAACTGTTTGAAGCTTCTGAAGCTTACTTCAAAAACAGAAAAGAAGCAAAGATACAAGAAAATCTAAAAGATTTATTCTCAAAAATGGAAGACAACGACTTCAAAGAAGAAGTCAAAATGCTAAAAGAACTTTTGTATGACGAAAAAGGCAAATTCTCTACAAATAACTACTCAAAAGCAAAAGATTTTCTTGAAAAACTTGCTAAAAAGACAAAGAACGAAGGTATTGATGCACAAAAAGCTGAACTCGTAGAAAGAGCAAGAGAACTGCACAATTTTGCCTTCTCCTTTGAAAACAGATTCAAAGTAGACAAAAACGCAGAAAATATAAAACTGTTCAACGATGCTGTTTCTGCACTGAAAGCAGTAAACCCCAAAGATGCAGAAAAACTGGAACAGGGTATTAAAGATGCTCTAAATGCAGAAATAATTTCTCTAGGAAAACGAAACAAACAGGGAATCAGAGAAATTGCTGACTTTGTTACAGAACCGTTTAAATTTATATGGGGAACAATTACACTTCCGTTCAAACATATTGCAAAACCGGCCTATGAATTGATAAAAGGTCAAAACAAACTTCCTGAATGGGAAAAAGAACTGGATGCAGTAGCAAACGGTATTTATAAAATTACGCAAAAACCCGTATGGTGCAACGACAAACGAAAAATTGACCTTTCTGCTGAAGATTTTGCAAAATTCATGAACAAGAGAATCAACAAATCCTTCAACACAGCTACAATGTCCAGCATCTCCAACTCTGACCTGTCAGCACTGGCAAAAAATACATCAACAGCTGCAACGGCATGGTTCCTGATGGCAGACAACCACAATATGGTAATGCTCAAGTCAAACGGAGAAGATAAAAACGAAGCTGTATTAAAAGCAAAAGAAAGAGCGATACAAGAAACTTCCAGAACCTTCTACAATGTAATGTTTATCAATCTGTTCAACAATACATTTAGAAACCTTTATAACTCCAGCCTCTTTGGCGCACAGACAGTCAACACAATGTCTACATTGATAGGTGAATATGTTAACAGAAAAGCTATCGGTGTACCTGTAGGAGAACATTCTAGAAGCGAAATCATCAACAAAGATTATGAAAACCTCAACAGCAAAGGTATAAAAGGCAGCTTCTTCAGATTTATGTCCAGATTGACAGGCAAAAAAGCACTCTCACAAAGAGAACAGACTAAAAAGCCTGCAACAGAAGAACCGGCAAAGAACTAAATATTAAATAAACACGTTAATAAAAAACCCCGATAAATTATCGGGGTTTTTGCTATTTAAAAATTACTAAATTACAGATGTTTTTCTATATTAGAAACTATAGATGACTTTGGCATAAGGCCGACAAGTCTTTCTACAGCTTTGCCGTCTTTGAAGATTAATAAAGTAGGCAAACCGCTAACTGAATATTCCTTTGCTGTTTTAAGATTTTCATCAGTATTAAGTTTAACAACTTTTAATTTACCCTCAAATTCTTGAGCAACTTCATCAAGCACCGGACCCAATTTTCTGCAAGGGCCGCACCATGGCGCCCAAAAATCCACGATTGTTAATTCAGAAGAATTAACAACTTCTGCTTCAAAGTTTCCGTCATTAATATCTAATGCATTTGACATGTAGAACTCCTCCTTAATTACATTATAAATGTATAGACCAATTTTAGCAAAAAATCAATTAATAAGCCAGCTATAGTTATTATGAAAAAAGTTATTGACTCTAAATCTTCATTTGATATTATTAATTACAGGCAATTGATTTGTTGCCACGTTAGCCCCCAGGTGGAGTGAAACGGAACAGAGTTAAATTAGTAGAGCTTGCTCTACCAACTCGATTAAAAATTTAATAGAATTTGCCACGTTAGCTCAGTTGGTAGAGCAAGGGACTGAAAATCCCTGTGTCCTTGGTTCGATTCCGAGACGTGGCACCACTTTTAAAAACACCTTCGGGTGTTTTTTTTATTCCTCGGAATCGAATTCTTGGTTCTCCCCTTGTATTTTAAAGTCCAATTTGCTCGGAAGTAAAATCTTAAAATGTCATCCTGAACTTGTTTCAGGATCTTGTCACCACGCGGCTCAGAGGCAACTTCATAAGGTCGGAAGCTGCTTGATTATAAAAAATTGAATAGGATGAAATCGGACTTTATTAGGACATAAAGTTACAAAGAATATTTTGAAATTAGGCTGAAACTAAACAAAAATCAAAGAAAATCCCGATTCCCAATAATGTCCAGTTTTATCGTTGGGCAGGTATGCCCACGAAACCTATTAATTTCTACAGACTCAACCGATCAATCCCTAAAATCATTCCCATTTATTTAAAAATTTTAAATAAACATGTAATATTCCGTCTTTATCAACACGAGGATTCTTTGTGACTTCATATAATGAACCGGCTGGTACAACAACTTCATTTTTTATTTCTCCAAACATAAAACCCGGTGTTTTAGGCGGCATTATAGCTTGTAGTTCAGAAATTTGAGAACCTTCCGGAAATTCCATTTCAAACAAAATTCCATTGCGCCCCTTATTATATAAGTTAGCTTCTTCGAGAGACGTTGTCATATATGAATATCCTTTATCAGGAGATACAATTTCTCCTTTTCTATAACTTTTGAAAATCTGGTATTCGGCATCTGAAATATTTTCAATACCTCTATAATATTGCTGTCTTTTAGCTAATTTAGGCAGCAGTTTGAACTCTTCATTTAATTTTTGTTTCAACATATTTGGATTTTCTTTTATAGGAATTTTTTTATAATATTGCCCTATACCACTTTTGGTAAAATTAGGCATCATACTCATGGCCATATATTGCAATTCATCAATAACTTGTGCTTCAGAATGTCTTAATATATCATTTAAATTCGTTTTAAAAAATATATTAGCAAAATGACCTTGCGTACATTTAGCTTTTACATCTTTAATATTCTTAGTTAATAATAAAGCCAAGTCTTTTACATTTAATTTACCTTTAAAATTTGGAGTTTTATATGTCTGAATGTCTTGATGTAGAGAATTTATTCTCATATTAACCTTTCTAATATAACTACACATATATATTAAGAAAAAAACTTTTTAAGAATTGCTTTTTTTTTTTACAAAAGTTTACATTATATTTCTCAAAGTCACTGTTAATTTTTCTCAAACCTTGTGTTAATTTACACCCCTCTCGCAAAACAAGACATTTAGTCTTGTTTTCCTCGGCAGAGTGAGACGTGGCACCACTTTTTAAAACACCTTCGGGTGTTTTTTTTATTCCTCGGAATCGAACCCTTGGTACCTCTCATAAATTTAAATATTTTCTTCAATTGGATTAACTAACCACCGCATGTCATCAAAGAAACCGCTACCGGATTTATCAAAGACATTTGGAAATTCTTTATTCATAGAAAATCCATAGCAATTCTTTACATTCATTGGACAACAGATACTATCGAAATTTCCTAATACCAGATAAGAATTTGCATCTGTTTTTGTTGAAAGCTTTTGTGCGAATTCTTCTCTTGTTTTCCAAAGATATGGCCAACAGTTTCTGCAAAAAATTAAATTATTTGTTGCCGGCATTTTATCAACATAAGTATTTATATCTTCTGTAATAAAATGGACTTTATCTTGCAAAATCGGCTTTAATTTAAATTTAGTCAGGATTTCTTGTCTATCTGTAGCACCAATTTTGTCCGAAAGAAAAGATTTATTTGTACGTTCAAAAAAAGTATTTAATTTATTTCCTGTGTATTTATTTATCCTAAGTTCATCATCCGCAGACAGATTCATAAAACCTTTTCTTGCATTTCTTGTTACAGCCTTATCAAAATCAACTGCAATAACAGGAAAAAACTTCTTTGCGTTTTCTTCTCCCAATTTTGAAATCAAAAGCATTGCTATACTATATGCCTCTGAACCGTCGGAACCAGCAAGAGAAAAGACATTTACCTTTGGGGTATTTTTGTATTTTTCAATTACATGATTAAAAAATTTGTTCCACTGAAGCCCTTTTACAAAGAAATAAGTAGATGCCTCATAACAATCACCTAATATATAACCCGGTTTTACTACTTTTCTATAAGAAGTGCCAAAATTTATATGGCTATAGTGTTTATCATTAATTTGCATATATCTAAAAAAACTCCTAAAAAAAATTTTTTGCTAATTGTATAAACTAACAAAACATGGGCTTTTTACATATAAAAGAAATAGTGATACAATTAATACGCATGCGGATGTAATTCAGTGGTAGAATGCAACCTTCCCAAGGTTGACGCCGCGGGTTCGAGTCCCGTCGTCCGCTTTTTTATTTGCAATTATCCTCGCCTCTCACTCGCATCTGTACGCAAACAAGTTTGCTACATCTGCGGTTTACTTGTTCGATTTGCTTTCGCAAATCGTCAGCACTCCGTCTCTCTACGGCTCATTCTTCGCCTAGATTGACGTTGCGAGTCCCGTCGTCCGCTTTTTATTTGCAATTACCCTAGCCTCTCACTCGCATCTGTACGCAAACAAGTTTGCTACATCTGCGGTTTACTTGTTCGATTTGCTTTCGCAAATCGTCAGCACTCCGTCTCTCTACGGCTCATTCTTCGCCTAGATTGACGTTGCGAGTCCCGTCGTCCGCTTTTTATTTGCAATTACCCTAGCCTCTCACTCGCATCTGTACGCAAACAAGTTTGCTACATCTGCGGTTTACTTGTTCGATTTGCTTTCGCAAATCGTCAGCACTCCGTCTCTCTACGGCTCATTCTTCGCCTAGATTGACGTTGCGAGTCCCGTCGTCCGCTTTTTATTTGCAATTACAAGCGCCTCACTACTTTTAATATCTAAAGCAATCTTTTTCATGGTCATCGACTATGCCGATTGCCTGCAGATAAGAATAAATTATCACGGTACCAACATATTTCATCCCTCTTTTTTTCAAATCCTTTGATACCGTATCAGACAGAGGCGTACTGACAGGGATATTATCCGTTATGTTTTTTACGATTTTATTATCGCTAAAAGCCCAGATATACTTTGAAAAACTACCAAACTCCTTTTGTATCTGAATAAAAATTTTGGCATTATTAATAGAAGCCGCAATTTTATTTTTGCTCCTGATTATATCGGGATTCTGAAGCAGCTCATTTATTTTATCATCTGTATAATTTGCTACTTTGGTGACATCAAAATTGTCATAAGCTTTTCTAAAAGCTTCTCTTTTCTTTAATACAGTAAGCCACGACAACCCGGCCTGAAAAGATTCCAGAATCAAAAGCTCAAACAACTCTTTATCATCGTATTTTGGAGTACCCCACTCCTCATCATGGTATTTTTTATACAGTTCTGATTTTTCATTTACCCATTTACATCTTTTCATAGTTAGCCTCTTGTATTTAAATATTTTATGATAAAATTATATAGTAATTTGAATTAAATTTGAAAATTAAATATAAAAGTCAGGATGTAGCAAGACTGCATCTCTGAAATGAAAATTTAATACAAAAAGTCGGGATGTAGCAAGGACTCCGAACGAAACGATTAAGTATCGTTTCGGGTGGAGGCAGGCTAAGTCAGAAACGTAGTTTCTGCGAGCCGTATAAAAATTAAAAACCAAACTGCATCTCTGAAATGAAAATTTAATACAAAAAGTCGGGATGTAGCGCAGTTTGGTAGCGCACCGTGTTCGGGTCGCGGGGGTCGCAAGTTCGAATCTTGTCATCCCGATTTTTTGTGTCTGCACTCGTTTCTTGGACAAGATTCCATCTTGTCACAATCTTGAAAGATTACGCTTTCGCTATCTTTCTATGATTCTGATTGGCGTCTCGTTATGCTATTGCTAAACTTACCTTTTTAATACAAGAGTAACAAATGAATTTCCGGCAACTTCAGTATCTGCATACTTGTCCGTGATTTCTTCCATTGCATTGGCAAAATAAATTCCAGAACAAACTAAATCACAAGAAAAACACAGCTTCTGCGCCTTGTCAGATTTGTTTAAAAATCTGATTAAAAGGTCATTATCTTCATTCAACTTAATCGTACTAACAACTATATGCTGATTGCCGGAACTAAATAGCTTCGCAGCATCCAGATTTGCAGACATCAATTCTGCTGTAGAGTAAAATTTTTCTGCCTGAGCTTCACAAGCCTCTATACTGTCACAAAAACATAATAAAAACCTTGCAGAATTTTCGCCGAGCATTTGCAAATCAGGTGTAGGCAACGGCGGCCCAGCCGGTGTCCCACGGGTAGAATTTGTCGGATTAGATATTACGCCGGTAGAGCGCAAAATGCTGAGTCTTAATTTGTTCTTAAACACTTCATATTCCTGAAGTCCCTCTGTAACAACACCAACCCCCTGAAGCCACAATGATTTTTGTATTGGAGCTGTATTTAACGGGAGTTCTATACCCCTTTGTGCAGGAATATGTTCATAAATATCATAATCCGTATCAAAAGTTCTCTTTACATAACCTGCAAGGTCATCAGAAAAGACCTCTGCACAACCAGCAGGCATATTTAATTCCACCTGCATAAGGTGATTTTTATTCCTGTTAACCCACTCGATACTAAATTCTACAAAATCATTTTGATTTTCCAGTGCGGCAAATATTTTTACATTAGTATTATTGATTTTTCCGTTTATTTGCAAGATGCACCTGATATGACCGCATTCCTTTATCTTTGTACCTGTAATAGACAAATATTGCGGCTTATCACCCTTCACAGCACCAAAATTATAGCTGTCACCGCAGTCTTTTCTGTCTATTATGGTCAAAAAGTCTTTGTACTGCTTGCCGGTCTTTTTATCCGTAACAATTATACTGTTATTTTTTACGTCAAGTTTAATTTTTTCGTTTTCAATTGATGTTTCTGAAATTTTCAAACTGCTATGCTTACAAAGCTGCTGTTCGCCTATATTTTGAACAGAAAACGGTTTTATTCCTTTTAAATCAACAAGGTACTCATATATATTTGTATAATCCTCAGTTACGGGAATCTGGTTTATGTCATATAGTTTTTTAAGAGGGAATCCCTTTGATTTGCTTATCAATTGTGCATTATATAGAGAATCTAACTTGTAATCTGTTTTTATTTTCAACGCACCGTTTAAATCAAAATTTGACAAATTGATTACACAAAGATTATCTTTTGTATACAAATCCCTTTTAATACTATTATGTATAGCGTGGCACGACTGAAAAACCTTGTTGAATCTCATACGGTTTTCTTTATGCACATTATCGACACTACAGCCGTATATGCTGTCGTGGGCATGGTTTTTGAGCAATTCTTTATATATTGAATCAATCTCTTTTTGAAAACTGTGTGTCTTACCCAAAAAGCTCAAAACGGCCTGAAGAGGCTGAATATTTCTTGAAAGAAGCCATTGAAGTTTAGAATTATACTGTTTTAAATCTATACGAGAAGACAACACCCCAGGCAGGATAAAGTTTCTTTTTGTGCTTCTAAATTCATGTTCAATATTCTTTTTATAATTATTTTTTACTTTTTCAAGGTATTCAAAAGGCGTAGAAAGAACAATTTCGTAATCCTCTATCAGATAATTAATCTCTTTTATCTGTTCTTTAATATTGTCAGGAGCAGCCAGATGATCTGCACCAAGAGGCAGCAACAGGCTATCAGAGCTGTATTTTGATATTCTATCCAGAGTGCGTTTGAGCATTTTAGCTTTTTGCTCATAAGAAACATTTGCACTGAAATAATCGTGAAAATAACCCTCTATCAAATATATTGATTTTAAATTTCTGAACAAAAATTCCGATTCCAACTCACCCAGACCACGCCAGAATATGGCATGCTCAATATCAAAATATTTAATTATCTGAGGTATATATGCACTATGGCCGAAAGTGTCTGCATGATATGCTATATAATCACTGCAGCCAAAATCTTTTGAATATTTTATGCCTATTTGCAAATTTTTAATTAAAGACTCGCTGTCAACAAGAAAACTATCCGTAGAACAGTAATACGGGCCTATAAAAAGCCTTTTAGAGTTAATAAATTCTCTCACAAGAGCTTCTTTTTCCGGTTTTATAGCAAGATAATCCTCTAATGCTGCAGTTTGACCGTCAAAATAAAATGTTTCCAACTCATTAGAGGAAAGCTTGTTCAATACATCATCAAACACCTCTACAAGACGGATTTTAAACTCTTCAAACTCTCTGTACCACTCTCTATCCCAGTGAGTGTGAATATATGCATAGACTTTTTTCTTCATATTCTAATATTAGTCTATGTTTTTTATTCTGCCAAAATATTAACCTATGTTTACTTAGTTTTCCATATATGTAATAGAATTTATAATTAAATTATGAATAAAATTGCTTATTTTATACTGGTAATACTGTTTTGCGGAGCTTTATTATTCTCTTTAGAAAAAAGTGAATATCATAAAGTACTGCAAATAGACTCACCCTACGAAATTTATGTTGACTTTAACGACAACCAAACAGCAGAGAAAGACGAATTTGTAGCTCTGCCGTCAAAAAATTTTCAATACAAAAATCTCTCAACATCTGATGCGCTTAGAATGTACTATCTTGCAGACAATTATGCAAAAACTGCGCTGCAAAACAAATTTGTTAAAGTCATACAAAAAGATACAGGCGTATCAATCATAGACAACAATTTAAAAGATTACTACACAAATCTGGAAAAGCAGGGTCTAGTCCTGAATAAAGACAACAAAAAGGATTTTGATAAGAATCTCAACTATGCAAGAACGCTAAATCTCGTTGTCTACAACACGTATTCGCATAAATATCACACACTCGATTGCAAACATGCTACTGTTTCAAAACAAACAAAAATCCTGCAAAAATCCCACCTGCCAAAAAACGCACAGCCCTGCAAATGGTGTCACACAAACTTAAATAACAAAACACATACAAAAAACAAAATTACACAAACAAAATACCCTAAAGATGTTAAAGAAAAATATTTGCCTATCTACAAGGACAACTATTTAGAATTTTATGTGACAGATTTCACAAAATACTATTACCCTTCGGAAAAATGTCTGACAACAGCATGCCAATCGCTGTTAAGAGAAATTAATACAGCAAAGAATTCAATAGATTTTGCAATCTACGGAGTGGACAGACAGCCGGAAATTACAAACGCACTGATTAACGCAAAAAACAGAGGCGTCAAAATCAGATGGGTATTTGATACAAACAGCAAGGGCAACACTATATATCTTGAAACCTTTAAACTGAAAAAGCTTCTGCCTGATTGCAAAAGAGATATAGAGACAACGCTATCAAAGTCAAATAACGGTCAAAAAGCAAAAGATGCAATAATGCACAACAAATTTTTTATCTTTGACAACCAAAAAGTCTGGACAGGCTCAGCAAACATAAGCAACACTGATTTACCTGGGTTTAATGCAAACTCGGCAGTATTAATAAACTCTGCGAGCATAGCAAAAATCTATAAAGCGGAATTTGAACAAATGTTTGCTGGAAAATTCCACAAACTCAAAACACCGACACAACAAAACACAACTACACTTGGACACTCTAAAATATCAGTATATTTTTCTCCGCAGGATGAAATCATTACACAGCACATTTTGCCTCTGATAAATTCCGCTAAAAAATATATCTACATTCCTGTTTTTGTTATTACGCAAAAACAGCTGAATCAGGCACTGATATCAGCAAAAGCCAGAGGTGTTGATGTAAAAATCATTGTAGATGCAACATCAGCTGGCTCAAAATACTCTTCTGTCAAATACCTGAGAGAAAACGGAATATCAGCAAAAACAGAAAACAGAGCAGGCAAAATGCACATGAAATCAATAATAATTGATGACAAATATTCTATAATAGGCTCTATGAATTTTACGAAAAGCGGTGAAAAATATAATGACGAAAATGTTGTAATAATAGACAATTCTCAACTTACAGCAGAATTCAAAAAACAATTTTTGCATTTCTGGTATACTATTCCGGAAAAATGGATGCATAAAAACCCGTCAGCAGAATCACACAATTCTATAAATTCCTGCTATGACGGAGTCGATAATGACTTTGACGGAAAAATTGACATGAATGACGATTCCTGCAATTTTAAACTAAAAAAGCAGGAACCAAAAATTAAAAATTAAAATAAAAAATTATAATATTATTAATAAGTACCAGGAATCAGTTTTTCATAATCATCGACAGTACCGTTATCCATACAGCAGAGGATTATTGCTTTACCCAGCGGGTGCAAATCAGATTTCAAGTATAATTTAAGCTCTTCTTTGAAAAAGTCCTCGAGCATTTTTGCACCCTTATCATATCCTTCGTCTTCAATTTGAGGTTGTTTTGTAACATCAAAGAATTTTTTGGATATAGGTGTACCTTCAACGTGAATACTTTCCGGAATATATCCGCCCAGAGGATGTCTTGCCGGTTTAAGGTTTAATTTTCTGAAAGAAGCCTGACCTCTTCTTGCAAGATATTCTCTGATTACCCACTCAGCCATAAAACCGACCTCCCATGCGCCGATATGCTGATTCGGGATAAGAATATTTCTTGTTTTTGTTGTATTCATAAATTGATCAAGCAAAATATTTGCAAAATCAACTCTCTTGCCTGTAGCAAACGGCCAGAAAGAGCCTACGCCTTCGCTTTCGAGTTTAAAAGCATCCTGTCCCGTGCTTGTGATACTCGGGTTTCCAAAACCTCTGGGAGCCACCAATCTCCACAGCCATGCCAAAGCCGGCGGCAATATATGAAGCATGCCGAATATACCGTAAGAAGGATGTTCCTTAGTACAAGGAGGTGTTCTCAAACCAAAGCTGCGGTAATCGATTTCAATCGGCCCGTTTTGGATGTTTTTGATTTGTTCTCTTGGAATAATTATTCTCGGATTCGGACACTTTTTACCGGGAGCATCATCAATATGTTCCCAAATCAAACATGTAGAGTTTGGATGTGCCTCGAGATTGAAAAATATTAACGGTTCTTTTGGTGCAGCAGTAACAGACTCCAAATTAGGATCCGTACCGTATTTTTTTATGTGGTCAATTCTCACAAACCATGAACGTTCCGCATCCGCTACACACAAACGGCCGTTGTCTTTTCTAAAACTAGGGTGGCACAAAGCCATGTCATCGGTAACAGGCTGCAATTTACAACCTTGAGGCAAAGCAAGATATTTTTCTTCACCGGTTACGACATTTCTTCCTAACAAAAGACGTCCGTCCTCTTCACGGTGAGCGTATTCAAGCATTTCGCTTTTTCCGCTTCCTGATGCGCCTTCGTGAAGTATGCTAATGTCATTGTCATACGGAGTTGTAATATTAACGGTAGAAGCATGTACTGTGACAAAATCTTCTTTTAATCCCAATGCAAGCAATACGCCGTACACGCCTTTTTTGGCACTAGGCCCCGGATAAAGGTTGTAAGAAAAGACCTCATGAACAGAATCCTGCTGATTGTGGACAACAACCTGTTTCCCTTCAAAGTGTGAATGTCTGAACGGTGGTGCAACATAAATAATTGCCTGCGGAGCAAAATTTGTTTTTAAATCTTCCGGTGCAATCATGCCCTGAAGGTCATAAATACTTGCCGCAAAAAATGCAGCGTTTTTCGGAGCTGCCATCAAAGCAGGATAACCGTATTCCGACCCGCCAGCCATAAACGGAACAAGTATAATTTCGTTTGTTGCAAGCCAGTCAAGAGTTTCTTGTCTTAATGGAGCAAAGTCTTTTTTGAATCTTTCTTGAAACGTTACCTTATCCGTCATGGCTATGTTATTAACAACCATACAATTCGGGTCACGTCTTCTCATATAAGGGTCTTGATAATTTACAGCAATACCGTTTTTGCATTTTACAACTTTTGCTTCTATTACGTCCTGACCGTTTACATTGTAAGTAACATCATAAGTAAGGTTGTCCTTCCCGCCTACAGAAAGTTCGATAAGTTCATCTCTTTTTTCAGGAAGTATAACATTGGGAGCTTTTTCAAGAACTTCTTTAAGTTCCTTACTAAGGTGCCAGTGTTTCCAAACCTTTTCTTTCATTAACAAATTTTCCATTTTTCCCCTTAAATTTTACGATTCTGACTAAAATTATAGTATAAATCACGTATTAAATCTAAAAAATTAGCCATTTTGTAAACTATTATAAATAATTCGGGTAATATTTAACTTTTTCAAATTAAAAAAAATAGGCTCTTGAGGGCTAATATTTGATATACCAATTTGGGAATATTATACATGTAAGTTAATTTTATGGAGAAAATCAAATGGTAAATTCTATCAGCTCAATGTCAACATCAAGTGTACAATCTACCAGCACAAGCCAATTGTCAGAAGAAGAAAAGAAAAAGAAAAAAGCGCAAGAAGAAGGACTCTTTTCAACAGACACACAACAAAACACACAGAACAATACCTCTACAGTAAACATAACAGAAGACACGGCAAAATCAGAAGCGTCTTCATATATAGCAAGCCTAAAAGCCCAGTATCCAGAAATTGCAGCAAAATTAGACTCTTATCTGTCCAGTTTAGACTACTCGGAGCTATGCGCTGAAGCGACCTCTGTTTCGGATGTCAGGGCATATATATATAGTGAAACACAGAGCCTTCTAAAATAAGGATTGTGTAAAAAAGAGGCGTCAATCGGTATATAGACAGCCTCTTTTTTTATTATTTTATTTCTTCAAACTTATTGTAGAATTCTTCTTTTTCTCTGACAAAAATCAAATCAGGGAAGCCGTCACGTTTGTACAAGACCATTGTCTGATGGTCATTTGCGTTTGTACAATTTATGACATCATCTCTCAACATTTCATAAGTATCGCCGGTTTTCAGATGTTTAAATTTTATTGACATTATTAAACCTTCCCATTCTTGGTATTGTGATATACCACAAAAAAATATCGGAACGATAAGCTGACGTTGGCGAAGAATGAGCCTTACGGAAGCGAATCAGAACCGCTAAAAGATAGCGTAAGCGTTATCTTTTGCGTGTTGTGACAGGATGTAATCCTGTTCTTGGTATTGTGATATACCACAAAAAAATATCGGAACGACAGGATTTGTCTTGAGCTGTTGACGAGCTTGCGAGTCTTACAGATCAGGATCAGGTGAGTGATTTTTGAGTCCGAAGGACGTAAAAAATCCGACACGTGAAACCTGCGAACAAACAAAAAAAATATCGGAACGACAGGATTTGAACCTGCGACCCCTACCACCCCAAGGTAGTGCGCTACCAAGCTGCGCTACGTCCCGATATTTCTTATTAAATTTTCAATCTACCCTTGCCGCGCAGCTACGCTGCTTCCTCTCGTTCGAACTGACATTTAGTCAGTTCTCCCTCGGCAGAGTGTCCCGATATTTCTTATTAAATTTCTTATTAAATTTACTTATTCAATTTTCAATTTTATAATTTCAATTTGCGTCAGTTCATTTATGACACAATTATATTTTAATACAAGCATAAAAATTTTTAATCATTAAATAAAAAAAATTAAAAAACTTTAATATACAAAAAGGTCTGTCACATTTTTGACAGAACCTTTATTTCTTTTTTCTCATCCCAATATTATTTTTCATCCCCGCAGCTAGTAGCCAAACCTAAATAAAATAAAATAAAATAAAATAAATTAATTAAAATAAAAAATTTTTTCTAATCTTCCTAATAAATAATTAAAAATTTCTTTTTTCTTTTCCTCTTCCTTGATTTTTCCTAATCCCCGGAATGTGCCATCACCTCTTTCGTTCCCAGTTATCTCCTGTGAAAATATAATACTAAGATAAAACTTGTTATACAATAAGAATTTTGTAAAAGAAGTTTTACAATTGACCATGCCCCCTAGTACAAGTGGCTAAAAAATCTTTTTACAATCTTAATAAAGATTTATTAATAAAAATCAAATAGAATTAAAACAAAAAAATTAAAAAATAAAAGCCGTGCCACTGCCTATCGACAAACACAAATTCGCTTTCAAAATATATTTATCTCCCTCTCAAATATCCTTCACCCAAAAGTTAAATCTTAGTGCTGCTTCATTCCTGATCTGACACGGTTCGATTGCTTTTGCCGAAAAATTTTGAGCAATCATAAACAAATATACCTGTCTGCGTTTCCACATTCGCCTCACAGCAGGCTCTGCACCCCGCATAAGCGTTCGGGTCAAGAGATCCGCCAAGTCCCCGTGGAAGCACGGCTATATTATATTAACTTAAAAATACATGTTAGGCAATATTACTTATTCATATAAGAAAAATTATATTTTGTATTTGCCAATTTTACATTTGCATTTTCTATTCTTCCTTTAAAAGAAAATTTCTTGTTTTTAAAATCACTTTCTCTTAAAAGAATCAAACCCGCATTACCAAGATATATTTCACCCTCGGTATCGCCTTTATCGTTAATTTTTTCTATTTTATAATCATCTGTAACTTTAAATTTATTATTCTTATTCAATGCATCAACATAGATAGTACCTTTTTGCAAACCAAAAGGTAAATTGCCTAAATCAATATAATCCAGATATGATTCTTTACCTGTGCTATTGTTGTCTGCACTAAAATAATCGTTATTCAAAATACAAATCGCATCTGTTTTATCATTGTATCTGTATAATGCAAGAGCCTTGCCGCCGCCTTTTATCTGCTGGTCATACAAATGGATTATAGCTCCGTTTGACAAAGCTGAAGCAGCATCCAGAGTTCTTACCTTTGAAATGTCATCCAATTTACGTTTAAAATCTTTTATGAACGCATAATTGTCATCATCGAGCCTATCCCATCTCAAAGGATTTCTGTTTTGTTGTTTTTCATTTTTACAAGGTGTTTCCCAGCCGGTCATAGCTAGTTCATCACCTGCATAATTTGTCGGCGCACCCGGCAGTGCATTCATAGCGAACCACAATGCTCTGTATTTTTCTAAAGCCGGAGCCAGAACAGCCTGCAGAATATTTGCTTTCAATTTTGCAACCTTAGGCTGATTTTCCGGAGCTTCAATATAATTTTTGAAATCAGAATTAATTTCTGCAGCCTCATTGATAATATAATCTATATTGTAATCAAAAGGTCTTGCGCCAAAATCTTCTGCATCAAATGGTTTTTCAACACCATCTTTATGATATCTGCCGTCTTTCAAATTATTCAATGCATCTCTCATTGATGATTTGAAAGAATCAGGCAAACTGTTAAACTCGCTTGAATTTGCAAAACCTCTTTGTTCAAAAGCATCAGCAACAGCCTTTGCTCTGTCTGTATTTAACACACCGACATTTGTTGCAAAAAGGTGCAAGATTCTCGGTTTGTCATGGTTGCCGACAAATCTGTGTGAGAAATTCAAACCTTCTGCTGTTGAAGAATCAAAATAACCAATTTCTCCCTTATTTGTATAGGCTCTGTCTGAGAATTTACTTGCTATATTACCGTGGAAAGTACCTTCATCATTCTGACCGTACAATCCCGGCAGCATTGAATAGAAATAGTTGTAGTCAGATATTGTAGTGAACCCTGTTCTCAGCATAAATTCCGCAAAAATAGAAGAAGGCCAGTTTGTGAGTTCTCCGAATGACGAACCTGCCGGATTGTATTCCCTAAATCCTGAATTAAACTTGTTCCAGAAATTCATAACACGCTGTTTGTTTTCTGCATCAGAAAAAGCACCGTCTTCAACAGAATCTGAATCGCCGACATCTTTTGATGCGTCTATTCTGAAATTCAAGCCGGATTCTGTTTTTTCAACAATCAATTTAGCAACATTTACTGCATCGGAATCTATACCATCGAGTCTTTGGGACAAATGTGCCACAAACTTATTCATTTTATCTTCAGAAATTTTATCAACACCTGTTTTTATCATATTGATTAATTTGTCAGCAGTTTTTTCAGGAGTTGTTTCGTATTGAAGATTCAATGCGTTCAAATCTACTTTGTTGAGATTTTTTGTATTATATTCCAAATTGTTTTTGTTAGCGTAGTTAGGTTCAATAGAAGGAACAAGCGCAGAAACAACAAGGAATTTTGCAACATCCGGTGCAATCATAGAGTAAATTTCTCTGCCCTCGGTTGTTAATTCTTTACCTTCCAAAAGTTTTTGGCCTGTTGACTGCTCCAGTTTAGAAAGGATATCAAAAGCCTTTGCGCTCAAATCTGATGCAATAACATTATCCATTTTTTTGTATAATGCTCTGTAATCTTCGGGCATCATATTGTAATAGGCATCGCCCATTTTGAACATATCATATCTGGACTTGCCGACTGTATCTTCTGTAACAGCCATATTTTTAATATAAGGATAAGAAAATACGCTTACCAGATCCGGTGAAAATTCAATTGCATCAAAAGGATATGACATCAATCCATCTGCAATTGTTTCCGGCATTTTTTGCTGTCTGAGATGGTATCTTCTTTCTGTTCCGTAAGCATTCATTTTAAGAATATTGTCGAGTGCTGACGGTTTGTTGTCTGTTTGTTCAAGAATAGCTTCTGCTCTTTTTGGTATTTTCTTTTCACTAATTAATTCTTCTACAGCTTCTTTATAAGTTTTGCCCTGATTTTTTACTTTATCAGAGAGTTCTTTTGCAGTGTATTCCGTAAGGGTTCTTGCTACTTCGTAAGCCCAGAACTTGCCGATTTGAACAGTGTCATCCTGAACCTGATATTGAGCGGCTCTTGCAGCTGCTCTTCTTTCAGGAGGCAGGGCAGCTATAGTTGATTCTGCGGTAATAAATTTCTTTTTAGAAATATCACTGTTTCCGACCCACAGAGAAATACCGCCGTCTTTGTTTGAGGTAACGATTTCTTTATTAGTCCATCTTGTCAGATAATTTTTGAACTGACTGTCTTTGTCATGGTGTCTTGCTTCTTTATATTTATGATAATTTGCTTCTACTTCTCTTGGCGTAACTCTAAAGTTTGCAGCCTGAACAGAATCTCTGTAATTTGCAATATCATAGCTGTCGCCTGTTTCTTTTTTGTCATAGACATTAAAGGTTTTATTACCGTTCATCTGCTCTTCGGAAGCCAATCTGTCATCAAACACCTGAATGTAAGTAGGATATGACGGATTTACATGGGAATGTTTAATTGCTTTTTCATAATAAACACCGTCCTCGCCCTTTTCGAAAATTATACGGTAAGGAGCGTTTACAAGCTGGATGTGTGTATGTTTATCGACTTCAGGATTTTTAGACAATATACCGTAGCGTGGAGGAATATCCTGAACATCTTTAGTTTCAAACATATTCAACAAAGGACTTTTTGCGCCCCAGTTTTGAATATCTTTTATATGGATACCTTCAACACCTTCATTAACAAAAGCACCGTCAGCAATCCATCTCATACCGTGATTGTACAAGTTAATCATTAAATTTTTAAAATCTGTAATGTCGCCAAGATTGTTAGTAATCTGGTAAGGGTTTGTTGTCCAGTAGCCATGGCTTGAAATATTATCCTGACCGAAAACAGGTGTACTTAAAAATTCTGTAATACCTGCTTCTGCCATTTTAGGCACCATTTCGTTTGTAGAATTTAAAGTTGTACCAAGAACATTAAAATGGTTTCTTCTTACGTTTAAATTTTCTTTTGGAACATTAAAAGCATCAATCAAAAAATGTTCAATAACTTTTGGAGCAGTAGAATTTGCTGCCCATACAGGCACTGCGATATTATAGCCTTTGTCCCCAACAACTGATTTGTCATTATACTGTTTTCCGTTAACAACAAACTTATATCCCAATACAGCGTTGCTGCTTTTGAGGTTAAAATCATCAGCCTTGACTTCCAAATATCCAAAGCCACCCGGAAGTTCTTTGCTGACAGAATCCTGGTGCACACTGTAATTGCCATTGTTATCCTTTGTCATTGCGACAAGCTCTACCTTTGTGCCTTTTGGGGCATTTGGCAAATTAATTTTGTAAACATCACGGCCTCTGTTATCCTGAGTCAAAATGCAGCCTGAAAAACTGGGAGAATGTTTTTTACCTTTTTTGCTGGACAAAGGATTTGTAACTCTCAAATTGCCTGATAAATCCAAATGATTGATGTTCACAGTATTAACCTCACATAACACGCTTGTCTATAAATATTAAGATGAAACAGAAAAAAAGTTGCTAAGCATGCCACTTTTTTCAGTAACATTGTTACAATAACTTAAAGAAACTATAAAATATTAATTAAAACAGTCCCTTTCTGGCTAATATAGTGGCAATGATACCTGCCAGCATCAAAGAAAAAAGCAATATGCCCAAAAACGCATAATGAAAATGCGCCATAGGAACCTCAACATTCATTCCCCAAAAACTGGAAACCATTGTCGGTATAGCCAGAATAATTGTAACAGAAGTCAAAAACTTCATCACTATGTTCAAGTTGTTGGAAATAATAGAAGCAAAAGCATCCATCATACTTTCGAGAATGTTTCTATGCATTTCTACCATTTCAACAGCCTGTTTGTTTTCAATGATAACGTCCTCCATCAAATCCTCAATTTCTTCATTGTATTCCATAAAATTTGAAAAACCTGAGAATTTTTTGAATCTGCTGAGTTTTTCCAAAACTCTGCCGTTATCTTTTAATGCAGTAGTAAAATATACAAGAGATTTTTGAACATCTAAAAGCTGGAACAATGCTTTATTTTTCATTGTTCGTTTTAATTCTATTTCAATTTTGTCTGTATGGCGATTGATGTGTTCAAGATATCTCAAGTAAAACTTTGTAGAACGAAATAGAATTTGGAAAAGAAATCTCGTTCTGTTAGCTGTATCAAAAAGTTTTGTTGTATCCTGATTGAAGAAAGAAATGATTCTGTTCTCTTTTAACGATACCGTAACAATATTGTCCGGAGTAAGAATTACACCCAGAGGCAATGTATCAAAGCTGTTTTCGTCTTCCATTAAAGGGATATTTGTGATTATAAGCAGTTTGTCATCATCGAGTTCTATACGGGAACGTTCTTCAGAGTCCAGAGAATCTCTAAGAAAATCAGCATCGATATTTAATGCGGCAGCTACCTGCTTTATCTCATCAGCAGTCGGCTTTATCAAATTGAACCATGATCCCTTCTCAAATTCGTTTATAGAAAGTTCTTTTAGGGTTTTGTCTTCCTGTGTTTTAAAAATTTGAAGCATAGGAACCGCCAATCACAAAATATCTCTTTACTCAGTTATTATACAACAAGCATGGAAAATTATATATCTTTTGAAGCTAAATATGCATTCATTTTTTCGTAATCAAATTCGTTTTCCCATCTTGCAATAAAAATGGTAGCAATACAGTTGCCTATAAGGTTAACAGTAGTTCTTCCCATATCCAGAATCTGATCTATACCGAGCAAAATAGCCACCCCGATTAAAGGATAGTTCAAACTGGATAAAGTACCTGCCAGAACAACAAGCCCTGCTCTTGGCACACCTGCGACACCTTTGCTGGTAAACATTAAAGCAAACATAATAATCAACTGCTGCTGAAAAGACAAATCAATGCCGACAAGCTGTGTTGCAAAAAGCACAGCCATAGAAAGATACAGCGTACTGCCGTCAAGATTGAAGGTATATCCGGTAGGCATAACAAACCCTACAATATTTTTAGGAACGCCAAATTTTTCCATCTGCTCCATTGCTTTTGGCAGCGCAGCCTCGGAGCTTGCTGTAGAAAAAGCAAGCAATGCAGGATCTTTCAATGTTCTTATCAAACCTGACATCGGTATTTTTACAATTTTGCATACAAGAATAAGAATAAAAACAATAAAAACAAACAATGCAAAATATAAAGAAAACACAATTTTTACGTAATTTTTAAGTATGCCAATACCGCTGCTGCCTATTGTACTGGCAATGGCGGCAAAAACACCGACCGGAGCAAAATACATTACATACTCAGTAAATTTGAACATAATCTCAGACAGAGAATTTAATACATCCAGTATGGGTTTGGCTTTTTGACCGACAGCACAAATAGCCAGCGCAAAAAACAGACAGAAAACAACTATCTGGAGCAAATTTCCGTCAGCCATTGATTTTATGATACTGGACGGAAAAATATTGATAACCAAATCTCTTAAAGACGCATGGTGTGCGCCATGGCTCATTGCAGTAACAGCATCCATATATGTTGAAGAAACTTCTCCAACCTGTGACAAACCGGCACCGGGCTGTGTAAAATGACCTATACCAAGCCCTATTAACAAAGCAGCAATTGTGACAAGCTCAAAATATATCAGGGTTTTAAAACCTATTTTTCCAAGGCTTTTAATATCGCCATGGCCGGCAATTCCTATAACAAGAGTTGCAAAAAGCAACGGGGCAATAATCATCTTGACCATATTCAAAAACATCATAGCCAGAGGTGATAATTTAACTGCAAAATCAGGGAATAACAGACCTACTACAATCCCTAATATCAGTGATATTAAAATATATCTAGTCAATTTAATATTCTGCAATAAATTGTCCTCTTAGATACAAATATTACCCGACTGACTATATTATAAAATAAACATGAAATAACAAAACTAAATACCGGGATTTGATAATTTATCTATTCTTTCGGACTCATCGAGAAAGTCGGTTCCGTTTTCTTCGTATGAAGACATATCAGAAGAGTGTTTTATATCTTCGCCGAGAGATTGCAGGTCTTTATTTTCGATTTCTCTAATTATTTTAATTTGTTCATTTCTTCTTCTTTGCTGTTCAGTTTTACCCATTTTTAAATAAGTATTTTGATAATGGTCAAGATTTTTGTTTTGATTTCTCTGAACAACAATTTCTACACGTCTGTTTTTAGCCAGAGAAGCAGCATCACTGCCCTGTGCGACAGGTCTGGTATCAGCATAACCGACAGCAGACATCAAATCAGGAAGAATTTTGAATCTGTCTATTAAATATTTAACTATTGTACACGCTCTGGCAGAAGAAAGCTCCCAGTTGGAAGGATATCCGCCGCCGCTTATGGGCAGTTTGTCAGTATGGCCTTCGACTCTTATACCGTGCATTGCAAATTTTTCAACAATCAACTTTCCTATTTCATCTAAAACTTTTAATGCTGCTGGATTTAACTGGGCAGAAGCGGATTTGAACAAAATCCTCTTGTCTGTAATAGTAATGACAAGCCCTCTTTCATCAATAGTTGCACTGACGCCATCCAGCTCACCTGATTTGACTTTATCTTCAATTTCTTTTTTTATCTTTTCATAAGAATCCTGCTCATAGCGAGGGCTAATATATTCCATCATCAATGAATCAATCATTGAATTTGCAGCACTCGCATCAAGCACAGATTCACCGGAGGACATAACACCGCTGCCTCCGTCAAGAATTGACTGTATACTAAAAGCTTTTTTCAAGGATTCTTCTATTTTTTTAAACTCATTTACATTTATCTGTGACAGTGCATAAAGAACAACAAAAGTAGCAAACAATAAAGTCATAAAGTCTGCGTAAGAAACAAGCCAACGCTCCAAATTTTCATGCTCTTCTGGTTTCTTTTTTCTTGCCATAAGGTTAAACCGCTTCTCTATCCTTCATGTGACTATCCAAAATGTAAGCCTGTAGTTTTCTTTCTATCAAAGCAGGAGATTCACCGGCCTGAATAGCAAGAATACCTTCTATAATAACTTCTTTTTTCAAGAATACTTTTTTATATTTAAATTTTAACTTTGTGGAAAACGGGATAAAAATTAAGTTTGCAGCACCTACACCATAAACAGTAGCAACGAAAGCTACCGCAATACCGGCACCGAGTTTTGACGGATCGGAAAGGTTCTGCATAACCTGAATCAACCCGAGGACCGCACCGATGATACCGATTGTAGGAGAAAAACCGCCGGCAGATTCCCAGACTTTTGCACCGCCTGCGACCTTGTCCTCAAGCAGCATAACCTGTGTTTCCATCATCTGTCTGACCAGAGCAGGGTCAGTACCGTCCGCTACAGCCTCAAGGCCCATTACCATCAACGGATCTGATGCAGTTCTTGCTTCTTTTTCAAGAGAAATAGCACCCTCTCTTCTTGCTTTTGTAGCAAATTTAATTATCTCAGCTATCAACTCATCAAAATTGACCTTTTCTCCCATAAAAACATCTTTTAAGAGGACAAAAGCATTTTTCAATTCAACAACCGAAAAACTCAAAATAACAGCACCTGTTGTACCGCCAAATACAATAAATGCAGCTGTAATCTGAAGCAGCTGTCCTATATTACCGCCCTCGAGAGCCTGACCGATTAAGATACACACTATCCCGAAAAATACACCAACTAACGATGTGAAATCCATACTAATCTAATCTCCAATATATTTATTATTACTTATAATTAAATAATAATATCCTGTTTTTGAAATCCTATATTTATATTAGGCTTACATTTAAACAGACGCTGTTTTTGCTTTTGCAGAAATCGTAACGGGCGGAGCCTGCAGATAAAGAGGCTTTAATTTACCCCAGAGAAAATCATCTTTATTACAGTCTTGTATTTTATTGCAGACTATTTGACTCAAAATTCTACCCAAATCAGCATTCATTTCCGTATAAATTTCAGAAGCGATGCCAGCACTTTTCAAAAATGTGCTGGAGGCCTCATCAGCAATAACACGTCCATTTTTAAAATCAAAATTCAAAACATCATCAGCATTAGTTAATGAGGGGGCTTTTAACTCTTTGCCATTATTGTATTGAGCAGTATAATACTGCTGTTTTCTTGCATCCAGCACAACTGTTGTCAATTCATCTGTGTCGTTTATATGAGATAAAATTTCAAGCGAACTGACTCCGACCAGCGGTATATTCAGCTGCTGAGCTATCACTCTCGCAACGGTAACGCATGCTCTTATTCCGGTAAAACTTCCGGGGCCAATATTTGTACCGATTACATCAATATCTTTCATGCTTATACTGTTAGATTTTAAAATCTGAGCAATAACAGGAATTAAAAAAGCCGAATGATATTTTTCGTTATGATTTTCAATTATTTCATCCGCTATTATGTTTTTATCTTCTGAAAATGTGACATAAGTCTTGTCCAGACTGGTATCAAAAGTTAAAATCTTCACTTGTTAATTCCTTCCAAACACTTTTTGTATTCTTCGCCTTCACAAGAAAAAGTAAAGGTGCGTTTGTTCTCGTCAATATAATCTATTCTAATCTCAATTCTGTCAAAAGGAAGCTCAAAATCCGAGAACTCAGCCCACTCAACAAAAGTCAAAACCTTTGGTCTTGAGTATTCCACAAGCTCATCTACAATTGTTTTTACACCTTCATTTTCGAGTCTGTACAAATCAAAGTGATAAATAGGCAAATCACCGGAAAGATATTCATTTATTATAACAAAACTCGGGCTTGTTACTTTTTCTTTTACATTCAAATGATTTGCAACAAGTTTTGTAAAAGCGGTTTTGCCTGCACCTATATCACCGTACAAACAAACAAATGCCCCGTTTTGTCTGAACGCATTTGCAAATTTTTGCGCAAGAATATTAGTCGCATCTAAATTATCCACGGTGATTGTAAAAATCTTTTCCATAAATAAAGAATAACATAAATAGGCTAAAAAAATTGAAATATTTTTTACCCGCATTATATATAATTTATGAAAAAATTAATTTATATTCTTTTATTATTCTTTTTAATAGTTCCGGCACAATACACCGCCGCAAATGCAATGGTGCTGAAGGCAGGAGTTTCCCTGTCCGATCAGGTGCCTGCAGGATTTTTCGGCAGCTGGGAAATAAGCTCCATTATGACCTACACAAATAATGAAAAAATGTTTAATGAAGTTTCCACGGATTATTGGAACTTATCAAAAACAGGTGACGTCATAACATTATCAAACCCCGTTTCAGGAGCAAGAGCTTCTGTTACAGTTGATGATGTCAAAGGCAATCAAATAAAATTTACACATGTAACGCAGGACAAAAATGCGAAAATGACAGAAACACCAACATTAACATTGAATGGTGAAAATTTCTATGGAACTGATAAAATAGTTATAGAAAAATATAAATATGGTGAAAAAATAAGCACAGATGTTGTCATTTATAAAATAAAAGCAAAGAAAATCTCAGGCAACTCGGCACAATCGATACAATCCATATTTATGAGCAGGGAGTAATAAAAGAAGAGAGAGATAAACATGAGCGAGAAAAAAAGACTTGAGTATGATGTTGTGATTCTTGGCGGCGGGCCGGCAGGGCTTTCTGCAGCAATATATGCAGCAAGAGGTGCTGCAAAAACAGCCGTAATTGATATATCAATGTTCGGCGGACAGCCTTCAAACTATCTTGAACTCGAAAACTATCCGGGACTCGGAAAAATCGGCGGATACGACATGATGGAAAAATTTGAAGAACATGCCGGCATGTTTGATATAGACAAATACCCCATGCAGGAAATTGAAAAAGTTGAATTGACAACAGAACCGAAGATTGTTGAAACAAAAGATACTATATACGAAGCAAATACAATAATCATAGCTACAGGCGCACAGGCAAAAAAACTCGGTATTGAAGGAGAAAAAGAATTTATCGGAAGAGGCGTCAGCTATTGTGCTGTTTGTGACGGAGCCTTTTATAAAGACAAAACAGTTGTTGTTGTAGGCGGCGGCAATGCTGCTGTTGAAGAAGGCTGCTATCTCACAAAATTTGCAAAAAAAGTCTACATAATCCACAGACGTGACACCTTAAGAGCCGACAGAATTGTACAAGAACGTGCATTTAAAAACGACAAGGTAGAATTTGTTTTTGACACAATACCCGTAAAAATAAACGGCGAAAACTGTGTGGAATCAATTACCGTAAAAAATGTAAAAACGGGTGAAACTACAGATATCGCAACAGACGGAGTATTCCCTTATATCGGATTTGCGCCGAATTCAGAATATTTTAACGCACAATTGGAACAAAACGAAGCAGGTTTCATTGTTACAAATGATTGCATGGAAACTTCCGTCAAAGGTGTTTACGCTATAGGCGACATCAGAACGACACCTCTCAGACAGGTAATTACTGCAGCTGCAGACGGTGCTGTAGCAGGATGCTATGCTGTTAAATATCTTGAAGAGATAAAAGAAAAGACACTTTCACTATAAATTTTATAGTCTTAAAAATAATACAATTAACTAATGTAAAAGATTAGTCATAATCAGCTTTTAATGTACAATATATGTATGATGATAAAGAAATTATTACTAATCTTTTTTATATTCATAATAAACCTTTTTAATGTAGCATCAGCCGAAGAAACAGTTAAAATAAACTCGATAAATTTTGACAATTCGGATAACATAGTTTTTCTTGCTGCATCAACAAAGGCAATGTACATCAATGTCAAATCAATGAAACTGTCCAATCCGGACAGAATTGCTTTTGACATAGAAAACTCTGTACTGACAAGACCAAACTCCAGCTGGACATTTAAAAACAGCTCAATAAAAGAAATAAAATTATCACAGTTTACAACAAACCCTAACGTAGTCAGAATGGTACTAACCTATAACAAAAGTTTTAATGTAAACAAACTAAAACTTTACCGAATAGATGACAACCTTGTTTTTGTTTATAACAAAAAACTTTTCACGCAGAATAACCTGCATTCTGTCTACAATGATGAAAAATCAAAAGAAAACTATTATGAATACACACTGTTTTCCGAAGAGAAAAAAGCTGCACAGCCTGCAGCAAACTCTGCTGCAGAAACAGTGCGATCTCCAGAAGCAATAGAAATTCAAAAAGCCTTCAACTCAAAAGGAGAACTGGTTAAAAAGACAAATACAACGCTCAAAAGCAGCGACACAAAAGAACTCAAGCTAAAAAGCAGCTTTACGGTAAACAGTATTGATGTAAAAAGAGGTAATGCGCTAATAAGAGGTATCGGTGCTATTGCGATAGAAAGCCCGTTTGTTGTTGCTGAGCCGGACAGGCTGGTATTTGACATGCCAAATACCTATGTAAACCCTGAAATCAGAAACAAAGAATACGTGCTTTCAGAAAACGAAACAATAAAAATAGGCCAATTTGAGCCGACAAAAGCAAGAGTAGTCGTAACTACACCCAATGCAGAAAAATACAGACCAATATACTCATACGATTCACAGAGCATATTTCTTGCGCATGACGACAGACTGCTAGGGCTAAAGCTATACGACAGAACCTCGGCTATATACAATTACAGTGCAAAGAAAATAGATGATACAAAAGATATCCTTCATTTTACATTTACGGAACCTATAATCCATTCAATAAAAAAATTCGATAACAAAGTAGAAATAAATCTGTACAATTCTTCAGGCTTCAACCACGATGCGTACAAAAAAAATCTTGACTCCGAAGTCCTTGCTAAACTCAGAACAGAGCAGCTGCCGGGGTCAAATACAGGCATAAAAATAATAATTCCTGTCAAAAAAACAACAACGCTTGATTATCAGGAAAGCTTTGATAACAAGCAGCTCAAACTGACAATAATGACTCCAAAAGAAGTTGAAATCAAAAAACCTAAACCTGCAATAATAACAAGAAACCCTAACGTAAAAACAATAGTAATAGATGCAGGCCACGGCGGTACAGATGTCGGTGCAACAAGAGAAGGCATATACGAAAAAGACATTACACTCGACATAGCAAAAAGACTGGAAACCATATTAAAGAAAAAAGGCTTCAATGTCCTTATGGTAAGGTCAAATGATGTATATGTTTCTTTACAGGACAGAGTTTCCTTTACAGAAGACAACCACGGAGATTTGTTTGTAAGTATCCACGTAAACTCAAGCGTTACACCGGAGGGTGTCGGGCTGGAAACACACTACTACACGCCGCAGTCCTATGATTTTGCACAAATTGTACACAAAGAGTTTGCCTGTGCAATAAACTCTAAGGACAGAGGATTGTTTAAGTCTAAATTTTATGTTATTAATCATACTACCTGCCCGTCTATACTTGTCGAAACAGGTTTTATCTCAAATCCGGAAGAGCGAAAAGAGCTTTTAACAACACAAAGAAAACAAAAAACAGCCGAAGCGATTGCAAAAGGTATCTTAAAATACTTGGGTAAAGATTAATATGTATATGGAAGATAAAGAAAAATATATTGGAGTAATGGACTCGGGAATTGGCGGCCTGACAGTATTAAAGCAGCTTTTAAACATACGGCCGCAAGAAAAATATCTTTATTTTGGCGATACAAAAAATCTTCCCTACGGCGAAAAATCAAAAGAAGAATTGATAAAAATAGTCAAAGAGATTTTTGACTTTTTTGAAACACAAAACGTAAAAGCTGTCGTACTTGCCTGCAATACGTCATCAGCAACAGCTTATGAAGAACTCAAAGACAACTACAGCTTTAAAATTTATCCGCTGATTCAGGTTGTTTCAAAATGTGTAACCCTTGATAAAAACCTAAAAAGAATAGGAATCATGGCCACACAGGCAACAGTGGATTCTAAAAAATACACGCAGGAATTGAAAAAAGGAAATCCTGATATAGAGGTATTTGAGCAGGCATGTCCTATGTGGGTGCCTATTATAGAAAAAAAACTCACTGACTATGACAAAAACACTGCAATAACTCAATATCTGGACAAAGTGCTGGAATTTAACCCGCAAAAGATAATCCTTGGCTGCACGCACTATCCTTATCTTTTAGACAAACTTTCCCAATATGCTGACGAAAATCTTTTTATCAATCCGGCAAAAATCTTTGCACAATACATTATTGAGGATTTAAGACATAAAAATCTTTTGTCAGAGCAGAACAATGGCTATGTAAAATATTTTGCCAGCCACAATCCGCAAGAATTTGAGAAAACAGCAGAAATTTTCTTAAAACTGAAAAGTCATCCTGAGCTTGTCGAATTGTAACAAAAACAAATATTTTAGAAATAAAATTAAAAAATATAGCAATTTTTAAGAAGAGAAAGCCTTTATATTATATGAAAGCTCTCTCTTCTTATTTAAATTTTAGACCCGATTAGGGTCTTTTTCTTTATTCAAATTTGTTGCAGTTACACGGATTCTATTTTGTTCTGCTGGCAAGATTATTCAAAATATCCTGCGGGGTAACATTATGCATTGCCATAAAAGTAAGCATAAAATATGTCAAATCAGCAGCTTCCCACTCCAGACCGTCACCCTGTTCATAATTTACAGACTCAAACGCCTCTTCCATTATCTTTCTTTTCAAATAGAATTCATCTTTGAACAGTTTAGTTGTGAAAGATTTGTCAGGTAGCAGTCTTTTTCTGTCCAAAAGCAGGTTATAAAGCTCATTAACAGTAAAATCCTTATCCCCGAAACAGGAATAACGGCCAAGGTGACAGGCATTGCCTTTTTGTCTTACCATAAATAAAAGCGCATCCATATCACAATCGAAACGAGCAGTAACAAGCTCCTGTGTATTGCCCGAGGTTTCGCCTTTTACCCAGATGGATTTTCTTGAGCGGCTAAAGTATGTGCCTTTCCCTGTTTTTAAAGCTAGTCTGACAGACTCGGCCGTAGAATAAGCAAGTGTCAGAACCTGTTTTGTATCAACATCCTGAACAATTGTAGGTATGTAGCCAAACCTCTTTTCAAAATCCAAACATTTAACAAAAGCTTCTTCCAGTTCTACTTTGCCTGTATAAATACACATTCCGAGCTGTGTTGAAATATTATTTTTCTGGAGTTCAACAATTTCATCTACATCAGAAATCCCGCCGGCAGCGACAAGTTCTTTTGATGTGGAATTTCTGATTTCTTTGATAGCAGCCATGTCAGTGCCGCCCATCATTCCTTCTTTTTCCACAATTGTGTATAAAAATCCGGAACAATAGTTGTTAAAGCGTTTCACAAAGTCCATCGGCGTAGCATCGATTGTTTTTGCCCAGCCGTTTGTTGCTATATGTCCGTTTTTTGCATCAATAGCAACAAGGACTCTGTCTTTTGGAAGTTTTGATAAAAATTCTTCATTTGCTGCTGTGCCTATAATAATTTTTTTTGCACCCAAAGCCAGCATCCTTTTAGCTTTTTCAACATCTCTGATGCCGCCGCCCACACGGCAGGAAGCAACCTTGCAAATTTGAGAAATCAATTGTTCATTGTTGCCGGTGCCTTTTGCTGCATCCAAATCTATAACAGCAATTTCGCCGAACCTGCCGTAATATTTTGCAAGCTCAACAACATCAGTTCTTTCCAGAACTTTTTCCGTACCTTGACGGAGCTGAACAGCCTTGCCGTCCATCAAATCTATACTTGGAATTATCATACATATACCCTTTTTACTTAACTAAATAATTTTTTCCAAAAGCTCATTGTAAACATCGATTGTAATATGGCATATCGCCAGTCTTCTGTCCACAAGGCTTTTTATAGTAGCTTCAAAACATTTGAACAAAGCTTTATCAAGGCCATGTTCTTCTTTTAATAATTCCAGGCATTGATGTCGAAATTCTGCCTCTCTTGTTCTTGCTTCGATTTTGTCAGCAAGAAAAATAATTTTTTCAAACTCAGTCATGCCGCAGCGGCCGAGAGTATGCCACCTGATAGCATCAAGAATATCTTTATCTTTTATATGAAACTTTTCTTTTGCAAGATATGCACTAACAGGAGCGTGCAGTGTCTTGTAATTCAACAATTCACAATCATGAACCTCGGGAATATGTTCGTGAATAATTTCCAGCAGCTTTTCGTTAGAAAAACATTTTGCAGCATCGTGCAGAACCCCTGCCAGTCTGGCTTTTTCAACATTCAGATTGAACATCTGAGCCAGTTCCACAGCTGCATCCATAACACCGAGAGTGTGAATATACCTTTCTTCACACAGATTTTCTTTAAGCCAGTCTTTTATTTCTTCTATATTAATATCTGTATAAACCATATTTATCAATGTAATTTTCCACCGCTTTGGGTACAAGTGCTTTTATCGGCACACTGTTGTGAATATTTGTTCTGATTTTAGAAGAAGATATATCAACAAACGGCATCTTCATCATTCTGTAATTATAGCCTTTTTCTTTAAGTTTTTGCAAATATGTTTCGTCTTCTTTCAACTGTTGCTCATCTTCTCTGACAAAAAGAACAAAATCTACCATTTTTTTCAATTTTTCGGATTCGTACCAGTTTTCAATATTTTTAAAAGCATCTGTACCTATTATAAAATTAATCATTCCTTCCACAGGATATTTTTCATAAATTTCTTCTACAGTAGGCACTGTATAAGACAAATCATCTCTTTGATATTCAATATCAGACACTTCTATATAATCGATATCTTTTACGGCCAACTCCGCCATTTTCAACCTGTGTTGAGAAAAAGATTCGTCAAAATCCTTATGCGGAGGTCTTGCAGCTGGTATCAAAAGAATTTTGTCAAAATCATAATGATTTTTGGCATATTCACAAATTTTCAAATGTGCATTATGTATGGGATTGAATGTCCCTTGAAACAGACACAATTTCATAAAATATCCTATCTATGCAAAAGAAGATTATTCGGCGTAATATTTTGAATTTCTTCTACCAGTGAGAGAATTTTGTTGATAAATTTCTTGTAAGCTGCTCTGTCAGCCTCACCTGACAACACGATATCAGCTTTCATCGCTGTAGGATGGATATAAATCTTTGCCTTAGAAGAAGCATTTTCGTAAACTTCATCGGCAGAATCTCCCAAATCACGTTCCTGCGCTCTTTTGTAGAATCTTTCCTTTTGCACTTCGTGAGAAACATCTACATAAATTTTAAAATCAAAAGCATCAACGACCTTTTCTGTCAGAGTAAAAAGTCCCTCTGAGATAATTATTTTTGAAGGTACGGCTTTTGTAACATTGTCACGTCTGATTGCTGTACCGGACATATCGTATTTTGGCAGATAAACAGTATCGCCAAAAAGCAATTGTTTTATATGCTTTTTCATAAGCTCCAATTCAAGAGCCTCAGGCACATCAAGGTCATAATGTTTTGCAAATTCCGCAAAACTTCCGGCCTGTTTTACCATTTCCGAACGGTCATAATAATAATCATCCGTATTCAATCTTGTGATAACGTTTTTCAATTCATATTCATCGGCAAAAGCCTGTATTGTGTCTATAATATCCATTGCAATAGTGGATTTTCCGCTTGCGGTTTCTCCTGCAATGCCTATAGAGCAGGCTCTTGTAATATGTCCTGATAAAAACAAAGCCATCTTAAAGACGGCATTATTACTCACTTTTTTAAAAATAGAATCAGATGAATTTACTTCATCAAAAAAGATTTTATTAAGTCTTTTTTCAACATATTGAAGAAGGACTTTATTCTGAGGCTTTGCCGATAACTGGGGAATAGTAACATTAGCCTTAGTGTTTGCAGATGTAAATTCTTTTGTAATTGTATTTTGCACCTTGTGAATTCCTTTTATGAATTCCTTGTGATTATTTTAACTTATTTTAGTCAAAATAAAAACCGAACAAAATATTTTTTGCCGGTTTTTTATAGTTTCTTTACAATATTGTTTTTGTCATCGACCATAACAACAGTCGGAACAAACTTTTCTTTTTCTTCCAGCGTCATCATTGCATAAGACACAATAATAACCTTGTCGCCTACAGCAACCTTTCTGGCGGCCGCACCGTTGAGGCAAATATCACAATTGCCACGTTTACCTTTTATTACATAAGTCTGGAATCTTTCACCATTGTTGACATCCAATATATCAACTTTCATCCCTTCTAGGAGTTTGGCAGCTTCCATAAGTTCTTCATCAATTGTGATAGAACCTACATACTCTAAATTTGCATCTGTTACGGTAGCTCTGTGTATTTTTGAATATAAAAACTCTATTTGCATATTAACCTCAAACGTTATTTTAGCAAAAACAAATTTTATAGGGTATAAAAATTTTATAAAGATGTTAAAAATATTAAACAGAACCCGAATACTCAAAAAATTTGAATAACAAAAATCCTTGTGAAATAATATAAGCAGGGATAATGCTATGAACGATAAAATTGTTATAAAAGGGGCAAATCAACACAATTTGCGAAATGTTGATTTGGAACTGCCGAAAAATGAATTAATAGTTTTTACCGGTGTATCCGGTTCAGGGAAAAGCTCTCTGGCATTTGACACGATATTTGCAGAAGGTCAAAGACGCTATGTAGAGAGCCTTTCTACATACGCAAGACAATTTTTAGGTCAAATGGACAAGCCGGATGTAGAAAGCATAGACGGGCTTTCGCCGGCAATTTCTATTGACCAAAAATCCACCTCTAACAATCCCCGTTCAACAGTCGGTACTGTCACAGAGATTTACGACTACTTAAGGCTCTTATACGCCCGTATAGGTATTCCTCACTGTCCAAAGTGCGGTGATGAGATAAAACCGCAGTCCATTGATGAAATAGTCGACAAAATTTTAAAACTGCCGGAAGGCACAAAAATCCAAATAATTGCACCTGTAGCCAGAGGGAAAAAGGGAGAATTTGCCTCTGTAATAAACGATTTGAAACAGGAAGGCTTTATCCGTGTAAAAATTGACGGGGAGCTTTACAACTTAGATGAAACGGATATTGATGACATAAAACTTGAAAAAAACAAAAAACACGACATTGATGTTGTGGTAGATAGGATTGTCGTCAAAGAATCAGCAAAATCAAGGCTGGCAGACAGCGCACAAATTGCGCTCAAAAAAGCAAACGGATTGATGACAGTCGATGTCATAGGGGACAAAGAACTGATTTTTTCAGAAAAGCTTGCCTGTCCGAAATGCGGTTTAAGCTTTGAAGAACTCGCTCCGAGAACATTCAGTTTCAACAACCCTTACGGCGCATGCCAGACGTGTTCCGGACTTGGTTATGACTTTGTAATCGACCCTGACCTTGTTGTTCCGGACAGAAAAAAATCCATAAAACAAGGTGCAATATATCCATGGAGCAAGACTTCTACATCATACTATGACGATGTACTAAAATCAGTATCAGACCACTACGGCATAGATTTGGACAAGCCGTTTGAAGACCTGACAAAAGCTGAACAGGACTTAATTCTATACGGCGGAAAAGATATAATTGATTTGAGGGTAAAACAATTCGGCACGCACCGCTACACCTCTCACAAAACAAAATTCTGGGGCGTAATACCCTTTCTTGAAAAAAGGTACAACGAGGCAGGCGGCGAATACTGGCGGGAAGAAATTCAAAAATATATGAAAATGACCCCGTGCAAAGATTGTCACGGAGCCAGACTAAACCAGTTTGCACTAGCTGTCACAGTAGGCGGGAAAAATATTTTTGAAGTCTGCAATATGCCGATTACGGAAAGTTTCAAGTTTTTCTCTGACCTGTTCCTTGAGTTAAACGATTTTCAAATGAAAATTGCAAAACAGGTTCTTGAAGAAGTCAGGGCAAGACTAAAATTCTTATTGGATGTAGGGCTTGGATATCTCAATCTCAGCAGAATGTCATTGACTCTCTCCGGCGGCGAGGCTCAGAGAATCAGACTCGCAACACAAATCGGCAGCGGACTTTCAGGGGTATTGTATGTTCTTGATGAACCATCTATCGGGCTGCACCAGCGTGACAATGATATGTTGATAAAAACGCTTTTGCGCTTGAGAAATCTCGGCAACACTCTTATTGTAGTTGAACACGATGAAGACACAATGAAAAATGCCGACTACATTGTAGACATCGGGCCAAGAGCAGGTGTTCACGGCGGAAAAGTAGTAGCCAAAGGAACGCTGGAAGAGATTAAACAGGTAAAAGAATCCATTACAGGCCAATATCTAAGCGGTGCAAAAAAAATCCCCGTACCAACAAAAAGAAGAGAAGGCAACGGACACTTTTTAAAAGTAAGAAATGCCCATCTTAACAACCTTAAAAACATTAATGTTGATATACCTTTAGGAAAAATTGTTGCGCTCACGGGCGTATCAGGCTCGGGAAAATCTACGCTTATGCAAGACCTGATACACGAATATGCTCTGCACAAACTCAGAGGAAACAAACCAAAGCCAATAGGCGTGGATGAGATTCTCGGATTTGAAAACATAGACAAAATTATTGACATTGACCAGTCGCCGATAGGCAGGACACCACGCTCCAACCCTGCTACCTACACGGATGTATTTACATATATCAGAGAACTCTATGCAATGACAAACGAAGCAAAAGTCCGTGGCTACAAACCCGGCAGATTCAGCTTCAACGTAAAAGGCGGCAGGTGCGAAGCCTGCAAAGGCGACGGGCTGCTCAAGATAGAGATGAACTTTCTCTCAGATGTATATGTAAAATGTGATGTGTGCAAAGGTCAACGCTACAACAGAGAAACACTGGAAGTAAAATACAAAGGTGCAACAATCTCTGATGTATTAAATATGACTGTTGCCGAGGCCTATGTATTTTTTGAAAACATTCCAAAGATAAAAAGCCGATTAAAAACCTTATACGATGTAGGGCTGGGCTACATAAAACTGGGACAGAGTGCAACGACTCTCTCCGGCGGCGAAGCTCAAAGAATCAAGCTGGCATCAGAATTGAACAAAAAAGCAACCGGCAAAACGCTCTATCTTCTGGATGAGCCGTCAGTCGGCCTGCACTGGTATGATTTGGACAAGCTCATTAAAATCATTAACAAGCTCGCTGATGCAGGCAACACAATACTTATTATTGAACACAATATGGATTTGATAAAAGTAGCAGACCACATAATCGACCTCGGGCCGGAAGGCGGCAATGCAGGCGGACAGGTAGTCTTTGAAGGTACTCCGGAAGAAATTGTCAAATGCAAAGAATCTTACACCGGACAGTATTTAAAAAGCTATCTTTAAAAAACAGGTATATTAAACTGATTCTCTACTTTTTCGATAATTCTGCCATTAAACAATGAATAATTAGTATTTCCAATTCTATAATCTTCAAATTGCCAATTTAATATATCTTGTTGAAGCTTGCGTATTGAACTTTTGACACAATCATTGCCCTGATTTAAATTAGAATTTGCATATTTATTATAGAGATTTTTTCTAACCGTACACATATGATGCATTACAATATCCTGCTTGCTGAACAAGTAAAATTTTTCCCTATTATTCAATGCACGTGAAGGATCAACTATACAGGGATACCATTTTCTGTTATGTTTTTGCGGCCAAAATCTATGAATTTTCATTATAAACGGGACATAAAAGTTGTATGGATTTGAAGGCATAAAAGTATAGCCGTCAACTATTTTATAAAAAGGCTGCTTTAAATATTCAATTATAGAAACAGCAGAGGTTTTTATTCGTTTTCGCTCAATATATTTTTTAGCTTTTTTCAACTGTTCTCTGTCGTAAAACTCATCAACATCCATACTCAAAAAATGAGTACAGCCCCTTTTTCTCGCAATAGAAAGACCAATATTTCTTTTTTCTCTTTCAAAATAATGTTTGTCATTTTTAGAAAAATCTCTCTCATAATGAAAAATTTCGTCAATAAGTCCTTTATTCTTCAAGTTTAAAAGAAAATCTTTTATATAAGGTGAAGAATTATTGCCGTAATATGATGTTGTTTGATAAACAACATTAATATGAAAAGCTTCTTCTCTAACAGATTTTAGAGAAGCTTCCAACAATTCTTTACCGTCAAAAAGATTGTAAGATATTCCTAGTTTCATTAAATAAGTGATTTTTCTTTACTCAATACGTTGTTGATTTTTCCTGCATCTCCATAGACACAAGGCGAATCATAAGGTCTGGATGGAAATTTTCCGAAATCCGGCCTGATTTTTAAATTGTTGTCTTTAAGGTATTTTTCAACCATATCTTTAATAGCAACAGGTTTTCCGGAACAACAATTAATAATACCAGTAACTTCTTTTTGCTCGATTACAGCTCTAATTTGATGAGCCAGTTCATTTATGTTGATATAATCAAACTTATTTTTTCCATCCGTAAACGGAAATGTTTCATTACCTTCTTTTTCCATTTGTAATATTTTTGAGAATACAGAACCGGAACTTTGTTCATCATCGCCATAAGTATAAAAGAATCTAAGATGCTGATATGTTACATCTTTATCTTTTGTGTAAATTTCCATAAGTCTTCTCAAAGAGTCTTTTGAAACACCATAGAAAGTCTGAGGTTTTGGTACAGTATTTTCGTCTATAGCACCTTCAAAATACCCTATATCATGCATTGATCCCACAGTAACAACCTGTTTTAAGCCGGAATCGATAAGTTTTTTCAGCAGCCTAAAGTTTGCAGGTATTGAATCCACATGCCACAAAGAATTGTGGACAGGTACATCTTTGCATGCCAGATGAATCACTACATCAGGACAGCCCCACTCATTAAATAAATCTTTTGATTCATCATATATGTTTTCGTCATATATAACGGCTCTTTTATCCACTCTGTCATGTTTTAAATCCACAGCAACAACCATATGCCCTGCATTCAAAAGCTCTTTAACTACGTGACTACCTATATAACCATTTGCACCGGTAATGACTATTTGCATTTATTTCTCCTTCTAAATTTAAACTTAAGACCACATATGACAAGTTGTTTATGATTTTCTATATTTCTGACAGAAAATATGTATTGATGAGGTTTTAAAAATTGGCGTTTTTCTAAAAGGTGCAAAAAAAGATTTAAAGAACTTTGTGGCAATTTATCCTGTGCGACAAGCTCATTAACCATTCTCTTTGCCATACCCACATCTCTTGGTTTTAAATAATTAACAAATGCACCCAATTCATTATTTTCACAATGTAAAAAATAAGATTTCGAAAAAGACCAAATCCCATTTTTTTTCATAAAAATATAAACATATTGCAATGACCTTAATGCATCAAAACGTATTTTTTGCTTAGCTTTATAAAAAAAGCTTGTTGCTCTATAAGAGGTATCTCTTAATAAATAATTATAGAGTTTAGTTTCAATACAAAATGCTGAATTGATTACAGAAACATACATAAAAACAAAAGCATCATCCTCATGTGTAATCCCATCAGGAAATTTTATGTTATATTTTTTTAAAATTTCGGCCTTAAAAATTTTATTCCACAAAACAACATTAACTATGCCTTTATCCATTTTTGAAAAATCGATAAACCCTGTTGGCATTGCATTAATATATTCTTCAATACGATCAAAAGGTCTATAATCCGATTCATAAACAAAATTGGATTTACAAAAAGCTAAATCCACATTATTTACCAACAATGCATCAAGCATTTTTTCACACATTTGCGGAGTATAGGTATCATCATTATCACAGAACATCAAATACTCACCTGTCATACGTTCAAGAGCCATATTTCTGGCAGTAGCCGGGCCTTTATTTGATTCATTATGCAACACAATAATTCTGTTATCCGACTGCTCGTATTGTCGCAAAATTTTTAATGAATCATCTTTTGAACAATCATCGACACATATTATCTCCAAATTTTTATATGTCTGATTTATTAAAGAATCAAGACACTTGGCTATATAATTTTGTGCATTATATACAGGAATAATTATTGAAATTTTTGGCTGTTTATCCATGATTTCTCCTTTTGACAGATATTTTTAACCCCAAAACATTTATACGAATACGATTCTTATCCTTCTTAACAGAAAAGAATTTGTTTACTGCTTTTGGAAGATTTACTTCTATTACTTTGTCACACGGGTAATACCCGACAATGTTGTCGGCATTAAGACAATCAGGATTTTTTATATAATCTCTAATTGATCTTGCCAGAACATTGATTAATAAAGAATCATTTATTTTGTACAAACAGCCAGGATTAAGCACAAAATCTTTCATTTTTTGTGCAATTTTTTCTCCCTGTTTTTTATTCTTTGTAATCACTATCCAGTCAGTAGGATTGTGTGTTTTTATGCAATTTATTAAATTATCTGCAGATGTAATTTCAAATTTTCTCGGATAATAATTTCTGTTTTCTTTTGTTGTTCTAATATTTCCACCTGCAATAATATAGTCTGCAGGCCCCTCAAAAGATTTATAATTATTTTTATCATATTTTGAAGGCTCAAGGACAACATACATACCTTTTGCTACTTTAGGAGAATTTATTTCCTTTAATTTTTCCAGCATTAAAGGGGTAACATCATCTCTTTCATCGCAGGAAACTCTCTTTGGAACATCAAGACACAAACCGCACATCTCGCACCATTGGAGCTGCTCGCCAAATTCCTCAGGCGTCCTATTATACCAGCCTTTTTCAATAGGCCATCCGCCGGGGCCATTAAACAACATATCCAAATGAGCAGCAATTTCACAGAAAAATGCTCCTTTTGGTGTTATAGTTGCTGACCAAGTATTTTGTGCAAAGCAATTATCTCTTCTTTTTATAAATTCTTCATCGCTTATACCAAGTTCTTTTCTTGTCATTAAAATAGCTTGATGAAGGCACTCATTGTTATGGTCATTTAAATACTGACGATAAAAAGTATCATTTATTGTTTCAAAATAACGATAATAACCGTTATTTAATGAACACCACAGCCCTATTTTTGTATCAGGATTTGTCATATCATTTTGCATAATAAAATCCTGCATATCATCTATCGGTTCTCTGGCCAGAGCAGGAGGACAACACTCTCTTTTTTCTCTCAAGTAGTCGCAGAATTTTTCAAACTCCGGATGTAATGTTGGTTCACCGCCGATAATTCCGACCATTCCATCCCAGCCGTCATAAGAATCTACAGCTTTTTTAAATGTTTCAAAATCCATAAAATACGGTTTTCTATGATGCCCGCAAAACCTTGTACAATTTGAACATCTGTTTACACAGGCATTTGTAATATCTATCTGTAGAATTTTCATATCTTTAGGGCTTTTCATAAACTTTTAATCCTCACTTTTCTTCCCATAATTGTTAGCACTTTTGCTTTATCAACATTTCTGATAGAAAAAATATTTTCTAAAAACGAATTTTTCCTTTTAAAATATGATTTTAAAAAGGTATATTTTAAATAATTTTTCAATAATTCGTCGGAAGTTAAAAAATCAAACATAGCCTCTCTTATCCGCATATCATTTTTTATTATCAATTCTGTATCACTATGAGAAAGGCTATTTTCACGAATCCTATATTTTAAAAGCACATTCGTTAAATTTTCTATCTTTAAATATTTTATAGCCCTAGACCAAAATTCATAATCTTCTGATGTGTCAAATTCTTCACTATATTTAAGATTACAATATCTGATTGATGAAAGGCGCATAATTACAACAGGCTGTGCAACACAACATTCTTTTAATAAATCAAAATATTTTACATTACGGCAATGACTAACAACTTTACCATTAGGATAAGTTTCATATGCAGCACTTAGAATAGACACATCTCTGTGTCTTTCCAAATATTCAACTTGGACCTTTAATCTTTCTGCATAAGATATATCATCTGCATCTTGAAAAGCTACATATTCAGAATTACTCAAATCAAGAAGCTTATTTCTACACGCAGAAACTTTAAGATTTTTATCATTTCTATAAAACCTTATTCTTGTATCTTTATAGGAATTAACAATTGACTCAACGTCATTTTTTGAACAATCATCAAGAATAATAAATTCAAAATCCTTAAAAGTTTGATGTAGAATACTTTCTATAGATTCTCTCAAGTATTCTTCTTTCACATTATAAACAGGCATAAGAACAGAAACTTTCGGCACTAGACAGCCTCTCTTTCCCGCATAAAAAAGCCGCTCAATTTTTTTAGAAACAATTTGACTACAGGCTCTGTCACTGATTCTTTTGTTCTTACCAAATTATTTAAGATAACACTTGTCGGATAGCTGCTGTACTTTTTAATATTATTAAGCCAGCTGCGATAGACAAATGCATACGGCCGTCTTCTTAAAACACTTGTTTTTAAAAACACAAAAGGCTTGTTGTTATACGATTTAAAAATATCATTTTTATTTTTTACACCTATCTGAGTTTTTTCAAAAGAAAAGAATTTATAACCAGCCTTTGCAAGTAAAGCAGTCAACCCTATTTCATAATCTGCTATTACAAAAAATTTGTTGTCCTTTTCTTCTATTGAATTGATAAAATTTTTAAAAATTTCAGAATTAAACACATTATTTCTGAATACAATAAAATATGTTTGCAAATGAGTATTTTTAGTTTCAGGACAAGGAAACTCTACTCCCTGCAGCACGTTTTTGTTACAAGTTAAGCCCCAAAAATCAACGGAAGCATTTTGCATTTTTTCAAAATAAGAGGACAAAGAATAAAAAGGGCCATAACAACTGTCATTTAGAAAAATTAAATTGTCAGCATTTATTAAATATCCCTTTTCTAAAGCTAAATTAAAACCTCTTTTATATGAGCCAAAATCATACTCACCATGTTTTTCACAAACAATATCATCTGCTATAGTGGAGATTTTAGATAATTCTTCGCTTGACAAAGATGAATCAGATACAAAAATAATTTTATCTGCAATATCTCTAATGTGATTTAAATAATAAATGACATAATCATCTATTAAATTATCCTTATCAAAATGTGCAAATACTGCAATATTTTCCATCTTTCCTCTTAAAAAAATGACCAAATCCTTGAGTAGAAACGATAAAAAGAAAAGCAAAATGGATTTGGCCGGCTTTTCTTTTTAACACACAACTATGTGTCTAAATCATATTTTAATAAAAAATTATGAGCTACACAAATAAAACTATATTTTATTTACATAATTTCACACAAAACTAAGTGTTTAATCCAATTAAAATCATACAATAAATCGGCTAGCATATTAACAAAAGAAGGATGTTAAATGACTAATAAAAAACTTTTGGGCAGACGTATAAAAGAACTAAGAAAATATCGTCACTACACACAAGAGCAGCTGGCCGAAATTATCAATATCGAACCTTGCTCTCTGAGTGCAATCGAAATAGGTCGTCATTTTCCATCCTTGCCGACTCTTGAAAATATAGCAAAAGCACTAAATATCGAATTAAAAACCTTTTTTGACTTTGCTCCGGTAAAAAGCAGAGAAACAAAAATCGAAGAAATTAAAAAGGCTATATCTCTTTTACCTGATGAAAAATTAGATTTTATTTACAAATATATTGATTTTTATATAAACTAACTAAAGTGCATATACTTATTGACCTTATTCTGCGTTTCTGCAAGATTCGCCTCATCCACACCGTATTTTCTTAAGATATCAAAAACCTCTTTCATCAACAATTTTGCATCTTTACGCTTTTTTATAACCGAAAGATTTTTGTAGAAGTTTTCCTGAGCAAATTTGTCACTATAGACTTTACCGTTGCCAAACACCAGCATTTGAATCAAATTACGTTTTGCTAGCCCGCAAACGGCTTGTTTTGCTGACGGAGTAACGTTAAATTTTGCTTGTACTTTTCCCTTTTCTGCACTATCCAGACACTGGAAGAACGATTCTTTTATCGGACGTTTTGCATTATATTTTTTTAAAAGATTTTCATTAACATTGTACAAATAAGAGAGTATTGCATCCTTTTCATAGGTTTCCAGCCTTTTGTAAGTATCTTCTGCAATATTTGCTCTTAATATGGAATCTTTCTGGTTTATTGCTCTATTAAAAAGACTGTCCGCAACATATTGTGAAACATAATCACCAAGGCCGGCCTTTTGATTGCCTGCAAGAGTAATAGAGTCACGACCGGTCATACCATGCCCGACTGTGACCAAATTCTGCTTATTTCCACGGGCTTTTTGTATTGCATCATCAGCTTTGCCCTTATAAACCTGAAAATAAACTTCCATTGTATCAGGAAGGGTCTTTAATTTTTCCAGCAAAGTATCCGGCACAATTTTAAAGGTATCCATCGCTTCTTTTGTTACAACCCTTTTTGCCGGAGAATCCAAAAATACTGTGGCGGAATGTCTATGACCGTTTTCCAAGCTTTCCAGCAGTTTTGCAGTTGTCGGATGAGAAAACTCAACAACATCTTTCAAAACAACAGGAGCCTTCTGCTTTGTACAGCCGGCCAAAGACACAAGCAATGCCAGTGTACCTGCTTTAATATAATTAGTAGACCTGTTAAAAGCATTAAGACGCATAAAATTGACCTTCCTATATATATTAAAACAAAAAACAGGCAAAAAATTGCCTGTTTTTAAATAAAAGATTATAACAATAAAAAAAAACGTATTACTGTGAGCATTTTGTGAGCATTTAAAAAATTAAAGACAAAAAAAATGCGTCTGATGCGATTCGAACGCATGACCTATCCCTTAAAAGGGGAGTGCTCTACCTGCTGAGCTACAGACGCATTTTTTATTAAATTTTAAATATTTCGGTTTTGTGGCGGTAAATTGTTCTTAATTTCGACCGCTTATTTAATGTAACAAGAACAAAATTTATCGTCAACAACTTTTTTTAATTTTGTATAACTTGCCGAAAAACCCTTAAAATTATCTGAATATTGTCTGATGTCTGTCAGGGCCGACGCTTATTATAGAAATTTTTACACCCATCAGCTGTTCCAGACGGTTCAAATATTTTTTTGCATTTTCCGGTAAATCTTCATATTTTCTGATACCAGTTATATCAGTTTTCCATCCGGCATGGGTTTCGTATACAGGTTCCAAAAATTCATGAATATTTACATTTGTCGGATAATATTCGAAAATTTTGCCGTCACGTTTGTCCTTATATGCTACGCATACCTTAATTTCATCAAAAGTATCAAAGACATCGAGCTTCGTAACAGCCATAGAGGTCAAACCGCTGACAAGCACTCCATACTTTGCAACAACAGCATCAAACCAGCCGGTACGTCTGGGCCTGCCTGTTGTTGTCCCAAACTCATGCCCGATATTACGAATTTTTTCGCCGACTTCGTCTGTCAACTCGGTAGCAAAAGGGCCTTCTCCCACTCTTGTGATATATGCTTTTGAAACGCCAATAACTTCGTTAACAACATTAGGGCCAAAGCCGCTGCCTGTAAAAGCTCCGCCGGCTACAGGGTTTGAACTTGTAACATAAGGATATGTACCCCAGTCAACATCGAGCATTACCCCCTGTGCGCCCTCAAACAAGATAGTACTTTTATTTTTAATGGCATTATGAAAAATCTCCTGCCAATCATTACAAATATACGGAGCAAGTGCATCTGCATATTTTTTACAATAATCAAGAATTTCTTGTTTTGTATAAGTTTTTAGCCCGTAAACATGCGCAAGTTCCTTATTTTTTAAAGGCAAAATATTATCCAGTTTTTTTGACAGCCCGTCAATATCATACAAATCCTGAACCTTGATACCATGTCTTGATACCTTGTCTGTATATGTAGGGCCGATACCTTTTTTGGTTGTACCTATTTTAGCCGAGCCTTTAGCGGTATCCTCACTGTATCCGTCAATATCAATATGATACGGCATAGTAATCGATGCCAGCGGAGAAATTTTCAGACCAGATAAATCAATATTATCCTTTTTCAAGTCTTCTATCTCCTGACACAGAACAGAAGGATAAATAACAGTGCCTGCACCGATAAAACACAATTTGTTTTTATACAAAATACCAGAAGGAATTAAATGGAACTTAAAGGTTTTGCCATCATTTACAACAGTATGGCCGGCATTGCAGCCGCCTTGGTATCTGACAATAATATCTGCTTCTCTCGCAAGCAAATCCGTAATTTTAGCCTTGCCTTCATCACCCCATTGTGCGCCGATAACGATTGTATTTTCCATTTTTCATCCCTTTATATAAACAAATAAGCACTTATAAATTATAGAACAAACTAAAAATTTATGAAAAGTATATACTTTTTCAAAAAGCAAAAAATCAAGATATTATTCAAATACAGCCCTATTATCATATTTTATGTAACGAAATATTAAGCAAAGTATATACCAAAAAGGCAATTTTTATATACTATTTTACTTTATATATATACAAGAGAAAAATAAAAAAAGAGGATAAAGAGATGGGCTTCGCAATTTCACAATTAACTGCACAACAATTACAAAACAGACAATCTGATTATGAATATCAATTAACATTGATTACAAATACACTTCAAAGATTGGCTAACGAAGAAGCTGACATCACAATGAAACAAATGGCAGTTGGTCAGGCATACATCGCAGCTAACACTGACGAAGAAGGTGTTCCTGATGAAGCCGCTATCGAATGGGTAAACAGCCAGGCATTCAATGCACAGTTCACAGCTAAATTGAAAGAAATCCAAGCAAAAGAACAACAGCTCGATATCCAGAAACAACAAATAGAAACTGCACAAAAAATGGCTTCAACTCAAGTTGAAGGCTGGGAAAAGAACACACAGTCCAACATCGAAAAAACATTCAAATACGGCAACTAATAAATCCTAATACCTAATTAAACAAAAACATTAAAAGCAAAACTAGACTAATAGAACACTAAAAAAAGACTAATAGAGAGAGAACAAAATGAGCGTATCAACAAACCCCTTTGCAAATTACACATTATCAATCACAGCACAATATCAAGGTACAAAACAAGCTATCGAAGAAACACAAAAGAAACCTGCAAGAAAAATCTACAGAAGCATGGATGCAATGCTCGAAGAATGCGTTTTCTTAGGTGCAACAAGATTCGGTACAAATTATATTGCATAACTTGATATAAACAAAGTTTTTGGTCATTTCAAGCACTCACTTGAAAATGAACTTAATCTAGGCAAGGGGAAATAATTAGGTATTAAATAACTGAAGCGCAAATGCGGACTTCAGTTTTTTTTTGCATCCTCAGAAAAATTTAGGCCTCGCCTACAATATGGTCTTTTGCATCTATATAATCAGAAATTAGTTTAAAAATCTTTAGCAGTCTGTCACGGTCATGCAAATGCAAATAGCCGATTAAAACCTCAAAACCAGTAGCTATACGATGCAATGCCTGATTATGCTTTCTTGAAGAAGTTGTCGGGATATTACGCCCTCTGCGAATCAAATCCTGCTCTTTTTCAGTCAAATGAGGGCCGAGCATATTCAACAATTCACACTGAAAAGATGCTCTGACTAGAGCGGTATTAATTTTGTGCATACGAGCGAGATTAGAAGTAAGAAAAATAACTTTTTCTCTTATAAAAAGCTCATATACAGCATCACCGAGATGTGCGTAACATTTTAAACTCAACTCTTCCATAATTTAATTATAAATGTAAGTTTAAGTTTTGTAAACATTAATATAAAAAAGTTGATTAAGAAAAAATTGTAATTATATAAAAAATATGAGCAATTCTAATATGATAAATCCTGCAAACTATTACAATCCGTTTGCTAAATACAATTATGTGAGCAAGACCAGAGGCGTGTATATGCCAAAGGACACAGAACCTCTTTTGAATATTTCTGACTACGGTCTTGAAAAGTCATCTAGCATCTACAGCTCCAACTATGATGCAGAAACTGATGTCCTTCAGAGCTTATCAAACTCCACAAATGAGAATGATTTGAGTTCAAAACTGCTGGGGTTTATTAACAAATTTATAGATACAAAACACAGCTAACAAAAATTTTTATGTTTGCATATTATATATACAGGCCCAACCTTTATGAATAATATGCAAATACAAGTTCCAACTACAAATGTTAATAAAAGTTCTGTTTTTTCACAGTTTAGTGTCCCTGCAGCAAATTATTCTGAGCCACAGATATCAAAGCCAAAGGAAAAGCAAACACAAAAAGTACCTGAGAAAAAGTCAGCCAGCAAAAGTTTTATAAAAAGATATAAAGAGCTGCAAAAAGAAGATAAAAAAAAATTCAATACCTTGATAAAAACTCTTTCTTATACACTGGCTGCCTTTTTGGGGTCAATACTGAATACAACAACTGATGCAATCTTTACCATAATCGCTTTAACTTGCGGTATTAAAGTTTTGCAAAAATATGTAAACAGTAAATTTTTGACAAACTTCTTAAACAAAAGATTTAACAACAAATTACAAGATTTCAAACAATTTGAAAATCTTGCAGAAAAAATGAAAAAAGAACACAATCTTGATAAAAAAAATGTAAAAATTTTTATAACAAAAGGTGATGATGCATATTACACAACAGATGGAAATAAAATCGTAGTAGGAGAAGAACTTAAAAGCGCATTGTTCCATGAACTGGGTCACGCTGTTATAGAAAACAACACAAGATTGCTCAGCATCTTGCAAAACGGAAGAGGACAATACAACAATATAGCTCTGCTGCTAAACACAATTATGATGGGTAACACTGTAAAAGCAGATAAAAACAAAAATAAAAAAGAAAAACAACATACACAAAAAAATGGAATACAAAAATTCTTACAGAAATATCCTTCAATCATACCGTTAATTGCTTTTTCTCCAGAATTAATAACAGAAATAGGCGCATCAACCTATGGATTAAAATTTTTGAAAAAAGAAGTTAAATCAGGCAATTTACCCAAAAAAGTGTTTAATAATATATTAAAAAGCTATTTAACCTGTTTTTCCACATATTTCTTTATTCCTGTGAGCATAGTTTTTGTTAACCATCTGAATAAAAAATTAACAAAAACACAACATTTAAAAATAAAAAGAGAACAACAGGAAAAAGACGGGATAAACACACTAAAAATAGCAATAGCAGCACCTATTGTTTCCTCAATTGCCAGTATACCTATGGCAAAAAACAGCATTTCTAGAAACGGAAGATTTTCAGAAGACCTGCTGAATAAAATATGCGACCAAGCTTACAAAAAACCTGAAAAATTGCCGCAAGCACTAAAAGATTTACACAAGACTTATCTTTCAAATATACCTGTTTTTAAGAACGCAACATTCACTTCTCTTTTAACAAATCCAGCAATGGACGTAATCAAAATGACAAGAGGGATTGAAACACTAACGGCAAAAGAACTTCTTATAAAATTCAGACAAGAGTTAGAAGGCATTTTATATGAATTTTACAGCACTTATGAAAACAAAATGTATGACAAACAAAGCTGCCCAAAAGAGAATGAAGAACTATACAAATTTATAGATAAAATAATAAAACAGCATAAAAAATCGTTTATAAAACGTACAACCTTAAAATCCACAGGTATAGCTATACTTGCAATTGTATTATTTAACAAATTTAAATATCTCTCAAAAAGATATGAAAAATACAAAGAAAAACAAGAACCTCAAATAACAGCAAAAAAGAAACGAAATGTTTAAATATTTGCACCACTGTGTGTTTATGCTAAAATTTAGTATGGACATAATGAATTAGGGGTGGAGAATTGAGCCAGCAAAATTTATTCGAAGACGGAAAAATAGTTCCTGTTAATATACGTGATGAGATGAAGCGTTCATACATTGACTACGCAATGTCTGTTATTGTAGGTCGTGCGCTTCCGGATGTAAGAGATGGTCTAAAACCTGTTCACAGACGTATTTTGTTTGCGATGAACGAGTTGGGTATGACACCGGACAAACCGTTCAAGAAAAGTGCGAGAATCGTCGGTGAAGTTCTCGGTAAATATCACCCGCACGGTGATATAGCCGTTTACGAATCTTTAGTACGTATGGCTCAGGACTTTTCTACCCGATATCAGACTATTGACGGGCATGGCAACTTTGGTTCTGTCGACGGCGACTCAGCAGCTGCAATGCGTTATACAGAAGCAAGAATGCACAAAATCACACAATCTATGCTCGCTGATATAGACTGCGAAACAGTAGATTTCAACCCGAACTTTGACGGTTCACTGCAGGAGCCTTCCGTACTTCCGGTAAGACTACCTATGCTTTTATTAAACGGTGTATCCGGTATTGCTGTAGGTATGGCGACAAATATCCCGCCGCACAACCTTAACGAAATCGTGGACGGAACAATCGCCCTGATTGACAATCCAGATATCACTGTAGACGGTTTAATGGAACACATAAAAGGCCCTGACTTCCCGACTGCGGCAACAATTGTAGGTCTTCATGACATAAAACAGGCCTATACTACAGGAAGAGGCTCCATAAAAATGAGAGCTGTTGCACAGTTTGAAGAAATTCCGGGCGGCGGCGGACGTCAGGCAAGAACAGCTATCATTGTTACAGAAATCCCGTATCAGGTTAACAAAGCTCTTCTTATAGAAAAAATTGCTGAACTGGTAAGAGATAAGAAAATCGACGGAATTTCTGACCTGCGTGATGAGTCAGACCGTGAAGGCATGAGAATCGTTATCGAACTCAAACGTGATGCAAAACCGGAAGTTGTTAAAAACAATCTGTTTAAATACACACAACTTTCAACCACCTTCGGTGTAAATATGGTTGCGCTGGTAGGCAAACAGCCCAGACTGCTGAACCTTTATGAAGTATTAAACGAATTTGTTGAACACAGAGTAGAAGTTGTTACTAGAAGAACAATCTTCTTCCTCAAAAAAGCAAAAATCAGAGCGCACATCTTGGCCGGTTTGATGATTGCACTGGGCAGCCTTGATGAAGTTATTGAACTGATTAAAAAATCAAAAACAACTGATGAAGCAAGAGTCGGCTTGATGAGCAGATTCGGACTCGATGCCGATCAGGCAAACGCTATTTTGGAAATGCAATTAAGACGTTTGACCGGATTGGAACAGGATAAAATCAAATCCGAATACGAAGAACTCAAAAAGAAAATTGCTGAATACGAAGCTATCCTTGCTGACAGACAAAAAGTATTAAATATTATCAAGGACGAATTGAGAGAAGACAAAGAAAAATATGGTGATGACAGACGCACACAAATAGTTCCGGAAGCTGATGAAATGACCATAGAAGATTTGACACCTAACGTACCTATGGCTGTATTTATTACACGTCAGGGATACTTAAAGAGAATCTCTCTTGATACATTCGAACGTCAGAACCGTGCTACAAGAGGCAAAGGCGGCATAAAAACAAAAGAAGACGATGACGTAGAACACTTCTTTACTGCAATGATGCACGACAAAGTCCTTTTCTTCAGCTCAAAAGGTACTGTATACAGTCTTAATGTATACGAATTTCCAGAAGGCGGAAGACAGGCAAAAGGTCTGCCTATCATCAATGTATTGCCTATCGAGCAGGATGAACAAATCACTGCTGTTGTTCCGGTTAGTGATTTCAAATCCGCATCGAACCTCATCATGCTTACGCAAAAAGGCTATATCAAGAGAATTTCACTCGACAACTTTGAAAATATTAGAAAAAGCGGCATAATCGCAATCGGTCTGGAAGAAGGCGATACATTATGCTGGGTAAAACAGGCTCAAGACAATGATGAGGTAATAATCGGAACCTCATGCGGTATGGCTATCAGATTCCCGATTAGCGATCTTCGTCCTCTGGGCAGAAGTGCAAGGGGTGTAAACTCTATGAAGCTCAGAAGCGGAGATAAAATCATAGGATGTGATATAGTACCAAAAGACTATGATGCAGATTTGCTGGTAGTGACATCAGACGGCTTTGGCAAACGTTCAAAACTTTCTGAATTCAGACCGCAAAACAGAGGCGGCATCGGGCTTATTGCAACCAAATTTAAAACATCATCCTCAAGACTAGTTGCATTGACAATAGTTGAAGAAAAAGACGAAATTATGGTTGTGACACAAAACGGTGTTGTATCAAGAATCAAAGCAGACTGCATCTCCAGACAGGGCAGACCTGCAACAGGTGTCAAAATTCAGAATCTCTCCGAAGGCGATATGGTTTGTACAATAAACAAAATCGTTGACCCGGACACTGATGAAGAGTTAAAAGACAGCATGCCTGCAGCTGCAGCAGAAACAGCCGCTGACGAATCTGTTCAACAGAGCATGCTGGATAATATTACACAACAGGAAGACAATAGCGAAGAATAAATAAAAGAAAGGTTTTTAAGATGAAAAGAATAACATCATTCAGAAAAGATTTGGAAGCAAAAAAAGCAGTCAAAATTATTGCAGGTATTGATAATTTTGATATGGAAAGAGTAAGAAACGTTGTTATCGCAGCTGATCAGGCAGGTGCTTCTGCTGTTGACATTTGCGCTAACGAAGAAATTATTAAAATGGCAAAAGAAACAACATCATTGCCTGTATTTGTTTCTTCAATCGTTCCTCAGGATCTTGCAATGGCAGTAAAAGCAGGTGCTGATGCTATTGAAATCGGTAACTTTGACGCTCTTTACAAAAAAGGTATGAGAATGTCAGCAGAAGAAATCCTTGATATTGTTAAAGAAACTCTCGCTTTAATTGGCAATTCAAGCATTTTTGTTTGTGTTACAGTTCCCGGCCACATTGATATTGCTTCACAAATCGCTCTTGCAAAAGAATTGGAAGCTTTAAACATCGACTTAATCCAAACTGAAGGTGCAGCAACAGTAAAAGCTCAATCTAACGGCGCAAGAGGTTTGTTAGAAACTGCTCAAGTTTCTATTGCAAACACTATCGAACTTGCAAGAAACGTAGAAATCCCTGTAATGACAGCATCAGGATTGACAACAACAACTGTTCCGATGGCTATCGCAGCCGGTGCAAGCGCAGTTGGTGTAGGTTCTTGCGTAAACAAACTCAAATCACAAATCGAAATGATTGCAGCTGCTACAGCTATTGTAGAAGCAGTAAAAGGTACAAAAGCAGCAAAAAGAGAAGAAGCTGCTGTATAAACAAACAGATAAATAAAATCTCGTAAAAAAAGAGTCCTTTTAAATCAAGGACTCTTTTTTATTGGCATCAAATATGTATTATTTTGAGAGAATAGACGGTTCAAAGACCTTCAAATCAACAAGCTGTTCAACATATTTGTCAATCGGGCCGTCTTTTACCAGCCAGCCATGGTCTGCTTCGATAGAGGCTTTTAACATTTTTGCAAAACGTTCTTTGTCATTATAAATATTAACAGCCTCTTCAAAGATTTTTCCAAGATTTTCACCGTTAATCTGGACTGCATTAATATTCGGGTCAAATCTGTGCTGATACTTAACAAACAATGCGTTCACCTTGTCTGTCAGGTTGGCTGTCAGTCCGCCGACTTCATTTGTTATAGGTATTGAGCCGTTAAATTTAGCATTTTCTTTGTGAACAAGACCAAATGGCTCAAACCAGCTGGGCATCGGTGTATAATCAGCCATCATCTTGCAGGCGTCATATCTGCCGGGTTCGCCGAACAGGCTCGTTGCAACCATTCTTTTGGCAGCAGCAGGATTTGTTTTTGCCAGTTCTCTTTTTGCATTCAAGAAATAGTTCATATACTGCGGAGTTGCACCTATACCCTGAATATAGAATACAGGATAATTGTCGCCTTTATAGTTTTTATAAAATTCCAAAATACCTTTTGAATAAATATCTACACCTTTCTGGTCTTCTATTCTTCCGGCGAGTGTAAATATCGGAGTATCCGCATTTACACCGGACAAATCAGTAGCTTCCGGCATGTACAGTTTCATTGGATTTTCTGCTCCTGACGAAGCCTTTGCCTGTTCTACTTCTTTCACTATTTTATCTATATAGACGCCTTTATTTTTATTGTGCCAGCTAAGAATGTCAACATTCTTAGAATACGGAGTAATTGAATTTTGCGGCAGATTCAAATCCTTTTCCATTTTTCTGGCAACTTTTTCTGAAAGTATATTATTAGATGTGTCGCATCCGTTGTTTATGCCCAGCAATGTTTTCCTATATTTCACATTTTTAGAATCAATATTATTTCTTAAAAGTATGCTGTTTAAATAGTTGTCATCAGCGTATTCAAACATTCTGGCTCTCATTTTGAATATATCGTGAACAGAACCGCCAAAACCGCCGTGAGATGCAATGTCTACAGCATACTGTTCTGACACAGGCACCAGCAAATCAGAGTAGCTTGCAGCCATCATTTGCGGATTTATATCAGAGCCGGTCATCATAGAGTTCAAAAGATACTGAGGCAACCCAGGTTTATCTTTTACAACGGCAATATCCGGCATATATGCATTTTCAACAATTTTTGCCGCATGTTCGCCGAACATAATATTGAACATACGCTCCTGACTGAAACCGACACTGCCTTTATACTCTACATTGTGCAGAATTGTAATTATCGGAAGGTTTTGCAACTTATCAGCTTTTTGCGGATCCATACCATAGAATTTTTTAACAGTAGTAAGCTGTCTTAAAATAGCTGATATCGGGCCCGTATGCCAGTCATTGCCGATTATTGCATCAGCACCGAGTTTTACGAACTCTTTTTCCGGTGTTTTTGTTTTTTCATTGATAATGACATTACCGGCATCATCAACTTTATCCAGAGCCTTCAGGACAAAATTGCTTTCGTCGCGTCTATACAACTGTTCCGTAAAGAATTTAGAAAAATATGTCATTCTTTCTGTTTCACCGGAAGAAAGTGTATCGTTTCTGTAAAGGTTAAATTTTTCACCCTCATTGAGCAGTCTGGCAGACAGGTCAAACTTTTTGGAATCATAAAAAGTTGTTCTGTATCTTCCGTAGGCTTCTATTTCTTTTGTTCTGTCATTTTTTACTATTTTTACAAAATCAGTTTCGTAAGGTTTTCCGGCTTTTAGCGCATCGGCAATTTGTTTTCTTACATCTTTAGACAGACGTGGTCTTAAAGATTTCCAGTCCACAGGAGCCTCTATTAAATCAGTGATGTAAACATTTACCTTTTCATTTATTATTCCTTTTTCCGTATGCAGAGGAACCAGCATCTCCTGTACCGGATTTAATGTTGCCATAACCTCCTGTTTTTTTACGGTATTATTTTCCATAAATTTTCTTACATACTGGTATTGGCCCTCAAATTTACCAGTTTTTTCTGAAATTTTAGAAACCTTTGAATAGAACTGATTTGGTGCAACCTGCCCCAGATACAAAGGTGTATCAAGAATCAGCGCACCCTGTTGATGTCCGTTCATCACTGCTGCAAGGTTAGAGGCAATGTCTTTTGGAACAACAGCCATACCGCCGGCTTTTGTATAAGGGACAAGTTCAGAGGTCGGCATTCTGACAATAGCATATTTTGGCGGTTTGTTTTCTCGTTTTACCAGTCCGAAAATACGTTTTGTAGATTCACTGCGAAGGATATTTCGCATTTTTTCTTCAACTTTTCCTGTTATTTCGCTCACAATAGTGCCGAGATTCATTTCTACCCCGTAGACATTTACTTTTCTTGTCTGGTAGATTCCAGGAACCTCAAAGTTAGGTTTTGGGATATTATCTATTCTGTAGTTTATAGAGTTAACAGAATTGCTCGTGTTATTAGAAACTTTGTTCAACTCATCTTTAACGCCGTCTATTGTTTTATTAACATCATTTTTTATATTATTGACATCGTTTTTTACTTTATTTACATCTGTTTTAACAGTGTTTACTGTATTTGTTGCATTATCAATTTTTGTAATTGAATTGTCTAATTTTTTTGCAATATCAGAGAAAGTTTTTTTCAGATTTTTTGTAGATTTTAAATTTTTATGCAATGCAACACCTGCAACTCCAAGAGAAGCTAAAGCCACGGCAGAACTGACATAAACAAATCTTTTTGAATTTTTATCCGGCTGAGGCTGCATTAAAGGAGGCGTCTTTGGATTATTGTTTTGTTGATAACCGTTGTTTACGGAAGAGAGAAGTCCGGCTAGTTTTTCAGACCCGAAAGAAATTTTTTTAATTGCACACATAAATATATCCTCTTTTTTCTACATAAAATTGCAAAAAATAAAGTACGTAAAACGTAAGGATTTATTATTTACTAAATTTCCCCACACAAATATGAACAGATAAATATCAGACAGATAAATATCCGGTTGTAAAATGCAGTAAAATAATAAACATAGATTTAAGAATAACCTTAAATCGCATTTTATTATAAATCGAGCAATATGGCATGTCAATAATACAACAGGATTTTAACATCTTTACTAATTACCATGTTTTTACGAAAATATAGATGTAAAATATACGGATACAAACAAAAAGAGGTGTATTATGAAAAAATCAGTTCATGATTTGGGCGACATCAAAGGAAAAAGAGCTTTAGTTCGTGTTGACGTAAACGTTCCTATGGACGAAAACAAAAACGTTACTGACGACACAAGAATCAGAGCAATCCTTCCTACAGTACAATTTTTAAAAGATAAAGGTGCAAAAATTATCCTTATGGCTCACCTTGGCAGACCAAAAGGAGAATGGAAAGTTGAAGAGTTTTCTTTAGAACCTGTCGCAAAATATTTGTCTAAAGTATTGGGCGAAGATGTATTGTTTGTAAAATCACCTGTAGGTGAAGGCGCAGACAAAGAACTCGAAGCTCTGAAAGACGGTCAGGTTGCTTTGCTTGAAAACATCAGATTCTACAAAGCTGAAGAAGCAAAAGATGATGATATGACTTTTGCCAACGAACTTGCAAAACTCGGTGATTTCTACGTAAATGACGCTTTTGGCGCAGCACACAGAAACCACACATCAACTGCTAAACTCGCTAAAGTTTTGAAACCTGCTGTTTCCGGCTTGTTGATGGAAAAAGAAATCAGATGCTTGTCTCAAGCACTCGACAATCCTGTAAGACCGTTTACAGCTGTTGTCGGCGGTGCAAAAGTTTCTTCTAAAATCGGTGTTTTAGAAAACTTAATCGACAAAGTAGACAACCTCATCATCGGCGGCGGTATGGCTTACACATTTGTAAAAGCTAACGGCGGCAAAATCGGAAACTCTATCTGCGAAGATGACCAGATGGATGTTGCAAAAGCTATCGAAAAGAAAGCTGCTGACAAAGGCGTAAAAATCGTTATGGCTACAGATGTTCTTGCTACTGACGATTTCTCCGGCAAAGGCACTAACAAAATCACTCCTGTTGACCAGATTCCTGACGGATATGAAGGTGTTGATGCAGGCCCTGATACACAAAAAGCTTTTGCAGAAGTAATCAAAAACTCTAAAACAATATTGATGAACGGCCCTGTTGGTGCTTTTGAAAACCCTGCTTTTGCTGAAGGTACAAAAGCTGTATTGAAAGCAATCGTAGAAGCAACTAAAAACGGTGCTGTTTCTGTTATCGGCGGCGGCGACTCAGTTTCTGCTGCAAAACAATTCTGCAATGCAGAAGACTTCACTCACGTTTCTACAGGCGGCGGTGCTTCCTTAGAATTTATCGAAGGTAAAGTTCTTCCCGGTGTTGCAGCACTCGATGACAAGTAATCGATATTTATTAAATTAAATATTTGATAAAAAGCAGTCTTTTAATAAAAAGGCTGCTTTTTTGCTATGCAAAATCTTTATACTTGTAAGGCTTTTATCTTTTTTCTATTATTTTATATAGACTTGTGTCTTATCAAATGATTAGGGAATAGATTTATTATGCACAAAATAATAGAAGAAGCTCAAGAAAAAGTACAAGAGCAGTTTAAACAGGTAGATAAAATTAAAGAATATAATCAGGAAAAAGTTTTATCAGCCTTTAGAAAAAACAAAATAGGGCTTGAACACTTTGCCACAGTGAGCGGTTACGGCCACGATGATATGGGCAGAGAAACGCTGGATAAGACTTTTGCAGATGTATTTAAAACAGAAGCAGCAATTGTAAGAAACCACTTTGTCTCAGGAACACATGCTATAGCCTGTGCGCTTTTTGGCAACTTGCGACACGGAGAAAAACTTGTTTCTGTAGTTGGCACACCCTATGACACAATGGAAGAAGTCATAGGCACACGAGGAAATTACAGAGCATCGCTAATGGGTCACGGCGTATTGTACGAAGAAATACCGCTCGTAAACAATATGGATGTCGATTATGAAAAACTTGAAAAAACAATAGACAAATCCGTAAATATGGTAACAATCCAGCGTTCAAGAGGATATTCAACAAGAAAATCTCTCGACATAGCTGCAACAAAAAAGGTAATAGACATTGTAAAATCAAAAAATCCGGACTGCATTTGTTTTGTTGACAATTGCTACTGCGAGTTTGTTGAAGAACAAGAACCTCTGGAAATCGGAGCAGACATTGTAGCAGGTTCTCTTATAAAAAATCCGGGCGGCGGAATAGTAGAAACAGGCGGATACATTGCAGGAAAACAGGAATATGTTGAGCAGGCTGCATACAGATTGACAGCCCCGGGCATAGGCCCTGACGGCGGTGCAATGCTGAACCAGACCCGTTTGATATTTCAGGGATTATTTATGGCACCATCCATTGTTGCAGAGGCAATCAAGGGTGCTATTTTGGCATCACAGGTTTTTGAGGACATAGGTTTTATTTCTACACCAAAACCTCACGAAAAAAGAACAGACCTGATTCAGACAATCGAATTTGGAAAACCGGAGCCGTTGTTAGCTTTTTGCAAGGCATTGCAGCACAATTCGCCGATAGAATCATATCTTACACCAATACCGGACGAAGTCCCCGGATATGAAGACAAACTAATTATGGCAGGCGGAAGCTTTATAGAAGGCTCAACAATAGAACTTTCTGCTGACGGGCCGATGAGAGCGCCTTATGCTGCTTATATGCAGGGCGGTTTAAATTATGCTCACGTAAAAATTGCACTGGATGGTGTGTTAAAAGAACTCGGGCTTTAAAATATAAAAATATAAAAATAAAAAGCACAAGAAAAAAGAGCCTCATTTAAATATTTGAGGCTCTTTTTATTTTATATCAACACATTAAGGAGCAGCGTTTAAAGTTTTTATGATGCTGTCAGAAATATCAACTGTACCGTACAAGGTTGTATTGCTGGTCAAAATAAGAGCATAAACTCCTTTTTTGCCTTCAGCATCGATTGCTTTTTTTACATCTTTTTCTATACCCTGCAGTGCAGCAATTTTATCTTTCTGGAGCTTATCCATTTTTGCTTTTAACTCTTTAGCATATTTATCTTCAAGTTTTTTTCTTTCTGCATCAGTTGTTGCTGCAACTACACTTTTTTGTGCATCAACAATAAATACTCTGATATCAGCTTCTCTCTGCTGGAATGTTTTGTTGATAGTAGCTGTTTTTTTGTAGCCTTTCAAAACCTTGTCAATATCGACAGAAGCGTATTTGTCTGCGGCAAAAACAGGTGTAGCCATAGCAAGAAGTGCAATTAAAGTAAATAATTTTTTCATCTGTGTTCTCTCTTTTTTCTATTTACCAATTTATTTATATAACACTACCATATTTAAATGAATTAGTAAACAATACTAAAACAAAAAGCAGATAATTTTATTATCCGCCTTTGTTAGAAAATTAATATTTAAAAGAATCTTTCAAGCTGTTAATAGCATCTTTTCTTTGTTGTTGTCTTTGTTGAGCAGCTTTCTTTTGTGCTTCTTGTTTTTTCTTATAAGCATCTTTTTTTGCTTGTTGTTGTTTTTTATATTCTTCTTGTTTTTTCTGCCAGGCTGCTTTGTCAGCTTCTCTTTTCTTTTGTGCTTCTTCTTGTTTTTTCTGATATTCGTTTATTTTTGCATCCTGTTTTTTAATTGCAGCATCTCTTTTGTTTTGATAATCCTGCAAGAAGTTTGATGCAGCGAAAGAAGCACCTGTGCTGAATATAAATGCTGCAGCCAACAAAAGTGTTGTAAGTTTTTTCATAATAACCCTCCATTTCTCAGGTTAAGATTATAGCAACATTTAAAAAAGTTATCAAGTTCAAAAATCCTCAGGAACATACAGCTCAGAGCTATCCAATTTTCTGCGTGTTTCTTCATAAGAAGAAGACTCACACGCAATAGTTTGATAAGTTTTTACAATAGAAATAACATCATCTGTCGACAATCTTACCAGCCTGCGCCCGTGCAAATTTTCCACAATCACTGCCATATTACACAATCTCCTTTTTATATAAAGACAATCGGCAGCTGTAAAAATTACTTTAAAAATATCATTAATATTGTTTAGAAAAGCTTTTTCATATTTTAAAAATTATTTGTATATAGAATACAGTTTAAAAAATTTATAAACACATGAGTAATTTATTAACCTTCGGATTGCAATTAGAATCTAAACAAAGTTCAAAAATTTAAGGAGGAATAAAAAACATGAATAACTCTATTATTCAAGCACAGTGTGTTTACCTGAACGAACTGAACCATCTTTTCATAGATTTGGAATATACAAAAAACCAAAACAAAAATTTTAATGTATACAGAAGCAGAAGCTTTAATCAAAAAAACAAAAAATATTTGCAGATGGAAGAGATTAAAGAAGCACTGAAGCAGGTGGACAAAAACTCCTTAAAATATATTTATTTGACAGGCAAAAATGCAATGTCCCATCCGGAATTCAATCACATACTAAGGCTGTGCCTCTCATACTGTTCCGTAACAATTTTTTCTGACGGCAGCTGTATTAATGACAAAAAAGCAAGATTCTTAAAACGTGTAGAAGAAGAAGGAAATAACGAAATAATATTTAAAATCCAAATAAACCACTACAATGAAAAAACAAATGACGAAATCACAGGCCGCGGTTCATTTCGTATGGCATTGCACGCAATTACAGCATTGAACAAATACGGCTTTAACCCCATACTCGTGATAAAAACAAACAAAAATGATATTGCTGATTTAAAAGAAGGTTTTTGTGAACTGGGGAAGAAATTTAAATTTGAAACAGAAGATATTAACTTATCTTTTATCCCTTATATAAAAGAACAAAATGACACAGACAGTCAAAAAAATGATATTAATATAAATCCGTCCGATTCAAATTTTGAACTGGACTGCATGAGTTCTAGAGTTCTGGCAAAATCAGGAATTTACACCTGCCCGCTTTTAATAAACGACTACAGAGGACGCTGCGGAGCAACGCTGTCTGACTACAGCAAAAAATGCTATCTCGAAACAAAAGAATGCCAGAAATGCAAAAACTTCGGCCGAAAAATCTACAGCAACAATTGGGCCTAAACAAAAAAGCGGGGCCAGAAAACTTTTAGACCAAGCCCGCAAACTTTTTTTATCGCAACCCCGAAAAAAGTGCCTGGATGTCAACTGACCCACATGTATATAGTTCCACATTTGTAGTAATTTTAAACATGCTCTTAACAATTATTTACATTAAAATTTCCTGAGCAATTAAATCGCCTATTCTTGTGGTACCGACCAGTGTTGTCCCTTCAGAATAAATATCCTGAGTACGATATCCTTTTTTCAAAACAGATTTTACAGCTGTTTCTATATCATCAGCTGCAGCATCTTTGCCAAAAGCATAACGAAGCATCATCGCCGCAGACAAAATTGTTGCAATCGGATTTACTATATCTTTCCCTTTCAAATCAGGTGCAGAACCGTGAATCGGTTCAAACATACCTCGATTGTTATCAGACAGACTTGCACTCGGCAGCATACCCAAAGAGCCTGTGAGCATTGATGCTTCGTCAGAAAGGATATCTCCGAAAATATTGCCTGTCACAACAACATCAAACTGTTTCGGATTTCTAATCAGCTGCATTGCTGCATTGTCCACATACATGTGAGTAAGTTCAACCTCGGGATAATTGTTGGAAACAGAAGTAACAACCTCTCTCCACAATCTCGAAGCATCAAGGACATTGGCCTTGTCAACAGAACAGACCTTTTTCCCTCTTCTCATTGCTGATTGGAATGCGACATGTGCAATTCTTTCCACTTCTTTTTCATAATAAATCATATTGTTAAAACCGGCACGCTGTCCGTTAACAATTTCTATCCCTCTTGGCTGGCCAAAATAAACATCGCCTGTCAATTCTCTTATCATTAAGATATCAACACCTTGTACAATTTCAGGTTTTAAAGTAGAAGCTTCAAGAAGTTCATCAAAAACTATTGCAGGACGCAAATTGGCAAAAAGGTTAAGAGCCTTTCTTATCCCGAGCAATGCTTTTTCCGGACGAACCTCGGGCGGAAGCGTATCATATTTCCAATCACCGACAGCACCGAGAAAAACTGCATCAGCATCTTTGGCTATTTGTATTGTAGATTCAGGCAGAGGTTTTCCGCAGTCGTCATAGGCGCACCCGCCTATTAACGCTCTTTCGTACTCAAATTGATAACCGTATTTTTTCTCTACGGCATTTAAAACTTTTACACCCTCATCCACAACTGCAGGGCCTATACCGTCACCGCCTAACAATGCTATTTTGTATCTCACAATTCACTCCTGATTAAATTACTAAACAAAATTACTACGCACCGAGTTTCTTTTTAGTGTAATTTATTAATCCGCCCTGTGCAATCAAATCTTGAATTTCTTGCGGAAATTTTTCGCAGATATATTCTTTGTTTTTTGTTAAATTTTTTACAATACCGTTTTTTAAATCAACACAAATTTTATCACCCTTATCGCATTCGTCGCAAAGCGTAGGATGTTCCAGAATAGGCAGACCTATGTTTATGGAATTTCTAAAAAATATCCTTGCGAAAGATTTTGCAATAACAACAGAAACTCCGCTCGATTTTATAGCAATAGGTGCGTGTTCACGAGAACTTCCGCAGCCAAAATTTTCACCGGCAACTATGATATCACCCTCTTTTACATTTTGTGCAAAAGTTTTGTCAATATCCTCAAGACAATGTGAAGCGAGTTCTTTTTCGTCAGATGTATTTAAATAACGTGCCGGTATTATAACATCAGTATCAATATTGTCATCATATTTCCAACAATTTCCTACAAGTGGTGTATTCATGGTCAATCTCCATTTACAAATATGCAAAATTATAATATAAATAATAATATAAAATTTATCTGTTTGTGATACAAGAAGAAGGAGATTTGAAAGATGAATTATTACATTGGCGAAGCAGCTGGTAAAGTTTACGAATTTTTAGCAGATCAAAAAAACAACGAAGCTACTATTTCTAAAATCCAAAAAGAATTAGACCTCAGCGAAAACTTCGTAAACATGGGTATCGGCTGGTTGTCACACGAAGGTAAAGCAGACCTTTCTGGTAAAGGTGCTAGAACAAAAGTTAGACTTACAGAAGATTCTATCAACTAGTTTTAGTTTTTAAATAGAAAAAGAGCAGACGAAAAATCTGCTCTTTTTTTGTATTTATTTTTACAAATATTCATCAAAAATCTTATGGAAAATCTCAAAAAATTTGATACAATAATTTTGGAGTTATTACAAATTTCTTTTGTTAAAGTATTACATAAAAAAGGAGAACAAAATGAACTATTTCATCGGAGAAGCAGCCGGCAAAGTTTACGAATTTTTAGCAGATCAAAAAAACAACGAAGCTACTATTTCTAAAATGCAAAAAGATTTAGACCTTGATGAAAATTTCGTATCAATGGGTATCGGCTGGCTCGCTCACGAAGGCAAAGCAGACCTTTCCGGCAAAGGTGCCAGAACAAAAGTAAAATTAACAAATATGTAATTTTACACAAAAATTTTCATAAAAAACAAAAAAAGAGCGGAAAAATTTTTCGCTCTTTTTGTTTGTGTTTAATTTTTTGATAAAATAAAAAATAAGAAAATTACACAAAAGGAACAAAAATAATGGAAGAAAAAATTGAAAAAAAAGAATTTCACTTAAAAGAAGAATTTATAAAACAGGCACAGGAAATTTCCAGAGGTGCAGAACTCTTACCGGGCGGTGTAAAGGAGCTTGCTATTAAATTGCAAAAATCAAAAGAATCCGGAAAACCCATCCGTGTAAAACTCGGAATGGATCCTACACGTCCTGACCTTCACCTCGGACACACTGTTGTTATGAAAAAACTGAAAAAATTTCAGGAACTCGGACACCAGATTGTGCTGCTTGTCGGCGGTGCAACTGCAATGGTAGGCGACCCTTCCGGAAAATCAGAAACACGCCCTGCACTGACAAAAGAACAGGTAGAAGAAAACGCAAAAACATACTTTGAACAAATGTCAAAAGTACTCGATACATCAAAAGCAGAAGTTGTAAACAATGCTGACTGGCTGCACAAAATGAATCTCATTGATTTGTTAAAACTAGCCTCAAACGTCACAGTAGCACAGATGATGACACGTGACGACTTTGCAAAAAGATATGCGGAAGGAAAACCAATAGCAATACACGAATTTTTCTACCCGCTTATGCAGGCTTATGACTCTGTAGCCATTGATGCAGATATAGAACTCGGAGGAACAGACCAGAGATTTAATGTTCTTCTCGGCAGAGAAATCCAATCCGCTTACGGAAAACCAACTCCTCAGATGGTTATGCTCCTGCCTCTGATTGAAGGAACGGACGGACTTGTTAAAATGTCAAAAACTTATCCGGAACACTGCATATCTTTAACAGACAGTGCAAAAGATATGTACGGAAAACTTATGTCTATTCCTGATACATTGATTATTAAATACTTTAGTCTTTTGACTGATATTTCCGACGAAGAATTAAAAAATATTGAAGAAAGATTAAAAACAGAAAACCCACGTGATATAAAAATGCAGCTTGCATACACTATCACAAATGAATATCACAGCGATGAAGAAACAAAAAAAGCACAGGACGAATTTGTTAACGTTGTTCAAAACAAAGGAATCCCAGAAGATATTGAAACACACGTAATGAAACAAGAAACAAACATTCTTGACCTGCTTATGGAACTCGGCTTTGTTGCCAGCAAAGGCGAGGCAAAAAGACTTATTGCAGGCGGCGGGGTAAAATTGAATAACGAAAAAGTTTCAGATATAGCCCTCATGGTTTCTGTACCGGAATCACCTGTAGTGTTACAATCAGGAAAAAGGAAGTTTATGAGGTTAACTAATGGCTAAAATCCATGAAAATATTTTAGAACTGATTGGCAATACACCGCTCGTCAAATTGAATAAAATTAACGACGGCTATGCCGATGTTGTTGTCAAACTGGAATATTTTAACCCTGCAAATTCTGTAAAAGACAGAGCAGCTTTGAATATGATAGAACAAGCTGAAAAAGACGGTTTGTTGGACAAAGACACTGTTATAATCGAACCGACTAGCGGCAACACAGGTATCGGGCTGGCTCTTGTCTGCGCTGTCAGAGGATACAAACTCATACTTACCATGCCGGAAAGTATGAGTGCAGAAAGAAGAAAAATGCTATCTGCTTACGGTGCAGACATTGTTCTTACCTCTGCAGAAGCAGGAATGAAAGGTGCTGTGAATGAAGCAATGAGAATCGCAGAGCATTTTCCGAAAAGCTTTATTCCTTCTCAATTTTCAAATCCTGCTAATCCGCAAATCCATGAATTAACAACCGCTCAGGAAATTATTAAAGATACGGACGGAAAAGTTGATATATTTGTTGCATCTTTTGGCACGGGCGGAACAGTTTCCGGCGTAGGAAAAGCCCTAAAAAAATTCAATAAAGATATAAAAATTGTTGCAATAGAACCGGAGGAAAGCCCCCTTGTAACACAGGGAATAGCCAGACCACACGGCATACAGGGCATAGGGGCAAACTTTATCCCCCAAAACCTCAATATGGATGTTATTGATGAAGTTGTTACGGTATCAACAAAACACGCAATAGAAACAGCAATAAATATGTCTAAAAAAGAAGCCATCTGCTGCGGTATCTCCTCAGGAGCAAATGTATATGCAGCACTGGAACTATCAAGAAAAGAAGAAAACAAAGGCAAATTGATAGTGGCAATGACCTGCGACTATGGCGAAAGATATCTCTCTACCCCGTTATTTGATACAACAGCAGTAATGTAAAAGAAGGAAAAAATGCTTTTCAAACGTGCCTTGAGCCAGATAAAAGAAGATATAAAAACAATCTATGACAAAGACCCCGCAGCAAACAATATAGTAGAAGTCTTTTTGTGCTATCCGGGGCTGCACGCACTAATTGCCCACAGAATAGCACACAAGCTAAGATACTGGGGTATCCCTGTCATTCCGAGATTGATTTCATACTGGAGCAGAATATTTACCGGTATTGAAATACACCCCGGAGCAAGAATCGGAAGACGATTTTTTATTGACCACGGGATGGGAGTTGTTATAGGTGAAACTACATATATAGGTGACGATGTACTGATTTATCAGGGTGTAACCCTTGGCGGTACAGGCAAAGAACACGGAAAAAGACACCCGACCCTTGAAGATAACGTCATTGTAGGAGCTGGAGCAAAGGTCTTAGGCAACCTTAGAATAGGCAAAAACTCCAGAATCGGAGCAGGCTCGGTAGTAGTTGATGATGTTCCGGAAAATTCCACTGTAGTCGGTATCCCCGGCAGAGTAGTGCATCAGAGGATAATGGTTGACGGCCAGCTTCTGCACAACAGGCTGCCCGACCCGATAAAATGCCAGTTGAACAGACTGACTTATGAAGTTCAGGAAATAAAAGAACAACTGAATATGAATACTACTGACAATTAATCTTTCTAATCCCTGTCATATTTAATTGCAAATTCTTTTATTTGATTTACCCAAGGCTTATTATCTGCTGTAATATCGGTATGTCGAGCCATTAAATATAGTGCGGTTAAAATATCTTTATTCTGCTGAATAATTATATCTTCTTTTTGTTTTGTTTCGTCGATTTTTTCATTTATGGCTTTGGTTTCCATCTGTACATTTGAAATTTTTTTGCTTATTAATCCAATGTATTCAGGTGAAATATAGCCTTTAAAAGAAAGATTCCTTTGAACGGCAGTGTTTATTGGTCTTATCATATCTCCCCTTCGCCTAAATAGTTTATATTATATAGATTTTAATATGTTACAATTTATTTTTATATAAGAAAAATATTTTTGTTTACACTTCTTAATTTTAGAGGGTATGTATTTTTTATATTTTTTTGTATAATAAAAATGCAGGGTGGTTTCCTGCATTTTATAAATAAATTAAAAGGAGAAAGAAATGAAAGTAAAAATTAATGATGGATGCATAGCTTGCGGTGCTTGCGAATCAGTTTGCGATGCAGTATTTTCTATCGAAGACACAGCTGTAGTTAACGAAGCTGCTGTTGCAGGTAACGAAGATTGCGTTAAAGAAGCTGCTGAATCTTGTCCTGTAGGCGTTATCGAAGTTGAAGAATAAGCTTTTCTTTACTTATTGATAAATAAATATAAAAAACAGCTCTGTTTTATTTGAAACAGGGCTGTTTTTTTGTATAAATAAAATTATGAACAAATTAGAAAAAATTGATAAAACCATTAAGGGTATAAAAGACGCAAACCTGCCGCAAAGAGATTTTGTAAAAATGATGGAAACCTTCCATGACCCTTTTAAAGTGCTGATTTGCTGCATATTGAGTCTTAGGACAAATGACCTTACAACATATCCATGTTCATTGAAAATGCTGGAGCTGGGAACAAAGCCGGAAGATTTTTTAAATATTGATGAAGATACACTGGCAAAAGCAATCTATCCTGTTGGCTTTTACAAAAACAAAGCAAGACAGATTCTTGATATATCAAAAGAACTCGTTGAAAAATACAACGGTAAAGTGCCAAAATCTATTGATGAATTAGTAAAATTCAAAGGTGTGGGCAGAAAAACAGCAAACCTTGTAATGGCAAAGGGGTTTGATGAACCTGCAATTTGTGTTGATGTACACGTACACAGAATATCTAACAGGCTCGGCTGGGTAAAAACAAAAACTCCGGAAGAAACAGAAATGGCACTAAGGAAACTGCTGCCTAAAAAATACTGGCTCGATATAAATACAATCCTTGTCACCTTCGGTCAAAATCTGTGCAAACCGCAAAGACCAATGTGCGAAATTTGCCCTGTGTCACAGTATTGCGACAGTTTTAATAAAAAAAGCTCCAAATAATTTTGGAGCTTTTTTATTTATATTATTAATTTATTATCTGTTGCCGCCGGAGATGAAGTTTACGATATCGAATAAAGAATCTTTTACAAATTCAACTGCCAATTCCTGAACAGGTCTTTTGTCGATGTAATCAAAAGCAATGTAAAGCGGATCACGAGAATTTTTAAATCTCATTCTGATATCTTTTTTATCAAGGATAGCGAGATTTGCCTGCAGTCTGTTTTCCTGTTGAGCTTTTCTCAACAATGGTCTGAACTGTCCGTTGCCGCCTCTGTTATTTCTTGCATCTCCTGCTGGATTAATTGACATTTAATTTACTCCTTTTATATCTTCTATATATATAAAGGTATATACTTTTAAAAAATTGCGTATATACTTTTCAATTGTTACAAAAAGTTTACAAAAACCCCGTATTAAATATATATAAATTTTTTTGTAATTTTTAAATGATAGTATTAAAATATAAAGAATAGATTTAAGGAGTGAGAACAAGAGATGAGAACTTACAGAATAGAAGAAATTTCAGAAATTGTCGGCGGCATTCTTACAAAAGTTTCCGACGCATCAATAGACAAACTCAGACCACCGCTTTTGTCAGACGAAAATTCACTGGCTCTTGCTTTGTCTGAAGAAGAAATTGAAAATCTGGCAAAAACACAGGCTAAAGTAGCTCTTGTTCCGTTGGGCGTCAATTTTGAACACATTTCTACAATCGAAGTAGAAAGACCAAGACTCGCAATGATGAAACTGCTGCACCTGTTTTATGATGCACCTGATGCACCTATAGGCATTCACCCCAGCGCAGTAATCCATCCTGAAGCAAAAATTGGCGAAAACGTTTCTATCGGTCCGAATGTAGTTATATCAAGAAATGTAGTAATCGGAAATAATACAAAATTACTTGCAAATATTTATATCGGCAAAAACTGCACAGTCGGCGAAAACTGCTTGTTCCACCCAGGAGTAAATATCGGGGACAACTCACACATCGGCAACAGAGTAATACTGCAGCACGGTGTGAGCATAGGAGCTGACGGTTTCAGCTTTGTAACAGAAAATCCTGATGTAATTGAACAGGCAAGAAAAGAAGGTGCCGTAAAAGAAGCAAACACAAAACAAAAAGTCTACAAAATCCCTTCAATCGGCGGTGTTGTAATTTCTGACGATGTAGAAATCGGCGCAAACACTTGTATTGACAGAGGAACAATTGAAAATACATTTATCGGCCCGCAAACAAAAATTGACAACCTTGTACAAATCGGCCACAACTGCAAAATCGGCGGTGCCTGCATGATTGTTTCACAAGTAGGTTTGGCAGGCAGCTGCAAAATCGGCGACAGAGTTGTTATTGCAGGTCAGGCAGGGCTTGCTGACCACTTGAGCATCGGTTCAGACTCCATTATTATGGCCCAAGCCGGTGTTACAAAATCCTTCCCTGACAAATCAATCATCATAGGCGCACCTGCTGTACCAAGAAAAGATTTTATAAAACAGTTAAAAATGCTCAAATCTGCAGAAGAAGCTGTTGCTAAATTCAAAAAATACGAACACCTTCTTGAATCATTTGAACAAGGAGAACAGTAATGAATATGACAACAACAGTTAACACAATAGCAAAAGAAGCAACAGTTACTTCAAAAGGTCTGATGACAGGGCTGGATTCAACAGCAAAACTGGTACCTTCCGACAAAAAAGGTATAAGATTCCACCTCGGGGACAATGTTGTTGAGGCATCAGTTGACAATGTTGTTTCTACAGAACACTGCACCGTAATCGGAAATCAAAATATGAAGGTTATGCTCATTGAGCATTTTATGGCAGCATGTGCAATTTGTCATATTGAAGCAATTGATGTATATCTTTCGCATTTTGAAATGCCTATTTTAGGCGGCGGTTCTGCTGAATGGGTAGAAATTTTTAAAGAAGCGGGAAACACAGCAAAAGAAAGCTATACACTTTCTGAGCCGGTTTCTTATTTCAACGGCAAAACTCATTTGATTGTTGTACCTTCTGATGAATTTAAAGTAACTTATGCAGTAAACTTCAACCATCCTGAACTCAATCACAGATGGGTGTCTTTAGACAAAGACAAAATGAACGAAATTATTGAAGCAAGAACTTTCGGCTACTTAAAAGAACTCGAAATGCTGCAGGCTGCAGGATATGCAAGAGGGGTCAGCCTCGAAAATACAGTAGGCATGACAGATGACGGCTACACATCAGAGTTGAAAAGTGAATTTGAACCGGTAAAACACAAAATTCTTGATTTAATCGGTGATTTTTACTTAACAGGTTTCAATCCGCTTGATTTGAAAGCAGAAGTTATTGTTAAAGAAGCAGGACACGCTGTTCATGTCAAAGTAGCAAAAATGCTGAAAGACAAAATAAAAAAAGACGTTTAATTCAATAAGGAGTTATAGATGACAGAACAAAACACAGCTGAAGGAACTCTCCAGTTTGACATAATGCAAATTATGGATATGATTCCTCACAGATATCCGTTTTTATTAGTTGACCGCATTACAGAATGCGTTCCGGGCAAATATTCAAAAGGTTACAAGAACCTTACCTTCAATGAACCCTTCTTTCAGGGTCATTTTCCGGGCAACCCGATTATGCCAGGGGTATTGCAGGCAGAAGCACTTGCTCAACTCGGAGCAGGTATACTGATGACAATGCCGGAATACAAAGGCAAACTCGTTGTTTATGCAGGCATTGACAACTGCAGATTCAAAAGAATAGTCCGCCCCGGTGACAGACTGGATATGGAAGTTGAACTTATCAAAATAAAAGGCCCTATCATCAAAGCACAGGGCAAAGCTATGGTAGAAGGCAAACTTGCAATGTCCGCTGATATGATTTTTTCAGTAGTAGAGGTATAAGAATGATAGACAAAAGAGCAATAATAGCTGATGATGCACAAATCGGACAAAATGTAACTATCGGAGCCAATGCAGTAATAGGCAGCGGTGTAAAAATAGGCGACAATGTAACAATAATGCCGAATGCATATCTTGAATACTGTGAAATAGGCGACGGAACAATTATTTCTCCATTTGCAAGTATAGGCACAGCACCGCAGGATTTGGGCTACAAAAACGAACCCACAAAATCCATTATCGGTAAAAACTGTATCATAAAAGAATATGCAACAGTAAACCGTGCCTCAGGCGAAGGCAAAGCAACTATCGTCGGGGACAAATGCCTTTTGATGACATCATCTCACGTAGCACACAACTGTGTACTCGAAGATGAAGTTATTATGGCAAATCTGGCCACAATCGGCGGACACTGCCACGTCGGCAAGGGTGCATTTTTAGGCGGTATGAGTGTTTTCCACCAGAACCTCAGAATCGGTGAAATGTGTATAATAAGCGGATTTTCCGCAGCAAGAATGGATTGTCTGCCTTATGTAAAAGGTGAAGGCCGTCCTCCGATTCCTCACGGAATCAACGCTATCGGGCTAAAAAGAAGAGGAATTCCTTCAGAAGTTCGTGACCATTTGAAAGAGGCATTAAAGATATTAAAATCAGAAAAATATCTTATCTCAAAAGCCTGTGATGTAATAGAACAGGAAGTTCCTCAAGACGAATACGTCAAAAAATTTGTTCAGTTTATCCGTGAATCAAAAAGAGGAATCACGCTTAGAAAAGCAGAAAACACAATGTGCTAATCACATTGTTATACAAAAGAATATAAAAAGCCGGTATAAAAACCGGCTTTTTTAGCTATTTACGGGCATTACAAAAAGTATTATAATTAACTGCAAGACAGACAAAATAAAGGATAGAATATGAATACACTCTGGTCAAAATATGCACAGGTTCTTGTTGATTATTCAACAAAAGTAAAAAAAGGAGAACTTGTAATTATTAGAGCGACAAGCCATGAGGCACAACCGCTGGTAAAAGAAATTTATAAACAGGTGCTGCAAAAAGGTGCAAACCCGATAGTAAAAACATCAATGGAAGGGCTTGCAGAAACATTTATAAAATATGCCAATGATGAACAGCTTGCTTATATCGACCCGATGACAGAAATGGAATACGAAAAAGCAGATGTTATGATTTCTATCGGCGCACCGACAAACACAAAATCAATGGCAAAAGCAGACTCTAAAAAAATGGCTCAACGCTCTGCAGCGACCAGAGAGCTGTCTAACAAAATGCTAAAACGCTCTGCAGAAGGCTCACTAAGATGGGTTATAGCAGATTTCCCGACAAATGCCCTTGCGCAGGAAGCAAAAATGTCGCTTGAAGATTATACAGAATTTTTGATAAAAGCCTGCTACTTGCATCTGGACAGCCCTATTGCAAAATGGGAAGAAATAAACAAAGAACAGCAAAGACTCGCTGACTATTTAAACCAGACAACAAAGCTCCATATTATAGGCGAAGAAACTGACATAACTTTTGACACAACAGGCAGAAAATGGCTGAACTGCTCTGGAGAATGCAACTTCCCTGACGGAGAAATATACACATCACCCGTAGAAGACAGCGCAAACGGCACAATTTATTTTGATTTTCCTCAAATCTACAGAGGCAACGAAGCACACAAAGTACGCCTGCGTCTGGAAAACGGTAAAGTTGTCGAAGCAACTGCCGAAAAAGGTGAAGAATATTTCCTCAACATGATTAATATGGACGAAGGATCAAGATTTGTCGGAGAAATTGCTATCGGAACCAACAGTATGATTCAAGAAATCACAGGAAATATTCTCTTTGATGAAAAAATCGGCGGCGCAATCCACATGGCACTCGGCGCATCTTATCCGGAAGCCGGCGGCAAAAATGTTTCCGGACTGCACTGGGATTTGATTAAAAACATGAAAAACGGTTCTGAAATCTATGCTGATGACAAGCTAATTTACAAAGACGGAAAATTTGTAATATAGATAACCAATCCGATACTACAAACCAAAAGTCTTTTGTAATAATATTTTATATATCAACAGACTCAAAAACATTAAACAAAAGAAAAAATTATGACGACAAAAGACGAATGGATTGCAAAAGACCTGAAATATGTTTGGCACCCTGATACACAACACAAACAGTACGAGGGTGAAAATTTCAAACCGATACTCATTGAGCGTGGCGACGGGATTTACGTCTATGATGCTGAAGGGAACCAGTACATAGACGGAGTTTCTTCGTGGTGGGTAAACACGCTCGGTCACAGTGTGCCGAGATTAAACAAAATTTTATATGAACAGGCAAACAAAATCGAACATATTCTGCTTGCTGATTTTACGCACAGACCGGCAATAGAACTTGCAGAAAGACTTGTAAAACTGGCAGGAGAACCATTCGCAAAGGTATTTTATTCTGATGACGGTTCTACAGCAGTAGAAGTTGCCATAAAAATGGCATACCAGTACTGGTACCAGAAAGGGCAGCCGCAAAAAAGATACTTTGTATCAATGACTGATTCTTACCACGGCGACACACTCGGGTCTGTATCCGTCGGCGGCATAGATATATACAAAAAAATATTTCAACCGCTCGTATTCAACACGCTCAAAGTTTCTGCTCCGTATTGTTACAGATGTCCGGCAGGATGTCAGCAGGGAAAATGCAACATTGAGTGCTTAAAAGAAGTTGTAAAACTCTTTAAAGAACACCACAACGAAATAGCTGCAATGATAGTAGAGCCGCTTGTACAGGGTGCGGCAGGCATGAGAATATATCCTGCGGAATACCTCAACAGACTAAGAATCCTGTGTGACGAATACGACATACTGCTGATAGATGACGAGGTGGCAATGGCCTTTGGCAGAACAGGCAAATATTTTGCATTTGAACATGCCGGCATAAAACCTGATATTTTCTGCGTAGCAAAAGGAATAACAGCCGGATATGTACCGCTGGCAGCAACGATTACAACTGACAAAATCTACAATGCTTTTTATGACGACTTTGACAAAGTAAAAACCTTCTACCACGGCCACAGCTTTACAGGGAATCCCATAGCCTGTGCCGTTGCTGTAGAAACTTTAAAAATAATGCAAGAAGCAAAAATAGTAGAAAACCTGCCGCTTAAAGCAGAAATTTTCAAAAAGAATCTGCAAAAATTTAAGAACCTGAAACATGTCGGAGATATAAGACATATAGGTATGATTGGCGCAATAGAACTTGTCAAAGACAGAGAAACAAAAGAGCCTTATCCTTTTGAAGAAAGAATCGGGCATAAAGTGTTTCTTGAAGCACTAAAAATGGGTGCAATCCTAAGACCAATCGGCAACGTAATATATTTTATGCCTCCGTTAATAATAACAGAGGCACAAATCGAAATGCTTACGCAAATTGCATATTATGCAATACAGACAGTTACCGAGCCTAATACTTAAGCCTAATATTTGGCAATTATATCCTGTATAGCTTTTTCCGCTGTATCAAGGATTTTGTACAATTCCTGTTTTGTAAAAGGGTTTCCTTCTGCTGTTGTTTGGAATTCGATTATCTTTCCGCTTTTTGTCATAACAACATTAGAATCCACTTGTGCGTGAGAATCTTCCGAATAATCCAAATCCAATTTCACCTCACCGTCAATCAGCCCTACAGATACAGCGGCAATAGGCTCCAATATAGGATTTTCAGAGAGTTTACCTTCTGCAATAAGTTTTTGTACTGCAGTTTCCAAAGCAAGATACCCGCCGCATATACTTGCACATCTTGTGCCGCCGTCAGCCTGAATAACATCTGCATCTATTGTTATTGTCAAACCTGTCATCTTTTCCAAATCCACGCAAGAACGCAGACTGCGGCCAATCAGTCTTTGAATTTCCTGAGTTCTGCCCGAGATTTTTGTTCTTTCTCTCTGGCATCTTGTATGAGTAGATGTCGGCAAAAGAGAATATTCTGCAGTAACCCAGCCTCTGGGGTCATCTTTTTCCATCCATTTTGGAGATTTTTCATCAACAGAAGCGGTCACAATTACCTTAGTATCACCAAATTCCACTAAAATAGAGCTTAGTGCGTGTTTTGTATAATCTCTAGTAAACTTTATTGTTCTTAGTTCGTCGTTGCTGCGCCCGCTTAATCTTTCAGACATTTTTATCTCCTTTTTTCGATATTTTTATGTACTGCAAAAAATTCTAAAACCTTGTTCAGAATGACACAAAAGTTATTTTTGTGGTAACTTAATCTTAGCAAATAACTTTAAAGTGGGATAGATTATGACAAAATTTTACTTAACTACGGCAATTGATTATGTAAACGGCGCACCTCACATCGGTCACGCCTATGAAAAAATACAAACTGATGTTCTGGCACGTCATTTCAGACAGAGATATGACGATGTATATTTCTTAACCGGAACTGATGAACACGGAATCAAAATCCAAAAGACCTCTGCTTCTATGGGCATTACCCCGAAAGAACTCTGCGACGCTAACGCAAATAAATTCAAAGAATGCTGGCAGGGGCTTGATATTTCTTACAACCAGTTTATTAGAACAACTGACGAACAGCACGAAAAAATTGTTCAAAAAATCTTTCAAAAGCTTCAGGAAAACGGAGATATTTACAAACACTCATACACAGGTCTTTACTGTGCAGGATGTGAATCCTTCTTAAATCCGAGAGATTTGACAGAAGACGGACTCTGCCCTGACCATTTGAAAAAACCAGAAGAAATCAAAGAAGAAAATTACTTCTTCAAACTTTCAAAATACAAAGACAGAATCATTGAACATATAAAAACACATCCTGAATTTATTCAGCCTGAATTTAGAGCAAACGAAGTTTTGAACCAGCTGGAACACATAGAAGACATCTCTGTTTCCCGTTCAAAAGATTCAGTAAGCTGGGGCGTACCGGTTCTTGGCGATGACAGCCAGACTATTTATGTATGGATAGATGCGCTGTCCAACTATATTACGGCTCTTGGTTACGACCCGATAAATCCTTCTGAAAAATTCAAAACTTACTGGCCTGCTGATGTTCAGGTTATAGGCAAGGATATCCTTAAATTCCACGCTATTTACTGGCCGGCATTTTTAATGGCACTTGATTTGCCTCTGCCAAAAACAATTTTTGCTCATGGCTGGATTACTATTGATGAAACAAAAATGAGCAAATCACTGGGCAATGTTATTGCTCCAAAAGATGTGCTGGAGCATTTTGAACTTACTCAACCCGATGCGTTCAGATATTTTATGATGACAGCAGCACCTGCCGGCAGAGATGGAAACTACTCTGATCAGGATTTTAAAGAAAAAGTAAACGCTGACCTTGCTAACAACATAGGCAACCTCTTAAACAGAACTTTGAATATGCTGGTAAAATACTTTGACGGAGAAATAAAACCTGAATTTATAACTTCTTCTGATGATGAAATAGCTAAAGAAGCAGTGAAGACAGTTGAAGCCGTCAAAGCACGCTTTGATAAATTTGAAGTTGCAGAAGCAGCTGCAGAGATTGTAAACTTTGCAAATACGGTAAACAAATATGTAAACGACACAGCCCCATGGGGTCTGGCAAAAGAAGGCAAAATGGACGAATGCGCAAAAGTGTTGTATAACGTGCTTGAGTCAATGAGATTTATTGCGACTATGCTTGCGCCGTATTGTCCTAATATTGCACAGGACGTGTATCAGCAATTAAACAGAACAGAAACTGCTGCTCAAACAAAACTCGACAGCCTCAAGTGGGGTGACATACCTGCCGGTAAAATAACGGAAAAAGAAAAAATCAAACCGGTATTTCTGAGAGTAGATTCAGAAATCGCAGGCGCAGCTAAAAAAGCATAAAAATAAATAGGCATAAAAACAAATACAAATAAAAAAGATAGGCTTAAAATTAAAGCCTATCTTTTTTTATACTTTTCTATATTAATTAAGAATTTGTCTTGCTGTCAGCGTGTGCAACAGCTGCTTTGTTTGAATACTTATCAGCAATTGAACCGAGAATCCAGCCTCCTGCAGAAGCTGTTAATAACATATCTACAGCATTCCAGAGGCTGAATCTAACCGGCTGTTTTTTGATAGCTCTTGATGCAACATTAATAACTGTATTTAGTGCAAATACACCAACGCCGAGCATCGGACCGATTTTATCCGAAATATTTGATTTGTAATACAAATTGCCTTTTTCTGTCTTTTGTATGTTCTTATCTTCCTTCATAAGAGTCTGCGCATCTTTTGTCTTCATATCAGCAGCAAGTTTTTCTCTCTTTTTATTAATCAATTTGTCAGCTATTGCACCGCAGCCAAGAGATGTAATTACTGACCATGCTGCTACCGGCAATGATATTTTGGGCATCAATTCAATTTTTTTAGAAATTTGCTGATTGTTTTTATTTACTATATCAATTATTTTATTTGTGACACCGGTAAATAACTGACCAACAATAGCATAACCTATACCTGTTTTCAGACCTGTATTTGTTTTATAAAAATCCGTGTTCTGATTATTTGCATTAGTTTTTTGCTGTTCATTATTTCCAAATGCAATATTTTTGGAAACATTTTTTGAATTATTTGAATGTATTGGCAACGCATTCACCGCAGTAATCATAAATACCCCCTGTGTTAATTATGTTCATAGAATACAGCTAAAAAATATTTTTTGCTATTATCGGCACTACAAATTAATAAAAATTAAAGAAGTTTATGCTAGAATTATCTTACTATGATAGACATTGAACAAAAACAAAAGTTAGAAGAATTGGCTTTGAAAGTAAACAAAGCGAAGGAGTGTCTTTGACCTTGCAAAAATTGAAGCAAGTGCAAAAGATATTGATTTAAAACTGCAAAGCGAAGATATCTGGTCTAATCCTCAAGCTGCAGCAAAACTTTCCCAAGAACTGACAGAATATAAAAATACTATTGAGCAGGCAAAAAACTGGGACAAACAGATTGATGACTGCAATATATTGATTGAGCTGTACAATGAAACAGAAGACGAATCCCTCTGGGAAGAACTGCAAAACACACTGGACTCTCTGGACAAAGAAATGAATGAGTGGGAAGTTCAGATGACATTGTCCGGCGAGTATGATTCGTATGATGCAATTTTAACTGTCAACGCAGGAGCCGGCGGAACAGATGCGCAGGACTGGGCGCAGATGCTGCTTAGAATGTACACACGCTGGGCAGAAAAAAAAGGCTGGAAAGTAGAGCTGCTGGACAAATCTGACGGGGACGAAGCAGGAATAAAATCTGCAACAATAAAAGTCACCGGCAAATATGCCTTTGGACTGGCAAAGGCCGAAAGAGGCGTACACAGACTCGTCAGGATTTCTCCTTTCAACGCTAACGGAAAAAGACAGACGAGCTTTGCTTCCTTAGAGGTAAGCCCTGTTATAGAAGACTTTGAAAAAGTAATAACAATCCCGCCTGAAGATATAGAAGTGGACACAATGCGCTCGGGCGGTGCCGGCGGACAAAACGTAAACAAAGTGGAAACAGCGGTCAGAATACTGCACAAGCCGACAGGCATTGTTGTAAAATGCCAGCAGCAGCGTTCACAGCTTCAAAACAAAGAAACTGCAATGCAAATGCTTGCAGCAAAACTTCTGGCAATAAAACAGGCTGAACATGACAAAAAGCTGGCTGAGTTAAAAGGTGAAAACTTTGACATAAATTTTGGCTCGCAGATTCGCTCATACGTATTCCATCCGTATAAAATGGTTAAAGACCACAGAACAGGGTACGAAGTAGGTAACGTCGATGCGGTCATGGACGGCGACATAGACGGATTTGTTGAATCTTATTTAAAACAAAATATCAATGCCGGAATCTGTCATATATAGCATCAGGAGAATAATACTCGGCTTTATTGCCCAGATTTATCTGCGTCATTACAAGAGAACGCATTGCATCCGCACATTCTTTGCTTACGGGTTCAAACTTTGGCGGCGGCAGAGGCTGCATTGATATTGGATTTGATACATTTTCTGAGGTTCGGCCGTTTCGCATTCGCATTTGCGAAACTCGTCCCTGCGAGATAGAATTCCTATTTTCCATTTTCACACACTAAAATTTCAAAATTACTTACCTATGTATATATAAAAACATTTTGTACAAAATAATTGCCTGCAGAATTAAATCACGTTACAATTTTAAATATGTTTGGGACAATGGAATTACAAATACAATATTTATTGCTGCTGCAGCATTTTAGAGAAATCACTCACGGAATATTTGACGGATTTTTTATGGCTGCAACGTGGTTTGGAGAAATCATTATCCCCCTTACATTTTTGTCTATTGTTTACTGGGGAATAAACAAAAAGGCGGGAAGATTTATCTTCTTCAACTTCGGACTCACGCTTTATGTAAATGTATTTTTAAAAATGACCGCCTGTATAAAAAGGCCATGGCTCATTGACAGCAGGGTCTGCCCAATAGAAAAAGCACTGCCTGCGGCTGACGGTTATTCATTCCCGAGCGGACACACAGCCGGTGCAATGAGCAGCTGGGGAGCCGCTGCATACTGGTGGTGGAAAAACAAAGCAATCCGCTACACAATGATTGCGATTGTTTTGCTTGTTGCTTTTTCAAGAAACTACATAGGTGTTCATACCCCGCAGGATGTTATTGTTTCTATAGCAGTCGGAATAGTTTTGATGTTTTTCGTTGACAAGTTACTAAACTGGATAGATAAAAAGCCCAACAGAGATATTATTTTTTACTTTGCACTACTGGCTTTGACTACTATTTTATACATTTATTTGCATTTAAAATGCTGCGTACAGATGGAAACTTATGACAGTTTAAAAGACCTTGTAAACCCTCTTGAGATGAAACACGGAGTGTATAGCAAAATAGGATTTATGCTTGGAGTTTTTACAGGCTGGATTTTAGAAAAAAGATTTATTAATTTTCAAATTCCACAAAAAACAACACAAAAAAGAGTCTGCCTGATAGCTGCAGGCATTGTTATTTTATATGTTTTGATGATGTTTCTAAACAAAATTTTTATTCTATTCATAGCAAAACACCTTGCAGCAGCAATAATTGCATTTTTAACAGCGTTTTACATAACCTGCATTTATCCTGCAATACTAAAGATATCGGAAAGATTTTAAATCCTGCAGATCATTGACGTAAGGAACAATATCGAGCCTTATATTGTCTTTTATTTTTTTATAATCACGGCTGACAGTAAAAATCTTGTCAGAACAAATAAAAATAAGATTTGTTATATCAATTACACGTTCATCAATATCAAAAAAGGATTTGTAATAAACTCTATCAGATTCATTGCCCTTAAACACAGATATATTTTTGAAAAACTGACGGTAAGTCTGTATAAGAGAATGGAAAAAGGTATTCTCGCTGCAGTCCAAATCAGCACTGGAGCATAGATTTGAAACAAAAATACCCTCAGGCGACAGAGATTTTTTGATTAAATCAAAATAATCATTGCTCAAAAATCTGTCATCAATACCGTCATCAGAGGCCACATCCACTACAATCAGGTCATATTTTTTCTTGTTTTCTCTAAGATAAACTATTCCATCTTGCAAAAAGAAGTGAACTTTGTCTGATTTAGAAAATCCAAAGTAGTCTTTTGCTATATCAAAAATATTTTCTTCAATATCAACAACATCAATACTGTCTAACGAATCAAACAGCTTCTCCCAGTCGTTTACGATTTTACCGGTGCCAAAACCTATCAACAGAATATTTTTTACATCAGGATTCATCAAATAAGGAATCAAAAAATAATTGATATAGGGCAAATTTCCTTCATAAGAAGCTGTTTTTATAAACCCTGCCTGATAAGTGTCTTTATAATGCAAAAAACGCCCAATCTCGTTTTCCACAACCTTTATATTGTGAAAATCAGACTGTTTTTGATAAAGAACTTTGTCGTTAAACTCTTTATTGTTAATTATTTCGAGCAAATCCTCATCAGGTTCATGGATTGCCAGATATTCAGGTATTATTATCATAATTTTTATTGTATCATACAACTTATGAGTGATTATTTTTTAAGAGCAAAATTATTTAAAACAAAAAAACGTCTGGGTCAGAACTTTCTCATAGACGAGGCTGTAATAGACAGAATAGTTGAAGAAGTCAATCAGGACGATACAGTCCTTGAAATAGGCCCCGGTGCAGGTTTTGTAACAGAAAATATAGTGAATAAAGCAAAAAAAGTCTATGCAGTAGAAATTGACGAAGATGCAATAGAGGCTCTGCAGCACATTAGGACACAAAAGTTCACTCTTATACACAACGATATCCTGAAAACACAGCTAAAAGACCTTGAAGACACGACTTTTAAAGTAATTGCGAACATTCCCTACTACATAACAAGCCCTATTCTTGCGCATTTGCTGGGTGAGATAGACGACCTTGATAACGACAACAGAAAAAGAATCAATGAAATTGTGTTAATGGTACAGTGGGAAGTAGCGCAAAGACTCATTGCAAACGAAAACTCCCCCTCAAAACAATACGGACTTTTGTCAATACTGACTCAATTTAATGCGGATGTTGAATTGATACAAAAAGTTGGAAGAAGGTCTTTTTATCCCGCACCAAAAGTGGACTCCGCTCTTGTCAAAATCACTATAAACAAAGAACCAAAAGTAAAAGTAGAAGACTACACCTTCTTAAAAAGAGTAACAAAAGCTTGCTTTGCAACAAGGAGAAAAAATCTCAAAAACTCTTTATTGAATGCCGGATTTAAAAAAGATGCTGTAACAAAAACGCTAAATGATTTAAATATTCCCGAAAACACCAGAGGAGAAACCCTCTCCATAGAAAAGCTGGCAGAGCTTTCAGAGGAGTTAAAAAAGAACAATGCATAGTATAAAAATCGCAGCACCGGCAAAAATAAACCTCACACTGGAAGTTTTAAACAAAAGAGAAGACGGCTTCCACAATATAAAAAGCATTATGCAGGCAATCAGCCTGTATGACTATCTGACATTTGAGATTGAAGACTCAACACAAACAGAAATACTCCTGAGCGGAAACAGCGACAAAATACCCTATGACGGCAAAAACCTTGTCCACAAAGCTATTACAAAATTTATTGAAAAAACAAATATAAAAAACAAAAGAATCAAAGTCTATATAGAAAAAAATATCCCTGTAGAAGCAGGTCTTGCCGGCGGCAGTACAGATGCAGCAGGCGCACTGGTAGCTATGAATGAGTTGTTTAACAATCGTTTGCAGCAAAATGATATTGAACAAATATGTGCATCTTTAGGCTCAGATTTAAATTTTTGCCTGCACGGCGGAACAGCACTATGCACGGGCAGGGGCGAAAATATTCAAAGAATACCTACTCAAAATGAATTTGTAACACTGATAAAGCCGCTGGGATTTGGTATTTCGGCAAAAGAAGCCTATACAAAATTTGCAAAACTCACAAAACAACAAAATAATAACTACACGGAAAAAATGATATCAGCATTCAGCCCTGATTTTTTGTATAACAGTCTGGAGCTGGCCGTAATAAATGATTATCAAGAATTATTGGAAATAAAAAAAGCAATCCCGCAAGCTCTTATGTCAGGCTCAGGGCCTACATTTTTTGTGTTGGAAAGGTTTTGCCCGGTTCAATTTGACAGTGCCAGATTTTTGACAATAGAGGATCTGCACTTTATAACAGACGGTATAAAAATTGTAAACTAATGTAAAATAACAAAGCAAAACCATAAAGTTTGGCAACGAAAACTCCGATATAAATAACAGGAAGTCAAAACAGGGTAACTGACAAAGGAGATTTCAATGAAAGTAAACAGACTGAGTTTGGGATTGCAAGAACAATTAAAAGAAGCATCAAATTTTAACACAGCCAGAAGCGCAACACTTTTTGACTCAGGCAAATTCGGCGCAGAAAAGGTTGAAGACATCAATTTTGCCAACCTTGATGTAGAAGAATTAAACATTACAGAAGACCAGATAGGCAATCTGCTAAAGAGTTTTGAAGACGAAGTAATTAGCGTCTTTTCCGGCAAAATCCCTGATTTGTTCGGTGACAATCCTCTAAAACAAAATAACAAAGAAAATCCCAACGCTAGTCCGATGTTTACAGCATAAAAAAATCCCCTCTTTAATTGGAATTGAAGAGGGGATTTTTTACGATAAGTCAATCTTACATAGAGTAAGTAATTAAAGCTTTTACTGAACGAGCAGTATCTTTTACTTCTGATTTTTCAGAGCTGTTCATTGTTTCTTCAAGAACTTTTAAAACTTCTGTTTTATCGTTCAAGCCAAGAATTTCATTGATAGCACTCATTGCAACTCTTGCGCTCAAGTCATTAATACCTTTGCCTGCAGATGCAATAACAACTCTCAAAGATTCAGGTGTATTTTTTCTGATAAGAGCGTGAGCTGTTTTTTCTCTGATTTCATCGATTTCAGAGTTTGTTCCTATTTCTTCAAGAACTTCTATTGATTTTGGATCTTCGTGTCTGCCAAGAGCTTCAATGATATTGTCAATTCTATTTGTTTTCATCGTGACACCTACGCTTTCAGACTTTCTTTGTACGCTGCATGTTCAATTGCAAACATTGCATGCAAATCATCTACAGGTCGTTTCAACAGATTGTTTACACTGTATTGATTATTGAATTTTGAAGAAATAGAATTAGCCAGACTTCTGAAATCAAGTGAGATTTCTGTATTTTTGGCTTTTTCCCATGAACTTACAATATTATCTTTAATTTGTCTTCCAAAAGAAATAACGGAATTAAGTCTTGAGCGGAAGGCTTCATTGAAAGAATTCATTGAACCGACAATAGCACTTGCTGCCATTTTAGACTTGTTAGTCAATTTTGAAAATGTAGCAAAAGGATTTGTGCTATTTGAAGCTTCTTGAGTTTTTGTAGGTTCAAAAACATCTGAAGCTAAAATATTACCTTTAAAATTAATACCGAACGGGTTTGAATGAGCCTCTTGTCTTTCTGTTTTGGACATAGGCTTAAAAATTGAAAAATTAGATTGAGAGATTTTCATCTTGTCCATTTCGCCTTCCTTATTTGTTATATGATACTCACATTACTTTTTAGAGTTCTGGGTACCTATCTAAATTAACATTATAAGAAGAAGACATAATCATCTTTTTAGAGGATTTATTCAAGTTTAAACTACAACTTTAGTATAAAATCTACCCCGCACTCAATCCTGCACAAAGGCTTATACTCTGTCCTGTCATGCCTTTTGCATCTTCTGACACAATATATTTTACAAGATTTGCTATCTCAACCGGTTGAATGAATCTTCTTTGAGGAATCATTTCGATTTCTTCTTCATAGGTAAAATCACTGTCATTAACAGCGTTATTCGCAAGTTCTGTTTCCACCCAGCCCGGATTTATTGTATTCACTGTAATGTTATCCTGCGCAAGCTCAAGTGCCAGTGCTTTTGAGAATCCCGTAAAAGAAGATTTTGTCATAGAATACAAAGAAGCATTCGCCTCTCCGACAACACCGCTTATTGAACCGATATTGACTATCCTGCCCCATTTCTGTTCCTTCATATATGGAACTATAAGAGAAGTTAAAACATAAGGTGCCTCTATATTTAAAGAGAGTAGTCTTTTTATATCGTCTTCTTTTGTATTTTCCACCGGTGAATATACATAATCACCCGCATTATTAACAAGAATATCAAATTCAGAAGGAATGACCTGTTTTATAGTGCCTGTATCCGTCAAATCACAGACAAAATACCCGCTTGCGCCAATTTCTTGTGCTGTTTGAGAGAGTACAGACTCTGTTCTTGAACAGATATAAACCTCATACCCGCAATTTACAAGTGTCGAGGCAATAGCCTTGCCAATACCTTTTGATGCTCCAGTAACAAGAGCTTTTTTATTCTTTGTCGATGTCATACATGTGTTCCGCTAATATTTGGACTATTGATTCCATTAAAAGAGAGATAATCTCCTTGCGCTGCTCTGTATCAAGATTTTTTATTATTTCTATAGCAGAATGCAAAGAAATATTTTTATCATACCAGCGTTTGTATTCTGTTATTTTGCTCTCACCGAGTTGAAAAATCTCCCCGTCTTTATTTGTTTTTAGTTCGCTCAATATAATTTGTATCAAATCCTGTGCTATTTCACCTCTGACATCTTCGGACAGTCCTTCCAAAAATGTCATCAAATGACTCAAATCAGGATCTTTATCATACCAGCGAACATAATTAGCCATAACAAAAATAAAATATCATATTTTTTATTTAGCGTAAAGAATTACATCCCAAGCCAATTTTTTACCTCACCGGCAATATAAGCAAAAGTCGGTATTAGACCAAGGTTCTTAGGCTTTTTGTTAAAATCTTGATTTTTGGAATACACAAGAAGAGGCACCTGCTCACGTGTATGGTCAGTGCCGGGAACAGTCGGGTCACAGCCGTGGTCTGCAGTTATAAACAAGATATCATCTTCTGTCATTTTATCCATAATCTGAGGAAGATAAGCATCGATTTCTTCAATAGCGGCACCATAGCCCTGCCAGTTATTCCGGTGTCCATACAGCATATCTGTATCAACAAGATTTGTAAAAATCAATTCACATGCCGGCGGCTCCTTAGACTCAGCTATTTTGATATTTTCAAGAGGCAGACTGTTATCTACGGCTTTTAGCGTAAGCTCCAGCCCTTCTTTGTTGGAGCCTGTATGAATAGCGTGAGAGATACCTGATTTTACAAAAATATCTTCAATCTTGCCGATACCGACAACTCTGCCGCCGGCATTTAGGATTTCATTCAGCATAGTAGGCTTTGTCGGCTCTACGGAAAAATCTCTTCTGTCTTTTGAGATACGTGCAGGTTTGCCGTCAACAATATGATAAGGACGGGCAATAACACGTGACACATTATGTTCTCCAACAAGAATTTCTCTGGCAATATGGCACATTCTGTAAAGTTCCTCAAGAGGAATCACATCAACATCCACAGCAATTTGAAAAACACTGTCAGCACTAGTATAAATAATAGGAAACTTTGTTTTGTGATGTTCTTCGTTCAAGTCTTCTATAATTTTTGTACCTGAAGCCGGATAGTTGCCAAGGATACCGCCGCAGCCTGTTTTTTCAATAAATTTATCTATTACGTCAGAAGGAAAGCCCTGAGGATAAACTTTAAAAGGTTCATCAAGAACAAGACCGGCAATCTCCCAGTGACCTGTTGTTGTATCTTTACCTTTAGAAACTTCTCTCATTATCCCGTATTGTGCAATAGGATTCTGCTCTTTTGCAACACCTGCGACATCACCGAGATTGCCTATGCCCATTTTTTGCATAGTCGGGAGTTTGAGACCGCCATTGGCTTTTGCAACATTACAAAGCGTATTGCACTCAGGAATATCGTTATAATCCCTGCAGTCCGGCATTGCTCCGCAGCCCATAGAATCTATCACCATTATAATTGCACGTTTCATCAGATTGTCCCCTGTTTTAATAATATCCTTGCATTTATTTTAACATAGGAATTGTAAAACCTGTTTGTTTTTTGTACATTATGATTAAGAAATACATAAAAAGTGAGGGACAAAAATTGTTACGAGCAGGGATTGTAGGGCTGCCTAATGTAGGCAAATCAACTTTATTTAACGCATTAACATCAACAGCAAATGCACAGAGTGCAAACTATCCGTTTTGCACAATTGAGCCGAATATAGGTGTTGTTACAGTACCTGATGAAAGACTATTTGTACTTCAAAAAATGGTAAAAACAGACAAAGTTGTTCCGACTGCCATTGAGTTTGTTGACATTGCAGGGCTGGTAAAAGGCGCAAGCAAAGGTGAAGGGCTTGGCAACCAGTTTCTGGCAAACATAAGAGAAACAGATGCCATTATTGAAGTAGTAAGATGTTTTGACGACCCGAACACAATCCACGTAACAGGAAAAGTAGACCCTATTGATGATATAGAAACAATCAACACTGAACTTGCTTTAGCTGATATGGCAAGCCTTGAAAAACGCCAGCAAAGACTCTCAAAAGTAGCAAAAACAGGCGACAAAGATGCTGTTGCAGAACTTGCTGTTGTTGAAAAATTATTGAAGCTGCTGGAAGACGGCAAATTTATAAACGTAAAAGACCATTTTAATGAGGATGAGTTACCTTTCATTAAAATGATGCATCTTATGACAACAAAGCCTGTAATCTACGCTGCCAATGTATCAGAAACAGATCTGGCTACAGGCAATGACTATGTGGAAAAAGTAAGAGAATACGCAAAAACCCACAATGCTGACGTTGTTGTAATATCCGCAAAAATTGAAGCAGAACTATCAGAACTCGGGGAAGAAGAGAAAAAAGACTATCTCGCAGAACTCGGTGTTGAGAATTCCGGTATTGAAAGAATGATAAAATCGGTTTATCACCTTTTGGATTTGAGAACATTTATTACCGCAGGCGAAATAGAAGTAAGAGCCTGGACTATTCCTGCCGGAGCAAAAGCTCCTCAGGCTGCAGGTGTAATCCATACTGATTTTGAAAAAGGATTTATCCGTGCAGAAGTAACAAGCTATGATGATTTTGTAAAATGCGGTTCTTATGCCGCTGCAAAAGAAAAAGGGCTTACACGCCTTGAGGGCAAAGATTATGTAATGCAAGACGGCGATATTGTTCATTTTAGATTTGCCGTGTAATATGATAAACATTTTTTGTTAAGAATGTAACAAAAAAACTCATTGCTGAAATTTGGCATACAAAAAATACTTATTTTATATACGAGTATTAAGTTTTGAGGTGTCGTATGGGCAATGAATTTGTCGTAGTAAATGGTGTAAAAATCAACAAAGATGATTTTAAAAGAAGCTACAAAGAAAATGGCAGAAATTTTGTAGAGTTAAAAAACGGTGTAAAAATCGATATTTGGGACTCATACAAGGGTGAGGGCTATATAAAAATCGACAAAGACAATAAAACTCAAATCGGAAATATACTTTCCGGTGATATTATTGGCACGAATGGAAACGACAATATAGAAATAAACAATTCCCGCTTTATGGGTCACATAGATTTAAAAGGCGGAAATGATAAAATAACTACAGATGATGTCTTTACAAGAGATGTAATAGGCGGTGACGGCAATGATACCGCAACATTTAACAACACAAGGACTATTGGCAAAGTAAATGTAGAAAATGTTACCTATATAAACAATTCAACAGCTCACGGCGGCGTATTAGCAGATAACGTTCTTTTCAAAAATAGCTCTCACGGCTTCAATGTTGAAGCAAAAAAAGAACGTTATGTAAATCAATTTCCAACAGGACGCTGATTTTCATCAGGTGTTTTTAAAACATTTTCAAAATATGACAATCTATCAATCAAATCTCTGTGATTGTCTATTTTATCGCCGTCACAAACTATTTTTGAAATAACAGGACGTTTAAGCTCTTCCGGCATATTCAAAGCGACTTTGTTTACGCCTGCATCACCGGGACGCCATTCAAGAGCTTTGTAATAGTCTTCTTTATATGATTTTTTCAAACGCAATTTCCAGTTGTTAGGGTTTTGCGTTCCTGCGTTATTATAAGTTTTATCCAACCCGAAAAAGTCCATAAAAGTCAGCTGGATTTTTTGGCCGAACCTGAACATTTCCTGAAATTTTATTTTAACTCTTGAACGTCTGTCCCATTTGAGATCACTCATAAGTTTTGCACGTTGTTCATTTGTTTTTTCAGGATAAAGACTGCCCACAATATAGGTGTCTTGAAAAATCCCATTAGGACAATTTTTTTGTGCATAAAAATTGTCATCACATACTTGTGCAAAAGGAGGATGGTCATGACAGCCGAGTATGACTGTATCTTCTTTGTGTCTGGGATCTGCCATTCGTTTTTGGATTTGCCACTCATAGGCAGAAGTAATTTCAGGCAGCACATGCCCGTTTCTGTTTTTGTCAAAAATTTCTCTAAATTTCGGGGTGTCACAGCCGAGAGTTTCCCACGCCATATCAGCAGGATTTACCCCCTTTTCTTGAAACAACGGCAGCAAAATTTCATCCAAAATTTTTGCATAATCACCATCAGGGTCAATGTCCGGCATGTTTTTTATATCTTCGTTAATTTGGTCGGTAATATAATGATCCCAGCCCTTGTCATAACCAAAGACGTGGTCTTTGTGCATCATGCTGATGTTTGCGCCATGTGCGTTTCTATAAATAACGTGTTCCGGTACATTGGGATCTTCATTGGGATATCTGCCGATTTTAACCTCTACTTTATTTTTGTCATAAATCCAAGGGTCTATAAGGCCGATTACATGGTCTATTCTCAAATTTTCATAGGTATCAAGCAGTTTTTCAAACTTCTGTCTGATTAATTTGCCGGCAGGACCGAGACCGATGATATTACCCGCATCGTCTTTTACAAAAAGTTTTTTAGGATTAACAACAGGGATATCCCAAGTCTGATTGTTACCCCAGGGTGAGCCGTTGCCGACAGCCCTGCCCTCGCCGCCATAAGGGGTGCCTACTCTATAACCGGGCAAAAATGCATCTTTGTGAGCATAATAATCCATCATATGAAAACCAATAATAGCATCAGTGCTATAGGGGAGTTTTCCATTGACTTTTTGGAATTCATGCTCCTGCTTGTCTATAACAAACTGTTTGAATTTATAAATATCCAATTCTTTTTTATATTTTCTGTTCAAATGTTTGTAATAGTCGACTGCTTCATCATGGAAAGGAGATTCTTTGTCCTCTTTGTAGTCAAAAAGGTTTCTGCACATATCAGGCCATTCAAAGAAGTTGTCGTCCATTCTGAGAAGGTTCCTCAACAAAACAAAAACAGAATCTTTTTCCAGCCATCCGTCTTGTTTTTTAACAAACTGCTGGAATTCAGCATTAAGTTTTAACGCAGCAGGATCACCTGTTTTTACCTTTTGTGCAAGGTTTTTATAGGCTTTTTGATACAGTTTGTCAACTACATAAAAAGCCTTGTTAAAATTAGTCAGGTCAGAATTATTTTCGTATTTTGCATCTTTATCTACATTTTTTATTTCATCAGTAATATCATTGATAGTAAGCAAATTTGCATACTCGGGTGTAGAAAACTTTTCCAAATCAGTATAAAGATAGTTTTTTGAATTTATAGATGACTGGTAAGGCGACAACTGGGTCAACCCCGGAGGGCCAAGCTGGATAGAATCAAAACCGTGAAACTTCAAAAATTTATTGAGTTCCAATGATTTGTCATTTATATGAGAGCCAATAAACACATCTCTGTCCTTAACAGGAAAAGAAGACTGGTGCAAAATAAGGGCAAGGTTTTTTATTCCCAAAAACTTTTTTGCATCCTCTATAGCTTTTGGATATTCTTCCACCTCGGAGCGGTCACTCCAGGGGACTTTGACATCTTCCCTTGGCGCACGCTTGAATACAGGGCGGTTTTGATTTTTGCCGTTATAAGTGTAGGCACTAGATACAGTAAAAATTTTCATATTCTCTCTCATCCCCAGACTATAATTTATTAAACCGCAAAATGTTAATTTGGTACAGTTTTTTACACAAATTTACATAAATTGAAAAAAATAAAAAAATTAGTACTGGAAATTTAAAATTGTTCTGGTAGAATAATTTTACAGTGATAAATGAAAATAATCATTGTACGCACTAAATGTAATTTGTAGAATTGCTATAGTGTTTAAAATTAAATAATAATTCTAATGCCGTTGTGATGAACTGACCGTAGCGCAAGCGGAGATAACTTCAAATTAAAGGCTACCAATTTCATCACAGCAATCTGAAAATTAAATACAATACATGCCGTTGTGATGAAATTGGTAGACGTGCTAGACTCAAAATCTTGTGTGGGCAACCACGTGCCGGTTCGACTCCGGCCAACGGCACCATTTTTTATTAAAGACTCCTTTTTCGGAGTCTTTTTTGTTTAACAAAAGTCATAAATTATAACATATTACGCATATTTATGCTTCAATAGAGAGTATCGTTGTCATTACAAATATTTGAAAGGATTTTTATGCGCATTAACCCAATTTCCGTCCAAATTCCCGCCCAAAATTTCGCAGCTCATAACTCTTTTAAGGGATTTATTTATTCTCCGGACGACAAAGCAGCTGTTAATACAAAACATATAACAGCTATGACAGAAGAAAAGAGTTTTGACGAACAGGCAAAGACAAAAATTTTCTCTACGGATAGAACGTCTAAAACTATGAGTGTTCCTCTTGAGCAGGTATTACAAGCCTACTCCAGAGCTTCGGCCAGTGAAACATACTATGTAAACGTTAAAAACTATGGAACAAAATAATTTAAAAAGCCTTATTCAGCAATATGAATAAGGCTTTTTAAGTATTTAATATCCCAAAATATTAACGTTTTTTATTATAAATTTTTACAAGCGCATCTTTTGGTTTGTTAGCAAGTGAAGCATAAAAATCATCTATATTAGTTGCTCTAGTTTTCAACATAATAGATTCTGTCTTATTATGATTAATCAACGCTTTTAACTTACCGAATAAAGTTTTTGGGCGTACATTTGTAAAAGTAAGAGCCATTTGTGGTCTATTGCCCGGTCTGCTGCTTAAAAAAGAATCCATAGTAACACGAGCATTAAATTTTTGACCAAAAGTTTTGACAACAGGCATATCAGAAACTATTTTAAACATGTCTTTTGTCATTGTAATATTGTCTCTAGTCAATCTGCCGAAAGAAACTGACTGATGATTATTGTTGGAAGCATTTACGTTCATTTATTATCCTTTCTCTTTATATCCAACTCACAATGCAATAAAAATGAAAAAAAATATTTTTGCCAGAAAAATCAAATATCATTAATTTTTATTTACAAATTTTTTTATCTTATCTCTCAATACAACAAGAAATACGCCTGAAAGAATCAATATTACACCGCAAACAATACGCAGTGTCAAATGTTCATTAAAAAGCAAAACGCCAAAGAATATAGCGGTCAAAGGCTCTAATGCGCCGAGGATAGCGGTAGTTGTTGAGCCGATTAGTTTTATTGATACATTAATAGTTTCTAAAGAAATAATTGTCGGGAATAACGACAAAGCCAAAACACACAGCCACTGCCACGGTTTGTCCATGATTTGGAGCTGGGTACAAAATTTTAAATTGACAATGTAGACAAAAAGCCCGAACAACATAACATAAAAGCTTAGTTTTGCTCTGTTTATATGTTTTACAGCCTTAATATTTTTGACTCCGACAATGTATAAAGCATATAAAAGAGCCGAAGCAAAAACAATAATTACACCATACAAATTCAAACTGACACCGGGTTTTCCTCTATATAAAAGAGCAATGCCAGCAGAGGTCAAAAGTATGGAAAATATTACTGTTTTGGTCAATTTCTCTTTAAAAAACAAAGCCATAATAATAGCAACAAGCACAGGATAAATAAACAGTATTGTGCAGGCAATACCTGCCTCTATGTACCTGAAAGCATCAAACAGAGTCAATGACGACAATGAAAAGAACAATGCCAGCATCAAAAGCGGCAAAATCTCCTGTTTTGAAAGATGCAGGGATGTTTTTTTCACAAATTTAAGCCAGATACCATAAATTAGAACAGCAAAAGCATATCTGTAAAACAAAACAGAATTTACACCCACTCCTGCAGAGTACAATGGCAGAGCAAACAATGGATTTGTCCCATAGCTGGCAGCCGCCACAGCACCGTTTAATACACCAAGCACCTTTCTTTTCAATGTTTGTTCCTCTCAAAATATACGTATAAAAACCTATACAGCCTCATTTTAGACTATATGCAAATATATTAAAAAGATACATAGAAATCAATTGGAATTCATAGGCCTAAAAGGTTAAACAAAAAGTTTAATTTTCTGGTATTTGTTTTTCAAAAAACTTATAATAAATACAAAAGACTATAAAAAGAGATGGAATATGAAAAAAATCGTATGCTTTGGAGATAGCAACACCTTTGGTTTTATACCGGAAACAGGAGAAAGATATGACGCGGATTCTCGCTGGAGCGGAATACTGAAAAGTCTGGCAAAAGACAAATTCAAAATAACAGAAGCCGGCTGCAACAACAGGACAGCTTTTTCTGACAATCCTGCAGGGTATATGCAAACAGGGTACAAAGCACTGGAGCCGATTGTAAAAAGCAAACCCGACTGCATAATACTGGCTATAGGGACTAACGACCTTCAATTCGGTTACAACAACAGCATTAAAGACATAGAAAAAGGTATGGAATCCCTTGTAAAATCAATAAAAGATACAAATTCCGGCATAGATACAATAATTGCAGCACCTTCCGTAATCAAAAAGAACATACTTGGCAGCTTTTTTGCTGCTATGTTTGACGAAACTTCCATAGAAAAATCATTTGAACTTCCACAAATATGCAAAAAAATAGCAGAAAAATACAACTGCAGCTTCATAGATTTCAACAAAATAGCAGAAGCCTCAGACACTGACGGTCTGCACTACGACAAAGAAGCACACATAAAAATTGCTCATGCTGTTTTTGACCTGCTGTGCAAAAAATACGGCTCTTTGGCTTAGCCAAATATTATAATCGGCAAATCATTATCAGCAGCATATTTTCTCAAAAATTCCGGTATTTTTTCATAAGATTTGTCATAAGCAAACACTGCCTGAATTTTTGGTCTTGTAACAAGCATTTCGTTATATTGTCTGTTGCCTCTGCGTTTTCTTGATTCCATTTCGGCAAAGGTTTCTTTTAATTTTTGAGCAAAGTTTTTATCAACTTTTTCTATATCTGTAAGTGACTTACAGCCCTGTATTTTTTCAAGAAGTTCAACATATTCGCTATCAGTGATATTCATTTTTTGTTTTATCAAATCAGAGATATAGCGTCTGTATTCCGTTCTGTTATTACGCCATGCATCTTTTGAAATCTTATCGCCTTTTCTCATACCATAGAAGAGATAATCAGACTTTAACAACTCGATTGTTTTTGCATATCCGGTGCCAAAATCAGAGCTGTAACCGGCGTGGATATCATTTGTATTTACATCAAGGATAAAGCCCTGTTTTCTAAATACTTTGTAGCTCTTTGTATCAATATAAGATGTGCTTAACAAAGCTTCTGTATCAATGATAGAGAAGGTATTAAATTTTTGCATCTGATCTTCATTATCCAGTGCGTGTACTATTGCTCTCCAGTTATCTTTTGTAGTACCCGGAGCAAAGCCATATTTTTCCAAATTTTCATCAGCTTTATTCATATAAATTACGGTATTTTTAATACCACCGGCTGATTTTTCTACGCCGTTTTTAATTTGAGAGGCCTTCGGGATAATGGTCTGAGGCAGAACAATCTGTGTTTCGTGGATTTTTTTAATATAATTATCCACAATTGCACTCATCTCATTAAGTGTCTTTTTGTGATGTTTAAAGAAAGAATCATCCTTTTTAACAGCTTTCATGTCAGCTTCGCAAAGTATTTTTGCAAGCTCGAATGTATTTGTATGTCTGGCATCAAAAGCAATGTCCTGCGCTATTCTTTGAATATCATCCGCCGTATTTTTCGGATGATTCATTCTATCCAGCCAGTTGTGAGATTTTATGAGTTCATAAATTTTCAACTGCTGTTCTTCAGGCAGATTCATTTTTTGGATAATATAAAACGCATCAAAAGCCGATTCCATAGGATGAGTAAAATCTCTCAGTCCTTCAGCTTTGGTAATATCATGGAGCAGTGATGCAATAGACAATATTTTTTTGTCTTCTGCAGAAAGATTAGCAAATTTCGGATTGGAAACAACTCCCTGCAGCACCTTCAATGTATGTTTGTCCAGAGTATAAGAATGAGTAACATGCTGTTTGCGTCCGATAATAGAGCGCAGTTCCGGCAATCCGCCCAGTATGTCGTTCAAATCCTTTTCAAACGACTTAGACGCACCTGTTACCGTGATAGGGTTGTGTTCAGAAAAATCAACAACAAACGGTCTTAATTCTTCGATAACCTTTTTAGTCTTTTTATCAGGTATTTCAGCAAGTTTTTCACCGTTATTGAGATTTATCGGATAACCTTTCAGTTTTCCTTTTTCTATTTCAAAACCGAAATAGTCCATAACTTTTCTTTGTTCCAGTTCATCGAGCTTTTTCATTTTGTCCAGAGCTTTGTTAACAAAATCTTCTCTGGATATTTTCAAAGAAATCTCTACATTGTTAAAATCAACATCTTTTATGCTTCTGTCGAGTCTGGCCATGCCTTCTTCAAAGAATTTCTTTTCTGCAGCAGTGAGTGGTTTTGTACTGATACCGATAGATTTTGCAAGTTTATTTAAGAGATTGCAGTATTCTTTTTGATTTTTAGGGATTAATTTAAACAAATCAGAATAAGAATTAAATGAATAAGCATTGTTTTGAATCAATTTGTTCATCAATTCTCTTTTTTCTGCCTGATTGAGTTCATTTATATTGTTTTTGCCCAGATATTTTTCAAATCTTATATAAGTAATAGCATCGCCGCTGCCCTCAAATTTAGAAATAACATCATCAGGCAAGGAATTAAGTTTTTTAATTGCAGCATAAGCGTCTATATCGCTTGCTGTCATCATATCTTTTAAAGTCGCAAGACTAACATGCTCTATAACTTTATCATTCATAGATTTGTATAAATTTGATAAAGTTTTAATTGAGATGTCTTTATTTTTAAATACATCATTAAAGCCTGCCAAAGTAACATTACCTAAGTATGGATCAGTAACAGAGCCTTTTTTTAGAATTTTTAAGAAATCATTGAACTGATTAAAGTTTAGATTTGGATTTCCGGACAATATTTCAGCCCCATTTAAGGACCCCCAGCCCTTTAGAGAAAGCTGGTCATTTATGTTTTTGCACAAAGCAAAAAATCTGGATGCATCTGCATAATCACCTTTGTAATCAGACAAAACCGACCGCATATTCCAAGCAGTTATTTGTTTTTCATCAGAAGCTTTTATGATAAACTTCATAAAATCTTGAAACTTAGATTTGTCGATATTTGCAGGTAAATTTTCAGCAATACTTGTAATATGATATCCATCCAGATTAACTTTTGCTTCTTTTCCATATTCTGTAAAGTTTTTACCCGTCAAAACTCTTAAAGCATATCTTAGGCCTTCGTCCTTTTCAGCGTTTGCAGCAAGTGTACCCAGCCCCCAACGCCAATCACCGCAATATTTTTCCAGTTCTGTTTTTATATCTTGAGCTTTTGTAATATTTTCAGAAAAACCATAATCAAGTTTTACATCTTTTATCGTTTCAGCAACTGCTTTGTCCAAATCAGCAGCAGTTGGAAAATTTTGAATCAACGGTTCATGAGAAAAAGGAATTTTTGATCTGCCAAAAGGCAATTTTCCTCTTTTTAAAGAAGACATACCTGCAGCTATAACAGCAGCTGTACCTATAACACCTGCAGCAATTAGAGCCTTTTTCTTTTTAGACATTTTTTTCTTTTTATTTTCGGCAGTCTGAGCAGTCTTTACCTCTCCTGCGATTTCTACAGTATCAGGAGCAGCCTGTTGTTTTAAAAGGTTTGTATTTCCTGTATCTTTATCAGGCTGTGAGTTTAATACAGTTAACTTTTGTCCGAAATTTGGTAAAAAAATCTTATTTTGCATAACAAATCCTTGCCTATTAATTATATAAAAGACAAAAATTGAACTTTATTGCTATTTTTTTACATAAATTCATAAAAATAAAAAAGGCGAAGACAATAAGCCTTCGCCTTCTATTTTTGTTTGAATAAGATTATTAATAAATAATGCTTAATTCTTCACCAGGATTCAAGCTGGAAGCATTTGAATACTTAGGTACAATGAGGTATCTTACTTCGTCAGTAACTTCATAAACAATACCGAATGCACCGCTTACGATAACTTTGCAAACATCAAAAATACCTTTGCCCAGTGTTACTGCAGCATTGCCGACATTTTTAACACCTGCAACCGGTTTTAATGACAAAGTATCAACAAATACGTTGGAAAGATTGTCACCAAATTGTTCAATACCATTGCCAGCAACGTTAACAATAGAACCGGCTGATCTTCCGACAACACCGACTACTCTGCCTGCACCGCTAAGCGGGAAGCCGAAAAGTCTTGCAATGAAGTTAGGATTTTTAATCATATCAGCCTGAGCCTGTGAAATGTTTTTCGGGAAGTCTACACACAAATCACCATCTTTGATTTGTGTAAATTTAACTTTCAAGTATCCGGGATTTTTTACACCGGGTCTAACAACTTCAACAACTTCGCCTTTTACTAAAGAGCCAGCTTTGAAGCACTGACCGCCGATAGTAACGTCTTTAGTTGTTTTTGCAGAGAATTTATCTCCGACATTAGACTGTCTTGCTGACAATCTGTCTTCCAATTTGATATTCAATACTGTAGGAGTGTAATTTTTGCTTGCAGCAGCACCGCTTTTGCCTACAGAATTTTTGTAAGCCCAATCCTGTCTTAAAGCACCAACAAGATAAGCAACCTGTTCTTTTGAAAGGTATTCATCATTGTTAACTTTATCAGGATTTGGAACAGAATCTAACAATTTAGAAGCAACAACTTCTTTTGTAGGAGCAATTGCCCATCTTGGAATATATTTAATTTCTTTTCCGTTAAAATCAGGAACAATAAGGCTTCTGTCAGTAGCAACAGAAATCAATTGAGCAACTGTTGCAAAAACTTCTGCTTTTGTAACGGGTTGATCCGGTCTGAATTTGTTGTCAGGATAACCAATCATTACACCGCCGTTGAGTGCGCCGTAAATCCAGTCTTTTGCCCAGTAATCAGACGAAATATCGCTATATGATTTTGAAGCGGATTTGTTTGTTAAATTAAAACCTTCTGCAAGAATCACAGCCAGCTCTGAACGCAAAACAGGCATTTTGGGATTAAATACCTGACCGTTAGCAAACGGCTGCTGATCCTTAATCAAAGACATAACATCTTTTACCCAGGAATCAATGATAACCTGATCTTTGTTCTGTACGCCGATTTGATTTTTTGATTTGTAAATTTTTGCACCGACAATATAAGATGCATCAGCATCTGATGTTTGTTGTGACTGGGAGCCAAACATTGTCGGATGTGCATAAGCTTCCATTTTTGGAGTTTTGGCAGCATCAGCAGCAAAAGAAGCTGAAGCAAACGCAAAAACAGCCAACAAAGAAACAAAAAGTTTTGTAAGCTTTTTCATAAACTTCTCCTAATAATTACTACCTTAACCATTCAGGCTTATATTATGAACTTTTTAAAAAATTTAGTCAAGCTTGAAATAAAGTTTCAACACAAAAATTATTATTTTTATAAAATTACAAAAATAAAAAAATGTAGGCTATTGTGTTGGCAAAAGCAAAATCAAAGAGGACAAATTGACGATGTTAACCGTACAAACCTGCATAGAAAACCTTAATCAGGAAGGTTTTTATTCAAATAAAATCCAAAATTCTATATTTAAAAATATAAATATTGCAATGTGTTATTTAAGTGTAGTCAAATACGAAAAGACTTTTTATAATCCGAAAATTGAAAGTTCTTCCCAAAATTTTCCTGTTTTAAATGAACTGCAAAAATATATAAAACACTTTACCCTCAAATATAAAGACAATACAATGCTTGACTGCTGGGATATAAATTTCCAAAACAGCAATAAATATATTATTGTTTTTAATGGCATTGGCAGTGAAAAAAACAATATAAATCTACAACAAGCATATTTAAAAATTACACAAAAAGGTTATGGTGTAATTGCCTTTGATTATAGAGGCAGAGGGAAAAGCAAAGGCATATTCAGCCAGAAAAACGCAAATCAAGATGCAAACCGTGTGTTTCAATACCTTACAGACAAAGGAATAAATGAATACAACATAGGCATAATTGGACATTCCATGGGAGCAGCCGTTGCACTTGATTTTGCAAAAGATAAAAATATTGCTTTTGCTGTACTGATAAACCCCTTTAACAAAGCGGCTGATATGGTAAAAAACATAGCCCAAAAGCTCTGCCTGCCATCTTTTATACAAAACACCGTAAAAAATCTGCCTGATTGGCTATTGCCGATAAAAAACAGATTCAATAACGAAAAAGCGCTAAACAAAATATATGCCCCGACATTGTTGCTGCATACCAAAGATGACAACACAATTCCTGTTAATCTTTGTAAAAAGCTTTATGCAAAGAATGCAAATAAAAAAAATATAACCTGCATTGAACTTGAGGGCTGCGACCATGAAATAAATGATGAAAAAATTGATACAGCACTCAGTTTTATAGAAGGGTCAAATCTCTGGCTTTTCAATAGATAAAGGAGTTTTGGGGCTTTTATTTATTTTAAGATTCTTTTTTGTTATAATTTAGGTCTGAAACAGCTAAACGAAACATTACGGAATCGGGTCCTTATGAGTTTAAATATCAAAAAAAATAATATAGACGAACTTTTTTTGAATCTGACAGAAAACCCTGTAGGAATGGAAAACAAAGACTTTCGTCTTCAATTGAGTACAATTTATCAGTTGTTTGAAGACGAATTTGAAGATGCTTTTGTCGGGAAAAACACCCCTCTAAGAAACACAAATTTTTATGTACTCGAAGACGGCAGTTTTTTTGTTACTCCAACAAACAACTTTGATTTCTATGCAAAGTCAAAAGGCTCGCTTTTTCGTTTCCGCTCTGAGATAAAAGAAATTCCGGTCAACGGCCAAAAACAAGATATGATTGGCTATGTTATAAAACAGGACATCATTTTTGATTATTTTGACAGTTTTAATGAAATTTTAAACTTTGAAGACGGCTCAGAGTCATTCAACTACTTAAACAAATTTGCTTATACAGTGATGAAAATAGTTGAAAAACTGCATTTTATCCCTGTTGTAAAAGAAACAGAAAACCTGTTCAAAATAAAATATGAAGTCTACAGAAACAGCAAAGATGTCACTCTGGCAATAAAATCAATAAAAGACGAATTGCCTCAGGACTTTTTGACCGATGCAGAAAAATACAATTTTAACGAGCTTTTAGACAGCTTTTTAAACTATACTATATTCAAATTTTTACATATAAAATCAACAAAATTTAAAGATGCAAAATCCGCTGTATATTTTATAAAAGATGCGTGGAACAAAAGATACTTCAGAGGCAACGACCTTGCACTCGCAATCTCCGAGTGGCTGGATGAGATATACATAGGCAAATACAATATATTGCCCGAGTTTGAAATCCTTAAACTAACGGACGAAGACTATCAGCTGAAAATCAATGTAAAAAACACTCACACCAGTGAAAAATACCGTATAGAAGATGTTTACGCTGAAACAGTGCATTTTAAAGATTATACAAATCAAGAAATTGTTGATTTGATAGAAAAACAGCTCACTTATGTAGCAAGATACTACCCTGAGCTTGAAGATTTTTATGCGCAAGAGCATCAGTTTGAATTGAATATGAACCTTAACGAAGTGTATAAGATAATTGCCCAAATTTCTTATTATCTTCAAAAGGCTTCTATTGATGTAATTTTGCCGGAAGGTATTGATAACATTGTTACCCCGAGAGCCTCTATAAATGCAAGGGTAAAAGCTGCCAGAATGTCAGAACTCAGGGATATTATCACCTCTAACGGAGCCTCTACCGCAGCATTAAACGATTTATTCGAATTTTCTTACACTATTGCAATCGGGGATGACAAACTCTCTGTTGAAGAATACGAAGAATTAACAAAAAATGCACAGGGTCTTATCAAATACAAAGACCACTATGTACTTATTGACAAAGAAGAGAATGCAAAACTCATCGACAAGGTCAAAAATCCAAAAATTACTGACAAAAATAAAATGGAAATTCTCCATGCCGCACTGTCATCACAGATGGATGATTATGACTTTGACTACGACGAGGCTTTTGCCAATATACTAAAAGACCTGACAAAAACAGAAGAAGTGCCGCCGCCGGAATCCCTGAAAGGCGTCCTAAGACCTTATCAGGAACGTGGATTCAAATGGCTGTACACAAACATAAAAAAAGGATTCGGCTGCTGTATGGCTGATGACATGGGGCTTGGAAAAACTATTCAGGTAATCAGTTTTATTCTTAAACAAAAAGAGACAAACAACCTCAAACAGCCTGCTCTTGTAGTATGTCCGACAACGCTTTTGGGCAACTGGGTAAAAGAAATTAAAAACTTTGCCCCTCAGCTAAAAACATCTATTTACCACGGTATTGAAAGACAGCTGGATACAAAAGCTGATGTAATAATAACGACCTATGCGATTTTGAGGATTGATATTGAACAAATCAAAAAGCACAAATGGTCAATGCTCATAATCGATGAAGCACAAAACATCAAAAACCCTGACACATCTCAAACTCAGGCTGTAAAACAAATCAAAGCAGATATAAAAATAGCTATGACAGGTACTCCTGTTGAAAACAAACTCACTGAACTATGGAGTATATTTGACTTTATAAACAGAGGATATCTGGGTTCAATAAGAGATTTCCAAAAAAGCTATGCAATACCTATTGAAAAATTTAAACAAACAAATCGAGCAGAAAAACTCAGACTGGCGATATCGCCATTTATCTTGAGAAGATTAAAAACAGACAAAACCATTATATCTGATTTGCCTGACAAAGTTGTACTGAACGAATACTGCTACCTGACAAAAACACAGGCCGCATTGTATCAAAGTGTTCTGGACAATTTGATGTCAGATATAGCAAAACTCAACGGTATTAACAGACGTGGTATGATTTTTAAATTAATTACAGCATTAAAACAAATCTGTAACCACCCGTATCAGTACCTGAAAACAGGTGACATTTCAAAAGATGTATCAGGAAAAGCAGAACAGCTCGTTTCTATTACAAAACAGATTCTGGAAAACAATGAAAAAACGCTTATTTTCACCCAGTACAAAGAAATGGGCAACATACTTTCAACAATTTTGCAAGACGAACTCGGCATAAATCCGCTATTCTTCCACGGGTCACTAAACAGAACACAGAGGGAAGATTTAATCAAAGATTTTCAGGAAAACAATGCCTCAAATGTCATGATACTTTCGCTAAAAGCCGGCGGAACAGGGCTGAACCTCACCGCAGCCACAAACGTAATCCATTACGACCTGTGGTGGAATCCGGCTGTTGAAGAACAGGCAACAGACAGAACCTATCGTATCGGACAGGACAAAAATGTTATGGTACACAGATTCATCACACTCGGTACGTTTGAAGAAAAAATAGATGAGATGATTAACAACAAAAAAGATCTGGCCAATGTAGCTGTATTTGAAGGTGAAAAAATCATCACAGAACTTTCTGACGAAGAAATTTACAAGATATTTTCACTCGGTGTGTAAAAAAATAAAAGCTATTATTGTACAGGCTGCGGCTTTGAAGTATTCAATTCAACTTCTCTCAAAACTTCTTCCGGATCAACAGTCTGGATATGTTTTACAGAAGTGTTATCGGGTTCTTGAACTTCAACACTAGCTGCAGGGACAGGAGTAGTATTGCTTATATTTTTTTCAGGATTCTGGGCTGATTTATCATCCTCAACCATAGCAGCATCAGTATTTTCTGCATCCAAATCCTCTGCATCAGAGGATTTGAACTTGAATATAAACATAGTATCTTTTTTAATTTCTATATCTTTACCCTCTTCGATATAAGAAAGAGGAGAATCTTTGTATACCTGAACAACACCGGATTTCAACCTGTTATTTTCCGGATTTTTCCACATACCTTTGACAAGAGAAACGCCCTCTGAAAGCAGCGGGATATGGAAAATCAAACCGCCTGCAGTTGTAGCTGCAGAAGTGGCAAGAGCAGCTTTATCCAGCTCCTTGTATTCCGCATACTTTGCAAAAAACTCCGGATCTTCTACCTTATAAACTTTGCCGTTATATCTATAAGTTGTCGGTCTGAATTTGAAAGATGCGTTAAGTTTAGCTCTTTTTGGCTGTTTTACATCAAAAATCTGTCCGTCTACTACGGTGCCGTCTTCAAAGACAATACCGTTTTTGAATTCAACTCTTTCCAGAACTATCACCCGCATTGTATCAACGGGTCTGAGCGAATTAAATTCCGTAAGTGCAGCGACCTTTACAGATTGTGCAGCACATGCCGGCATGCATATAGATGTAACAAAAAATATGAGTAATGTATAAAAAACTTTTTTCATATAAACTCCACCTAACTGATTGTCAATATTTATTATACAGGATAGTTTTCTCATCTGACAATAAAAAAGTGTTGAAAATAAAAATTTAGCAGTTTATAATTATTTCACGGACATGGTTATCGCACAGTTCGGATTGAAAATTAAATAATTAAATGGGATCGTAGCTCCCGCAGTGAGCGAAAGCGAACGGTTTTAAGATTAAGACCAAACTGAGCTACATCCAACTTGAAAATTAAATATAAAATTGGGATCGTAGCTCAGTTTGGTTAGAGTGCCTGCCTGTCACGCAGGAGGTCGCGAGTTCGAGCCTCGTCGGTCCCGCCATTTAAATCAAGAGCCTTTTCAGAGGCTCTTTTTTGTTGCCCTGATGAGGTTTCAGGGAGTTCGAACCCTGCTATTTTTTCAGTTCCCAAATATTTCATAGAAAGTATGTCATAAAAGACTGGATATAAGTCTATATCTATATTTTTACCATTTGCGATAAAGTTCGAACCTATAATTTCGCAAATTGTTCTTTTTTCATCAGGAGTAGCTTTTATAAATAGAGCATGAGCATTCTTACAAAACTTTAATATTAAATCTGATTGTTTATAAAAGTCATCATCAGCTTTATCAAACTTTAATTGTTGATTTCTTAATTCCTCTTTTTCTTCTCTTAAAGCTTGATAAGTAGTATTCCATAATTCATTTTCATGCTCATTATTATTTTTAAGCATGCGTTTATAACCGTTTTGTATCATACGGTCGATTTCTTTAATCCTTTTTTCTATATTTTTTTGACTATGAATACTATATTCATTTTTTAAGTCATGAACTATTTTCAATTCATTTTTAATAACGTCAATTACATATTGAGGGATATCACTTAAACCCTTTAAAATTTCTGCTAGAAAAGCATCTATCTTAGATTCACTAATATAGGATTCTTTTTTACATGTTTTTATCTTACCTTTACCTGTGCAATGGTAGTATACATACTGTTTCCCACTTGGTTTTTTCTTTAGTTCTGCAGTATAACTACAACCACAGACTCCACACTTGAACATCCCTATATATGGAAATTGTACTTCATGTTTTCGAGTTTTATCATCAGCACTATTTAATTTTTTTTGAGCTAGTTGAAATAATTCTCTACTAATTAAAGCAGGATGTTTTCCATTTGGATAATATTTCCCTTGATACATGTAATCTCCAATATACATAACATTGCGAAGCATACGTTGTATAGTAGAAACTGCATATTTATTTCCATCAGGATTTCTTAAACCTTCGTCATATAGAATATTATTAATCGTATATGCTGAGTAATTATCATATACAAACATCTCAAAAATTCTTTTAGCATATGGAGCTCTTTCAGGGTCAATAATAATAGCATGTTTATGTGTTCCATCATCTCCATATTTATAGCCCAAGGCAGGATATAACGCATATCCCTGCTCTATTCTTTCGTCTAGACCTTTTTTTGATTCTTCAGCAAGATTTTCAATATATTGTTTTGCGATTAAAACTCGCATACCAATAATAAACTTTATACTAGAAAGAGATTTTTCTGATAATATCTCATTTTCTTTAACAAAATGAACCTCTAAACCTTTAATATTATCTATCGCACAATAATCAACAAAATTACGGTAAAGTCGGTCAACTTTTTCTACAAGAATAACTCTGCTGTCCTCATTTTCTTGCAGATAACTAACCATATTGTTAAATTGTTTCCTGCCAGCTTTTTTAGCAGTCTCAGCTTCAACAAATTCTTTAACTATTTCAAAATTATTTTTCTTAGCATACTCATGCAGAAATTTAATTTGTGCAGGTATAGAAAACCCATCTTTATCTTGTTTTGTACTTGATACCCTTGCATATAAAACAGCTTTTTTCATATTTCAATTATAGTAAAAAATTCCCAAAAAGTAAATATAACGCTACTTTTCAGTCCATACCTTATAAACGTTCTTCATCATTCATAAAGTTATAACCAAAGTTATAACCAAAGTTAAGGTTAAATTTTCGCAAAAAGCTTTAAATGAAAATAGAGAAGAAAAAAAGGACGCTAAATGGAACTTAAAGTTGACAATTTCACAATAAGACTCCACAGAGCCAGCTTAACTTCTAATCAAGAGGAAGTAAGAAGGTTAACGTCCTATGTCGCTAAAATTTGTGAACTTGGACAAAAGGAAGAACAAAATCTAAATAACAACAAGTAAATGAGCTCTATAACTTGTGTAAGTGATGAAGGAGAAATTATGAAAAATATAACTAAACATAAAAACAGCAAAGTCAAACTTATGTTACCTAATTGGGTCAAAAATGAATTACTAGAATACCAAAAGGAAAAACACATTATTATGAATGATTTTATTGAATCTTCTATTAGAAAGCTTATGGAAGATAAATATGCAATAAGAAATATGAATGTATTAGCTAGTAATTCTTTGCAGTCCAGTGTAAAGGTTAAATTACCTGAATATCTTATTAAACAACTACAAACTTTAGCTAAAAAGCACAAAGTCAAAATATCAGACATCGTTTATACAGCACTTGGATTCAGTTTATCTAATTTGATAACTGAATTGGAAATTATGTCAGAGTTGACTTCAAAAGATATAAAAGGGGGTAATTATGAGAACTAAAGTAAAAGAAATCGGCAATAAAACCAGAGAAAGATATAGAGCAACTGTTGGAAGAATGGGCATTAAATCTAATGACCATAAAGGTTTTCCTGAAAGAACCATTCTGTTAAAAGACTTATATTTGCTTACAGATGATAATGAAGAATTAGTAACAGACCATTTATGGAAAACTGTAGGTCAACAATTAAAAAATCTCGATTTGAAAGAAGGTGATGTTATAACCTTCAATGCTAGGGTAGGTTCTTACCAAAAAGGTTATAAAACTAAAGTTACTGATTACACATTGAAGTATATGACGAAAATTGAAGTAATTAGAGAAGATAGACCTCTCCAAGAAGGAGAAAAGACATCTTCCACAGAACCTACGTGGAAAGAACTTTGGGAAGCACAAAGGGTAGCCAGAGAAAGACGATTTAAAGAAGAAATGGAAGAATACTGTAATTACTGATGATTATATTTTAAGGAAAGGAGTGATGAAAGATTCTCCATCACTCCTCCCTTCTCTTTTGAATGGGTAAAGTAGAGAATCAGAAGGGAATTATATAATGGAGAATCTAGAGCTTAGCTCAAATAGCAATAATGCTAATAATATCTTAAAAAGTCTTGAATATATGCAATATGTGTTTCTTGAAGATGACTTTGAGAACTCATTTAAGTTTGAAGATATAGCTGATGAAGATTTAGAAGATGCAGAAATAAATAATCTTCCTATAACAAATAATATATTTCTTAATGTACATAATTTAAACCATGATAATAATAAAATAATAGATAAAGAAGAAAGATGTATTATTAATCTTATTAATCCTCCTAATGCATATAGGGAATTATCTATTGTATTTGGATATAACAATATAAAACAAATACTGAAAGGTAAAATAGAATATCAAACATTAATTAATAAGTTAAGATATAGAGGTAAACATAAAGTACCTTTAGATGTTAATGAATTAAAACGTGTTGTTTACAAATATATTAATACTGTTAAAGATTTAAACCAAAGACCATTTAGTTACTTTGATGAAGATGTGGTAACAAGTTTCATCAACTACTACAAAGATGGTTCAATTAATAGCATTGTTTCTTATTACATTAAAAAAGCACAAGCCAAGAATAAAAACAATTCAAAACTGGATAATATCATTTTTACTTTTAATGTTGATTCTTTTAGGACTATTCATTTTGGTATAACTCCTGATAACTTTAACTTCAATCCTCATGATGATAGAGAAATCTTTATTCTTGACTATATAAGAATGTATTGGGAACTATATATGCTACTTGTATTTACTCATATTTGTAATATTTCACAAGAAGATGAAGAAGCTTATTTTATCAAGTTCTACAAGGTAATAACACTAGCCGTTTTTACTGGCATGAAAATGTTCCTACAATTGGAACTTAATAGAAGCTATGGAGAATTTTATGAAGAATTAAAAGGGTTTAAGACTAAAGACAACAAATATTTATCAGATTCAGGGACAAAAGAAAGACAACAAATTACCTTTAAAATAAAGAATTCAGATTTCTTAACTGAAGCATATAAGCAGGAATATCAAGGTGCAATATGCAATGATAAAAGAATAGGCGAAGTTAAAAACGACAAACATATAGATATTTTATTAACAATTATGAGAGGAAACAATGATAATAAAGCATTATTTGAACTCACTATTTCTGGACAGTATCCTTTGGGAAGAATATATAGTTCAGATACTAACCCAGAGGTCAATATAAATCTCAATAATATGTATGCCTATGGATTGTTGGTAATGCAGCCTATAATCTATTTATTCAGAACGTGTCTAAATTATTCAAAAGACTTAGAAATAAAGTCTTATTATACTGAACTACAAGCTTACCTTGAGAAATATAAAGGTGTAAAGACTCATGGATTAGTTCCAAAGTTATTATCAGTGATGCTTTTAGCAATACATAAAAGACCAAATGAAGAAGAATTAACAACAATTCTCAATAAGTATTTTAAGATAACTGATAAGGTACAAAAAGCTGAATTTAGAAAGCTATATAAAGACATTGAAACAAGCCTTGCAAAAAAGAAAGATAGGTTGATAGATAAGATGAGAGAGGAGTTGTGGAGAATTGTTTGGTAATATTTTAATCGATAAAATAAGATTTTCTAAGAGAATAGACTTTATTGATACTCCTTATGTATTGCAACAAGAATTAAAAAATGAATTACAGAAACATTTTCTAGAGAATGCATTTAATGTTAATTTTGACAAGAAGTTTTTTAGGGTTGATTTTAACCCTACCAGATACTTGGATGAAGTAACTGAGGAAAGTTCAAAGAAACCAAATTTAAATCTCGATATGATTAATGAAAAGAAATTACTTGGACTTTTACAATACATTTACCACTTATTAGGGGAGTGTAATGTAACTTGGATTGATATTACAAAGAACCTTATTGTAGAAAATCCTGTACAAACTTATATTAAAGCTCTATACGGCAGAAAGTTCAAGTATCCATACAAAGTTAATGATGAAAATTCTGATATTAATAACTCTAGTTTGGTCTTAAATCCATTAAAAAGAAAAAAAGATTCCAATTGCAGGAACTTAAATAGGCAAATTACTTTTTATGATAAAATAAAGCAAATCCAAAGTAAAACTAAAAATGCTAGATTTATTGATAATATTTGGCTTACAAGCGAAGAAATTGCTCAAATTCCTCCTTTAAATTACGAAGGAAATAAAGGAAGGTTGTACCTTGATAATTTACACGGACTAAATATTCTCAGATGTGAGCAAAGATACAAATATACTGCAAATATTAAACGGATAACACATTTCTTGCTTAATTTAAAAGAAGAAAATGAACTAAGAATATCTACTCTTATTTATTTACTGTCAGAAGGAACTCTATATAATAAATTAGATGAGTTCTATACCGAAGAACTTAGAAAATATGTGTTTTTTGATGTTGTCGAAGATATAGAAGAATCTAACAATAAGTATATTCCGATAATAAAAGACCTTGTAGAAGAATATGATGAAATAGATTTAATGGCATTTGAACCATTATTTACAGAAATTGGATATAAAGATAAATTTCACAGAGCAATAAAAACTATTCAACAACAAACTTTAGGAATTTATTATAATGAACTCTATAATAAGTTTAACATCTAAAAGCAGCTCCTAGCTTGCCTTATAAGGCTGGTATGTGTTTTGAGCTGGAGAAATTATACAAAGCGAATACAAACCTTCTTAAAAACGATTCTAGCAGGCTCTCGTTTAATGTTTTGAATATCTATTACTTATAGCTACCGACTTTTCTGCCGTATTTGTCATATTCGGTAATTCTACCAGAAGAGTCCTTTTTGAATGAACCTACTTTTTGCCCGTACTTATCATATTTTGTAGTTACACCGTTAGAATTTGTCTTGTAACTACCAGTTTTCTGTCCATACCTATCATAGGAATTATACCCAGAAGATGTCTTTTTATAGCTTCCTGTCTTTTGTCCATATTTATCATACTTGTTATAACCAGAGGATGTTTCCTTATACGAGCCAGTTTTAGAACCATATCTATCATATGAATTGTAGCCTGAAGTTGTTTGCCTATAAGAACCAGTCTTTTGCCCATAACGGTCATAAGAATTAACCGCAAAAGCTACATTTGTAAAAAATAACATTAACAATAAAACTAAAAATTTCTTCATACATAACTCCTTTTTATTTAGTATAACGAAAATAAAAGAAGAATTGTTTAATATTAGTGTTAATTAAAATATTAAGGTCTCTTGTTACAAATCCAATAATAAAGCATGTTTATGGTATAATCAGGATATCAATAAAGTGTTCAGGAGAAAAGAATGGCTAAGAAGAAAAGTGAAATATATGGTGCATTATGGGATGCTTGTAATAAATTAAGAGGGGGAATGGATGCCTCTCAATATAAAGATTATGTGCTAACCTTATTGTTCGTAAAATATATTTCAGATAAAGCTAAAGCTGATGCTAATTTTTTAGTTGATGTTCCAGAGGGTGCAAGTTTTGATGATATGGTTAAATTCAAAGGTAAATCCAATATTGGTGAACTTATCAATAAAGAGATATTGGCAAAAATAGCAGAGGCAAACGAAAATCTTCTTGGTTTAATTGATAAAGTTGATTTTGACGATACGCAAAAACTTGGTAATGGGAAAGAGCAAGTTGATAGACTAACAAAACTTATAGCTGTATTTGAAAGAGATGAAATTGATTTCTCAAAGAACAATGCAGAAGGCGATGACTTACTTGGCGATGCTTATGAATATCTCATGGGCAAATTTGCAGCAGAATCAGGCAAAAGTAAAGGTCAATTCTATACTCCAGCTGAAGTTTCCAGAATAATGGCAAAAGTAATTGGTGCAGATAGAATCTCAACAGCCAGCACAACAATATATGACCCTACATGTGGCTCTGGTTCTTTGCTTTTAAAAGTAGCATATGAAGCCCAAACAGAAGTTTCTATATATGGTCAAGAAAAAGATAATGCGACTGTAGGTTTAGCTATTATGAATATGTATCTGCATAATAATGAACTTGCAGAAATAAAACAAGGAAACACGATTGCCTCTCCACAATATAAAGACAATGATACAACATTAACAACTTTTGATTTTGTTGTAGCAAACCCACCTTTTTCAGATAAAGAATGGAGTATGGGAATAACTCCTTCAGAAGATTCTTTCTCTAGATTTGCTTTGGGAGTTCCTCCTGAAAAGAATGGAGACTATGCTTATTTATTGCATTTGTTAAAATCAATGAAACAAACAGGGAAAGGGGCTATAATATTGCCTCATGGAGTTTTATTCAGAGGAAATGCAGAGGCTGATATTAGAAAAGCATTAATTGAAAAAAGATGGATTAAGGGGATTATTTCTTTGCCTTCTAACCTTTTCTATGGAACAGGTATTCCAGCTTGCATTATTGTCTTGGATAAAGCTGATGCAGAAACTCGTCAAGGTATTTTTATGATAGATGCAAGCAAAGATTTCATCAAAGATGGAAATAAAAATAGACTTAGAGAGTGTGATATTAAAAAGATTGTTGATACTTTTAATAATATGAAAGAAATCCCTAAGTATTCAAGATTTGTTCCAATTTCCGAAATATCTGAAAAGAATGAATATAATTTAAATATTCCAAGATACATAGACACTCAAGAGGCTGAAGATATCCAAGATATCAATGCACACTTAAATGGAGGAATTCCAAACTTTAATATAGAAGAACTTGATAAGTATTGGCAAGCATTTCCTTCTGCAAAGTTGGATTTATTTGCTGAATATACAGATGGATATTCAAAACTATTGCCTGATTTGGAACAAATCAAACCTACTATTATAAATAGTTCCGACTTTGTATCATATAAAGATAACTACAATAGTGTATTTAAAGCTTGGGCAGAAGAAAATAAGAGTACTTTGTGGAATATTCCTTTGAATACTAAGCCTAAAAAATTTATTGCCGATTTAGGTGAAACTGTTTTGACTAAGTATGAGCCTGATAAGCTTACGGATAAATATGCAGTTTACCAGTTGCTAATGGAATATTGGCAAGAAACAATGCAGGATGATGTTTATATTATTTCTGAAATTGGTTATAAAATTGAACTTCAGGAGCATCGTGAGACAAAAAATAAAAAAGAAATCATAACTTATTATAATGACTTAGTTCCAGCTCCTTTAGTAGAGAAAAGATATTTCCCTGAAGATTTAGAACAAATTCAAGACAAAGAAAATGAACTTGCTGATGTTCAATCTCAAAAAGAAGAATTTCTTGAAGAAAATTGTTCTGATGAAGGAAAGCTTAATGGATTAACTCTAACATACAAAAAGAATATAAAAGGTGTAAATCAAGAAGTTACAGAAGACTTGTATGATGGAGATTCGATGTCTAAAGGCAAGGTTGAAAAATTTATAACTGCTAATAAAAATAATCCAGTATTTGCAGAAGAAATTATACTCCTCAGAAAATATCTTGAAATTCTTGCAAAAGAAGCTAAATTAAATAAAGAAATTAAAGAAATAAAAATAGGTCTATATAATAAAGTTCTAAAGAAATATGCAGAACTTACAGTTGATGAAATAAAGACTTTAGTCGTTGATGATAAATGGCTTGCAACATTAAAAGATAAATTTGAAGAACATCTAAATGATTTGACTCAAGTTTTATCTAAAAGAGTAAAAGAAGTTTCGTTGCGTTATGAATCAACAGTTAGTCAATTAGAAAACAAAAGAGAAGCCTTAAAAGCAAAAGTAAAAGCTCATTTGGCTACTATGGGGTATTAAAGGAGTATCGTATGTCGTTGCAATTATCTAATATTAGAGTGTTAAATTATAAGTCTATTGAAGATACACATATTGAAGTAAAAAAGATTGATGAAAGTTACACAACAGTATTAGTTGGGCTAAATGAAACTGGAAAATCTAATTTTTTAAACGCTATTGGTTTAATAAATCCACCTAAAACTCCTGTAAATTATGAAGACCTCAAAAATACTTCACTTGAAGATAGAAAATATGTAGATACTTATTTTGATTTTATATACTCTGATGAATCAGAATGGAAGAGTATAATATCTGATAATATAGATATACCGAATGACCTGTTAAGCAATCTTGCATTTGATAAAATATCTCTTAATGTATATTTAGAAAAAGGCAAAACTTCTTTTATCACAAGTTATAGTACAAATTTTAACATTCTAAACGAAGAAATGTTAAGCAATTATTCATATATAAAATTGGATTCAACTTCAGGTGAACCAGAGGATAATTTCAAATATGAAATTTGCTTAACTTCAAAAATTCCTTCATCAACAAGTCAAACAATTGAATATAAAACTCTGTCAAAAAATGAATTAGATACAATATTAGAAGATGTATTTAATGAAGAATATGATAAATGTAATTTAAATTTCTCAAAATGGGAAGCAAAGCCTGAATATTTAATCACAAACACAATTGATTTAAACGATTTTGCAACTGATTCAACTATATCATACCCTTTAAAAAACATATTTTCTCTTGCAGGTTATAAAACTCAAGAATCTATATCAAATAAAATTGCAGAAATTAACGGAAATAAAACAGCTATAAGAAGATTGGAGACAAAGCTTAAAAATACACTCACTGACTACGTTCAAAAAGTATGGAAAGAAAGTTCTGTAGAATTTGATATAACCATTCAAGATACTATGCAATTAGATATATTTGTGATTGATAAAGCTGACCCAGATAATTCCTTTGGAATGAAAGATAGGAGTGAAGGTGCTAAACATATTTTATCTCTCATTTTGAGCATATCTGTTGCAAACGAAACTAATATGTTGAAAAATAATGTAATTGTGATTGATGAACCAGAAGTTCACATGCATCCTTCTGGGATTAGATATATAAGAGAAGAATTGCTTAAAATTGGGCAAAATAATTATGTTTTTATCGCAACTCATTCCCAATTTATGATTGATATTAAAAATAAAGAACGACATTACATTGTAACTAAACCAAATAATAATACTAAAATAGTACAATGGGACAATACTAAAGATTTAGCAGATGATGAAGTGTTGAGGATTGCATTTGGATTAAATGTTCTTAATGATTTGTTGGCACCTTATAAAGTGTTAGTCGAAGGATACTCAGATTGTGTCATAATAAAGCAAGCTCTAAATGCTCTAAAAAAGAATAATTGCATAAATATAACAAATGGCTTAGGTTCAAAAATTGTATCCACTGCAAGTATGTTAAATTACTACAATGTTCCAGTGTTTACTATTGTTGATGCTGATAATGATGGAATTGAGTATAAAAAAAGAATTCTTAATTTAGGTTCCCCGTACTCTGATGATAATGTTAAAACAATAAAAGAACTTGATGATAATATCATTTCAAAAGGAACTATTGAAGATACTCTAAAGAGTGAATATGTTATAAGACAATACAAAAAAGCTTTAAATGAAATGATAAAAGTTACGGGTTGGGATTTTGAATATGCAAATGAAAAACCAATTCTTGAAGAATTGAAAATATATATTAGACGAAAGTATCAAGATATTGATGTAGAAAAATTGACTGAAAATGCAAAAAAAATAATAGCAGAAGATTTTAAGCCAAATCCTACAAATTTATCTAGTAATCATCCTAAATTAAAAGTAATTTGCAATAAAATACTTGAATACTTTGACTTAAACAATTAACACAATGATTATAAGGAATAAATTTTTATGACACTACTACACTTATTACAACAAAATGCTGAATGGATGTGTGCTATAGCGATTACTTTCTTTAGTGCTGTGCAATGTTACTTGGCATATCAGCAAAATATTCAAAGTATTAGAAACCAAAGACTTGAGCTTGCAAATGAACTGGATGAGGTGTGTAGTCGATTTACTGTGTATAACAAAGACGAAGCTCAAAGGATTCTTCAATGGCTTATGTCTAAAGCAAGTAAATTTATTTTCTTGTTAAACACAAAGGATAGAGAAAAATATAAAATACTGTGTAATTTTCTATTTAATTACCACACCTATCCTGTTAAAAACCAAGAAGAAATGATTCAAATAATGAAACGATTTAATGAAATGCTTGGAGAACTAGATTTTGTGCTTGGCAATGCAAATTATGGTTTCCAAAAAGATAATAAAGAATTTAAAAGTACGGTGAATAATGCATAATATAGAAGAAAAACAAGGATATAAATTTACTGAAGAATTTGACTATATTCCTGAAGATTGGGATGTTGCTAAAATTAAAGATAAAAGCGAAGTTAAAACTGGAGGAACTCCAAATACATCTATTTCTGAATATTGGAATGGTAATATAAAATGGATGAGTTCTGGAGAATTAAATAACAAAAGAATTTATGATGTTGTAGGGAGAATTACTGAAATTGGCTTAAATAATTCTAGTGCAAACATGATTCCGAAAAATTCTATTTTAATTGGTTTAGCTGGGCAAGGGAAAACAAGAGGTACTGCTGCAATAAATTATGTTGACCTGTCAACAAACCAATCTATAGCTGCTATTCTTCCATCTAAATATTTTAATTCTGAATTTCTTTATCAATGCATTGATAAAAGATACGAAGAATTGAGAGAATTGTCTTCTGGTGGTGGAGGCAGAGGAGGATTAAACAAGACTCTTATTATGAATCTGCCGATTCTTCTTCCACCATTACCAGAGCAAGAGAAGATTGCAGAGGTTTTGAGTGATATAGATGAACTCATTGAGGCAACTCAAAAGTTAATAAATAAAAAGAAAGACCTAAAAACTGCGACTATGCAAAAACTTCTTACACCTAAAGAGAATTGGGAGAATAGAATTTTAGGCGACTTAGGAGTTACATATACTGGATTATCTGGTAAAACAAAACAAGATTTCGAAACAGGAAATGCTTATTATATAACATTTTTAAATATAATGAATAATATTTCTGTAAATACTAATACTTTTGAAAAAGTCAATATTAAGCCAACAGAATCACAATACTTATGCAAAAAAAATGATATTTTCTTTAATACTTCGTCTGAGACTCCCGAAGAAGTCGGAATGTGTTCTGTCTTAATGAATGAGATTGAAAATTTATACTTAAATAGTTTTTGTTTTGGATTTAGATTAAGGAAAAATAACGAAGTCGATTCTTTATTTTTAGTATATTTGTTTAGGTCAAAATTTGGAAGAGAATTAATGATGCGATTAGCTCAAGGCTCTACAAGATACAACTTATCAAAAGATAATTTTATTCAATCTACAATAAAAATACCTAAATATGAAGAACAAAAAAAGATTGCTCATTTATTATTTGATATGGATGCTGAAATTGAAGCATTAGAAAAAGAGCTTAACAAGTATAAAGACTTAAAAACAGGCATGATGCAAGAACTTTTAACCGGGAAAAAGAGACTTTTAAATAGTCCAAATAAAGTTGAATTATTCAATGCAAAAAAAATGAGTACACCTGCCAATAAAAAAGTTGCAAATGATGAATTTAAAGATGCAATTATTATATCAATGTTAGCGTATAAATTTGGAAGTAATCAATATCCATTAGGAGCATTTAGAAGACAAAAACTATCTTATTTATTTAAAAGACATAATAATTTACCAATAGATGAATATTTAAAAAAGGCAATGGGACCATATAATCCACAGATGAAATATAGTGGAGGAGAAGGGATTGCGATTAGAAATAAATATGTGAAAGAAGTAAAACAACGGGGCTTAATAGCTTCCAGTGAAATAGCTAAAGCTAAAACATATTTCGATAAGTATTATTCAGAAGATAGTTTATTATGGCTAGAACAGAATTTCCGCTATAAAAGCAATAATGAACTAGAGGTCCTAGCAACTATTGACTATACAATACTTGATTTAAAAGCTCAAAATAAAGAAATAACGCTTGTCAACATCAAAGAATATATAAACAATAATGCAGAATGGAAGCCAAAACTTGAAAAGCCATTCTTTACAGATAGTGCAATAATAAAAGCCATTCAAGAAAGTAAAAATCTACTAAATAGTCATTAGGAGAAAACATGACAATAACTTTTGAAAGAAGAATTGGAGATACAGAACGAAAGACCCAAAATAGGGTTGTTGATTTGTTGCTAAGAGAAGATATGGGATATAAATATCTTGGTTTTTGGCAAGATAGAGAATGTAATTCTAATATAGAAAAAGAGCCTTTGATAAAGTTTTTGAAGTCTCAAGGCTATTGCAATGAGCTAATCAGAAAAGCAATAAATCACCTTGAAAATATTGCAAGATTGGGTGTTGGTAATGATAATATTGATAAGTTATATAACGCAAATAAAGAGTTTTATTCATTAATTAGATATGGTGAAGCTTTTAAACTGGATGGTAGTTCTGTTAGTGAAAGAGTACATTATATTAATTGGAATGATATTACAAAAAATGATTTTTATGTAGCTGAAGAAGTTACTTATAAAGGAAATCACGAAAAAAGACCTGATATCGTTATTTATGTTAATGGGATTGCATTAGCTGTTATAGAACTAAAAAGTGGTAGGGTTGATGTTGCACAAGCGATAAGGCAAAATCTTACAAATCAAAGAAGAGAAATTACTCAATTCTTTACGACTGTTCAGTTTGTAATAGCAGGAAATGAATCTCAAGGGCTGAGGTATGGAACAACATTAACACCTGAAAAATATTATCTTCAGTGGAAGGAATACGACTATGAAGCTAAAGAGGCTTTTAAAATAGGATTTTTTGATGAAATAAAAGCATTGTTAAACAAGAAAAGATTTCTTGAAATGATACACGATTTTATTGTGTTTGATTGTGGTGTTAAGAAATTGTGTAGACAAAACCAGTATTTTGGTGTAAAGTGTGCACAAAAAAGAATTCAAGATGGCAATGATGGTATTATTTGGCACACACAAGGAAGTGGTAAAAGCCTTACAATGGTATGGCTTGCAAAATGGTACAAAGAATTTTATCCAGATGGAAGAGTTCTTGTAATTACTGATAGAGTTGAACTTGATGAGCAGATTGAAGGTGTTTTTGCTGGAGTTGGCGAGACAATAATTAGAACAAAAAGTGGCTCTGATTTAATTGAAAGACTTGATAAAAGCGAAGATAGGTTAATATGCTCGTTAGTTCACAAATTCGGATGTGCTACAAAATCTAACGATGATAAAGCAACTGATGAGTTTATAGAGAATCTTAAAAAAACTATTTCAAAAGAGTTTTCTCCTAAAGGAAAGATACTTGTTTTTGTAGATGAATGTCATAGAACTCAATCTGGCAAACTTCATGAAGCAATGAAAGAGATATTGCCAAATGCAATATTTATTGGTTTTACAGGCACACCGTTATTAAAGGAAAACAAAGAATCTGTTAAGACCTTTGGCTCATATATTCATACATATAAATTTAAAGAAGCTGTTGAAGATAAAGTTATATTGGATTTAAGATATGAACCTCGAGATGTTCCTCAATATATAACACAGCAAGATAAAATTGATGAATGGTTTGAACTTAAAACTAGTGGATTGACTGAATCTGCAAAAACAAAGTTAAAAAAACAATGGGCTAATTTGCAAGTTGTATCAAGTTCTCACTCAAGATTAGAAAAAATTGCAAATGATATTATCTATGATTTTGGCATAAAAGAACGATTGGAAAGTGGCAAAGGTAATGCTATGCTTGTTGCTGGCAGTATCTATGAAGCTTGTAAATTTTGGGAAATATTCCAAGCAAAAAATTTTAAGAAGTGTGCTGTTGTTACCTCTTATTCACCATCTCATAAAGATATCAGAACAGAAGATACTGGAGAAGAAACTCCATCTCAAACATTGGAAAAATATGATATATATTTGAAAATGTTAGGAATTAGTAATGAAACTCCAAATAAAGAAAAAGTTGCGGAACAGTATGAAAAAGAAGTAAAGGACAAGTTCAAAAAAGAGCCTAATAATATGAAGCTGTTAATAGTAGTAGATAAATTATTAACAGGTTTTGATGCTCCATCTGCGACTTATTTGTATATAGATAAAAAAATGCAAGACCATACATTGTTTCAAGCTGTTTGTAGGGTAAACAGACTTGATGGTGAAACTAAAGATTATGGTTATATTGTTGACTATAAAGATTTGTTTAACGCTCTTGAAAAATCTGTTCACGATTACACCTCTAACGCTTTTGAAAAGTTTGACGCTGATGATATCGTTGGATTGTTAAAAGATAGGAAAGAAGAAGCAAGAGCTGATTTAGACAAAGCTATTGAAAGAATCGATAGTATTTGTGAAGATGTTAGAGAACCTAGAACTGACGATGATTGTAGAGATTTCTTTGGTTGTCAATTTGGTGATGACGAAGAATTTTATAACAAAAAAAGATTAAATATGTATAAAGCTGTTAATAGCTTAATAAGAGCTTATGCAAATTTTAAAAGCGATATTTTAGATGAAGAGTATGGATATACTCCAGAAGTAGCAAAACAAATTGATGAAAAAGTCGCTAATTACACAAGATTAAAGGATTTAGTCGCTCTATCCAGTGGCGATTCAATAGATTTAAAAAGGTATGAGCCTGACATGAGGACTCTAATTGATAATTATATAGAGGCTGGTGCAGCTCATAAGCTAGTTGACTTTGAAGGTATGCCTTTGATTGAGATTATTATTGGTGATAAGGCTGATGAAAAACTTGAACAAATGGAAAATCAGTATGGAGAAAAAGCTGTAGCTGAAACTATAGCAAACCATATTAGGAGAGTTGTAAATTATGAATATTCTTCTAACCCTGAATATTATAAGAAAATGTCTGAATTGCTTACAAATATTATAGAAGAACAAAAACAAGATAAAATTAAATATAAAGAATACTTGAAAAAAATTACAGAGTTGGCAAAAGATATCCAAGCTGGGGGTAAGCATTATCCTGATAGTATAAATATAAAACCATTAAAGGCTCTATATGATAATTTGGATGCAAATGAAGAGCTTGCTATAAAATTAGATGCAGAACTTAGAAAAAACATTCCAGCAGGTTATCAAACTCATCCAATGAAAATCAGAAGAGTTAAACAGATAATACAAAACACGCTTAATTGCGATGAAGAAACAACTAAAAGAATTTATGCGATAGTTGCAGAGAATTATTAATATGACAGAAAAAACAGTAGTCAGAATTAAAGATATAGATATTGATGTTATAAAAAAGGACATTAAAAACATTCATCTTTCAGTATATCCTCCTAATGCTGAAGTTAGAATTTCTGCACCTGAAAGCTATGATATTGATACAATTAGACATTTTGCAATTTCTAAATTATCTTGGATTAAAGATAATATTGAAATAATTCAAAAACAAAAACGTATTGAGCCTAAAGATTATGTCTCTGGAGAAAGTCATTATTTATTTGGACGAAGATATAGATTTAAATTAGTAAATGATAAAAAAACTCGAATAGAAATTCAAGGTGCAAATACAATTGTAATGTATGCAAAAGAAGGTGTAACAAGAGATTACAAACATAAATTAATGAATAAATGGTATAAAACCAAATTAGAAGATAAACTAAACACATTGATAAAGAGATGGGAAAATATTACAGGTTTTAAATTTAATTCTTGGCAAATAAAGAAAATGAAATCAAGATGGGGTTCTTGTAATCCTGAAAATAAAACGGCTATTTTTAACCCTGAGTTAAGCAAAACAAAGATTAGAAATATTGAATATATTATTTTGCACGAACTTATCCATACAGAAATTCGCACTCATAATAAGGATTTCATAGGTTACTTAAACAAATACATGCCAAATTGGACATTGTATAAGAATGATATTAATTCTGTTACATTTGACTGACATATTATATATTAGTCTAACTTGAGTCATTGTATAAGGAGTTTATTGTAATCCCTAAAACTGTTGTGAATATTGTCTTTTAGAACTGGCATGAAAAGTTTAGTGGACTTAATAGAACAAAAAGCCCTGTAATATCAATGATTACAAGGCTTTTGTGCATTTTAAGGAGCAATGCAATTCAATTTTCCTGTATAAACTTCAATGGTCTATAAAAAGTACACTTTTTGTGGACTATTTTTTTGAATGTAAAATCAACCAATTTCAAAGGTGATTTCATACAAAAAAGGTACACGAAATACACTTAAGTTTTTATGGACTAAAATCTGCTAATAATTTTTAGATATTCTTTTTGCGATTCCAATACCATTTCAGATATGAAGTTTACAAAAGGAACATAATCCCCATGATTAGAATCTTGCAATGCTGAAATATAATCGGCTCTAACTACTGGTGGAATTACAACAATATTATAACCACTTTGCAACAATGCCAAATTCATAAGCAATCTTGCAACTCTTCCGTTGCCATCTAAAAACGGATGTATATTTACAAAAATAATATGAATCATTGCAGCATATTCAACAGGATGCAATGTTTCCTTTAGATGTGGCAGAGAATTAACAAATTCAGCCATCTTTGCATTAAGTTCTTCTGGTTTTGGCAATTCAACATCAGAACCTGTGATAATAACTTGACTGGTTCTATATTTGCCAGCGTTTACTTCATCAATTTGGTTGTAAAAAAGCTTATGTAGTGATTTTATATCTTCTTCAGTAAAAATAGCATTTTGAGATAATTCCACAATTTTATCAAATGCTTTTGCATGCCCTATTGCTTCATAATGCTCTTTTAATGATTTACCGCCAATAGTTATGCCATCTTCAAGCACTACTTTTGTTTCAGCTAAATTAAGAGTGTTTCCTTCAATAGCGTTAGATGCGTACGTTAAACCAATTTTATAATATTCTTTAATTTGCTTTAGAGCATCCTCAGATAGCGGTCTGTGCTCATTAATTTTTGTTCTGCATTCATTATTATCTTTAAAGCGATTGTTATACATGGAATTAACCTCTTCTATATCATACCACAAATTTAACCATTAATTTATTTGGCTGGAATACTTATAAAATGTACTTTTTGCAATGTTACACATCGACATTACATCTTTAACTTTAATCAACCCTTGTTTATATAATTCATAAGCTCTTATGAAGTCTTTGGGTATTTCTGATTTAGGTCTTCCAAATTTAACTCCGTTTGCAAGAGCAGAATCAATGCCTTCCCTTTGTCTTGTTTTTATATTGGTTCTTTCTTTTTCTGCTACATAGCCTAGTAACTTTAATACAATATCGGTAATTAATCTCCCGGTTAATCCATTTTGATTATCTCTTGTGTTTAGAATAGGCATATCCAAGACTTGGATATCAACACCTTTAGCAATCAATCCTTCCCATTCCTTGCAGATTTCGCTATAATTACGACCAAATCTATCAATCGAGTGAATAATCAATAAATCGCCTTCTCTTAATTGAGCTTTCATTTGTTGGTATTTTTCTCTACCTATAAAGTTTTTGCCAGAAGCCTTTTCTACGATTATTTCATCTATCTTCAAATCTTTAAGTGCATCCAGTTGTCTATTTTCATTTTGTTCACGAGTCGACACTCTTATGTATGCAAATATTTTACTCATTTTAAATCCTTTCTTTTGGTTTGGAGAATTTTTAGATTTTCTACAAAGTTTACCTACTGTGGCACAATTACTTTTTGTATATGAGGTAGTCAATCCCAAATGGTTTAATGTGGATAACGGCTTCAGCCTTGTTTTTAAATCTGAAAATCAAATCCAAATCATTTGTGATTTTTATAGGTTCTAAGCCATAAGGTTCAAGCTCTTTCAAAATTAAATCTTTATAGAAATTGAAATCCAAATCTTCATCCTTATCATATAGATGGCAGTATTTGTAATAGGATAAAACAATTTCTGACTGTGATTTCTTTACTTTGTTTAATTGTTCTTTAAAATCTTCAAATGTTTTTATTTTAACTTTTTCTATTTTTTCCATCTTTAATTCCTTTATTAGTGATAAGGGGGAATAATCCCCCTTTAAAATTAGTGCTCTGAACTTAGTAGCAGGGTATAAACAATTGGATTTACTGATGATAATTCTAAAAAGAACTTGTATGTTGTAATCTCTTCATCATCTTTTGTTGGCAAATCTATAAATGGAATTATTTGCTTGGCTACAGTTATGCATTCGTGGTAATCATTACCAACCCAACCTTCATGGTAAATCTCAAAGTAACCTTGATGTTTTTTATCTACTGTAATTTCAACAACAAAGAAGGACTCTTCTTCTGTTTCATAAGTCTTTATGACATCTGGCATGTAAGAGATTACAGTATCTATTAGCCAATAGGCATCTAAAGTTTGTGCGAAATCTAAAATTCCTTCTGTATATAATAGGTTATTGCAATAATTGCGTTTGTATAGGTTTTCTGAACCAAAGTTTCTGCTGAATATATCGTTTACATCTTTATATGTTACTGTCATTGTATAATCCTTTCATCTTTTACTATTGCTTAATTGTTACCCCTTAATGGGGAGGAGGGGATTAACCCCTCTATGAAATTGTGAACTTCCTGTAATTAGTCTGTTTGATGAAGGAATTATAAAGTTCTAAGTATTTCTTTTTGAAAGCTGATGTATTGAAGTTGTTTCTAACTACATTAGTAAATCTAATTGTGAATGCACCGACTTCTAACTCCTCAAGTCCTGCATTATCCAATAACTTTTTAAGTTCTGCTTCTTTTTCTTCACGAAGTTCTTTGAGCTCTTTTTCTTTTGCTTCATAAGCTTTAATTAGTCTGATTTCTTCTTCTAAGTTTAGGTTTGTTGTGATGATTTTGTTTTGCATGTTTTTGTTCCTTGTTATTTTGCTTAATAACTAGAAGCAGCGCTGCTTTCGCTATACATGTAACCATATGGTTACTAATCTTGTCAACTTTTAGGCATAGTTTTTTGCAGCAATTCTTTACTTGACAAGAGTAGCTATATAGTTATCATATAGATAAGGGGGTAGAGATGCGAGAACAAAAACCCAAATATATAGTCCCGGACCAGATTAAAAAAAGAGTACAAGATTTCCTGAATGAATTCATGGAGTCTCAAAACCTAACAAAAGCAGGACTTGCAAAAATATTGGAAGAAAAACTTGGTCGGTCTGGATGTCGAACAAATTTGGTTAAGAAATTCTCTAAAGCAACATTTCAGCTTTCGGAAGTAATAGAAATTTTAGACCTATTTAATTATGAATTGAAAATAGTTCCAAAAACGCAGATAGAGACACCCGTTAATAAAGGCTAAGATATAAGTTAAAATCCTCACACTGAGAATTGAATTTTGGGGAAGTTTTACATATTGCGACATAAAGACTATAGGGAGATAATCATATGAAGAATTTAATATTTGGAATAATAATCGGTTTAACTTGTACTGCTTGTTGTATTGCAAAAGACCAGTCTTATATAAATCATATGAAAGTAATCCTGACTGATAAAAATTATATATATACGACTACAATTAATACAGATGAAGGTACATACAGAATATTTACAGTAGAAAACAAAAATGGTGGAGCAGGAATAACAGCTGTTAAGATAAAGTAAAGTATTATTGGCATTTTTATGGTAGAGTTTTCTTGAGGGAATATTGATATATGGAATTCGGGCAAGAAGAAATTCAATTATACTGTAATGATGTATTAAATAGTTCTTTAGCTCTCATTGTTTCTGCACTACATACAAGCAATGTAGAACTTACAGCATATAACCAAGAACAATTTACCAGTATTGAAGTTGCTATTGATGATATCTTCAACAATTTTACATACTATTACTATGCTTATGAAGATAATTATTTAGAACATCCTTGTTTTCAATACGAAATTGATGATTGTACAGAATATAAAGCTCAACCTTATATGCCAGATTATTCAAAGAATAATGCAAAATCTTATTATAATTTCTTGATTGAGTCTGATAAGGAAGTAATAAATAACAATTTCATGTTTGAAGTTAAATACAACAAAAAATCTAAAACAGATATTCAGATATTATTTTCAGTTACTAATAAAGAAAAAGCAATGCAAGCTCTTAGAGAATATCTTTACAGATATAAATGTGATGAAGTTTATAATGATTATGAAAATATATTTGATTATAAAACACAAAAGAAACAACTTTATCAGCTATTAACTGAGTATAATTATAATCTTAATCAATTTCATATTAGTGATATAAAGTACATCAAAGCTCTTTTAGATTGTGAGCAAGCAGGAAAACTTATAATTCAGAATGACTATATTGGATTTAATGATAATAATGAACTTATTTATAAATGCATTATATATGAAAATGGTTTTATAACTGACTATGAAAATAATAATGTTGTTACTGAAAGTAGCGAAATAAAAAGCAAAAATATTGATAGTATAACTTTAAATGGCTTAAAAAGGCTTCAAGATAGAGATATCCACATTATTTCAGTGAAGTATCATCTTGAAAATACAAAATGTGGCAAGGTTACATATAAAGATATTGCAGAGTATATGTCAAATAATGGTATATATAATATTTCTGAGAATAATGTGAAACAAAGAGTAAATAGTTACATATATAACAATTTATGTGTAAATGATTTAACCAAAGCTGCATATATTCTGAAAGAATATAATATGCTTAAATCATATTAAAGAAATTGTTTTCAATTTATTTTTAGAATCTATAAACATACATTACGCAATTAGTTTTAACTTGGTTATAAGATGACAAATCTTTGTAATATCTGTGGAAAATAAGTGCTTCCTATATCGTTCTAAAAGTTCGAACCTAGAAGCGTCAGTTCCGCCATTTAATAAAAAAGTCACCATTGAGGTGGCTTTTTTGTTTTAACAAAAGGATTAGGAGATAAAAATGAGTATATTTGAAGCAGGGATGATGGTTTGTTTTGGAATAAGCTGGCCGATTGCTGCATACAAAACATATAAGGCAAAATGCGTACACGGCAAAAGCTTTGCATTCTCTTGTTTGATATTAACCGGTTATGTTTGCGGAATAATTCACAAATTATTCTTCTACAGAGATTGGGTTATCATCTTGTATCTTTTGAACATGATATTTTTGCTTATCGATATGGGGCTATACATAAGGTACAAGAACAATCCCGCACCGGTAATCAATGATGAAACAAACAAATAACAATGAATTAAGACTATGAATATAGAAGACAAAATATTTCAAAGATATTCTCCGGATTTCAATCAATTAGAAAAATACGGATTTATAAAGCAGAATAACAGCTTTGTATTTGAAAAAATGTTTCAAGACGGCTTATTCAAGGCTGTTGTTGTAGTAAATACAAACGAACAAATAACGGCAACCGTATATGATATAGAAAACAATGATGAATTCCTGCCTCTGAGAATAGAGGGAGGGAACGGACAGGGTGCGTTTGTCGGAGAAATTCGAGCGGCTTATGAAAAGATACTCGAAGATATAAGAGAAAAATGTTTTACAAAAAAATATTATATCTACCCTCAATCAAACAGGATAACAAATCTAATAATAAAAAAATACGGTAATGAACCGGAATTTCTATGGGAAAAGACTCCTGGGAGCGGTATTTTCAGAAACCCTGAGAGCAAAAAATGGTATCTGGCAATTTTAGATGTGGACAGGTCAAAAATTCAAGATGGTCAAAAGGGTCAAAAAGACAAAAAAGAACTCGTTGAAATTGCATTGATAAAATTAAGCCCCGATAAGGTTGAAAGAATAACGAAACAAGAGCATTTCTACCCCGGCTGGCACATGAATAAAAAATACTGGATAACTGTAATATTAGATGACACAGTCGCCGATGACAAAATTATGCAGCTCATAGAAGAAAGCCACGGATTTACTGAAAAATAATAAAATACCGTTTATTTCAACAAAGGAAGCTGATTCAACATCTTTTTCAATTTAATAGCAATTCTTGGCATCGGCTCTGCAACAGTAAGCCCAACAATATCAAATTCACGGTTTATGTCATTAATTACTCTTGTTACCTCTGCGATTTTCATTCCGTCAGGTACAACACCGACAGCAGGAATAATTTCTGAAGGCTCCAATACATCCATATCAAAATGGATAACAACATGCTTTGCACCTGTTGATTTTAACCAATCCAGAACCTTTGTACTCTCTTCTGCAACCTCTTGAGAAGAAAGGTGTTTTATTCCATATTCAGCCTGTCTGTCTTTGATTTGTTGTCTTTCCCAATCTCTAAGCCCAACGAACAAAATCCTGCGAGAATCAATCTTTGCAGGTAACGAAGACACAAGCTTTTCATCCCCTTTGCCCATAATAGCAGTCACAGCCATTGCGTGATAACCGTTATAGGTTCTGTCCTGAGGGAGAGTTATATCAGGATGCGCATCTATCCACACCATAGCAACATCATTCTCATACTTTTGAGCCAGATATGTAAAAGGCACAACGCTCACAGAACATTCACCGCCCAGTACCACAATTTTATCAGGAGATTCATTTTTTAATATTTGAAGTGCAGCATCGTTCTGCTTCAAAATAGGACGATAAGAAAGTATTCCGTTTTCTTCGGCCCTGTTTGTATCCTCGGATACTGGCACTGTAATTGTTTTATTTTTAGTATCGGGAGCTAAAAAATTCAACAAATAAGCCCCCAGCACATATCCTGTATCTGCCTCTTCCTCTGTCAATTCAGGTAGTATTCTTGCAACATTTCCGCCCTGCCATTGAGGATATACCAGTCTTATTGTCTTCATTTGTTAGCTCCTAAAAACATTATAATTTGTTAATCCATTCTGCCAAATCTTTGTCCACGCTAGCCCCGCCTTTGCCATACACAACAAATGGCGAGAGAACTTTTGCCCCTTTAGCAAGGTTGGCCATATCCTTGTCTATGGTATAGCCGCCACCGCCGCCGTGTGTGACAAACGGAACTATTGTTTTGCCTTCAAAATTATTTTCTGACAGGAAGGTCATAACAGGCGGAGCCATTGTATACCACCATGCCGGTGTTCCGACAAATATTACGTCATAAGAGCTTACATCAGTATTTTTAATCGGAGGATGTATGCCTTTATCTTTTTGTTCTTTTGCAATGCCGTAGGCAGTTTCATTGTAATCACTCGGGTATGGAGTAACGGGTTCTATTCTGAATATATCACCGCCGACCTGTGAATGAATTTTTTCTGCAACGGATTTTGTATTACCGCTCCAGGAAAAATAAGCCACCAAAACTTTTTTGTCCATAAGGCCTCCTAACTTTGGTTGTGTTGTTGCATTTGCCGCTATTTTGTAGACTGAAAACCCTGCAATCAAAACTACGGGTATAAGGATTGCTAATATTTTTTTCATTTGTCCTCCTATGTTTTTAGTGACATTTTAATACCTTAGAGTAACTATCAGTCAAGCAATGCTTTTAAAGATTATAATTAACTATAAATTCCACAAAATCAGGACTGTAATGGTCACAGAAAAGGCTTTTTCCCATATCTAAAGCTCTGATTTTATCCAAATCATCAGAAGACAGTTCAAAATCAAAGATATTAAAGTTTTCTTCCATTCTGTTTTTGTGGGTAGATTTTGGAATAACAATAACACCTTCTTGTGTTAAAAATCTAAGAGCAACCTGAGCAACTGATTTTCCGTATTTTTCACCGATTTGTTTAAGGGTTTCGTTATGGAAGTAATTATTTTTACCCTCAGCAAAAGGCCCCCACGACATAATCTGTGTATTATGCTTTTTCATAATTTCTTTGGCTGCTTTTTGCTGCTGGAATACGTGAGTTTCCACCTGATTTATCATAGGTTGGATTTCACAAAAATGTGATAAATCCACAAATCTGTCAGGATAAAAATTGCTGATGCCTATTGCACGGGTTTTTCCGTTTTTGTAGGCTTCTTCCATTGCTCTGTATGTTCCGTAATAATCATTGAACGGCTGATGAATCAATATCAAATCCAGATAATCCGTCTGCAATTTTCTTAAAGATTCATCAATTGAGGCTTTTGCTTTTTCATATCCGCCGTTTGATACCCATATTTTTGTAACAAGAAAGATATCTTTTCTGTCTATACCGCTCTTTTTTATGGCATTACCCACGGCTTCTTCGTTAAAATATGCCTGAGCAGTATCTATCAAACGATATCCGACATCCAGAGCTTCTGATACAACTCTTTCACACTCATTATGGTCAGGCACCTGATAAACACCAAACCCTAAAATCGGCATTTCTACACCATTATTTAATTTTACTGTCTGCATAAATCATTCTCCTTAAATTAATACTAAAACTCACGAGCCTTTACAGAACCGAGTTTGTGAATATCTTCATCTGTTCTGTTTCCGTAGATTGTGATTTTATTCAATTCTGTTTCTATGTTGTTAAACTCTTCATCAGTCAACACAACATCAGCAGCACCGAGGTTTTCGATGACTCTTTCATCTTTTCTCATGCCCGGAATCGGCACTACATGAGGATATTTATGGAGCATCCACGCAAGAGATAATTGAGCAGGAGTTACACCTTTTTTGTCAGCAACAGCGTGCAGCAAATCCAATAGAGGCTGATTCTTTTCAACATTTTCAGGGTTAAATCGTGTAATCACACGTCTTACATCATCGCCTTTGTACTCCATATTTTTGTTATATTTTCCGCTCAAGAATCCAGACGCCATAGGAGAAAAAGCGACAAAACCGATATTCAATTCCTTACAAGTTGGGATAACGTCTTTTTCAAACATTCTTTCCATCATAGAATATTCGCTCTGTATTGCAGTAAGCGGAGTCACTGCGTGGGCTTTTCTTATCTGTTCAACAGTGGACTGCGACTGACCCCAGGCACGGATTTTTCCTTCTTTTATAAATTCGCCCATCCATCCTGCAACTTCTTCTACATTACTGTCTAACGGAACTCTGTGTTCATAATAAATATCTATATAATCTGTCTGAAGCCTTTTTAAAGAGTCATTCAATGCATTTGTCACGCCTTTTTTACTCAATTTACCTTCAGGAATTTCCTGCCCCGGCTGGAACACAGGAACAAATTTTGTTGTCAAAATAATTTTGTCCCTGAAAGGTTTAACGGCTTTGCCGACCAGTTCTTCATTTACATAAGGGCCGTAGGCTTCTGCAGTATCAAACAATGTACAGCCAAGGTCATAGGCCTTGTGCATTAGTCTTATGGATTCTTCTTCCGGCGGGATTGCACCATACCCGTGGCTGAATCCCATACAGCCCATACCAACAGCTGAAACCTCAATATCTCTTAATTTTCTATGTTTCATAAATACATCCTTTCTTTTACTTGTTTGTAATGTATTGACTAAAAATTTGTGACAGCTGGACTTCGCAAAATTTTTGTGTCCAATCCAGCGGTTCAAATTTTCCGTCAGACATACACCAGCAGGTCATCATTCCGTAAAGTTCGCATATCAAAACATGCGCCAGCAATTCTACAGGAGTATCTTTTTTTAATTCACCAGTATTGACAGCATTTGCAAGGATATCTCTCAACATTTCATAATCGTATTTCCATTTTTGACCGTCTTTATTTTCAGGAACATTATTAGGATCCAGCACATCACGTGTCCACTGACGGCAGGTGTTTATCCCGCAGGACTCCACGCATTCCATAAAACGGTGAAAATAATGAGTTAATTTGTCTATGAGTTTTAAATCAGACATTTTTTGCAGTTCCTGCGCAATTTCGCTAAAAGGAACTCTGCTGATATCAAGAACAATATCTTCTTTGCGTTTAAAATATGTATAAAATGTTCCCTTGGCAACACCGGCTTTTTTTGTAATATCTTCAACGTTTATGGCATCAAAGCCCTTTTCCTTTAACAATTCCAGTGCAGTAGATATCAGTTTTCTTTTTGTTTCCTGTGCGCAAAGCTGTCTTTTGTTCATAATTAGTCCTTATCTTTTTACAAATTTATTATAAACTTTCGCTGACCTAAAGTCAATGACTACAAGTCATCTATTTTACAATTTATAACATTCAGACATAATTTTGTGTGTACGATACTTGACAGGCATAACTCCAAAATATAAGATAAATTAAATGGAAATAAGGGTTTTAAAATACTTTCTGGCAATAGCACGAGAAGGCAGCATTACAGCTGCGGCAAATTCTCTGCATCTTACACAGCCGACTTTGACAAGACAGATTCAGGAGCTTGAAAAAGAACTGGGACAAAAGCTGCTAATTAGAGGCAAACAACATATTACGCTCACAGCAGAAGGCATGATTCTGAGAAAAAGAGCAGAAGAAATTGTTGATCTGGCAGAAAAAACAGAAGCAGAATTTCACTCCATAAACGAAACAATCGGCGGAGATATCTATATTGGCAGCGGCGAAACAGATTCAATGAAATACATTGCAGAAATTTTAAAAGAATTGCAGGAAGAATACCCGCTGATAAAATTTCATATACACAGCGGCAATGCAGAAGATGTTACAGAAAAGCTGGACAAGGGACTGCTGGATTTTGGTATTCTGATTCAACCGATAAATCTTTCTAAGTACGATTATATGACCCTGCCGGAAAAAGATGTCTGGGGCGTTATTATGAGAAAGGACAGTCCGCTTGCGAAAAAAGAATTTATAGAACTAAAAGACTTGATGGGCGTACCGATAATTGCATCCCGTCAGATGTCACGAAAATACTCAGCAGAAAGCGGATTTCTTGACTGGTTTGGAGATGAATTTGAAAAAATTAATATCACTGCAACTTACAATCTTGTATACAATGCAGCAATTATGGTCAAAGCAGGTTTAGGGTACGCCGTTACACTGGACAAACTGGCAAACACCTCATCAGAAAGTGAAATTTGCTTCCGTCCTTTATATCCAAGGCTGGAATCAGGGCTTGACCTTGTTTGGAAAAAATATCAGGTATTTTCTCCAGCTGCAGGGCTTTTTTTAGAAAAATGCAAACAAAAATTTCTTCAAAAACAATAATCCTATTTTGACAGCATATTTTTTTCGTCAATAGCACTCAGCAAAGTAAAAAACATATCGTTGTATGGAGTACTGATAGAATATTTTTTTGCAAGCTCTGAAACATAACCGGCAAAAACATCCACCTCTGTCTGTCTTTTTGCCAGTACATCCTGAAGCATAGATGTTTTCGTTTCCGGAATCATTGTTTTTAAAATTTCAAGAACTTCCGGTATCAATTTTTCCGTATTTTGTACACCCTGAGCCTTTGCAACCAAAACAGCTTCTTCCATTAATTTTATGGCTATGTCATTAGCTTTTTGTGAATTTTGGAAAGCACCGTAATCAGCATCCAATACAGCCGATGCCTGATTGTAGCCCACATTTACAAGGAATTTCCACCACATAGAATAAAGCATATCCTGAGGGATATCGTAATTTATTCCTGCCTTATCAAAAAAGTTCTTTACACTCAGGACATCCTCGCAATATACAGTGTTATCCTTTTTGCCAAAGACAGTTTTGTACACCCCGTCGTGGGTGATGCGTCGACCCTCTCTCATACTGGCATGGCCAATAAAATATGAATACAGAATATGTTCGGCCCCAAAGGCTTCTGCAAGAATTTCTTCGCTTTTTAGTCCGTTTAACAGCGAAATAAAAATTGTATCCTCAGCAACAAAAGGCGTTACCTGTTGTATAACCTGAGGCAATGCATTATTTTTTGTTGCAATGATAATCAAATCAGCGCAAAAGCCGGTATCTTTATCTGTAATATAGTTAAACTGCTTTTCCTCTCCGTTAAAAATAAGAGGAGAAGCCTTGTACTTGTTTATACGAGAAGCATCAACAAGAACCTTTAAAGAATTTTTGTCATATTTATCAATATTTACGGCATAGATGCTGCCTATAGCACCCAGCCCGCACAACAAAACATTTTTTATTTCTTTCATAAAATTATTTTATTGTAAAAGTAGCATTAACAACAGCGTTAATTTTTTTGTATCTTGCACTAGTGTTGTATATGCCGTAGTCAGAAACATCTGTAGAATCTTTTGCTACAATCTGGAAAACGCCCATTTTTGCAGAATTCATAGACCCAATATGTCCGCCTGTGCTTTGCACCATGCTTTTTGCACGTTCTTTGGCATCTTTTGTAGCAGCAGCGAGCATTTTTATTTTGAGTTCATCAAGGTTAGAAACATAGTATTCGATATTGTTTGAAGTAACTTCAACATTTTTGTCTACCAGCTGTACAGTCTGCTGAGACATTTTATCTACGGCATCAACATTTTTGGAAGAAACCTGAACATTCTGTGACAATCTATAGCCGTCTATTTCGTTTGAGTCATAGCCGTTACCGAGTTTTTTGTACACAGGGAAAGAAGAAACCGGCGAAAACTGAATGTCATTCTGCTGCATGCCGTTTGCAATCAAGAAATCATTAAGAACTTTTTTGTCTGCATTAATCTTGGCATAACCTGATTTCAGGTCTTTGCTTCTTACTTCATAAAAAGCTTTCCACACAGCCAAATCAGAATTTATTTCCTGTGAGGCAGAACCTGTAACAGACAAAGTCTGGTTTTGCAATTTTTGATAAGAAACAATGCCATGCGCTAACACAAAAGTAGAAATAATAGCACCCAAAGCAATGAGCAAGCCAAGAATTACAATCTGATAGTCTTTTATTTCTCTAATATTATTCATATACAAACTCCTATTATATTTTGATAATTTAGTATAAACCATTTTTGTATTTTTTGCTATTATATTTTTATGTACAGACAACTTGCTCCGATAATTTTATTAACAATATCAAATATATTTATGACGTTTGCGTGGTACGGTCATTTAAAATACAAAAATGCAGCCCTGTGGGCAGTTATTTTGATAAGCTGGGGAATAGCATTTTTTGAATACTGTTTTCAAGTACCGGCAAACAGAATCGGCTACGGATATTACGATGCAGCACACCTAAAAACAATACAGGAAGTAATTACCCTTGTTGTATTTTGTCTTTTTTCCGTATTTTATCTGAAGGAAGAACTAAAATGGAACTATATAGTCGGATTTTTGTTTATAGTTCTGGCTGTATTTTTTATATTTAAAAAGTGGTAATCCAACATTGTTGAATTACCACCGTACAAATCCTCAATAAGTATAAGCTGTTTAATTATTTTTCAGCCGGAGTTTCTGCATTTTTGTCTGCAGGAGCAGCATCCTTGTGACAAGGACAATTGCAATCAGCAGGTTCAGCAGCACCAGGGTTGTGGCAGCCGCATTTGCAATCCGGAGGGCAAACAGGTTTTTTGCCAAAATCAGGATGATGCGGGCCTCTCGGTCCCATTTTCGGGCCGCGTGGTCCCATTTTTTCCATTTCTTCTTTTACTTCTGCTTTAATTTTTTCAAGCTCTGCCTTTTGTTCAGCAGTCAAAGTAGCTTCGAATTTTTTCATGCTGTCCATTCTGATTGCTTTTTCTTTTTCAAAAAGTTCATCGATTTTAGCACGTTCTTTTTCGATTTTTTCTCTGTAAGGAGCGAGAGCTTTTTTCTCATCAGCTTTGATTTTTTCGAGTTGAGCTTTTTGAGATTCTGTCAGCTGCAATCTTTCTTCAAATTCTGCTTTTTTAGCTTCTCTTGCAGCAGCTCTTTCTTCAGGTGACATAGGTTTGTGGCATTTTGGCGGTTGAACCTGTTTTTCACATTTCTTTTCACAAGGGCCTTTGGCAGGGCATCCGGCAAAAGCAGGAGTGCTGAACAAAGCACCGAGAGTCAAAGCCATGGTACCTACAATAACAGATGATAAAAGTTTCTTTTTCATAAAATCTCCTTTTCCTTTCACATCTACAAACTCCTTATATTAAGTTTTCTTAACTTAATATAAAAAATTTTTCAGCAATAAAATTTTTTGCATATCACAAGTATAATAATCTTTTTAGATGTGTCAATAAACCAAAAACTGTAAATAACATTACATATATGTAAACATTATTTTTAATAAAAATGAATAATAAGTGTTATTGTTACACTGAAAATTAAATATAGACATGTGGGTTATATATTTTAACAGGCAAAGTCAATATATTTAATAATAGTTATTAATATTGGAGTAGTAAAAAAATTGAATACACAGAAGAAAATTTCTGTTTACATTGTTGAAGATTATCTCCTTATTAGAAAATCTCTCATACACATGTTAAAAAAAGCAGAAGAATTCGATGTTTTGGGAGATTTTGACAATGCAGAAGACTGCATAGAAGTGTTAGAAGAACACCCATCCGATGTGGTTATTATGGATTTGGGCCTGCCCGGTATAAACGGTCTGGAAGCAACACAAATTATAAAAAAGAAAAACCCCGAAACAAAAGTAATTATCCTAACCTCTCATGAAAAAAGGGACGAAGTCCTTGCCGCACTGGCATCAGGGGCAAGCGCATATTGTTTAAAAGATATTGATACCCTGTTAATACAGAATATTATAAAAGATGTTTACAAAGGGGCAGTATGGCTGCACCCGCACATAGCAGACGTAGCGAACGTTTTCGCACCGAAGCCAAACTCCACTGACTTTGACAATTTGTATACAAATATAGACTTTGGACTAAATCTTACAGAAAGAGAGATGGACGTGCTAAAGCTCGTAGTGGACGGGAAAACAAACACAGAAATAGCCGACAAAATGTCGATAAGCATACACACAGCAAAAGCACATGTAGGAAGCATCCTGTCAAAATTATCTGTATCCGACCGTGTACAGGCGGCAGTAAAAGCTGTCCGCTCAAAAATTATAAATTAGGAGATTGGATTTGATTTTTAGTAAAAAATTTAGGAGATTTTTATTTTTTCCTCTTTTTTGTTTTGCTATTATTTTTGTTATTTCGCTAATGGAACACCACAATATCTCTTTCAAAGACGGTATCATCTGCGTGCTGTTCATATTTTTTATTCACAACTGGCTAAACAAAAAATATCTGCTCAACCAAATTTCTAACAAATACATAAATCAAAAAAAGCTTTTAAAAAATATATTTATGCATTGTCACGATTTGATTTATCAAAAGGATCCTGACTCAAAATATATTGACTGCAACCCCTATATGAGAGAGATGCTCAATATCTCCCAGACAGAAAACCTGACAGGCAAAACGGATTTTGACTTTTTTCCGGAAAATACAGCAGAAATTTTAAGAAAATACGACAAAAAAGTTATTGAAGACAAACAGGTTATCTCTTTCAAAATCGAAAAAAAGCTGCCGGAAAAAGAAACAAAAATCTACGAAACACTGCTATCTCCCGTAATAGAAAAAGACAACATAAAAGGCATAATAGGGATAATGCGTGATATCACCCAGCTGGAACAGCTGAGAGAACAGGCACTTATACAAAATGCACAACTCAACAGCATCCTCAACAATGTTCCGTTTGTAATTTACCTGAAAGATTTGGAAGGTAAAATCATTACAGGCAATAAAAAACTTGCGGAGAACTTTAATCTGCCTATAGAAGAAATTAAAGGACTGAAACCGGCAGAAAGCTTTTTTAAAGAAATAGCAGACGAAATCCAAAAAGAAGATGCAATAGTTATAACAGAAAAAAGAGGCATTTCTGTCAACATAAAACTTAAAGGCGAACACTGGTTTAATATAACAAAGGCACCGATTTTTAACAGCAAAAATGATGTAATCGGAATAATCGTACACGCAAGGAACATAGATGACGAAAAGAAACTGGAAGCCCAAAAAGAAACACTCGTGGCAACACTCACACATGACCTAAAAACACCCACAAATGCCCAAACCAGAGCAATGAATATTCTTCTGGACGAATCCCTAGGCCCCTTGAATGAAGATCAAAAAGACATTATCCAGATGACACTGGAGTCAAATATCTATATGCTAAATATGATTTCTACTATTTTGGAAACTTTTAAATCCGACAGCGAAAGCCCTATCTTAAAAATAGACAGCTTTGATTTTGTAGAACTCGTAAACACAACCTGCAAAGAGGTGTCGAACCTTGCTGATGCAAAAAAGCAAAATATAATACTAAAATCAAACATAAAAAACCCCATAATCTCGGCAGACAAACTGCAGGTAAAACGAGCAATAATGAATCTTGTATCCAATGCAATAACCTACGGATTTGAAAAAACAGATATAGAAGTCACCCTCGACGAAGACGAAAACTCAACAAAATTCGATATAAAAAACAGTGCAAGATATATCTCGGAAGAAAAAATCAATGAGATTTTTGAAAAATACAAAACCTCAGAAAACGCCAGATTTAACAAAGCCAGTACAGGACTCGGGCTGTATCTGTCCAAACAAATAATAAAAGGACACAAAGGTGAAATCCACGCCAGCAGCACAAAAGACGAAACCTGTATCTTTGGCTTTTCTTTACCAAAAACACAACAAACCACAGTCAAAAAATAATAACTATTTCATATAGTCAACTGACTCCGACTACTTGTAGAACCTGTACATTTGGCAAGTCCGTTTTGTTAAACAAGTCCGGCACAGGCAACAAGCGGAATCAGACGGGGCTTTGCCCCATGCGTAGTCCCACGTTCAGGGGGACGAAGCGTCTGATTTCAAGACAGTGCATGGGGTCTTCCTCTCAGAAACAATACTTAATTGTTTCTTCGGCAGAGTCGCAAAATGCTAGACTGGCTGCAACATCGGCTGAGCTAAAGCGAAGCCTGATGTTATGCCCCTACCTGGTGGCGTCACTCGCACTCCGTGTACACTTCTACAAGCGAAGCCGCCTCAGACAATTTTATTTTTTCAAAAACTTCTCTGACATGCGGTATATCACCATGCAATGCGGAAAAGGCGGTTTTTATCGTACTTTTTACAGCGGTTTTGTCCGGCATAGATAGACCTGTTTTAAATGGCATAAAATACAAATCCAGCGAAATATACCCGTCTTTGTTCGGATAAAAATAATCTATATCCAGCTTTTTTGCGCCGAGGGATTCATAAAACTTTATGCGGCGCAAGGTGTTTGGCTCTCTTTCATCAGGTTTTTCAACCTCAAGATAAATACCGTTAAAATCCTCTGCAAAAAATTGTTTCATCAAATCAAAAATCTTGTGTCCGTAGCCTTTTGAATGATGTTCCTTAAATATTGCAATATAATCCAGCCACAGGCTCATACTATCTTTAAAAACCAGAAAATAACCGACCCTGCACTCACCGTCAAATGCACAATAAAGACAATACTTTCCATCAGAAAGGAGTTTATCAAAACTCTCACGGTTTTTTAGCTCCTGCAGAGGGAACTGCCTTTTCATATCACAATAAATATCATCAAAAATATCTTTGTCAGCCTGTTTTACAAAAAACATATCTGCTCCCGCCTTTACACACAAAAAGTATTATAACAGAAGAACCCATTTAGAAAACCACATTAAGAACTAATACATTAAGCTGGCAACAAATTAAGAATAGAATTTGCTCTCGAATTTTGCCAAGAAACCATTAACGCAGCAGCAGTCTGTGAGAGTATCTGCTGTTTTACGTACTCTGCACTTTCCTGCGCTATATCTGCATCCATTATTGTGGATTTTGATGCTGTCAGGTTCTCTATCTGGGTTGTTTGCAGCTGCATTGCACTTTCCAGTCTGTTTATTACTGCTCCGAATTTTGCCTGCTCTGTATTTATCTCATCTTGCAGCTCATCTATCAACTCTATATTATTTCTTGCGCTTTCTGTTGTTGTAAAATCTAATGTTAATCCTTTCCATCTAAAATCTATCGTTATATTTATACAAGAGGAAGTATCAGCATTTGCTCCGACCTGCAGTCTTATATCTGTCGGGTCTGGTGTTATGTCTACTACATTGCGATATATTGTATTGTTTCCATAGTTTATCATTGTATTGTAGTCGCCTGCGTTTCCGTCAATGTTGTTTTCTGTACCTCTATTGATTACAAAGGCATCATTGTCGTCGCCGCCGGCTGCTATGTTTCTGCTTCCGCTTATTGTTATGGAATCTTGGCCTGCTCCTGTTGTTATATTATTTGTATTTCCGTTAATCTGTATTGTGTCCTGTCCTGCGCCTAAAGAAACAGTATTTGAGTCACCGTAGATATTGACTCTATTGTTTCCGTCCTGAGTATTCAGGGTATTTTCATTACCCTGAATCGCTATAATATTATCTCCGTTTCCTGTTGTTATTGTATTCAAGCTTCCTGAGGCGGACAGATTGTTATTTCCGTTGCCTGCTATTATATTGTTGTTTGAGCCGTTTGACACTACATTATTATTTCCATCATTCACCTGCAGGGTATTGTTTGAGCCAGAAGCATTGAGTGTGTCATTTCCAATGCCCGAGTTTATGTTATTTCTATCTGAGGATACATTGATTCTGTCATTGCCGTCACCGCTATTTACTATAGTATTATCAGCATTGGAGTTAAGGGTTATTGAGTCATCTCCGTTGCCTGTATTTACGGTATTGCCTGCGCTGTTTGTTATAACTGTATCATTGCCGTCATTTGTGTTTATAATATTATTTGAGCCGGATTGGACAGTTATTGTATCCTGCGCATTGCCTCCGTTTATTGTATTGTTATCTCCTTGTATCTGGATTCTATGGTCTGTATCCGGCTGGGCATCCAGTGTATAGTTAGAGCCGGAGAGCACCAGTTCTCCTGTTATCGGGTTGAAGGAATAATTTATCACATTAGATGCGGGGGAGGTTCCGTCTGCATTTTGGTTTGTGAAGGTATATGTTTTTCCGTTTATTACTATTGTTTTTTGTTCGTTTACAAACGCAAACACTATCTGGCCGGAGTTCGGGTCTTTTGTTCCGTTTATGATTGTTGAATTTAAAGAAGAGCCGGAAATAAGGTTCATTCCCGTACCTCCGTCTACATAGTTGTTGTTTCCGTCTACTACAAGAAAATCATCTCCCTGTTGACCATTTATTGTGTTGTTATCCCCTCTGACATAAAAAGTATCCTGCCCTGAACCGCCTATTACTTTGTTGTTATCTGTATCTATGTTGTAGACATTGTTACCCTCTGTGTCTGTAACACGTAAATTATCCGTCAAGAAGTGATAAAGGTCATTTCCCGCATCACCCTGATAAACGCACTGGCCATATACATGCATAAAAAATTCATCATTACCATTCCCGCCATAAACACCATTACGTCCGCTGTTGGAGTGAAAAACATCGTCTCCATCCTCTCCATACAAATAAGAATGACAACCTGTGTTGCTGGTCAAAATATCATTGCCGGCACCAGCGTATACTGTATTTGTTTCGCCATAAACAGTGACATTATCATCCAGACTGCCGGTTGTTAAGGTAGAGGACGATGTATAAAGCAGAATATTGTGCTGTTTGTTTTCTTCTCCTTTGATATCCAAATAGCTCCCGCCAAAGACAATCTCTCCTGACACCGGATTGTAAAAATAGAACAGCTCGTTTGCACCGTCAAGATTGTTGGTGATTGTGTATTGTACTCCGTTTATGGAGATTGTTTTTTGCTCGCCTTTTGCGCTAAAACTAACACTGCTGCCGGCAGAATCGTCAAAACCGGAGGTATAGTTAGAGCCTGAGCTTCCGTTCACAGTGTTTGTACCTGAGCCTCCTATTATTACGTTGTTTGAGCAATTTGAGTTTTTGTAATTAATGATATCATCGCCGTCACCGCAGTTTACACCGTTGTTGCTGCCTGAGATATTAAATGTATCGTTTCCGTCTCTGCCGTAAATCCCCTGCATACGAGATGCAATATTAAACACATCATCGCCATTGCCGCCATCAGCTATACTATTGTTATAAAAGCTTCCTATAATAGTTATTGTGTCGTTACCGTCCTCACCATATACTTTTTGATTACTATTATCAGCATTCACCGTGATGTTGTCATCACCGGCACCACCATAAACAGTTGTATTGCCTCTTCTGATTAATATTGTATCGGCAAGATCACCTCCATAAAAAGTACATCTGTTGCCCCAAAGTACAACATTATGAGCAACATCTTTTTGTCCTTCTATAGAAAAATATTCACACCTTCTAAAATTAATCGTACCATCTACAATAGAGTAATAAATTTGATTTTCAGTTGTTCTTTCGTTTGTGATTTTGTACTCTTTTCCGTCAATAAGAATTGTTTTTGTTTCATTACCCGCAAAATCCACCCTAAATGTGTTAGAAACATCGTTACCGTTAGAATCTACGACATTTGCCTTAACAGTATCTTTTCCGTCATCATTTATGACATTATAACCTTCACCGCCGTCTACAAATAAACCGTCACAAATAGAAGAAACATTAAAAATATCATCTCCGCCTTTACCATGCGCATTAATACCGCTATTTGTATAGCCGACCTTGCCATTTAAATTAAATGTTTCGTTTCCGTCACCGCCATTTATAGTAGTATTTGTCCAGTTAATATTATAAATATTGTTTCCACTATCACCGTTTACTGTATTAGAATCTGCATTCACTGTAATCGTATCACTGCCGTCACCTCCATTAATAACGCAACCATAAGCATCAGAAATTATTTCATCATCACCGCCTTTAGCGTAAATATAAATAGATTCTGCATTTTCATGAATATATATTTTGTCTGACAGGTCGCCGCCGTAAAAAGTTAAACCTCTGCCGTTTAAAATAACATCATGACTTACATCTTTGGCTCCTGTTATCTCAAAATTTGAACACAAAAAAGTAATCTCTCCTGTTTCAAGATTTTTGGAATAACTAAAATCATTATCTGTCGTCTGGGTGTTTCGCACAGTATAGTTTACGCCGTCAATATTGATAGTCTGAGTTTGGCCGGAAGAAAAGGTAATGGAGTTTGAAAAATCACCGTCCGCTTGACTGCCGGGGTCAGTTGGCGCAGGCGTAGTGAATGACGGCGCACTTGTACTTGTACCTGATACGGGTTTGTTTACATTTTGTGCAGGGATATCATCTGTCCTAAGATGCCATGTAGCACCATTCAGCCCCCCCCCCCCGAAGTCCGGAAATACCTGCCACGCCTGCATTTTCAGCCTGATTAAAAAGATAGCGGCCATTAAAATTTGTGCTATTTGTTATTTGTTCCAGTTGTGCGACGAGGGAATCTGCTTCTTTTTGCATAGCGGTTCTGGCTGTTTCGTCGTAGACTCCGTTAGCTGCTTGTACTGACAAATCTCTTAATCTATTTAAGATATCCGTCATATTGCTAAATGCTCCAAGTCCTGTATTTAAAAAGGATATTCCGGTTTGTGTATTTTTATATGCTTGTTTCAGACCTCTTATTTGGTTATTCATTTTTGTTGCAATATACAGGCCTGCGGCGTCATCTTTTGCCGAATTTATTTTAAACCCCGTAGACATTCTCTCCAGCGCTTTTGACACTGCGTTTTGGGCAGTGTTCAAATTTTTCTGCATTAATATATTCAGCGGGTCGGTATTAACACTTATCAAATAAGCTCACCGCCTTTTGAAGGAGAGTTGTCATTTATCATCCTTGATTTTCCGTCTGTTTTACTATTTGGAATAATGCACTGTGCTAATTTTTGATATTCCCTTATTCCTATATTCCGCCATTTTTCCCCTCTTTTGCATTGATTTTTAGTTTGAGGTATTTAATGCTTTAGTATGAAAATTAAGATACGTGATATAATTCTTTTATGAAGACAAAATTATTTTTTACTTGGGTTTTAATTTTTATTTGTGCAACGGCAGGCACTGTATATGCAAAATCAATGTTTGACGAAAACGGCAACTACTCCGGCAGCTGGAAGCAGATGACCAATGTATCTTCGTCCTCTTCATCATCTTCTCGATACAACAGCAGTGATTATTCTTCTTCGGCATGGTATGCCAACAACCGCAAACAAAAAGCTCTCTCCGGAGCTGCTTCATATTCAGCACAAAGTTACACTCAGGCAAACACGGTGCCTTTCAGATACAACACTCTTAATTACACGAGGATAAGAAAAGTTAAAGGCGGATACGGGGATTACAACTCTCACTGCTCCGACATCGGCGATGCAAGCTTTTGCCATTAATATACTTTACAAATTAGCTTAATCAACTTGTTTGTTGTACAATATTGTTATGAATAGAATTAAAGACTAATTGGGGAATAAGAATGGCAGCAGAAACACATTATGATGCGAGTAATATTAGAGTTTTAGAGGGGTTGGAAGCCGTAAGAATGCGTCCCGGTATGTATATCGGTTCTACTTCTCAAAGAGGTTTGCATCACTGTATATACGAAATTGTAGACAACTCTATCGACGAGGCTCTCGCAGGATATTGTACACAAATCACCGTTACAATAAACCCTGACGAAAGCGTCACTGTAGAGGACAACGGTCGTGGTATCCCTGTAGATATAAAACCGGATTCCGGCAAATCCGCTCTGGAAATTGTACACACCGTACTCCATGCCGGTGGTAAATTCGGCGACGGCGGTTACAAAGTGTCAGGCGGTCTGCACGGCGTTGGTGCTTCTGTTGTAAACGCTCTTTCCGAAAAATACGTTGTAGAAGTTTCAAGAGAAGGCTATGTATGGCGTCAGGAATACTTGAGAGGCGAGCCGACCACTCCTGTAGAAAAAATTAAAGAAACTGACAAAACAGGTACAAGAACAACTTTCTGGCCTGATCCGGAAATTTTTACCGAAACTACCCACATCGACAGAGATGTCATTGCCAACAGATTAAGAGAAATGGCATTTTTGAACAAAGGCTTGAAAATCAGATATATAGATGCCGAAACAAAAGAAGAACAGGATTTTCACTTTGAAGGCGGTATCGGCAGCTATGTAGAATTTTTGAACAAGAACAAAACAGTTCTTTTTGAACAGCCAATCTACATTGACAAGGCTGTTGACAATATGCAGGTCGAAATTGCAATGCAATATACAGATGCTTATAACGAATCAGTATTGAGCTTTGCAAACAATATCAATACTCACGGCGGCGGTACTCACCTCACAGGTTTTCGTAACGGTATCACACGTGTATTGAACGACTACGCAAGAAAAAACAAACTCTTAAAAGATTCTGACGCAAACCTTTCCGGTGATGATGTCAGAGAAGGTTTGACAGCTATTGTGTCAGTAAAACTTCCAAACCCTGAGTTTGAAGGACAGACAAAAGACAAACTGGGCAGCTCCGAAGCTACTGCAGCAGTACAGGACACTATCCGTGACAAGTTGCAGGAGTGGTTAGAGTTCAACCCGAAATATGCAAAAGTTATCATTGAAAAAACTCTGCAGGCTCAAAGAGCCAGAGAAGCTGCCAGAAAAGCCAGAGAACTGACAAGAAGAAAATCAGCACTCGAGACTTCTACCCTTCCCGGCAAACTCGCTGACTGCTCCAACAGAGAACCGGAAAAATGCGAACTCTACATTGTAGAGGGTGATTCTGCGGGCGGTTCGGCTAAACAGGGCAGAAACAGAATGTTTCAGGCTATTTTGCCGCTGCGTGGTAAAATCCTTAACGTTGAACGTGCTAGACTGGACAAAATGTATGCCAACAACGAAATCAAATCCATGGTTCAGGCTCTTGGCATAAACATCAGCAAAAACGAAGACGATGTTGATATTGAAAAATTGAGATATCACAAAATAATCATCATGACCGATGCTGATGTTGACGGTGCGCACATCAGAACACTTTTATTAACATTCTTTTTCAGATATGCAAAACCGCTTCTCGACAAGGGACACGTGTTTATTGCACAGCCGCCTTTGTACAAAATTACAATAGGCAAACAGGCTGAATATCTCTACGATGACAGAGCTTTGGACAAAATGCTCAGAGAAAGAGGTATCAAAGATTTGACTCTTTACAACAAAGACAAATCAAAAAGTGCAACAGGCAAAGAACTGGTAGATTTGCTTGCTAACATGTCAACCTTCTATCATTCATTCAACAATCCGCTCATCAATGCGATACCGTCTGTTGTAATGAGAGCTTTGATACGTTCTAACATAGAACCTGAGGATTTTGACTCTCAAGAAGCAATGCAAAAACACTGCGATTACATCAACCACTATCTGCTTGACCACGCAGAAAACTACGGTATTGAAGAAGCTAAAAACTACAGGGTAGAACTCAAATTCAATACAGAAACTCAAAAATACAATCTGAATCTCCACCTTGAAAGAGAAACAGAGCAGGTGCTTTTGACAGCTATATTGATAAAATCAAACGAGTTCCAGAGAGTAAAAAATGCTTATCCTGCTATCAGAAGCTACCTTATTGAAGAAGAAAAGGTGCTTGTACTGGATACAGGAGCAGAAGAGCTTCAAATAACAGCGTTTGCAGAGCTGCAAAGAGTAGTGGAAGAAAGAGGCAAAAAAGGTTTGACTCTCCAGCGATTCAAAGGTCTGGGCGAGATGATGCCTCAACAGCTCTGGGAAACTACTATGGACCCTGCTACAAGAACGCTGCTCAAGGTTAATGTCGAGGATGCCATGCTGTGTGATCAGCTGTTCGACATACTGATGGGCGACAAGGTAGAACCCAGACGTGATTTTATCGAAACGAATGCTGTATTTGCACAAAACATTGATACATAAAAAACAGAGGCTTTTTACAAGCCTCTATTTTTTGGTTAACTTTTGTTGCAAACTGAATAATCACTAGCAAAATAATTTTTTACGGGTTTTAAAGCAATTGGACAGATTTTTTGTCAACGCATGCCTTTTCTAATTTTTATTAAAGGCAAAATTTAATTCTCAAACAGATTATACAAGGTACCGGATACAGTGAAAAAACTCGGACAAATTGACATAAAAAATCAATACGGTCTGAAGCGAAAAGAGTTCCGCCATCATTATGCGGCACATGGTTCGCTCCCTCAGGGCAAACTGTACGGTCACACACAGGATAAGAATACAACAACAGAACCCTTGCAAGGAAGTGTACAAACGCATATATCCTTCAAGGGTTTTAATATCTCAGCGAAAAAAGCATTAAAACCGCTTATAAAGCCTGTACCCGAAAAACTTACAAAAAAAGTTTTTGATTCTCTTAAAAATATCAGCGATGAGCAGTACAGATACTATACAGAAATTAAAAACAATTACATAAACTTTTTAAAAGACAAAAAAAATCCGGCCAGTATTGCTTTTAGGAAACAAAATTCAATTACAGAAGAAGTGCTTTCGACTCTGGACGAAAATCACCTGATTTACCTGCCAAAACAAACAGTTCTGTCCAAATTTTTGGTTCAGGTTGTTTCTCCGTTCAAGGGGCTGTACAGATGGGGCGAAAAACTTATACTGAAAAAAGACTCGCCAAAACTAAAAGCCCGCAAAGAAAAAGAAGCAATATTAAAAGACTTTGCCGCATTAGAAGGGTTGATAAAATCACACGAAATCTGGGAAAACGGCTACAGAAAACTAAGCGGACATCAAAAATGGAACGAAAACAATTCATTTTTAATACCTGACAAGGTTTTGTACAGCAAAATAACCAGAAGAAGAAACAAAATCGTTGACCCCAACAAAGGAAAATACTCCTCAAACTCTTTGATGATAGGCAACAGGCTCATATCAGGTATTGTTTATTCATACTTTTTGGGAACTGACGCCTACAACACGACTATGCGATACAGCAACAACGAACACGAAGCTGCTGCGCAAAGAAATTCCCGTATTGCTCAGGAATTTTCCAGAATCGGTTTAAATATGTACATTCAGAATCTGTTGTTCGGCACTTTTGAAACTGCCGTAAACAGAAGCCTTCCGACTGCTATGTTTGTGTCAGGTTCTACTGTAGCGTTTTCTGAGATACTGGGAAGAAAACTTGTCGGAAAACCGATTATGCCGTCTGACAAAGATACATTAGACAGGCTCGAAAAAGAAATGTATGAGAAAAAAGGGATTCTCCCCGCTATCGGCAGACTCTTGACCAATGTCAAAAAGAAAGAACCCCCCGCACAAAAATACACCCCTGCTGCCAACATGCCTGTTCAAAAATCAAATGTATCCAACAGCACATTTGGTGCTTTTACAAAAAAAGAAGAACAAAAAAGCTCCACACCATCTTTCAAAGGGTTTTATAAAGTTGACAAAATAATAGACAAAAACAGAATAAAACAGGTTGTAAATATTATTGAACAGGCAGATTCAAAAATCGGCGACACAATAAAAGATTCTATAATAAAATCAGCAAAAAAATCCCAATATTACAAAGAAAACAAAATACCCGTTCCTCAAAATTATGAAGAACTGATTGCAAAAGAAATTTATAAAGATGTTCCGGTTGGCACCCAGGAAACTGTCTGGGGAAAATTGACAAAAAGCATACTTGTACCGGTAAATTTTGCCAAAAATTTAGGCAAATCAACGGTTAAATTTACAAACAAAGCTTTCAATTTTATATCCGGAAGAAAAAACAATGAGCTGCTGAATGAATTAAACAGCCTTTCAAAAAGCGAAAAAGAAGTCGACAAAAAAAGGCTTGAAAAATTCAACAAATTTTTTGAAGAAAGAATGAGCTATGAGGCCTGGGCAAAATCACCGCTGAGTGATGAAGAAAAACGCTTGAGAATTTTTTCCGAATTTAAAGGAATGAAAAACAAAGGCAAAGAAGACATTGAAGGCGCAAAAAATATTCTTTTGTGGATAGACAAACAAATCAAAAAAGAAGGTATAAAAGTTGACGAAAACGGCAAACTCAGCCCAGAAGACCTTAAAAAAGTAAAAAATATAATGAAGGCCTCTGTAATGAGAGCTGACGGAGAAAAGCAGCTGGAATATGACGGAAATACTCTTGCACAAACAAACATAAACCTTTCACGTGCAATAACGACACTGTTTCTTGTAACAGATGCATACAACCTGACTATGCAATACAGCAATGACAACAGAAAAGACGCAAACAAAAGTGCGAAAAACAGGGCTGCACAAGAAATTTCAAGAATCAGCGTATCCGCTTATATTATGGCATTTGTACACAATCTACTCTCAAAACTCTGCAATTCCAGTCTGGCAGGAGCCTTCACACTGACAGCTCTGACTTCTTCAATCAACGACTCTATTTCAAGAGAAGTCGTCGGTGTACCGCTGACAGCAAAAACACAAAAAGAGCTTGAAGAAATAGACAAAAAAAATCAAAAATCCAAAAGCCCGATTAAAAAAGCCCTTGCGTACTCTATAGGCAAAAAGACAGCTGCTTCTACAAAACCGCAAATCGAAAACAAACAAGAAACACAAAAAGATTTTTCTCAAGAATTTTTGCTGACACCATCAATTAATTAAATATTTTATATTTTTCATATAAAATATGAACAAGGATTTAAAATAAAATGTCTAGCAATGATTTTCAACACTATACAGTAATGACTCACGAGGCAGTGGATGCTCTAAATTGTGAACCCGGAAAAATATATGTGGATGCGACCCTTGGCGGAGGCGGACACAGCGAACTAATACTCCAAAAAATTCAACCGGACGGACAACTGATAGCTTTTGATATTGACGAAGACGCTATAAAAGCTTCCAAAGAAAGATTAAAAGATTACAAAAACTTAACAATAGTTAAAGAGTCTTACTCCAATATTAAAAAAGTGTTACAAGATTTAGGCATAAAAGAAATCACAGGGGGAATTGTTTTTGATTTAGGCGCATCATATCATCAGCTCACAAAGCAAGAACGAGGATTCAGTTTTATGAAAGATGCCCCGCTTGATATGCGATTTGACAGGGATTCAGACTTTAGTGCTTATGATGTTGTAAACAATTACTCAGAAGACGACCTTGTCAGAATCATAAGTGAATATGGTGAAGAAAGATTTACAAAAAGAATTGTAAAAAATATTATAAATTACAGAAAAAATAAAAACATAGTCACAACGGGCGAATTGGCCGATATTATAAAAAATTCAGTACCAAAAACAAAGGAAAAAATTCACCCCGCAACCCGCACGTTTCAAGCGATTCGAATAGAAGTAAACCATGAATTACAAAATATTAAAAATACATTAAATGAAGTGCTTACTTTATTATCTGTTGATGCTATAATTAGTGTAATAAGTTTTCACTCTCTCGAGGATAGACTTGTTAAACAATGCTTCAAGTATTATGCGTCACGATGTCGCTGCAAACCTAATGAACCGGTTTGTCACTGCAAGCCTCCAATGCTTGAGTTAATAAACAAAAAGCCGATACTGGCCACAGAATTAGAAGTGAAGGAGAACCCTCCGTCAAGATCTGCAAAATTGAGGGTAGCTAAAAAAATTGCGTCATGGGAGAACTAAATTGACAAGACCTGTAATAGATTCTAAGAATCAATATCATAACTACAATTCACAATACAATGTTCAATCAAACCCTGTAAAATACAGAAATACGCAGAATCCGGTAATTGACGGATACTTCCCCACCCACAAAACTTACAAAGAAATGGCTATAACAAGAGTGAACAGAACACTTTGCTCCATATTAATTTTATTTATACTTGTGTCAGCAGTCAGTTACTATTTTGTTACTGCCAGTGAAATTACGCTGAACAAATACAGAAAACAGGTTCTTGCTTTGAATGACGAAAATGTAGAACTGCAAAACAAACTTGATTATTTAAAATCCTACTACAATGTAGACAAAGCTATGCAAAAACAACATCTGCTCCAAAAAGCAAAAACAGTTATAGAAGTTAAAGATTCTCCGGCTACAGCACCTGTTTCTAAAGGTGCAATCGCAAAAGTTGCAGAAGCTTCTCAAAAACCTGTTCAATGGTCTATCGGATTTTAATCAAATTTAAGGTTTTTAAAATATGGAAAAAAATTATCAGGAGCATATAGATGCGCTCAGCGCAGAAATAGAAAAGCGCGGCGACATGTGGGAGCTTTATAATGAACGTGGTTTCTGGTATTTTTTAAACGGCGAAGAAGAAAAAGCAAAAGCAGATTACAGAAAAGCAATGGAGTTTGGGCTTGACCCTTTAGAACAGCCTTATTACGCTTTTTCTACAAATAACAGCAGAAGAAGAGAATTCCTTTTGCCAGAAAAAATAATGGTATTTCTTTTATTGATAATGGTTCTGGTTGCATTATTTTTTCAATTAACAAGTTTTATTATCAATATCAAAGCTGCTTTATAATTTCATCAGTAAACTCATCTGTTGAAGCACTGCCGCCCAAATCACCGGTCAAAACTCTTCCCTGTGCAAGCACGCTATAAAGAGCTTTTTCAATCCTATCTGCACCGGCTGTTTCACCAATATGTCTTAACATATTAATTGCACACAAAAGCAAAGCTGTAGGATTAGCCTTATTCTGACCTTTTATATCAGGGGCTGAGCCGTGTACAGGTTCAAACACGGCGCAATCTTCACCAATATTTGCGCCCTGAGCTACACCAAGCCCGCCTATCAGACCGGCTGTTAAATCAGAAACTATATCGCCGTAGAGATTTGGCAGCACCAGCACATCAAACTTTTGCGGATTTTGAACAAGCTGCATACACAAATTATCCACAAGTATTTCTTTATACTCAATATCCGGATATTGCTGAGCAATCTCTCTTGCGCATTCCAAAAACAATCCGTCAGTAAGTTTGCAAATATTGGCTTTTGTCACTGCGTGTACGGTTTTTCTGTTATTATTTTTTGCATAGTCAAACGCATATTTAGCAATTCTTAAAGAGGCTTTTCTTGTAATAATTTTTATAGATTCAGCAGTATCAGCATCTATCTGTCGTTCTATACCGGCATACAAATCCTCTGTATTTTCTCTGACAACAACAAGATTCACCCCGTCAAAAGGTGTTTTTATGCCGTCAATATTTTTGCAGGGTCTGATGTTTGCATACAAATCAAGCTCTTTTCTTAATGCAACATTAACGCTGCGAAAGCCTTTTCCTATAGGTGTTGTGACAGGTGCTTTCAATGCGACTTTGTTTTTTTTAATTGAATCTATAACCCGCTGCGGCAGAGGCGTGCCTTCTTTTTGTGCAACATCCGCTCCTGCTGACTGGACATCCCAGTTTATTTCCACACCTGCAGCACTTATTATTTTTTGTACAGACTGAGATATTTCAGGCCCTATGCCGTCACCGGGAATCAAAGTTACATTTTTCATTTTACGTTTTCCTCTAAAAATTCACACAAAAGTTTTGCCGCACGCTTTGCAAAAAGGTATTTTACCAATCTGCGAGGGTATTTAGGGTTTACATTATATTTAAAAACTTTTATATTATCCCTCATACCAACGCCTATATAAACAAGGCCTACAGGCTTTTGCTCAGAACCGCCGGTGGGGCCTGCCACTCCTGTAGTTGCAACAGCCATATCAGCACCGGTATTGTTCAACAATCCCAGAACCATTTCCTGTGCCGTTTCTATGCTCACTGCGCCGTGGCTGCAAAGTGTCGAATCGCTGACATTCAAAAACTTCATTTTAGCTTCATTTGCATAAGTCACAAAATTTGCGTGTATATATGAAGAACTGCCCGATACATCCGTCATAAGAGAGCTGAGCAGCCCGCCAGTACAGGATTCTGCTATTGCAAGTTTAAGATTTTTTTCTATCAAAATCCTGCCTGCTTTATCCTCTGCTGCAGTATTCAATATAAGAGATAAAAGTTTTATAATATAAAAAATTTTCATTTTAGTGCAAAGGTATATCCAGAGGCTGTGTCAGCATAACTTCAAAATTCAAACCTTGAGGAAGGGTAACCTCGTTGCCTTTCATAAACAATTTTGCCACATCCATACCGACGTAGTATGCACCGCCGCCGATTACACCGCCGACAGCTCCTACAGGAACGCACAGATATTGCATATTAGGGCCTGTACCTTTACCCCATTCTATAGTTTTGCCAAATATATCTTTGGTTTTTTGCCAGTTTTGCTGAATAGCATAGCCGTAGTTTCCGCCTTCATAGATTCCGCCGTCAAGTGTAATGTTAGCATAATTATACAAACCTGCGCTAATCGGAATCTGTCTGCCTGTAGGTGTCACTACGTGGTCAAAGTTGAGATAAACAACAGCGCATCTGGACAATCTTCTTGCCGGTGTAATTTTGTTAATCGTACCTCTTATTATAGAGCCAGCAGGCAAAGCAATTTGACCGTTTACTATTTTATCTTCCTTTAGCATTGCAGAAAATTCATCACCCACACCGCCGTCAGCAGTAGAAACAGGCTCCATCATTTCCAATTTTATAGATGTACCTGCAGGGATACGTATGGACTGAATATCAGCGTTCATAGTTTTTGTAGCTGTTTGTGCTGCAGCAAAAATATTCATATTTAATGCAAGTGCGGCAAATACAACACCAAGTGCAATGTATTTTTTCATGTAAAATCTCCTCAATTAAAGTTTGTATAAAATTATTTTAGGTTTTGCGTCAACAAAATGCAATATTATTTTATTTCTTCATATAATGAGGAAGCCTCCTGCACAGAAATATTTCCGGTTGGAATCTTCACTACTTTCACGGATACAGATTTGTTAAAGTGTTCAATTCTGATAATATCGCCTTCTTTTAGCTGTTTTGAAGGTTTTGCAGGATTGTCATTGACAAAAACACGCCCCTGATCAGAAACGTCATTTGCAACAGTACGTCTTTTTATAAGTCTTGAAACCTTCAAAAATTTGTCTAATCTCATATTAATATGTTACTAAAAAAATAAACCGTGCCAAGTTTTATCTTTGTCGTACAATAAACATGTGAATAAATTATCTGTTAATTTTATTTAACACTAGCCTCTTAGCTATGGCAAAAAATTTTCTTTAGATGAGTTATGTAAATGTATAGAATACGAGATGACCATGACCACTATTACAAATACTATAAATTATTCACCATCACACAATGTAAAAAATGCAGGGACTATAAAATATAACGAAAATCCGCTAAAAGGCCTGCTAAAAAATGACCGTGAAGGACAGGTAAAAAGAGCTGCTCTGGCAGGAAGCGCAGCAACTACGCTCGCATATCTTTTTGCTGTTGCAAAATTTGCAAAAAAAGGAAGCTTTAAAGTTAAAGACATGTTTAATGTTGATTTCAAAAACATGTTCAAAGTAATGGGACTGGCCACATCCGCTGTTGTAGGCGGTTTGTTAGGCGGAATGGCTGCTGATACAAAAGAAAACAGAAAACCAAAACTAAAAGAAGCAGTCCACCAGTTTCTTGGCAACGTAGTTACACCTATTACTATTGTTGGTATTGCCGGTGAAGCTATTGAAAAAAGAAAATTCTCAAGAGTAAAAGAAATTACTCTGAGCGCACTGGCTGCTGTGGCAGGTGTAGGTGCAGGAGTAACCGCAGGCAACTGGGCTGCATCAAAAGTAAACAAAGCTATATTTAAAGAAAACGATGACAGAAAAGTAAAAGCAAAAGATTTTTGCATCCACGTGGATGACCTTTTGACGGTAGCGGCACTGACACCTATCGGGGACAAAATTAAAGGATTTATTTCAAAAGCACTGCCGGCAATATTCCTGATTTGCGGATACGAAGCAGGAACCAAAACAGCAAAACACGTAAAAGAAAATAGTTCTAATTAACAATTCTTCTGCTATACTTATATGCATAAGTAATTATTTATGCGGAGTATAACAATGAAGTCTTGTTTTTTCAAAATATTTTTATGTATTGCTGCTTTATTCACAGGGATATCAGTTGAAGCAAAAACACTGAATTTTGCAGTTGCTTCTGACATACATTACACAAAAGAAAACGCAGGACAAAAATCCATTGGAGAAAAAGCACTCAATGGATTTATTGACAGAGTGAACGAAAACAACTACGACTTTGTTATTTTTCTTGGCGACAATATAGACAAATCAAATCAGGAAAGCCTGACTAACTTTTTAAAAATAGCAAAAAAAGTAAAAACTCCGTATTACCTTGTTATGGGCAATCACGATGTACACAAAATTTCCGGACTGGATAAGAAAGAGTACATAAAAATAGTTTCAAAACAAAATAAATATCAAAGGAATAAAAAGGCATCATACTACTTTTATCCAAAATCTGATGTAATAGTGATAGTGCTGGATGGAGTATCATCAGGACTGCCGAGCAACCACGGTGTTTTTACACAAAAAACTCTAAAATGGCTCGATGAAACCCTAACCCAAAACGAAAACAAGGCTGCAATAATCTTTCAGCATGTTCCTTTAATAGAACCCTATCCTGACCGTACACACAACATACTGGAACAAGAAGACTATAAAGCAACTATCCACCGCCACAAAAATGTTGTAATGGTTTGCTCCGGTCACTATCACGCATCCCACAAATACGGTTACAAAAAAGATGAAAAGAACGTACATCACGTATCTGTACCGGCATTATTCAAAGAACCTTACAACTATTCTGACATAACAGTGGATTACAAACACAAACTGTTTTCAAAACCGTCAGATTTTAAAATAGACGTACAACAAAAACCGGCAATATAAAAAACTATTTGTTAACTGCTGCCATTAGCTGCTCAAGCTCTTTTGACAATTTTTCAATCATAACAGACATATCGTCAATTTTTCTTTTCTGGACAATTCCGTGTATCCACAATGCAGCTATGACAACGCCGCCTATTGCCATTTTTGTAATCAAATTTGCAGCATTTTTCAACTGTTTTTTGCTAACATCCTCTTTAGAGGCAGAAAAAGTATCAGCAGCTGAGGAATTATTATCCGCAGCACGAAACGACTGTGAAGAATAATTTTTCACAAAAGCTTTTTGAGAAGAATAATTATTTCTGCTTAGCGTGGCAACTTGCATTTTTCTGACCTCTCATTATTGCAAATATATTATAAACTGAACGCACGCTTATTGTAAGTGTAATAATAAGAAATATTACAGCAAATTAAATGGTATTACTCTATCCATCTGAAATTTTTTACATATTTATTTTCGTTAATATTTCCGTCGATTTTTGCAGTAAACACTCTGTACTGCTGGTCGCTCAGCTCTACCCCGGGGATTTTATTGAGGTCTTTAATCAGTCTTAGTTTATCTTCTTTTCCGAGTTTAAAGCCCGGAATTTTGTTCAACAAAGTATTGAAAGAAATATTGCCCACAGCACCGAGAATGTTTGTCGCACGTTTTGTCAAACGGCCAAAGACTCTCAGGTTTGCATAATTTTGCAAAATATCATATTCTCCGTTTATATAAATATTGAGATTTTCGCCTTTTGAATAGATTTCTATATTTTGAGCAACACCGTTTTTCAATGCAAAACTGCCTTTTATTGATTCAAAATAGCCTGTTTTTATAGGAGCAATCAAATCGATAAAATTGCTAATACTTGCACCTGTTATGCCGCTTTTTATAAAATTGCCTGCCTTTAAGAGATACTCAACAGAGCCGAGTTTTGGCATTTTGCCGTCGGCTATTTCAAAATAAACATAGCCGAACATATTTTTTATACGTTCTATTTCGGAATTGCCTGAGGTAGTTATAACAATGTTTCCGTTTGATGTTCCAAAAATCTGATCGCTGAAATCAAAAAACGATGAAGCTATTTTATTTGCGTCTACATTTAATGCAGACAGATTTGCTTTTATTAGACCGTTAGAAAAATCGTAAGATGCTGTACCGAGAATTTTGCCTGTAGTAACATCAAAGCTCATCTTATTAAGATTGAGAAGCATATCTTTTGTCATAGAAAAATTAGCAAGGTAATTTGTTGCTGTCAAATTTCTTATAACAACCTCATCTGCCATCAGTGTACCTTTTTTTATCTGAAAATCAGAAATGTCCAAAGGCAGTTTTGTTGAATTTTTTGATTGATCAACCAGCCTGATAGATGTATCCGGTGTAGGGATTCTTGTAAGTGAGTCTATCAAAGTATCCAGATTGAATTTTTGAGATTTTAGGGTCATATCTTCGATGACTATAGGCGGTTTTATATGGTTTTGTATCGTTGTAGTCAATACAAAATCCGATGCAAAAGCCACCCCGCTGGCTTTTATATCAACAGACTTTTCCTTAAAATGCAGCACGACACCTTTTATTATTGTGTCATACAACGGCATATCAAGATTGTCCATAAATACTGAACCTCTGATATGAGGATTGTCCACATAGCCTTTTATATTCAGTTTACAGTTGAACATTCCGTTTTTGAGTACGGATTTTTTGAAAATGACATTAAACATTTTCACATTAGCATTGTTCAAGGTTTCGATATTTAAATTTCTTATATATATTTTTTTCTTATTTGATTGGAACACCCCATTTGCTCTCAAGACAGTCAACGGATATATCTTGTTGTTTTGAGAGGTCATAAACCGTGTATAATCAAGTTTTTTGAGATAATAGACATTATTGGCACCTATATTGATTTCTGCCTTTATTTCTCTATCTTCCGTATCATCGCCGAGGTTTGCGCCCATATAATAGATATCTGCATCCTGTGCAAATTTTAATTTTGGTCTTAATCTGAAATTGTTAAGATTTCCGTCTATATCAGCAGTGACGGTGATATCGCCTCTGGGTTTTATAGGATAAGTCAAAAAGCTGTTTATATATTTATTTGCAAAATATTCCGTTAGCTTTGTCGTAAAATAGCCGCTAAATTTTAGAGTTTTATCCAAATCCCAAACAGACACATTCATAAAAACAGGAGTGTTGTCCACCTGCGCAACAATCGAATGCAGAGTGATTTTTGTACCGTCAAGAAAAACCATCCCTCTTTCTACCGTAACAGGTGTTTTAAAATAGCTATGGTTGAATTTAATCTCTCTAAGGTTAATTTTACCCTTTAATCTGTTATTGTTGCAGACAACATCCACATCTGCACGGCCCTGATAGTTTTCATACGCCTGCAAGAGTTTTTTTACATAAACAGGCAAAAAGTTCATATTTTTTATAGAATTAAAAGCGGAAATATCAAAATCCGAAATATTCAAACGTCCGTCTGCACTGTAATTTTGAGAGAATACATCGGCCACTTTCCCATCAGCAATTATTTTTGAATTAAACAATCTGGCATTAAAATTCTTCACAGCCAAATTTCCGTGCGCAAGATTAAAACTACCTGACGCAATAAAAAATTCAGGGCTGTCTTTGCCGTCTGCAGCAGGCTTAAACATACCTTTTGCACTTAAATTGTTCAAGTCGAATTTTTGCTTATCAGACTGATACTTCGCATTTATTGACATCAAAGAATGAGTCTTTGGCAATCTGGGCAATTTAGTATTTTTGCTTTGACTTGTATAAATAATATCTATGAGTTCATCAGTTTTTAGCGCAGGGGCATTTACCAGAATATTGGTTCTGCCGGCTTTACTTTCCCCGTTTATTGAAATATCAGAAGTTCCGACCAGACCTTTCATATTAGCAGACCATTCCATATCATGGAACTTGATAACGCCGTTGAGTTTTTTTGCATACAAAGGAGAATATTTTGTCTTTCCTGTGCAATCTTTCAAATCTATTACACCTGAAATTAAAAGATTAGGATTTTTTAACAATGCCCCAAAATCTTTAGCAAATCCTTTTACCTTAATAGCTGTTTTAACCTTACCGGAAAGTTTTTCTATAGGTTCAACGAGTACCTTTTTGGATTCGAGAATAGAGCTTGTTGTCAAAATGCTGAACAAATCAGCAAGGTCTATAGAATCTGACGTAATATCAAAATCTATATCACCGGAAAGATTAGCCCTGCCGTCAATTTTTATCGGCTGATTATTGATTCTTGCAGAAGTTGTGTAAAAATGCATATTTTTACGGTCAAACTCCAGTGTACCGTTAGCTTTTTGGATAGTTGTATTCAATCCCTGAAGAGAGGCATTTGTATTTTTAAAGTTGAATTTTCCAAAAACCTCACCGTCAAGAACAGTACCACGTGTACGGATATCAATATTACCTTTGCCTGTAATATCCATATAAGGAACAGGCCCCAAATCAAAGCCCACAACCTCATGTACTGGCACCAGCATATAATCAGCAGTAGACAAATCAACATTGTCAGAAGAAACAACGTGAAAATCACCTGCACCGTAGATTTTCATTTCTGCCACACCGTCAATATCAACATATTCACCATGACCGGCAAAGACTCTTGTTGTAACTTTTACCTGATGTCCCAAAAATTTTGCAAAAATCTTACAATGAGGGACAAGAGGATTGTCCTTGACTATATACACATCCGAAGCCGTCAAATCACCGTAAATTTCAGGAAGAGAAGCCTTGCCCTTAACGATAATCCTGCCTGCAGCTTTGCCCCAAGCACCGTATTTTTTGAATTTTTGCATAACATCAAGCGGGTCATCCTTTATTGACGGAACAAGCCAGTAAAGAGAGTGTATATCCGACTCCGGAATATCTACGAGCAAATCCAATACAGCTTTTTTAGAGAGATAGTTTTTTATATTCCCTTCAATATTGATGCACCATTTGTTAGATTTTATTTGTGCTTTGTTTACTTTTAAATTATTTTTCTCAAAATTCAAAATAGAAACCAGCTCGACCGCATCTTCAGAGCGTATGGAATCCAGAGGATTTTTCATATTCACAGCAAAATCCTTCATACTCGCAGATACATTAAAGTTACCTTTTTTATCCCCGTCTACCCTTGCATTAATTAAGCCCGATGCAGATACAACCTCTTCATCCAGAAGATATGCAAAATATCCGGAATAATCAGAAAGATCCAAATCTTTGATAAATCCGTTACAGCGAACCTTATCTGATTTCAGTCCCTTTGACAGCGGCAATTTTGAATCCAGTTCAAAATTTATAAGCGTTTTCTTTTTATTATTAACAAAAATCACCGCTATTAAATCTGTTTTTATTGATTTATTCTTCTTGTACGAAAGGTTTGCATCTTTAATTTTTGCAACTGTCTTTTGATTTATTAATTTATCATCAAAAGTAATGCTGCTGTCAGTCACATTCAATTTGTTTATGTCAATGTTTACTTCTTTTTTAGGATCAAAATTCAGCAGATAATCCCCGAGATAAAACTTTTTGTCTTTATTTCGAGAAAATGAGAAATTCAAATTATTAGCAAGAAGTGTTTTTACAGTTACTTTCTTTACAAACAAAGAAGGCAGACCTATTTTTGTTTCAAAATTTCTTGCAGAAAATATTTTGTTAGACTTTTTATCCTTGAGCAAAACATCAGAAGCCTCAAATTTCATAGAAAAAGAAGGATAGGTCTTGATTTTTGCAGTTTTGTATATCAGAGTAAGCCCTGTTTTTTCCTTAACGAAAGCGGCTGCTTTATTACTGTCAAAAATACCGTTGATAACAGAAGGCACGACAAACAAGTACACTCCCTCTATCAGTGCAACAAGAACTATTACCGTTATTATTAAAATTTTAATTATATTTTCTGGTGTTTTTGACATTATTATATTTTTTAATCTGATAAAAATTATTATATAATCAACCTGAATATTTTTCACTTGTCTTTACATATGATTGTTGTTAAAATTTTTTACTAGAAGGATAAGCAAAAAGGTATAATGGGAGTATATAAAATTATGAAAAAATTAAGAGCATTATTTATTGCAGCAGCAGCTTTATTTATGTTCAACGCTGCACACAATACTGCGCAAGCTCAAACAATAGGCTATGTAAACTACAAAACAGTAGAATCCAATTATGAATATGCAAAACAGGCCTATAAAGAAATCGATACAAAATATCTGGAATTGCAGCAATATTTGATGGATAAAGAAAAACAATACAAAAATATTGAATCTCCAATAAACAAAAAGAACTTTGAAGATCAGGTGCAAAAAGATTTCAAAGTTAAAAACGAAGAATTTGACAAGCTCAAACTAAAAAGAGCGCAGGAAGTAGAAAACAACATCCTGCAAGCAACAAAAGCAGTTGCAGCAGACAAAAAAATTGATGTTGTGCTTGATTACAGAGTAATTTTCACAGGCGGAATAGATATTTCGCAAGATGTAATAAACTACCTCAACTCAGGCAAGTTTAAACCTGCAAAATAAATTTTATACTCAAACTAAAACAGGCTTAAAACAAAGCCCGTTTTGTTTTACAAAAAAATAAAGGACACATTTCGTGTCCTTGAAAACCTACCATACCTATTATAAACCGAGGAATAAATTATTGACTTATTATTCTTGTCCGCTCAGGACTTGTTCATCTGTAATATTGTACTCTTTATCAAATTCTTTATAAGTTTCTTTTTCTGCTTTGAGTAATGTTTCGTAGAGTTTGTTTACTGCTTCTGAAACAGCTTCTTTGTCATTCTTAGACAGGTCGCCTTTTGTTACTGCATTGAATCTTGTTTCAAGATTTGTAATTGCATCTTTAATAGCTTTTGCTGTTTCTTCAGAGCATGCTTTGTCTTCAACGAATTCTTCAGCTCTTTCAACTAAAGCTTCTTTGATTTTCTTAACATAAGGTTTTGCGTCATCGTCGCCCCAGCCGTTTGTTGTCAACCAGCCGTGGTTGTTGCCTGTACCCCAGTTGTTACATTCATCAAAGATTTTTTCTACAAGAGTCAAGCCGTCGCCTTCCATTTCATTATGTTCATTAAAGGCTTGTATTGTTTCTATAACATTATCTTTTGTTACTGCTTTTGAAGCTTTTGCCATTAATTTTTTGTCTGTACCTGCACCATCCATAGCTTCAAAGTAGTTTTCTGCAGTTTTCTTATAACCGTTAGCTGCATTAGCTCTTTCAATTATGTTAGCCTGAGAGCGTGCGGATGATTTTACATCTGTATCATCATCATCCTCATCATCAGCTTTGTATGCGCCGGGGCCGCCAGGATTTTGTGCAATTTGAACTAATGTTGCATAGTCTTCTCTGGACAATTTGCCAGTTTTTGCATATCTGCCTGCGATATCCCAGATTTTTTCATAATTTTCTGTGCTTAATTCAGGATCTTTGAGATTTTTCATATAATCATCACAAAGACCGATTAATCTTCTGAGCAATGATGTAGTTTGTTTTTTACCATCTTTATCAGTGTATTCAAAGTCATTTGATGTAAAGATTTTAGACCATGTCGGGTCTGACATAATTTTACGTTGAAGTGTAGAAGAAACTTCTGTTTCGCTTATAACTTTTTTGCCGTCAATTTTCTTTTTGCCGTCATTATCTACATTTGTATTATCAGTAATATTGATATTTGTATTTGTACCGCCAGAAATAGCCATCATCATCTTTTGATACAATGCAGCCTGTTGAGCCTGCCATTTTTGAAGCAGCGGCATAACCTGATTGAACAAGCTAGCTGAACCGTTTAAGAGATTTGATGCGTCACAATCGAAATTGTACAACATACTGTCGTTCATTACTCCGAGGCTATCTTGAGGATACATAACAGCTCTTGATGTGCCTGTCGGAAACAAATCATATTGATATAAATTGCTAGCAACAACACTCGGTGTAGGTACATTTACTGTCCAAGCTTTTCTTGCATTTACGCTTAATGAATCTGCCATAATCTTATCCCCTAATAATTCCTCTTAGTAAACTAAAGACTTTTGCAGTCTTTTTTGGATTCCTCGTTCCTGTATATATATAAAAAATATTTCTTCTGTAAAATTGCCTTTTTATGTTATTTTCTGTTAACAATTCTTAACAATATCTTTTTGCAATGCTATTCACTGTATTCATGGTAAAATCAAAAATGTAATTATTAACAGATATGAGGTTATTAAATTATGGTAGAATTATCACCTTTACAAAAGGCAAGACTGGAGTTCAAACCCGTATTGCCATCCACACTGGCTGCAGGCATTAAAAAAATCGCTGTTATCGAAGGCGACAAAACAGAATGCGTAAAAGATCAGGAACAAATCAAAAAACTGTTTGAAAACACATACGGAAAATGCACTGTAACATTCAAATCCGGTGAAGAAAAAAACTATGAAGCAAGAAATGTCGGCGTAATCCTCTCCGGCGGACAGGCTCCCGGCGGACACAACGTTGTTGCAGGTCTTTACGATGCACTAAAACAGGCTAACCCGCAAAGCAAACTCTATGGCTTCTTAGGCGGGCCATCCGGTATTATCGACGGACAATACATTGAATTTACTGACGAAATCATTGATGCATACAGAAACACCGGCGGTTTTGACATCATAGGTTCCGGCAGAACAAAACTGGAAACAGAAGAACAGTTTGAAAAATCTTTAGCAAACTGCAAAAAATTGAACATTTCTGGCATTGTTATTATCGGCGGTGACGATTCTAACACAAACGCTGCAATGCTCGCAGAATGGTTTGTTTCAAAAAATGCAAACATTCAGGTTATCGGATGCCCGAAAACAATTGACGGCGACTTGAAAAATGAACAAATCGAGATTTCCTTCGGTTTTGATACTGCTACAAAAACTTATGCAGAACTCGTAGGAAACATTCAAAGAGATGTAAACTCCGCTAAAAAATACTGGCACTTTGTTAAAGTTATGGGCAGAAGTGCTACTCACGTAGCTCTGGAAGTAGCTTTGCAAACACAGCCGAACATTACTTTGATTTCAGAAGAAGTTGAAGAAAAGAAAATGTCATTGAAACAAATCGTTGACTATATGGCAGACATCATTGCCAGACGTGCAAACGCTGGCAAAAACTTTGGTGTTGCTTTGATTCCTGAAGGGCTGATTGAATTTATCCCTGAAATGAAAACAATGATTGCAAACCTCAACGATGTAATGTCTACTCTTGAGCAGGATGCTTCTTACAACAAACTGACAGTACCTGCTGACAGATTCAACTTTATCGAAAGCAGACTCGAACCTGAAAATGCAAAAGTGTTTGAATCACTGCCTGTATTGATTAAAGCTCAATTGCTCATGGACAGAGATCCGCACGGCAATGTTCAAGTTTCTAAAATCGAAACAGAAAAACTGTTAATCGAAATGATTAAAGTTAAACTTGATGAAATGAAAACACAGGGCGAATTTATGGGCAAATTCTCTGACCAGTGCCATTTCTTCGGTTACGAAGGCAGATGTGCATTCCCGTCAAACTTTGATGCAAACTACTGCTATGCTTTAGGTTTCAATGCTTATGCACTGATTCAATCAGGTTTGACAGGATATCTTTCTTCTGTAAGAAACCTCACAGCACCTTCTCCTCAATGGGTTGCTGGCGGTGTACCGCTCACTATGATGATGAATATGGAAAAACGTCACGGTCACATGAAACCTGTTATTCAAAAAGCTCTTGTCAGACTGGACGGCCCTGTATTCAAAAAACTCGAAGCAAACAGAGAAAACTGGGCTATGAACGACGAATACGTATTCCCCGGCTCTATCCAATACTGGGGACCTAGTGAAGTTTGTGACATTACAACACAAACACTCAAACTCGAAAGAGAAGCTGCTAAAAAATAACAGCAGTTTACAAATATAATAATAAAAGCGGTAAAGGTAAATTCCTCTACCGCTTTATTATTTATAAATCCAAAACGGTTAGCTGTTTTGCTGTTCTTGAGCAGATTCGTTCATATCAAGAGTATTTCTAACAAACTGCGCCGCAAGGTCATTTGCGACAAGCAGCTGATAAAACAGCACAAATGGGATTGCCACTATTCCAACAATCGTCAAAGCAAGTATTCCGTTCACAATATTTGCCATTGTTGAAAGCGCAAATATTAGCAGCACGTAAATAAAGAATTCCAAAAAGTTCTTTGTCACAAACTTGGTTATAAGAGGAAAATTAAAATAAGAAGCGAATTTTAAATTAGTACAGAAAGCAAGCGATGCCGCAGAAAAAAATATTGCCGCAAAAACAGATAAAATCAAACACAACAATATAAACACTATTATACATAATATTACAGCACCTTTATTAAAAACAGCAGCAGAAAGTACAATAAAAAATACGGGTATCATAAGTATCAACAAAAACACAGCAATATAAATACAAACAGCAATTGTGGATTTTATCCCAACCAAAAACATATTGCCCCAGTCAGTCCATTCCAACAATTCTGCGTCAGGCTTAAAAATACGCAAGTTTATGTTTTTTGCAAAATATCCGCTGGAAAAGATATTAAGAATACTTGCGCCAATAAATATTACAGAACCTATTATTAAAAACTGCGGCAAAAGATGCATATATGCCTTTAGCTGTTCTTCTTTCATATCGCCTATGAGTTCCGCAACCTTGCTCATAACATTAAGCACAGCCATACCTATCATAAACAAAGAACCGATTAACAATTTCTTTTTGCAATCCTTATCTTTAAACATATATTTGATTGCACTTTCAATATTTAAACCCATAAAAAAACTCCTATTAAAAAATACTGAATTATTTTAGCATATTTTACGATTATGCGGTAAAATTTTTCTATGGCAAAAATGAACAAACTTGATGAAAAGTGGAAGATTTGCAGCTTTTGCAGGTACATAAAACGCTGCACTGTAGGACAAGGCAGGATTCAAGACCTTGTGGACAACCCTGTTGCATACAACGACATAGGCTGTTTTGACTATGAAATCTACAAAAAATCCTGCAGCGGCAAACAACTCGGGCTGTTCAAATAACAACGGCTTGACATCATGGTATGTGCCTAATAATATATATAATACAGACACAAGATATAGCAACAAGCTACAACAATATTGGGGCGTCGCCAAGTGGTAAGGCAGCTGGTTTTGGTCCAGCCATTCCGGAGGTTCGAATCCTTCCGCCCCAGCCAATAAAAAGCTCTCGCAAGAGGGCTTTTTGTTTTTGCAGAAGGATTCTTCGAATCCCCTCTCGAAAAACGATACTCAATCGTTTTTCTCGGCAGAGTGCCCCAGCCATAAAAAAAGAGCCGTTTGGCTCTTTTTTTATGGCTTTTAGCGATAGGATGAGAACCGTAGGTGAGAATCACGCGAGCGAGCCGAGGCTGAAAGCCCGTGCGTAGGCAGGGGCTGAAACGCCGTTAAACGCGAGCGAGCAAGACACTTCCGCCCCAGCCAATAAAAAGCTCTCGATAGAGGGCTTTTTGTTTTTGCAGAAGGATTCTTCGAATCCCCTCTCGAAAAACGATACTTTTTTGCTATAAAAATTAAATATTAAGACTTGTAACAATTTAATCTATTTTTTTAACTATTATAAAAAATATACCGATATATTAACTAGCACACTCATTATAGAGATTCTTATGTTTAGATATATTAAACAAGACAAAAATATAGATACCTCTTTTAAAGACTATAGTAAAGATAAAACTCTATCTATAGAAAATGGACAAGAATCTTTTTCTACAAGCATATTCGGCAATGGATTTGCTATAGAAGAAGTATTTTCCGATATTTTAAAAGACTATGATACTGATGGGGATAAAATACTCAGCAAAACAGAAATGCTTTCATTCCAAAAAGCAATAATTAATGCAGCCGGAGAAGATGAGATTCTTGAAAAAAAAGAATTAAACAAACTCTTAACTAAATCAGAAAAGACAACAGAACTTTCTGAAAAAAATACGGCTTTATTTAAAGCTCTCATTGTTGCATTAAAAAACAGACCTGAAAACTTTAAAATACAGACACTAGCGGATAATGAAAAAACAATCTCATCTATAAATGATGACGGTTATGGTGTAAAAGTTCAATTTTTTAAAGCAAATAATGAAGATGCTTATAGAATAGAATTTTTTTCAAATAATGGAAAACCCAAAGAAGTAATAACTTCTACAAATTGTGATATAAGAGAAGGTAAAAATTTTGAATCAACAGATAAAAACATAACAACTCATATTATTTACAATAATGAAGGCAATGTACTAGAGCAGTATTGTTTATACAGAGGCGACAAACATAGAAACCCTTTTTCTGAATTTAGCACATTTGAATATAACAAAAACGGAAATCTTATTAAAAAATATGATGTGCATAATGATTTAAAAACAAAAAATAAAACAAAAGAAATAACAACATACTCAGAGGATGGACAAGCTTTAGAAAAATCTATTTCATACTTAACAGATGAAATGAACAAAAATGAATTAATAAAATACGGTGATGATGGCGAAACCATAATCAGCAAAAGAGTACAGAACGAAAAAGCAGATATCATACTTGTTGAAGAGTATGATGGTGCCAATATGATTAATAGACTAAACTATTTACCGACAAAATCTTTTGTATATGACAAACAATCAGGATTGTTAAAATCAAGCGTAATAAATGAGTTTGATAAAGACGGTATTTTGATAAAAAAAATTGTAACGGATAACAAAAACAATACAACCAAAGAATATGATTACAGCTCCGTAAACGGTGTTGTTGAAAACGCATCTCAAGGAGGTATTGGTAACTGTTTTTTACTAACAACATTAAATACATTAAAAACAAATCCCGCCGGACAAGAAATATTAAACAACACGATATCAAAATACACTTCTACAGATGAAAATGGAAATACACATTTATTTTATAAAGTTAAATTTGATGGCATACCTAAAGTAATAGAAGATTTAAATCAAGGAATAAGAAAATTTCCAAAAGAAAAAATTTATATACAACCTGAATATACTATTACAGAAGAAGAATTAAAAGAAGCAGCCCTAAAAGCAGGAAAAGATTATTCGAGCGGTGACAAAGATATACTGTTACAAGAAATTGCCTACGCCAAACATAGAAAGAATGTAGCAAAAACAATAAGAGAAAATAATGAACAATATTCTGTAATCGATTATTCAAATGCATTAATTGCCGGCTTAGATGTCGCAAGAAGTTGGGGTGCAGATATAGAAAGCATGGGAGATGGTGGTTTGCTTGGATTAACTATGTATTTATATACAGGCAAAAAATCTGATGCGTATTTTAGTAAATCACAAGAGCATCCCGTCTGTTTTATAGATTCAAATGGCAATTTGTCAGCAATAGAAAACAGCAGTTCGTCATGGAACACTAATTTAATAAAAGAAGAGTCAAATGTATTTGACAAGCGTTATGATAATATTGATAAAGTAATTAAAATTTTGAAAAAAAATACACAACAAGATGGGACATTTAAAAATTATATAGCAGAAGTATCACTACCAATTACAAACCAAGCTATTAAAGGTCAAAAAGTTATTGGAGAAAATCACGCCTTTACAATCAAAGCGATAAAAGATGACAAAGTTATTCTTATCAATCCCTGGGATTCGACAAAAGAGGTGCAAATAAGCTTAGCTGACTTTATGAATTCTGCACAAATGATAAATATGTTGAAACTGTAAAACCCTTTTTATATCCAAACTAAATAAAGATAAAAATATGTAAACATTTTTATACAGCTTGAATTTTTAAGGTTAAAAAAATTTTTATATAAATAAGATGAAATGACAGGGTGTGTTTATGGAAATAAAAAGCCTTAATACAACTCAAAAAACAAACTATTCCGCTACAGCTGCATTAACAATGAAAAATGATGCGGATATATCCTGCTGGGGAATAGATATTCAAAACATAAGCGAGGAAAATTCTGAATCCGAAAATAAAGAAACTCTTGCAAAGCTGAACAACCTTTTAAAAACAGCCAACTCTAATATATATTACAGCAAAGAAAAAAACACCTATTACAGATGGAATGCGGACAAAAATAAATTTGAAAAAGCAAAAGACATAAAAGAAGTACTAAAAACAGGCTATTGCCAAACAAAAAAAGGCTCCTTCTTAGCACCTGACGGCGAATTAATAGTCAAAAATGAATACAACTCTTTGCAGCCGCAAAAAGAAATCGGCTACAATTTACCAAATGTAATGGCATCTGTCTATGGACTGGAAAAGACAGGCAAAAAATTTGTATTTTTAGACAAAAACGATAACTGCTACAAAATCTGGGATGACAAAACAAATTCATTTGTAAAATCAGATATTGACGACGTAACACAAGGTTCTTACTACAAAAAAGGTGACAAGTATTTTGATTTTCTTAATAGACCGACTACTGAAGAAAAATTCACTGCAAATAAAAATGGCTATATAGAACTAAAAACTCCCGGGATTTACAGTGACGATAAAATATCCGGAGTCTATTACAAATGGAATAAAGAAACAAAGACCTTTGAAGCATTCGGGCCGAAGATTGAAGAAGAAAAACTATTAAAAGAAGCACCGGATGGTAATATTTCAAATATAAAACAAGGCAAGAAAGATGATTGCTGGTTGTTATCATCATTATACGGCATAACAACGCATAATAATGCTATCTTTAAAGACCTTATAAAAGTTGATGACAACGGAAATACAACAGTAACGCTAAAAGGCCCGCAAAAAGAATATACAATAACAAGACAAGAACTAGAGTCCGCAATAAAGACTCAAAAATATGCAACCGGCGATATTGATACTATCGCTGTAGAAATAGCTTTTGAAAAATTCAGAAAAGAAAATATTGAAAATAATAATATTTCATCCAACAACTTTTTAAGTATGTATTTTCTCAATATGTACACCGAAGAAAATTACCTGTTTGCAGGAGTGCCAAGAAATGCAATAGAGGTATTAACAGGCAAAAAAGTTACCTCTTTGACATCGACTCAGAATAACAACTACTACCTTGAAAATAATAAATTAAAACAGGGTAAACTCGACGAAGCTACTGTTAACAAACATTTGGAAAACCCGAACAACCTTCTGATACTCTCACTATCAGAAGAAAACTCATCTTCTCTAGGTCACGCTTATGTATTTAAGTCACAGGACAAAGATTATGTATACCTGATTGATCCATACGACACAACAGAAACAAAAAAAATAACAAAAGAAGATTTCTACAAAAGATTGCTGAGAGTAGATTTTACAGACTTTTCAGAGCCAATAGACGAAACCGTATCAAAAGCAAAATATCTTAATTTAATAAAATAACTTTTGCTAGCAAAAAAATTTTTTACACGGTTTATCTGAAATATGTATAACAATTACACCAACACAAACAGCAAGATAAGCTTTGGCATACGCATAAAACTTTCTGACAAAGGGCTTTTAAACTTACCGCAAAAGACAGACATACTGTATAGCGCAAGCCCCATGGATTTTTTTTATAAAGAATCCAAGTCTAAAAAAAATCTGGATGAGCTTTCTATAAAGATAAAAAACAGAATCCGAAAAGAGCAGGAAAAACCCGATAATTCAAGGCTAAAAAGGAAACTGCTGAGAAAGAGCTTTGTTGCAGCGAACAAATTGCGCGCTGTTGCCAGCAAAATTCTTATACTCGGCCACGCAAAATCCTTTTACAAATCATTGAGTATGATAAAAAAAATGACGCCTGCATCTCCTCAGTATATTGAAGAGTGGGCAAAAATAGGAAACTCCGTTCACAACAAATTTATTAATATGAACATAGAAGACGAAAGAATCGAAAAAATAGCACAATCAGGAGAATCCGTAATATTTATACTAAACCACGACAACCCTGAACGTGACAAATTTATCTACCCGATTTTTAACTCATTTCTTAATTATGCCTATACAGCCTTCGGGAAACAAAACGACTGCCCGAGGCCCAATATACTGGTGAGCAAAAATTTTATGAAAATTGCCGGCTCAAAATTCCGCAACCTGTACGAAAAAATGGGACTCATTCCTGTTGACGCAAACATGGTAGAGCGAAAATTTGACAACAATGTAGTGCCTGTAAAATCAATAATACTCAGATTTATTAACCAAAAATGCAACCTGTTTATTTTCCCTGAGGGAAACAATTCTGTCTACAAAAACAAAACACTTCAAGAAAAATTCCAACCCGGTGTATCAAGAATAGTCAAAAATATTCTGGACTCAAAAGATGAGGTAAAAGTCGTACCGCTCGGGCTGTCTTATAAAGAAACAAAAAACAGTATGGGTTCCATCCATATTGGCGAAAGTCTAAATTTTAACAAAATAAATGACGAAATATTTTATATAAAAAATTCAGAAGAAAAAATCCCGCTCGGAAAAGCAGACTCTAAAAAAACTATCTCAAATATAACAAAACTTCTCTGTTCAAAACTGGAAGAAAGTATCACATTAAGTATGATAGACGCTTAATTTATGCTAAAATAATTTGGCACAATATTATTTTTCGGTTATGACAAAATCAGAAATCAATCCAAGCAAAATTTTTGTTATTATTTGTCTATTCTGGGGCTTTTTGTATGCTTTATTATCTCCGCCGTTTACTGCTGCAGATGAAATAAGCCATTTTTGGAAAATTTATATGCTGTCAGAAGGCAGCTTTGGCAATTCTGTTTTGACCTCTGATGTCCTGCTCGGTGTCCCGACAGGAAAAATACTAAACCAATCCGGTGAATACATACCGTTTGGAATGGTAAAAGCAGGATACAAAAACATCAACCTGAGAGGCACACAGGGCGTAAAAACAAGTTTTGATAACACAAAAGAAATTTTGAGTTATCCGCTGGAAAAAGGCAACAAAGTTTTTAATACATTTCCTGTGCCTTCATACACAGTATTGTCCTATCTTCCGTCAGTAATTTTGATGAAACTGATGACAATAGCCAACATAAACCCAGGTATAATGCTGTATATTCTGAGGATTGTTTCTTTGATTACATACACGGCTCTTATTTATACCGCAATAACCCTAACCCCGACAAAAAAATGGCTCTTTGCTGCACTTGCACTAATGCCAACTTCCATATATCAGGCCTCTACAGTAAATACTGACGGAATAACAATCGGTTTCGGGTTTATTTTTGCTGCATTCACGCTGTATCTGGCCTTTGATGAAAAGGTAAAACAAATAACAACAAAACAAACTGCGCTCTATATTCTGGTATTAACCTGTTTTCTTATCTGCAAATTTGCTTATGCGCCGATGATTTTTCTTTTCTTTTTAATTCCTTCGCACAAATTTAAAAACAAAAAACAACAATACACAATTTTTTCAATAATACTTTTAATGACAATATACATTACAGCAGGCTATTATCTATACACAAGACTGTTGATAAAAGCCTCTGATGACGTGTTTGCACAAAATATGTATTTTTACACACTGTTTCACAACCCGACAATTTTCATAAAAGCAATGTTGTATACCCTGATTGTAGAAATGAAATACTTTCTGGTCGGATTTATAGGCCTTTTTGGCTGGGGAGAATGCAGAATCCCTGCTATTGCCGGTTATTTATACTATTTTGTACTCATATCTTTTGCATTATGCAATTTAAAAACAGATTTGAAAACAACAATTTTTAGTCTAACAGACAAATTATCTTTCATTTTTATCTATATTACTTACACGATTTTTCTTTGTACAATTCTTTTTCTTGTATTTGGAATAAGCCATACAGGAAAGCTCATCTGTCATTTTGGCAGATACTATATACCAATAGCACCGGTGCTGTTTCTTACCTTACACAACAACAAACTGCCGGCATTAAAAACAAACCTACTGCCGTATATTAACATCTGCATAATAAACCTCATACTATTCACGGGGCTTGTCAGCATTGTGCTGAGGTTTTATCAATAAATTTCATATAGTCAACTGACTCCGACTACTTGTAGAACCTGTGCATTTGGCAAGTCCGTTTTGTTAAACAAGTCCGGCACAGGCAACAAGTGCATGGGGTCACTTCCGCAAAATGCTAGACTTGGCGTCACTCGCACTCCGTGTACACTTCTACAAGCGAAGCCGCCTCAGACATATTATCCGCAAAAAGCCCTGCCGATATGATAAATCACAAGAGCAACAAGCCATGCGATAGAACACTGCAGCAAAATGACTAAAAATGCATACCGCAAACCGAGTTCTCTTTTCACCATTGCTATTGTTGCCACACACGGTGTATAAAGCAATGAAAAAACAAGAAACACAAACGCAGTAAGGTTTGTAAACAGCAACGGCAGTTTTTCCACATCACCGCCCAAGAGCACGCTCAATGTGCTGACCACACTTTCTTTTGCCATAAAACCGGTAATAAATGCTGTTGTAACACGCCAATCACTGATACCAAGCGGTTCAAAAACAGGAACAAGAAAATTACCAAGTACAGCGAGCAAACTCCCTGCCGAATTCTGCACCATATTCAATTTTGCATCAAAGTTTTGTAAAAACCACACAGCAATAGTTGCCCAGAAAATTATTGTAAATGCTTTTGTCGCAAAGTCTTTTGCCTTGACCATAATCAGTCTGTAAACATTTATAGGGCTTGGGAATCTGTAATTTGGCAGTTCCATAACAAAAGGAACAGGCTCACCCTTAAAAACAAAAAGCTTCAGTATAAAAGCAAAAATAATCCCAACAAATATACCAAGCAAATACAGCCCCAGTATAACCTGCACCTGATTTTCTTTAAAAAACGCAGCGGTAAACAGAGCATATATAGGCAATTTTGCGGAACAACTCATAAACGGAGTCAAAAATATTGTCATTTTTCTGTCACGTTCTGATGGCAGCGTCCTTGTAGCCATAATAGCAGGTACAGAACACCCGAATCCTATCAGCATAGGAACAAAACTTCTTCCGGAAAGCCCGATTTTTCGAAGCAATTTATCCATAACAAAGGCCACTCTTGCCATATAGCCGGTATCTTCCAGTATTGATAAAAAGAAAAACAAAACAACAATAACCGGCAAAAAGCTCAAAACACTGCCAACCCCAGCAAAAATACCGTCTATAATCAATGATTTAACAACAGGGTTCAATCCGTATGCTGTAAGCATATAATTGACAAAATCAGTGCCATAATCTATTACATATTCCATCAAATCAGAAAGGAAAGTACCAACAGGCCCGAATGTAAAATAAAAAATCAAAGACATTATCAGCAAAAATGCAACAAACGCAGTGTATTTTCCTGTCAAAATTTTATCGATGTTGTTTGTTATTCTGCGTGATGGAGATTCTTCTTCTTTTTGTACAAAATTGGCACACAGCCTCTCTATAAACGAAAATCTCGAATCTGCAATAGCTGCCTGTCTATCCAGCCCTCTTTCTTTTTCCATTTCGCAAACAATTTTTTCAATTGTAGCGAGCTTGTTGTTATCAAAGTTAAAAGTTTGTTTTATCAAAGAGTCATCCTCTGCCAATTTTGTTGCAGCAAAACGCACAGGGATATTATTAAACTTTGCCTCGTCTTCTATAAGGTGAATAAGAGAATGGATGCATTTGTGTACGCTTTTTTCGTTTTCGACATTTGCATCGCAAAAATCCAGACGACCCGGATGCTCATTGTATTTTGCGACATTTATCGCATGCTCTACGAGTTCTTCTATCCCCTGCCCTTTGGAAGCGGAAATCGGAACAACAGGCACGCCCAATGCAGCTTCCAGCCCGTTTATATCTATTGCACCGCCTGAGGCTTCAACTTCATCCATCATATTTAGAGCAATTACCATCGGCACATCCAGCTCTATCAACTGCATTGTCAAAAGCAGATTTCTTTCAATATTCGTTGCATCAATAATATTGATAATGCCGTCAGGTTTTTCGTTTAATATAAAATTTCTTGTGATAATTTCTTCGCTGCTGTATGGCGAAAGCGAATAAATCCCCGGCAAATCAGTAATGATATAGTTTTTGTTGCCGTTAACAAAGCCCTCTGTCCTATCAACAGTAACGCCGGGGAAATTCCCCACATGCTGGTGAGAGCCTGTCAGTTTGTTGAAAAGAGTAGTTTTGCCGCAATTCTGGTTTCCAGCCAAAGCAAATCTGAGTTTTGTTTTAAAAATTGCATTGGACAATTTTCGTGTTGGATAGGTGCGTGTTTCGCCGAGTTTTGAGTGTTCTATATTCTGGAATCTGCTGTTAATTCTGGGACATGTATTTGTATCATGTATATCTGTTACAACGATTTTTGAGGCATCGGCTTTTCTCAAGGTCAATTCATAGCCACGGAGCCTGATTTCCAGAGGGTCGCCCATTGGTGCGGTTTTTATCAGAGTAACTTCCACCCCCGGAGTCAGCCCCATATCAATGATATGTTTGCGCAGTGCAATATCTTCACAATTTATAGACTGCACTATAGCGTCTTTGCCTGTTTCCAGCTTATCCAGAGTTATTACATTTACCGTACTATCCACACAAATCTCCAATTAATATCATTCTGACAATATTTTACAATAATTATTATATATATAGCAAAATCATTATGAATGATAATAAAAACAAGAGCTAGTCTTTGTTAAAAAACAACTTCTTTATAGAATAGTCAAAATGTTTGCCGAATAGGCTGTCTTTACTTTGTACCAAAAAGCATCTCAAAACGCTGCATAGCTTCCTGAGTATTTTCTTTTGACCCGAAAGATGTCAAACGGAAATACCCCTCGCCGTTTTTGCCGAATCCTGCCCCCGGAGTGCCGACTACCTGAATATTTTCTAACAAATAATCAAAGAAATCCCAAGAAGTCATATTATTCGGACATTTTAGCCAGATATAAGGAGAATGTTTTCCACCCACATGCCAGATACCGCATTTTGTAAGAGTATCAGAGATGACTCTAGCATTTTCCTTATAATAATTGATATTTTCCTTAATTTCCTTTTGACCTTCCTCAGAAAATACAGCAGCAGCACCTCTTTGTACAATATAAGGTACACCGTTAAATTTTGTAGTCTGACGGCGAAGCCAGAATTTATTGAGTTTGCCCAGTGCTTTAGGAACGACAGTATAACCGCATCTTGTGCCGGTAAAGCCTGCTGTCTTTGACAGTGAACAAAATTCTATAGCACAATCTTTTGCACCTTCTATTTCAAAAATGCTTTTTGGCAGACTGTCATCAGAAATAAAGCATTCATAAGCGGCATCAAAAAGAATTATTGCATTCATAGATTTTGCATAATCAACCCATTTTTTGAGCTGTTCTTTGTTGTACACAGCACCTGTCGGATTGTTAGGAGAGCAGATATAAATAATATCAGCCTTTTGTGATTCATCCGGCAGCGGCAAAAATTCATTGTCCTGATTTGCATTAGCAAAAATAACTTTTCTGCCTGCCATAACATTTGTATCTACATAAACAGGATACACAGGGTCAGGCACAAGCACTGTATTGTCACCGGCAAACAAATCCAGAATATTGCCGAGGTCGCTTTTTGCACCGTCAGATATAAAAATCTCGTCCATATCCAGTTCTACGTTATGAGTTTTATAATAATTTTTTACAGCCTCTCTTAAAAAGTCATAGCCCTGCTCCGGCCCGTAACCTCTAAAAGTAGCCTGCACACCCATTTCATCGACAGCTTTGTGCAAAGCATCAACGACTACGCTGCACAACGGCAGTGTAACATCGCCGATACCCAGTTTTATTATCTTTTTATCAGGATTTTTTTCAGCAAATTCACTTACCTTTTTTGCTACAGTAGAGAATAAATAGCTCTCTTCAAGTTTTGTATAATTCTCGTTTATATTCATAACTTCCTCTTCCGTTTTTCTATTGCTTATACAGATTATAAATATAAAATACCAGCATTACCAGTATTTAATCTTAATAAATGTAAATAATTAAAAATAATTTTGCCAGCACGAGCAAAAAATTTTATTATTGATGTTTACTACACTAGAACAAAACAAGGAAAAACTATGACAGGTATAAACAAAACTCAAGCAGCACCGTCTTTTGGCAAATTTATCAAAATTAAAGACTGTACAAAAAAAGAAGTTCATGATTTTAGAAAAAATTTAAACCACAAAAGTGAAGACTTTTTGACACTCGCAGTAAAAGATGAAAAAGATACTAAGGGCGAAAAACGCATTCTATATCTTTTTAGTGACAAACATCTTGATAAATTTTTAGAAAAGATACAGGGTTCTATGTCCGAGTTTAGAAGAAACGTCGAATATTATATGGGAGAAAAGCCCAAAGAAATGAGCCTGAAAAAAGCATACAAAAAGCTCATTGATTAATTTATCTGCTATAATTCATAAAAAAGCAACGCATAGAGGATAAAATAATGAACGAAAAAGAGAGAATGCTAAAAGGACTGATGTACGATGCAACGGACAAACAGCTGGAAGAAGAACGTTTTGCAGCAGAAGAGCTGTACTTTAAATTCAACAATCTTCCGCCCTCTAAAAATGCGGAAAAACTGGAAATACTAAAAAAACTGCTCGGAAAAATAGGAAACAACTCCTATATCCGTTCAACTTTGTACTGTGATTACGGCTACAACATAGAAATAGGCGACAATTTTTACGCAAACCACAACCTGACTATTTTAGACTGTGCAAAAGTAAAATTCGGTGACAATGTATTTATTGCGCCAAACTGCGGCTTTTACTGTGCGGGACACCCGATAGACGCAGAAGAGAGAAATACCCTCGTTGAATTTGCAAAACCCATAACAGTAGGCAACAATGTCTGGATAGGTGCGGATGTAAGCGTTATGCCCGGAGTCACTATAGGGGACAACACAGTCATCGGAGCAGGCAGTGTGGTACTAAAAGACATACCCTCAAATGTAATAGCAGCTGGCAACCCCTGCAAAGTAATAAGACCGCTCACAGAAGCCGATAAATACAAATACGGCAGATATTAAAAATAAAAAAATAAAATTACTCACAGACATGTTCCAGAGCTTTTTCTAATATAGATTTTACATGGTGGTCATTGAGTGCGTAATAGACATTTTTACCCTTTTTTTCCGCACGCACCAGTTTTGCTGTACGCAAGACCTTTAATTGATGAGAAACAGCCGATTTTGTCATATTCAATAATACGGCAAGGTCACCAACGCACATCTCACTTTCTTCCAAAGCCCACAAAAGCTGGATACGAGTACTGTCACCCATTACCTTAAAAAAGTCGGACAGCTCATACAACAAATTCATATCCGGCATATTGGGCTTTACTTTGTTTACAATATCTATATTAATGGGTTCACAATCAGATTTTTTATCCATAACATTATTATATCATAAATGAACAGTTGTTCAACTATATTAACTTTGTTAACAATTATTATTTAAAACACTTGACAATTGAACAGTTGCTCAATTATAATACTTATATAGTTGAACAATTATTCAATTGTGAGGTAATTAATATGTGCGAACATCACGACCACTGCAATGAACACGAACACGAAAACCACAAACTGACTATCATTAGAGTCTCTGCAGCTATTATTATTTTTAGTGCAGGCATGGTTTTGCACCTTAGCGGGTTGCAAAAATTTCTTGTGTTTTTTGCTGCTTATATGCTTGCAGGCGGCGATGTTCTTTTAACTGCTCTTAAAAACATTCTCAAGGGCGATATGTTCGACGAAAATTTTCTTATGGGCGTTGCCACTCTGGGTGCCTTTGCTATAAAAGAATACCCCGAAGCCGTTATGGTTATGATTCTTTATCAAATCGGAGAATTTTTGCAGCACAAGGCTGTTGAAAAATCACGCAGCTCCATTGCCGAATTGATGGACATAAGACCTGATTATGCAAACATTGAAGAAAACGGCAGCCTTATAAAAAAATCTCCCGAAAGCATAAATATAGGCGATGTAATTGTTGTAAAAACAGGAGAAAAAATTCCGCTCGACGGAACCGTAACAGAAGGCTGCGCAACCGTTGACACATCTGCGCTGACAGGTGAATCCGTGCCGAGAAAAATAAAAGAAGGCGACAGTGCAATAAGCGGCTGTATTAACACAAACGGACTCGTTAAAATCCGTGTTGAAAAAGAATTTGGCGAATCTACTGTTTCTAAAATCTTAAAACTTGTAGAAAACGCAAGCGCAAGAAAAGCAAAAGCAGAAAACTTTATTACAAAATTTGCAAGATACTACACTCCAGTAGTTGTATTGGGCGCACTTTTGCTGGCAGTATTACCGCCTATTGTGACAGGCTGGACAATGGCAAACTTCACCCTCTGGCTGCAAAGAGCATTGACATTCCTTGTCATATCCTGCCCGTGCGCCCTTGTGATATCCGTACCGCTCAGCTTTTTTGCGGGCATAGGCGGTGCCTCAAGAAACGGCATTTTGATAAAAGGCAGCAGCTACTTAGAAGCACTGTCAAAGCCCTATGCAGTTGTGTTCGACAAGACTGGCACTCTGACAAAAGGCACTTTCAACGTTACAAATATTGTTCCGAAAGAAGGAATATCAAAAGAGCAGCTGCTTGAATATGCAGCGTATGCAGAAAATTATTCCAATCATCCTATCGCATTGTCTTTAAAATCCGCTTACGGGCAACATATTGACTCAAACACAATCACCGAGGTAGAAGAAATTGCAGGAAACGGAATAAAAGCTAATGTTAAAGGAACTGACGTACTTGCCGGCAATGACAAATTAATGAACAGATTCAATCTTCAATACGAACAGGCAAAAGAGTCAGGCACTATTGTTTATGTAGCAATAAAATTAAATAATAACTGGACCTATACAGGCTACATTGTAATTTCCGACGAAGTAAAAGACGACTCTCAAAAAGCAATAACAGCACTAAAAAAACTGACAAAACAAACTGTTATGCTCACAGGCGACTCTGCTTCCACGGCAAAATACATTGCAGAAAAACTCGGTCTGGACAAATACTATGCACAACTTTTGCCCGCTGACAAAGTAACAAAAATAGAAGAAATAATTTCTCAAAAGGAAAAAGGCCAGACCGTAATATTCACAGGCGACGGTATAAATGATGCACCTGTACTGACAAGAGCAGATATCGGCATTGCAATGGGTGCATTGGGTTCTGACGCGGCAATAGAAGCCGCTGATGTAGTGATTATGGATGACAAACCATCCAAAATTCCGACAGCAATCAAAATTGCACAAACAACAATGTCAATTGTAAGACAGAACATTGCTTTTGCAATCGGCATCAAAATCTTGTTCCTTATTTTAGGGGCATTCGGCTTTATTACAATGTGGGGCGCAGTATTTGCGGACGTAGGTGTCACGCTCATTGCGGTATTAAATTCTCTAAGAGCATTAAGACCAAATATCCGTTAAACTAATCAACGATAGATGCAGCGGAAAGGTTTATTGCCTTTTTCAGATTATCAAAACTTAATTCCACCTGATAACCAATCTTTCCCGCACTGAATATGATTGTATCAAAAGCTTTTGCAGATTCGTCCGCAACCGTGACAAACTGTTTTTTCATACCAATTGGAGAACAACCGCCGTGGACATAACCCGTCAGCGGGAGCAATTCCTTTAAAGGCAGCATTTCTACAGATTTTTCACCGACAGCGTGGGCTGCTTTCTTTAAATTCAATTCTTTTGCAACAGGCACCATAAAAACATAATATTTTTTTGATTTTGACACAGTCACGAGAGTTTTAAAAACTTTATCAGGATTTTGCCCCAGCGCAGCCGCCACCTCTACTCCGCTAATTGCGTCAGTATCGGCATAACAATAATGATTGTATGGGATTTTCAACTTATCCAAAACTCGCATAACATTTGTTTTGTAATCAGATTTTGAACTACTCATCTCGATTTTGCCTTATCCAGTGCTTTTTTCAAAAACTTATTTTGCATAACAAAATACCGTTTACACTGTAAAATTTTATCATATCCGAGCATTATGCCAAGCATAAAATCCTGCTCCGGAGTAATTTTGTCCAGCCGTTTGTCAAAAGTTTTTACTATCCTTATACAATCCTTGTTGCCAAAAAATACATTTATAGCCTTTTCACTTACCTTATTGATTACATAAGGAATTTTTTCTCTTTTCAACCTGTCTTCTATAAATGGTTTGTTATAGCTTTTTTCCGTAGTCAATACAAGACTGCGCAAGCCCTTTTTATACTCATATATGTGATGATAAAAGACTCTCAATTCATTAAACTGTTCTGCCGGCGGGACAAGTTTTGCACCAAAAGCAACCACCGCCGAAGACCTATTATTTTTATCAAAAGAAATACCTTTTGATTTATAAAATCCAAAAACAGGTGCTATATTCATACTTCTCTCCAAAAACTACAATTACAAATGTAAGTCTAGCCTAACAATTTGTCAAGTAATTCAAACTTATACACACAGAAAAAGAAACAAAAGCATAATCCTAAAAGGCAATGTAAAAACAGCCCTGTCAATCAAAGATTAAATTAACAATCTGACTCTGAAAGGAATATGTATGCTAAAAAAAATATTGTTTCCTGCAGTTGTTACTGCACTTGTATTTGGATTATTAAAAGAGCGAAAACAACACCCCTCTCTAGGGGCAAAAGCTCCGTCATTTAGGGCAAAAAGCACAAAGGGATACATAAATTTTCCACGTGACTTTGAAGGCAGCTGGACAATTTTCTTTTCACATCCGGCGGACTTTACTCCTGTTTGCACAACAGAATTTATGACTTTTGAAGCGATGAAAGAAGAGTTTGCAAAACTCAACACAAAGCTGCTCGGACTTTCTGTAGACAGCATAAACACTCATTTGGCGTGGTTTAAAGACATAAAAGAAAAAATAGACAGCGACATTGATGTTGATTTTCCTGTAATAGACGACCTGAACGGAGAAATAGCAAGAAAATACGGAATGATACAACCCGAATCAGACAACACAAAAACTGTCAGAGCAGTTTTTATCATAGACCCGCAGAGCATAATCAGGGCGATTTTGTATTACCCGCAGACAACAGGCAGAAATATAGACGAAATCAAACGTCTGCTCACTGCACTACAAACTACGGACGAATTTAATGTAGTAACGCCCTGCAACTGGGAAGCAGGTGACGAAGTAATTATCCCGCCGCCCGTCTCAAAAGAAGAGGCAATAGAAAGGCTCGAAAAAATGGACAATGTCCAGTGCTATGACTGGTTTTTGTGTTTTAAAAAACTGCCCAAAGATTCTATAGAAGAAAAAATTCTTTATAAACAATGTAATATTTGCGAAAATTAAAGGAGAAATATATGTCAAAAGTTTTAGAATTCACGGACGAAAATTTTGATATTGAAATAAAAAGCGAAAAAGACCCGATTGTTGTAGATTTTTTTGCACCATGGTGCGGACATTGCAGAACGCAGGGGCCGATTATAGAAAAGCTGGCAGAAGAACTTGACGGCAAGGCAACCGTTGCAAAAATCAACGTTGATGAAAACAGAGAAACAGCTGCCAGATTTTTTATCAGCGGGATTCCGGCTATTCTGGTTTTTAAAAACGGAAAACTTGTAGAACAAAAATCGGGTTTGCAACAAATTGATGAACTAAAGGCTCTTGTCAAAAAACATGGAGAAAAAACGGTTTAGTGCCGTTTTTTTTAATATTGCGCTCAATTTAGCCTCTGTTTTGTAAAATTTATTTACAAGCTAGCAAATTATTTTCTTCACAGATATTATCTGATTACAACACAAAGAGGAAATATAATATGCAAACAAACAACAATGTATCATTTAAAGCAACAAGATTAGGAATGGTAAAAGTTCCCGCAAAGATAGATAAACAATGGAAAGAAATTCCAATGAGCTTTGTAAGGCTTCATGCAAAAGAAAATCCGAGTGACAGATTAGCACTTGAAGAAGTTAAAAATTTGTGGAACGGAAAAAACCTCTCAGCCTCTATGCAGGAACAATCAGCAATATGCAATGACCCTGTTTTTGCAATAACTACACAGAGTGCAAATTTCAGAAACCTTGACCCTAAAAAAATCAAAGCATTAATGACTACAAACAGATTTGAAAAAGGTGCAGAAACTGCAGAAATTTTTAGAATTGGTGTTTCTCCGGAACACGCATACGAACAACACAAAAACAAACGTGAAATAAAACATCTGGGCAGTACGCTTGTGAAAAAATTCGTCGAAATGATAAATAAAAAAACAAATGTAGAAAGAGTTGTAGCAATAGCACAAGAACCTTCTGAAGCAAGGTTTCTGCAAAAAATAAAAATGCCCGAAACAGGCTCAAACATTAGATACCAAAACTTTGAACTAAAAAAAGAACAGTTTGAAGATTTTTTAAAATAACTCTGAAACAACATTCTAAAAAAGCCCTGTTTATAAAAACAGGGCTTTTTATTAGACACAATACATTTTAAATTTTAGATGAAAGACATATCACTCACATCATTGATAATATCAATTAGTCCACTTGCTGTATCAAAATCAGTGCCTTCCATATGAAGATTTTGAATAAACTCATCTATACTATCAAGACTAACTTTTGATGATAAGTCAGGATAATTATCCAACATATACTCTTTTAATCTTAAATTATCAGCATAATCAATAATTTGGTTTACGCTTTCTGGCTCAAGATTATGTTGATTTACATAATTGTCGATTTCTGCATTTTTTTCGACTTGTACATTTGTCTTATTTATATCAGTTACAGTATCTTTATATCTATCTAATATTCCATCCCATTTATCATGAAATTCTTGATTTCTTAATCTTTCACAAAGAGATTCAATCAATTCATAATCTTCATTAGACGGCATAGCAGAAGAATTTGATGGACTCCATGAACCACTAAAATTAACAAGTGGTATTTGCTTAAATGTTCCATCTTCAGTCATAAATGCAGAAATTGAATGAGATTGATCAACAATAATGCCGTTGGTTTTATCAATATACTTATTGTTTATAAGGTCAATATCTAAATTACCATCTGCACTTTTAAATACACCTTTTGTTGGATCTGACAAATCTTCATCATACCTTGATTTATCAATTTGAATTCCGGTACCTTTTATTTTTAATATACCATCATTGCCATCCGCTTCTAATTTTGATGATTTTACAGCAAGATCTCTAGCATTACAAAAATAAGTACCATCAGGGAGAAATATGTCTTCTGGAGATTCAGTACCTCTCGCAATAGCAGAGGCCAATGCTATGCTCAAAATCAAAGGAATTCCAACAAGACCAGCCATTTCTAAGCCATTGGCTAAATTTGTATTCTGAGACACAGCAACATACTCATTATTTACTGAGCCTAAGTTAGTTTCAGTATTTGCTTTATTTTTTTTCATCCTATTTTCATATTTAATATGCTCCTCTTCATTAATTGCCCTTTCAAAAAAATCATACTTTCTATTACCGAAAGAGAATACATTGGTATTGTTAATACTATTTAATACAGGACAATTTTTATTAGCAATATATGAATTAAAATTAATAATTGATACTTTCATAAGCAGATTTCCTTTCTTTATATATTTCCATGCATCATCTTCATTAAAGTGTTTTTTGCTACCTCATATGGAAAAAATATAGTATTTCGTTTAAGTTCATCACTTTTTCCATTAAAAATGTCATATCCGTATATATCTTTAAATTTGTATGATAATACTTCAAAGTTCAATATCAAAGAAGTATTATATTCTTTAAAGGGTAGGCCTTCATACTTAACAGTTTTTACGAATGAAGAATTAACATATTTATCAGCTGTATCTGGTAGTCGTATAGTTTTTATCAAATTTAGCTTTTCTGGTTTATTTAAATTTTTACAGTTTAATATTTCATAAGCTGTTTGTATTTTTATTGCAAAAGCTTTTTCTATATTAATTTTTGAATAACTATTAGCTATCTCTTCCAATAAAAAAACTTTGTTATTAATATCATCCAATTTTTTTGTATTATTTAGTTTATTTAAAAGATTATTTTTCAAATCACTTACTGCATAATCAGAAATAAGAGCAACAGTGTTCTTTCTTCTTTCATTTATTATTTCATTTACCTTATTTTTTATAAACAATTTATTATCTATACTGTATAAATCATTTTGAACAACAGATTGAGAAGAAAAAGATATATGAGAATTATTAAAATTTATATTACTTTTTACTAATGGTAAAATATTCATAATAAACTTTCTTTCTAGATTATAAATTTTTTTCTTGAATATAATGGTTAATAGCATTTGAATCGGTATATAAATTTGCCTTTTTATATGCGTCCATTAGAGTTACTAATATGCTTTTTATCTCCGGATTACTCAATGATTTTGAGTTATCTTCAATTTTTTTATTAAATTCGTCATAGAACTCATCTTTAATGCCCTTTTTTGCTCTATTTTTGGCTTCTTCAAGCATACTATCAAAATTTTCTGACATTGCGTTTCTTATATGGCTATATAAAATCGAATCTTGATTTTGTTTAAAGTTACTTTTTAAAGATCGTGTCACAGAAATACTTGATATATACATAAATTCTCCTTTACTAATAATTATGTATTAAATTTTTTTTAGAATATTGTTCAATAATATTAAAGGCAGTTGTTATTATACTGGGTACACATACTACAGGATGTTGAGTTATCAGATATGAAATTAAAGAATATACAATAGACGGCGATGATTTTTTGAGTGCTGTAAAAATTTTATCTATGTGAGATCTTGTCATTTGTATATTATTTGTATTTGCCGGTGAAGCGGCTATCATCTTATCCAGCAGTAAATTTATTGTTTTATATACATTTTCTGACAAATCCTTGTCTATAATTAATAATTTTATAACTTCATCCAATTTTTCTTGTTGTATGTAATTAGAATTATTTATAATATTAGACATATAAGAAAAATCTTTATCCATAACATCAAATAAATTATAAGTTTGTCCATTTAATTCAATTACTAAATTCTCTAAAATTTTTTCTGATTGTTTAGCTACATCATATTTGTCCGAAAGTTTTTTTACCGCACAATTAAATTGTTGCTCAACATATAATGGTTTAATATTTTCAAAAGCTTGCGATAATTCTTCATCAGTAAGATTATTTAAAAATGAAATTTTTTGTTTTTCATCAAATACAGCGGTATCATCCACAAATTGCTCTAGTACTAAATCACATAACTTTGACCCTTGTATTATTTTATTGTATATAAGACTTTTTTCATTCATTGCTCTTACATCTGAAATAAAATAATTTTTAAATGTATCATAGCTATTAAGCGTAATACGTTCATTATCTATTAATTTATCAATAATCACTTTACGTTGTTGATTGCTTGGAACATGTTTGTTTAAAAAATTACACAAACTTATAAATTCAGAAGAATCACTCTTAGTTGCCAAAAATACTTTTTGTTCTAATGTCACAATATCTGAATTGAAAAATGTATCTATTATTCCTGTTTTTAATAATTCATTTGTTTTCTTTTTATTATAAAAATTTTCTAAAACAATATAACTATTTTGTTTATTTTTTATTATATTTGGCAAATGTGTTGACTTCCATTGATTAACAGCAAAATTTAATAAGCTGTTATTCCATATTTCATTAGCAAGTGTAATGTTATTATTGTCTAAAGCTTCTGATAAATCGGCTAATTTTTCAAGACACTCTTTAACATAATCTGCATTATCGGCTGTCCTCAATGATTCATCTATTAAAGAAAATACTATATTTAATTTTTCATTAACATTTCTATTATTCGATGAAGAAAAAGGGTTTTGTTCAATCATTTGACTAAACAATTTTTCTGCAGCTTGTTCAAAAACCTTAATATTATTAATTACATTTTTAGCTTTTTCATTGGAATTATTCACAAATAATTCTGTAGCTAATGTTTTATCAAAATTCTTAAATTCATTGTTAAATTCTAAATTATTTGATTGTTTTTCTTTTTCAATTTTTATTTTCAAACTAATAATATTTTTTCTTACAAAACTGAGAGTATTCAATACAACTTGTTTTCTGAGATAGGAATCTTCATAAATTTCTTCTAGCAATTCATCTTGCAAATTTTCCCCCATGTCATCAATAAATTTTTGATTTAATTGGGATAAAAGAATACTTTTTAATGTTTTATCCTTTATTTTAAAATTAATAAATTTTTTATCATTTATTATTTTTTTAAATTCATCATCATCAACAACATTATCCTTCAAAATTTCAGACAATTTGTTTTTAATATTTAAAAGATTATTTAAAGATAAAGCCAAATCACTATCCTCTGTTTTAACTTGGATAGGGTGTAATAAGTTACAAAAATATGTTTCTATTGTTTTTATTGCTATGTCATCTATTGTCCCGCTATTTTTATATTTTTCCTTCAATTTTTTGTTGAGGATATCAATCTTTATATCATTGTTTAAAATATCATTGTTTCCCAAAAAGTCCAACCACAAATCCACTATATATTTATTTCCAATTTTATTAGTTAAAAACAAATTGGTATAAGAGACATCTCCTTTTGAAACTTTTTCTAAAGATTTAAGATTTTTATTAAAAAAATCATCATAAACATTTGCCAATTTTCGTTGATTTGTTCTATTTAAAAAATCTAAAATTTCCTGATTAAAATTTAAATATTTATCAATAAAACCTAATTTAGAAAATTTATCATAATTATCAGAAATTGAAAAATAATGTTTATCTAAAAATCGACAATCTTTCTCAAAGATTTTATGTATAGCTTTTTGTGCATATTTTTGTGGTGATAAATCCCTTTCAATTTCATATACAAATTCTGTTGTTTGGATTTTTAAAGCATCTGCACTCGATATATAATTACAAACAGGATTAATATTACCTTTAAAATTAGGTATATAAAAAACATTCAAATAATTGCTATTTTTTAATTCATTATTAAAATTTTTGTTATATTTGGTATTATCCTGAATATTATTGCACGTTGATTTGTGTATAATATTTGTTTTTTCCCTTATTGGAAGTACTGATGAAATCAACATAAAAATTTTTTATCCATATCTAAACTTATATGAATAAATGATAAAAAACGAATTGTTTGCTATTAAACTACGCATTAAAACACAATTTTTTACATTTGTTAATATTATTTGTTAAACAAAGCCGGTGACGGGGTTCGAACCTGCGACCTGATCATTACGAATGACCTGCTCTACCAGCTGAGCTACACCGGCGTCCACAAAACTAGTTATGTATAGATTTTAACTTATAAAAATTCAAATAATCAAGTACCATATCATTGTCAGACACAAAATGTACAGCCTGAGATGTTTTGTCAGGATAAATTCTGCTGCTCATAACAGCCTTTCCGTCCTGAGCAAAAACCTCTATGGAAGACTTGTCCACAAAAATATGAAGTTTTAACTTGTTATTAACTAAAGGCAGCTTTACCTCTCTTTCGCCGGTCAAACCCTGTCCTGATTTGTCACGATTGAGTTTTAGAACACCTGCTGTTTTGTCATAAACAAGAAGAGTTTCTTGATGTTGAGAAGCTCTGAGCTTTAATTCAAATTTTGAAGCCTTAGCCAAATCTGCCTGCAATTCCATCTCATAAACCTCACCTTTAACATTGTTAAAAGACTTGGTTCCCTTAAAAGCAATATTTCTCAAACATTCAACATCTGTCCTTAAAGCCTTCAACTCAGCTACCGGAAGCGTAACAACACGACCGTTTACAATTTTCATTTCTCTAGGCAAACTCATCATGCCTGCCCAGCCGTGAGATTGTTCCGGCATTTTTGTATCCCACATATCGAGCCAGCCTATTATTACACTGCGTCCGTCAGGAGTTTTCATAACCTGAGGAGCATAAAAATCGAACCCGTAATCAAACAACCCGAAAGGACTTGACTGTTTAAATCTTCCGGAATTATAGTCCAATTTTCCGACGAACCAGCCAGCCTGATACTTGTTCAAAAACTGTTTTCCGTTAGGCTTGATTCCCTGAGGAGAAATCATCAAAACATCTTCACCGCCCAGATGAGTAAAGTTCGGGCATTCCCACATATAGCCCATTTCACCTTTTGAACCTATTGCAGTGATATTAATAAACACCCAGTTTCTCAAATCTTTGCTCTTGAACAATAACACAGCACCGTCTTTTGTTTTTTCATACTGAGTACCTATTAGCGCATAGTAATGTTCATCCTGCATCCATACAAAAGGATCTCTGAAATCCGCTCTGGAAAACACATAAGAAGAATAATGAGGGGCCATTTTTATAACAGGATTGTTTGCAGATTTACCAAAATTTATTCCGTCTTTACTTATCGCAAGGTTCTGTGTTTGATGTTTTTCTACCTTGTCATTAACTTTATTTTCGACATTGCCCGTATACAAAAGGCTCAAAATACCGTCATGTACAATTGCAGAGCCTGAAAAAACACCGTTTTTGTCGTAATCTTCTGACGGAGCAAGAGCAACCGGCAAATATCTCCAGTTTACCATATCAGGGCTGGCTGCGTGACCCCAGTGCATATTTTCATGTTTTGCGGAATATGGATTGTGCTGATAGAAAAGGTGATACTCTCCATTAAAAAATATCAGTCCGTTCGGGTCATTCATCCAGCCTGCCTGCGAAGCAAAGTGGAAAGACGGATACCACTGTGATTTATTCACAGCTTTATTTTTTGCAGTGTCTTTTAATGCTGCGGTTGCTTTTGTAACAAGCTGCTTGTGAGAGGCATTGTCAGCCAGAGCATTGCTTTGAAAAGACAAAAAAGTTGCTACTACCAAAATCACAGACCAGAAGGATTTCATAACCGTTTCTCCTTATGCATAGAACGGATTTATAATAACACAAAAATATTTTATTTATTTAAAAATTTAAATCATAAATTTTTTAAATGCAGGTGACGGCTTGTGATAATTCATCACAGAAGCTGCAGCTGCCTGTGCATTTTTCTTTTCTTTGTTATAACGGTATCTTGTAAAGGCATTTGATACACCCGCAACAAAAAATCCCATAAAACCTATGCTGAAAAGGAACGGAACACCGGAGATAAGAACTTTTTGTTTTGCCAGTTTTTTAAACTCGGACTCTACAGTGGTTTTGTTCTTTTTAGCGAGTTCTTTTGCTATTGCTTCGAGTTTGTCAAAAGTGGGAGTTTCCAGATTTTTGCCTATTAGCGTTTCTTTGCATTTGCCGGACTTTTTAAGCAGTTTTTTAAAGCCTTTTTCAAACAATTCAGAACCGGTAATTATATAAAAACCTACAACAGGGAATCTGAAAAGAGTTTCCAAAAAGTTTTGTTTGCCTCTGTCTTTTGATGCGCCAAAATATCCTGCACCGCCTACAACAACGCAAGAAGTCAGCTGCCCTTTGCTTAAAACAAGTTTTCCGTTCTCAGACGCAAAATCCAGAGAAAAATATTTATTAAAAAAGTTTTTTGCCTTTTCATTTTTAGAAAAGAACTTTGACCCCGGAGCGAGAATAGTTTCGGAGATATGCTGCAGAGTTTTAGAATTTGCGCCTTTTTTTGCTATCAAAACACCCAGCCCCAAACTGCCTAAAAAAACAGCTGCGGCACGTTTAATATTTTTTATTGCACTTTTTTCCACTCTTGTTTGTACTGACTTGTCTTCTTTTTCTTTTGTAAGATTTGCAATATTGTTAAAATCGCCTTTTTTAAAGACTTTAAGCGTCATTAAATTTTTAAAATAATTTAAAGTAAACTCCGTCAAGGGGATAAGAAGCGCACTCAGTGCAATGGCTGCTTTTACAGGCAGAACCTGTTTTGAAAGAGAATTTTTTTGTTCCATCAAAGCAGATGCGCTCGTTGCGACCATATTTTTTGCCTGCGCATTTAAATTCTTTGAAAAAGCTTTTCTTGCAATTTTTTCACCAATCAACGCCGGAACAAAATAAACAAGTCCGCTTTCTGCAAGTTCAAGAAATGCGTTTTCTGCAAGGTCAGCCTTGCTTCTTGCAAAAACAGCCTTTGGAACAAGACATGTACCGGTATCCTGAATAAAACGGGAAGTCGACAGTCCTGAGGGCTGTTCATTATGGTTTATAAATTTTGCTGCTGTTTTTAGCGGTTGTGCCAGTGTATTTATTAGTGTGATAGACATTATTGCGATTCCTTATAACTTAACTGTGACTAAAGAGCTTAGTACAGGTTAAATTATAAAAATCAAAATTGAAATAATTGAAAAACACTCGAACCTGTACTATTAATACAGGCGCCACCAACAATTATTCAATTTTAAATTATTAATGCTGTTCATAATTCAACTATACTGTCAACACTAAAATCCGTCAATAAGAAAATTTGCTACTATTAACAAAATTACAAATTGATTTTTAACAAAAATACATTATTATAAAATTATGAAGAAAATACTATTACTATTATTCTTATCCTCACTACTTTTCAGCACGGCTGCATTTGCCGCAACCGACTATGCAACTCTGTATGAAAAAGCACAGGTTCCGGATTTTGAACTGGTACACAACATTGACCCGTACCAGAATGAAGACTATCAAAAATATGCATTGTCGCCGTTTCCGCTGTTTAGACTGAGTTCTGATGTTTATTTTAAAAATCAGACAATCCCTGCAGGCTATTACATACTCACACCACGTGTAATGAAAGATAGGGATTATGTATTCTTTAAAGAAGCGGGAAAAGTTAAATATATAATACCGGTTGTGAAAAAAGAACTTGTTCCTGTAGACTTTTATCACAACAATCTGCCTACACCAAAACTCACAAAATGGCAGGGATTTTGCAAAAAAGTCAGAGATGGGTTCTACACGGTATTTCGCAATTCTTCCAGAAAAGCTCCGCCGCCTAATTCATACATAATTACCGAAAATATCGAAGGGAATATGTACCTTATTGTACTTTATTACGGAGATGTAAAGTATTATATGGTGTTCAAATCCAATAAAGATTAATCTAATCATCAGCTTTTTCAGGCAGTGCAACCTGTGCAAGATTTGCTTTTTGCAGTTTGCGTTTGTACAACAGCAAAAGCGGTATACAAACAAACGTCACAATCCCCCAGACCCTGAAAGTTTCTATATAAGCACACAGTGTCGATTGCTGTATAAGCTGGTTGTATAACATCCCCTGTGCTTTTTGAAACGCAACCGCATACACTTCATACTGGCTGAAAAAAGCGGTTAGGGCAGAAAGTTTTTCTGCATAAGAAATATTATTCATGTCCAAAAAGCCTACCATATTGTGCTGAAAAGCCTGTGAATATCTGGACACCATTGTTGTCACAAGTGATGTACCAATAGCCGCACCGAGGTTTTTTATAAGATTCTGCACCCCGCTGGCATTTGTCATTTGCGCATTAGAGATAGTTTCCATAGATGCCGTTGTCAAAACAGTAATTGTTAACCCGACTGAAAAACCAAAAATTATATTAGGAATAACAATATTAATCATGGAAAACTCAAGATTCAAATGCCCGAACATCAGTCCGGAAACTCCGAGCAATGTAATTCCTATTGCAGTAAACACCCTAAAATCCAGCACTTTATTCATAACGCTGTAAAGAAAAATTGCAGCAACAGAGCCAAAGCCTCTCGGCATCAGAGAATACCCGCTCCAAAACGCATTGTACCCCATAAGATTCTGCAAAAACAGAGGCATAATAGTAGTCGATGCATACAAGACCATATTTGCTATTACAAGGATAACTGTCCCGAGTAAAAAGTTTCTGTCTTTAAAAACCTTTAAATCAATTATGGAATTTTTTTGAACCATTTGTGAATAAACAAAAAGCACCATAGCGACCATTGAAATTCCAAAAGTCCAGCATATCCACTCAGAACCGAACCAGTCTGCGTTGTTACCCTTGTCCAGAAAGACCTGAAAAGTAACGAGCCAAACAGTAAGCAGCGCAAAACCGATATAGTCAATTTTGGCATTGGATTGTTTTCTTGCATAAGGCGGGTCAAAAATCCAGAGTTTTGATGTAACAGCAGCAAGAATACCAAAAGGAATATTAATAAAGAAAATCCAATTCCAGGACCAGTTGTCAGTGAGCCAGCCGCCCAATATAGGCCCTATAACAGGCGCAACGACAACCCCGAAGCCGAAAATAGACATTGCGAGCGCACGTTTTTCCAGAGGAAAAGCCTCAAGCAAAATCGCCTGAGAAACAGGCAACAGCGCACCGCCGCCCAGACCCTGTAAAATTCTCGAAAATATCATCATCTCTAAAGATGTGGACATGCCGCACAGCAATGATGCAACAGTAAAAAGCAAGATACAAAAAATAAAAAATGCTTTTCTGCCAAAAAACTTTGAAAACCAGTCAACAGAAGGCACAACTATACCGCTGGCAATCAAATAACTTGTCAATATCCAGGTAGCCTCATCATTGCTGGAAGAAAAACTCCCTGCCATTTGCGGCAGTGCAACGTTTGCAATCGTACCGTCCAGCACAAATATAAAAGTGGCAGTCATTACGGCTATTGTAGTGAGCCACGGGTTTATCTTCGGTGTATCATCTATTGTTTCAATATTTTCCATACTCTATTCTGCTTTTTATATATTTAGCTATTCCAGAGCATCCATTATTACAGAAAGTTCAGTTAATAATATATTATAATTTTAAAATTATAGTCAACTGTTACTTTTTTACGCTATAATATGAGTTATGGATAAAAATGAAGAATTAAAAATTGTTGAAGATATGCAGGCAGTTGTTGAACAAATGAAGGCCGACGACATTGAAGAAAATCCGGACTGTGAGTTTGAGATGTTTGACTGCCAGTGCTGCGGAGAAGAAAAATCTATTGCCGGTTCTGTTGTTTATGACGGAATCAGAATCTGCAATGATTGCGTTTTGTATGCAGAAACAGGATTTGCGCTGGGCAAAATCAATTGTATACAAGACCTGATAAAAAATATGGAAGACAAAAAACTAGAAGCACAATGTAATTTTATTAAACAAGATGAAATTGAACACAATAACTGATGCGGAAAAGAAAATATTTGACAAAATTTTTGGCAGGTTAACCATACTTGACAGATATATTTTGCTGCAGGTATTGGAAATTTTTATAATGGGTATTGTTATTTTTACCTCTATTATTTTTGCGTCAGATACGTTTATTACCCTCATAAAACAAATTACCCTGTACGGGATTCCTTTTAATATAGCACTGATGATTGTACTGCTCAATTTGCCTCAGGTTATTGTTATGGCAATACCTATGAGTGTACTGTTTTCTACAGTTATGACACTCAACAGATTGAGTCTTTCTTCGGAAATCACAGTAATGAGAGCCTGTGGTATAGGGCTAAACAGAATAGCAAAACCTATTTTTATCTTTGCTACAACAATGACCCTTTTGACCTTTATAGTAAACGAAACAATCGTACCTATTACAAACTCTCAATCAAAGACTCTTGCTGTATGGGCATTGGGACAAAAAAACATACCTAACGGAAAACAGAATTTTACCTTTAAAGAAATAAAAGAAGATGAAAACGGACACAAATCGATGAAAAGGTTGTTCTTTGTACAACGCTGCGAAGACAATACCCTTAAGAATGTTTCCGTTGTTGATTTTTCTAACGAAAAAACTATTCAGGTTATACAATCACAAACGGGAAAAACAAGTCCGGAAGGCTGGCAGTTTAACAGAGGGGCTGTTTATACCATCAATAAAGACGGAAAAATACTAAACACAACATGGTTTGGACAATCAATAGTTGATTTTGGTATGGATGTAAAAGATGCCCTCACAGAAGAAGAGGCAACACAATACAATGTTATTGCGCTGTGGAAATACGTAGAAAAGAATGCCAAAAAGGCAGACCCGAAAACGCATTCAATATTCAAAATCGAACTGCACAACAAATTTGCCTTCCCGATTACCACTATTGTACTCGTTTTATTAGGTGTGCCGCTGGCCATTACCCCGCCAAGAGTACGCTACAACAGAGGTTTCTTATTCAGTATTTTAATTATATTTTTATATTATCTTTTAAGAGCTTTGTCCATATCACTGGGCGAAACTATGGCAATATCGCCATTCCTCGCAGCGTGGATACCCAATATCATACTAACAATACTGGGCTGGATTTTGTATTACAGAAAAGTTTATACAATTACCTAAAGAAAAAAGCTTTAGAAATTTTATAAAATAGATTTTACCTGTTTTACAACGTTGTCGACAGTAAAGCCGAATTTTTCAAACAGCACTTTTGCAGGAGCAGAAGCACCGAATGTGTCCATTGTAACTGTTTTTCCGTCGAGTCCGACATATTTTGACCAGCCAAAAGAAGAAAGAGCCTCAACAGCAACTCTTTTTCTGACAGCTTTTGGCAAAACTGCTTCTCTGTATTCCTGAGGCTGCGCATCAAAAATTTCCATAGAAGGCATACTAACAACACGCACATCTATGTTGTCTTTCAACAGTTCCTGACGTGCCTTTATTGAAAGTTCAACCTCAGAACCAGACGCTATGATAATAGCATCTGGAATAGCTTTTGTTTCATTTTCTATGATATAAGCACCTTTTAGCGCACCTTCTTTTTTAGAATTAGCGCACACAGGGACATTCTGTCTTGTCAGAATGAGTGCGCACGGTGTTTTTTTACTGTTCAGTGCATAATACCAGCCCGCCGCTGTTTCTGTAGAATCTGCCGGTCTAAAAGTAGTAAAATTCGGCATAGAGCGCAGCATAGCAAGCTGTTCTACAGGCTGATGGGTAGGCCCGTCCTCACCGACACCGATACTGTCGTGAGAGAATACATAAGTCAAAGGCAATTCCATTAAAGAAGACAGTCTTGCCATTGGTTTTAGATAATCACTGAACACAAAAAATGTTGCGCAGTAGACTCTCAATCCGCCATACAACAGCATTCCGTTGGCGATTGCTGCCATAGCCTGCTCACGCACGCCAAAGTGGATATTACGTCCGCTGTAATCCTCAGAACAAAATGTTCCTGCATCTTTAAGATAAGTTTTGTTTGAAGGTCCCAAATCAGCACTTCCGCCCATAAGGTTCGGCAAAATATCTTTGACCTTGTTCAAAATATTACCGGAAGCCGCTCTTGTTGCACAAGCAGAATCGCCTGCTTCCCAGAAATCCTGATTGCTAATAAGATTTGAGGCAGAATTTTCATCATGGTATTTATCCCAAAGAGTCTTCATTTCAGGGAATTTTGCACAGTAATCAGCAAACAGCCTGTTCCATTCATCTTCTTTTTCTGATTTTTGCAGTGCAATTTTCTTGCAATTTTCATATACATCTTCCGGAACAAAGAAAGGTTCTTCATACTCCCAGCCGAGGCATTTTCTCATTTCTACGATATTTTCTTCGCCGAGAGGTTCGCCATGGGAGTTTGCTTTGCCCTGTTTTGCAGGACAGCCGTAACCTATTTGGGTTTTTACAGTAATGAACGAAGGTTTTGTTTTTTCAGCTTTTGCCTGTGCAATAGCCTTTCCTATTGCAGCCATGTCAGTTCCGTCCTCTACTGTTAAGGTCTGGAATCCGAATGCCTGCATACGTTTTTCAACATCCTCAGTAAAGGTCAAATCAGTAGACCCTTCGATAGTGATTTTATTGCTGTCATAAAGGACAATGAGTTTGTCCAGCTTAAGAGTGCCTGCCATAGAGAAGGCTTCTGATGAAATTCCCTCCATCATACACCCGTCGCCGCACAGCACGTATGTATAATTGTCAACAATCGGAAACTCCGGCTTGTTAAAAACAGAAGCTATATGAGCCTGCGCCATTGCCATACCAACAGCCATACCAATACCTGCACCCAGCGGGCCTGTTGTAGCTTCAACAAACGGTGTGTGCAAATACTCGGGGTGTCCCGGAGTCTTTGAGCCGAATTGACGAAAATCCTTTATATCCTGCAGCGAAATTCCGCAGCCAAAAAGATGATTCAGCGCATACAAAAGAGCAGAACCGTGTCCTGCGGACAAGATAAATCGGTCACGATTTGCCCAGTATGGATTTTTATAGCTAAAATTGAGATAGTTTCTAAAAAGTTCATAAGCCATAGGTGCAGCACCTAACGGTAATCCCGGATGTCCTGAGTTTGCTTTTTGGATTGCATCTGCCGCCAAAATGCGTATTGCATTGACGGTCTTTTGTTCAATGTTTGTCATTCTTGTCCCTTCTTAAAAAATGTAAACTAATCTCAATTTTAATATTTATAATAATAGCATTTTTCGCAATATTTTTATACATATTATTGGACTAAATTAAAAATTTCGAATAATATTTTTATCTCTCAATTACAAAAACTGCCTCTTCGCAAAGAAGATTCGTCAAAAATCCGGTAAACGGATTTTTGCTGATTTTACCTCTTTTTATATAAACCTGTTTTTTGATATTTATATTTCGCTGTTTGCAAAAATCAAAAAAATCCTCTACTGTCAAAAGGTGAATATTAGGCGTGTCATACCAGCAAAACGGAAGCATTCTGGATTTTGGCATACGGCCTTTAAAGAAAAGATAGAATCTTACTCTCCAGTATCCGAAATTCGGGAAACTAACAACACACTTTTTTCCGACTCTGAGCATTTCTTCTATTACATAATCAGGTTTTTCAGTTGATTGCAGGGTCTGGTTTAGTATCACATAGTCATACTCATTGTCCATAAATTCTTTTAGCCCCTCATCAATATCGCCCTGTACAACTGACAGTCCTTTTTGAATAGAAGAAATAACATTGTTCTGGTCAATTTCTATACCTGAGCCGCTGCAGTGCTTTTTATCAATAAGCATTTTTAACAAACCGCCCTCACCGCAGCCCAAATCCAAAACTCTGGAGCCTTTTTCGATAAATTCTGTTATGACAGAATAATTTACGTGTAAAGAGTCTTTTGTATCAGTCATTTGGCTCCCCCTTTGCAAGAAAACTTTTTACAATTTTGGTCTGTGTTTCAAACTCTAACAAAAATGCATCATGCCCGCAGGGAGATTCTATCTCGCAAAAAGATACATCTTTTCCGGCTTTGATAAGTGCCTGAACAATTTCTTTTGACTGTGATGTTGGGAATAACCAGTCCGAAGTAAAAGACATCACAAGAAAACGTGCGTTTGTTTTTTCAAAAGCATTTTTTAAAGAGCCGTATTTTGCCGCCAAATCAAAGTAATCCACTGCTTTTGTAATATACAGATAGCTGTTTGCATCAAATCTGTCAACAAAAACACGTCCCTGATGCTCAAGATAGCTCTCTACTTGAAAATCTACATTAAAGTCAAAATTTGGCCTGTCACTGTGCTGAAAACGTCTGCCGAATTTATTGTGCATAGATTCTTCGCAAAGATATGTAATATGCCCGACCATTCTTGCAATAGCGAGTCCTCTTTCCGGCTGTTTTTCTTTGTCGTAGTAATCCCCGTTGTTAAAATCAGGGTCGGACAAAATAGCATTTCTGCCAACTGCATTAAAGGCAATACCCTGTGCGGTCAAACGGCTTGTCGAAGCTATAATGATTACGGCATCCACCATATCCGGATGTGCAATAGACCACTCCAATGCCTGCATTCCGCCCATAGATCCGCCTGCGACAATAAGTTTTTTTACTCCGAGAAAATCAACCAGTTTTTTTTGAACTTTAACGGCATCTTCAATTGTAATTACAGGAAAATCCAGTCCGTAAGGTTTGCCGGTGTCAGGATTTATGGAACAGGGGCCTGTCGTGCCGCTGCATCCGCCCAGCATATTCGAGGAAATTACAAAATATTTGTTTGTATCAAATGCCTTGCCAGGGCCGACCATATCATCCCACCAGCCGGGCTTTTTGTCATTTTCGCTATTATATCCAGCTGCATGGGCATCGCCTGTAAGTGCATGCAGCAGCAATATAGCATTGTCTTTTTGCTCGTTTAAGACTCCATAAGTTTCGTACGCAACCTGAACAGGCCCGAACTGCACGCCTGACTCAAGTTGAATTTTTTCCTCTATGGTAAAATACTCTGTCTTTACAATCCCGACAGAAGCAGGATTTTTCTCCATAAATCTTTGCCTCTTTCTTCCCTTACGGCCTGAACAGAATCATAGCACAAAGTTTAGTCGGTTATGCATTTTGAACAAAAAAAGATTGCACTTTTTTACGACAAATTATTATACATTGGTCTATTTTTAATTTTGCAAAAGGATTTTAGACTGATAAAGGATATCACAGAGAGGAGTCTTGTAATGCTTACTGAAAGATATATAGACGGCATAAATCAACGATATCAGGCAGAATTCAACAATGTAAGTAAAGAAATTTTGCCGTGGCTGGAAGATGTTGCCGTCGAAAACAACTGCAAAATCGATAGAAAAGAATGGAAAAGTAAATATAACAGTTATGTAATATACGACTATGAACCCTTTTGCTCAGACGGGTTTGAAATAAATCTAGTTGTATCATCCTTTAGCAAAGAACACCTTGATTTTTTAAAATACTTGTACGAAAACAAGGTAAACACAATCGAATACCTGAACAATTGTGTAATAAATTAACCAACAAAGGGCCTTTTAAATACAAGGCCCTCATTATTTAAAAACAACAACATCTTCTCTGAGCTGGATTGTAAAAGGTGAATTTTTAGGAATAGTAATAGATTTTCCCTTATAAAAAATAGCAAGAACCGGTGAAAGTGCCAGATTCACTACATAAACAACTGTCCCCGTAACAAAAGAAAACGGAGTAAGAATAATTTCAACACCGCTGTCATTGCGGGCAAGATTGCAGGTCACTTTCCACATCTTTTTAAAGAACTTTGTACCCGGTTTCATAGCTTTTGGAATGCTTTGAAAATACATTCGTTTGCCCTTGATATTGTTAAAAAATATACGTTTGTCATTAGCAACGCTGACCTTTGCATCTATTTCATAAGTTTTGCCTTTATAAACCATCTGATCCACATTTATTACAATCAGACCGCCATTACCTGTAATATAAGGCGGGTGAGTGTTTGAAACTCTGCCTCTAAAAACAGTACCTGACGGGATGGTGATATAGGTAGCAGTTTCAGGATACACACTGACAAAACTTATTCTTGACCCTTCTGCTGTTCTGTCAGATACGGTCTGTTGAAGTCTTACTTTGAATTTTTTACCTTTTGGAATTACGTAAGAATTTGTGTTTATATTGCTTTTAGAGATTGTGTTATTTTTAACAGCAGGTGTTTTTGGGACTACAACAGGCTGCTGGGTAATAATTTCTTTTGGCGCATTGGCAGGCTGAGTATGTTTTTGCACTTCTTGCTGCACAGCTTTTTGGGTTGCTGCTTGTGTAACCGTTGAATTTTTTGAAGGAGCAGCTACCTGTGACGGAGTGGACGACGGCGCAAAAGCATCTATTCCGCTTGGCGGCAGCACTGTATCAAACTCCGGAAGCTCCGGCAAATCCGGCAGTTGCTCTTCTGCTATTACTTTGCAGCAGGGAGCAATCTGCATTAAAACAAATACACCCAGAACTAAAAGTACACCAAACTTTTTAAAAATTTTATTTTTAAGACAGCTCATATTTTTATCATAAATCGACATAAATATGAAAGAATCCTTAAAAAATACGAAATTTTTATTACAAATCAGCCCTGCACATATTATGCAAGGCCGATTTAAAAACTATTTAAACATATTATATGCAGCTGATGCGCCAATACCGCCTTTTTGAACAATATCACAACCGCCCGGAGCATATTGAGGAATTGTTGTATAATTACCTTTTAGCTGTATGGGCCAAAGGTCATGACCCCATTTATTCGGACCTTTTTTGCCGTTAACATCAACAGCCATAAGCTGCGCACTGCTGTATACAAAGATAATTGTACCGTCATCCAGAACAAAAGCCGGTCTTGTTTTAATATTTGCCTTTCTAAAATTACCACAGCCGCTAGTTGCTTTATTAACATCCACATCTCCGGCATCCGGATGGCTATCTTTATAATTTGTGTCATTACCGTCATACTCAGGCAAGCAGCCGTCACTATAGCCGCTGGCACACTCTTTTTGAACCAGAAGATTTTTCTTCATAAATGCAAGCAAATCACCGCATTGTGTAAAGCTGCCGTTGTAATCACTCGGCAATGGATTACCATTGCTCAACTCATATTTTTTGCAATCACCGCTTTCTGTCCACTCAACACAACGTCCACCGCCATAAGGGTTTTTATCCCAGTAAAAACATCTTGGCTGAGGCAAAAATCTTGTTTCTGCAACAGAACGTTCAACGGTTTCGTTTAATACGGTAATAATTCTGCGATAAGCAATAGCGTTTGCTTTTTGCTGCGAGTTATTCATTATAACAGGAATTGTTAATGCGGCTATAACACCGAGAATTGTTAATGATATAAGAACTTCTGCTAATGTAAATGCTAATATTTTTTTCATATTTTTCTTCACTTTACAACTATCCATTACTATTTCAAATTATAACATTTATTATATGAGTTCTCAACTCATATACATTATTCTGACCAACACAAAACAAAATAGCAAAAATATTTTTGTTTGTGTTTTACTGCTAATATGATTGGTGCAATTTTATCGACGATTGCGGGAGCAGGTCTGGAAAAGCAATACAAGACTGCGTCTTTGCCATCTTCAAAAAACAAAAATATAAAAAGCAGCATGCCTGCTGCAACAAAAAATAATGTATCAAACAGCTTTGCAATGTTTGATGCAAACCGTGCTGCACTGAACAAATCACTAATTTCCTTCAAAGGTTATTACGGCGACAGCCAGCCATTAAAAAAACTTTTCTGGATATCCACAGGCAGAAACGATGTATATGAAGACAACTGGACAAAGAATCATCTATATCAAGTCGGTACAAAAAAATGGGTAAATGCCAGACCGCAGGAGCTATTGAGAAGAAGCACGGAACAAATGCTCCAATCATTATGCACATTAATAAAACCGAATGAACAATACCCGGGATTTCCGCCATATATACCTTCACCAAATTTTGGCGACAAATGGGGCAGACACGCAAACTATATAGAAATCAACCCGAGAATTGTGGCAACCTATCACAACAACAGCAACAGGCTCACAGACGGACTGCTCAACACAATGAAACTTTTACCGGCAATCCCGACCTCTCCGGGGCCTTTTGCAAACTGTATAATGCTTTCGCAGCTTTATCCTTCCCTGTATGGCGACGGATATGAAGATGCCGCTTCTTTGTATTGTGCAAACCTTCATAAAGGCATAAGCCAGACTCTGACTGCTGACGGCTTGTACAACAAAATGGGTGCCGATGAACAGGTAAAAGCTTTTAATGACATGGCACACCTGCTCGGGTTCAAAACAGGCTTTAGAATGCCTTTATCTGCCGGACAGCTGAGGGTAAAAGACCACGAATTCAACTGGTATAAAGACGAGAAAGCCTTTATTGACGCCTGTGTCTGGGGAATAGAACTCGGATTTGATGCGATTTATTTTGACAGTGCAAAGCACATAAAAGACAGAAACGGATATATTGGCGTCGGGGATTTGCCCAGCCACGGTCAAATGGCGTACATTCTATACAAAATAAGAGAACAAACAGGAAGACACGACATCTCTTTTGTCGGAGAAAAATGCAACAACGACTGGGATTTTAAAAACATGGGCTACACAGCCGGCACCGACTGGGGAAGAGCTGATGATTTTTCCAGCGTAAGATATGAAGCTGAAAACCAGAAATATTCAAGAGAATATGCAGCAGGGCCTGAGGTTTCTAACGACAATGATATGGGCTGTACAAAGTATGAGGCAGGAAAAAGGCTCAACAGGATAAACTCATGCCTGTTCGGATACAATTACAAAGAGGACAAACTGCCTTCTTATATGCAGCTTACAGACATTTTTCCGCTTTCACCGTACACAAACACTCACGAGCTGATGATGGGTGCAAAAAAAATGGAAGCCTACGACGCATGGACAAAATGCGAAAGACACTGGGACGGAGTTTTTGACTCTGATCCGGCGGCTTATGATTACACTAACAATGTTTATCACATTTTTGAAAATGTAATAAGAACAAGAAATTAATTACTTTAAGTCATAATGCGGTCTGGTAAAGATATGGAGTCTTGTCGGAGGCCAGAATAAAAATACGGCTCTTCCGATAAAACGTTCTTTTGGTAAAAATCCCCAGAATCTGGAATCCTGAGAGTTTCCTCTATTGTCACCCATCATAAAATAGTTGCCTGCAGGAATTTTCATAGGGCCGCAAAACATTTCAGAGCTGCAGGGGATATAATCATCAGGACTCATTATATAAGGCTCATTTAACGGTTCGTCATTAATATAAACTTCGTATGTTCCGTCCACGTGTTCTTTTACTTCAAGTTTGTCACCGGGTACACCGATAACTCTTTTTATATATGCAACATCTTTGCAGAAAAATCCGGTCAATCTTTCTATCACGGAAAGAGGATCTGTTTTTATATCTTCTTCAGGCGGATAAAAGACCATAATATCGCCTCTTTTTGGAGCAGAATAAAAACGGGAAAACCTTTCAACAAAAATCCTATCGCCTTCTATCAATGTCGGACGCATTGACGCAGAAGGAATCCATCTGATTTCGCCTATAAAAAATCTTATTATAACTACCATAACAATTACAAAGACAACTGTTTCTACAGTTTCTTTAAGCATTGCTATAAATTTTTCCTTTTTTGTCAGCTCTTTTTGAGGCTGTGGTTGTTTTTGTTCCGTATTATCCATCATTACTGTTTATTTTGCCTGAATATAAATTACACAAATCTATGATTGCTTTTTTATAAAGATTATCCTCAAGAAAAGATATATTTTCAATAGCCAAGTTCAGGTAATTTTGCGCAAGTTTTTTTGATTTTGGCAGCGCATCACAATTTTTGTCCTGTCTGATTGTTTTCACGGCGAGTGCAATATTGTTGATAGCAGCAGTTTCATTTCCTAATTTTTGCTGTGCATAATATATAAAAGGTGCGCTAAAATCCCCGTTATGAGCGTCTTCATTGACTTTATCCGGTGTATTAAAGTTTTCTATGTCATTCGAAATCTGAAAACCTATACCGAAATTGTCAGCAAAATTTTTTATATTATCCTTTATTTCTTCAGTATAATTTATGTCATCTTTTAGAGAATAATATACAGACAACAATCCCGCCTCAAAGAGTCTTGCGGTTTTATCTTTTGATTTTTTCACATAATCTTCTATGGAAAATAATTTAAAACGGTTAAAATACTGGTTGAGTTCGCCAAGGATAATTTTGGACACAGCTTTTGAATGAAGCTTTCGGATTTCGTCATCAGAAATATCAGACATAATATTTAAAACTTCACTCAAAAGATAATCTCCGGCAAGAACGGCTAGTTTGCTGTCATAGTCAAAGTTCAAAGTTTTTTTGCCTCTTCGTATTGCGGCACAATCTATAATATCGTCATGTATAAGGGTTGCATTATGTATAAGTTCATTTATGACCGCCAGTTTTATACACTCCGAATCAACATCATTTCCCAATGCTCTTGCAAACAAAAATATCAAAACAGGTCTGAGCCTTTTGCCTTTATTAGACAAAAACTCTTTTATGATAGGCAAAATCTGGCTATACTCGCCTTTTTGTTCTTTCTCCTGTTTTGAAAAATATTTTAAAATTGTTTCTTCAAACAATTCCAAATCTTTTTGAACAGGTAAGATTATTTTTTTATAATTGTCGTTAAAAGCCAAATCCGCCAATATATTACACCCCTGTATTTTTTTCAATTATAACATAGCAAAATTTTTTATTTTCAAGTTTTAGCACAAATATGTTAAACATATCTACTGCATCAATGTACAATAAACAAACCCCGCCTGTTGCTTTCAAAGCACATATGGCCTATACACAAGTGCATAAAGATGACGGAAAAACAAAAAACGTCAACAATTATACTGCCTTTATGCGGGACTTTTCCACACTTGAATTTACAAAAGATTATTTAAAAAAATACTTTCCTAACGGCACAAACATTGCAGAATTCGGCTGTTCATTAGGGCAGAAGAGCTACAGTCTGCTTATTGTCCTTGATGAAATAAATAAAAATAAAAAATATAAAATTACGGGCTATGATTTTCCCGAAGTTATAAAACAAATAAACGAACACGGAAAACCTCTATACGGTGTTTCTCAATATTCAGAAGAAGAACAGATACTCTTCCCGACATATCCTGAAAAATCAGTATTTATAGAAAAGCCGGTAAAAAAAGAAACAGCAGATTCTATAAGAGATAAATTTTATACATACTTTAATACATTTATACCTTATTCTTATTATGGAGAGGGGCTAAAAAACCATTACAACAAATTGTTTGATAAAAACAATATTGTTGTAACACCAAACAAACAAAAAACAAAAGATTTAATTCAATTTAAATCCGGAAATATAAAAGATATAGACAAAATTCTAGAACCTAAAAAAACAGGGGTTGTTATATTCCAAAACGCTCTTTATCATATTTTGAGCAAGAGTGATGACTATGATTTTGAACTATCCAGCCTAACTAACATAAGTGAAGCTGAAGACATATTCAAAAAAATAAATAAAGTTTTACCCCAAAACGGACTTTTTGTTTTAGGAGTACTGCCGTCAGACCATATTTATTCTTTTGAACTTGAAGATGAAACTCATCTGAAATATATCAACAACAAACAGGTAAGAGTATTTGACACATCTCCAGTTCATATTGCATTAAGAGAAAATGGATTTGAGCCTGCATATTACTGTCTGATACCTTCACACAAAGCGTATATACGCTACAGAGATATCTATCTGCCTGCTGCATGGAAAAAAGTACGTGACGTAAAATAAAAGCTAAGCAACAGAAGCCGAATTCAAAATCTGTCTGTTATAATAATCGACTCTTGCACCCCAGCTGCTGTTTAAACCATTCGGATCATTATGCGCTCCTATTGGACAATATTTTTGGAAGACCTGTGAAATTGATCTCAATCCTTGACCGATATAATTTCTTTTTAAATTGCTGGCCATTGCTTCCAAGCACTCATCGACACTGTCAAATGTTGCAAGTTCTTTAAAACCGCTCGAGGCAGACATAACACCGCCGACATTATTTTTGTTCTTGGCTGCATCACTTGTACCGTTTGCGCTTTCATGGATTGCAATTGCGGCCAGGATAGAGGCACTGACTCCGTATTTTTTCTGCAGTTCAAGGAGTTTTGCACCCTTTCCTTTTAAGACACCGTCCAGATGTTTGTCCAAATCTGCGGCCGTACCTTTAAATTCCGTTGAAATATCATAATTGTAATTGCCGTAATTTGCATTTGAAAAACTAAAGGTATCCATTGCAGCTGTTAGTGATTCCAGATTTTTTGCGAATAATGACTGCTGCTGATTATAAAGACCCAGCACAGTTTCAAACATTTTTGATAAATCTACATTCGGAAATCCAAAATCCATAGGCGGGATAATCGTATAATTCGAATAATCCGGCAATGCATAAGTATTAAACATGCCGGGTGCCGTCATGAAATTATAGTTAAAATTCATATTTCCTAACGAATCAAAACTCATAGAAAATCCCTTTAAAATATCCTTATATATATAAAAACATTTTAAAGGGAAAAATTGCCTGTTAAAAAAAATAAATTAAATCTATTCTTGAGCGAGCTTGTCTGCCAGAGGTGTAACAAGCGTGCCGTTTAAAGATTTGTCGATTTCTTTCAGTTTTTTGGAAATAATTTCCATCTCATCTGTCCAGACAAAATTGTCCAGAACATATTTTTCGCCTGAGGCAAAATCTTTGGACAGCTGGACTCTTACAATTTCTGCAAGCATTTTTTGTGCAGTCGGAACCATTTTGTCCATATCAATTTCCAATAGCCCGTCACTGTTGAGAGATATTGCATTGTTTTCCAGAAAATATTTTGTCTGCATAACGGTTCTCACTCTGTGCGCCTGAGAGAGTGTGGGCTTTGCTTTCAAGAAATTGTCAGCTGCATAAGTAACAATGATTTGTTTCTTTTCTTCTTCGCTGTACATACCCAGGTCAACAAGCACATCAAGAAGAGCAAGAGAACCCATATCAGCCTTGTTTTCTTCTATAATATTTTTATATTTTCCAAGAGCCTCCGTGCCTGATTTTGGGCCGAGAGAATGCACATTTTCATGCCCGATTGTAAACCAGTGGTCTGCTTCTTGATTGTAATATTTATGAAAATCTTTAGCCAGTGTAGCATCGAGTCTTTTCTGACGTCTTTCTTTTGCTTCAGGGCTTGTGGAAATTCTTATCTGACGGTGGTAAACATTTCTTCTGCCGCCGCCGATTTTGAGTGAGGGTTTGTCATTGTTAGGAAGGTTTTGCGCAAGTGTAATACCGCCTCTATAAGTTCCTTCATCCCCTCTCAATGTAACAATATCAACGTCGACCATTGTCTGTTTTTCGTCATTGTCCTGAGAGATATTTTGTTCGTATTCTTCTTTATATGGCATATTTTCAGCAAGAACAGGCATATATTTTTTTATTTCCAAAAGTTTTTCTGTGCCTTCTTTATTAACAATACCCACTCTTATGCCGAGAGAATCTTTTGAAATAGGTTCTATTCCATTTTTGTCCAGCAATGCTTTCAGTTCTTCGTTTTCTACAACAGTGCCGGTCAATTCATCTGCATACTGTTCACGTGAAATTGTAAATTCCAGAGGCGTATCTTGCAATTCTGCCCATTTTTTATCTGCATAAGCATCGTTTTTGGGATTGTTTTCACAAAGTGCAATTGCCTGCAGTTTGAGATATTTATTAAAGTCCTCGTTTGTAGAAACTTCTGCAGCAGCCTCCAGTTCATCTGCAATATAATCAAACTGTTTTGCAAAATATTCAGTATAGTCGATTCCCTTGAGGATATCGCCTTCACGCACAACCATAGAGCGTTGATTGAGGATATCTTTTACCTCTTGAATTTTTCCTTCATTTAACATTTTTATTAAAATTTTATGGAACTCTTCTTTTGTCAAATCTACAGGATAAAAGCCTTTGCCTGCTAATTCGCCATGGTTTTTTGCAAGAAAAATCTTATTCGCCTCAGAGTCCACAGCATTCATACCGATTTGGGCATTGAACAAAGCAAGAGTCATTTTTGCATCTTCATTGCCTTTTGCTGTTTCTTCTTCCAAAAAAGCTTTAAAAGCAAGATTGTCAGGATTGTCCTGAATCATAAACACCTCATCCATTGCTTTTGCTGCTTTGACAAGATGTTTCAGTGCTTGTTTATCGCCCTGAGCAAGAGCTTCATACTCGGGGGCGTCAGCTTTGAGCATTTCTTTTGGAATCAAGCACTCTTTTGATGTTCTTTTAACAAGTTCTTCGTGAGAAAGGTTCAATTCAAAATTTAAATCGTTAGCCATTTTATAAACTCCTGATTAACTATTTTTCAATTAAAAATGCGTATCTATCGTTTTTGTACTGCAAAAATTCACTTTTCACAATCCCTTTTTCTTCGTATTTTATATTCAGTTTATCAAGCATTTGCTTTTGGATATCAGCCTCGTCTTTACCCTGATTTACAATAAGAAGCTGACCTTGTTTTTTTAACAGGCTGTATGCGTGCTGCAATAATTTTTCCGGCATAAAAAATTTTTTGGGCAGCCCCCAGTATATGTGAGGATTTTGTGTTACAAAAGGCAAAAACCAGATAATAAAATCATAATCCCTTTCTATATCCAGCAAATTGCCCTCTATGTAATTTGTATTTTTCAGCCCTTTCATATAAAACTTTGCATACTCATATCTTGAATAAAAATTTTTATACAATCTATGAACATCTATCTCCACGCCCTCCAAAACAAATTCCGAACAAAATGTCTTAAAAAAATTGTACTCACCTTTTACATAAGACCAGTTTTTGCAGCCTATATCCAGAACAGATGCACAGTTACGGGGACTCGGATTAAAATAAGCAGACAGGACATCAAAGGTGTACAAATTTTCCAAAAAATTATAATTAAGAGCGTTCTCGTCTTTTTCCTCATAATTTTTGCGAGAAAATGCTGTTTTGCTCCTTATAAAAAAGTCTATATTATTCTTTATATCTTCAAACATAATTTTAATTATACAGGATAATAACAACTGCACCCGCAACCATTACAAAAGAGCCTGCCAATCTCACAAGGATATGCTTTTCCCTAAAATACTTCCATCCCAAAACCACGCTCAAAATAGCCCCTAACTGAAACAAAGACAATGCATACGCAACATCTATAAGACGGAACACAAAATTTGTCGTAAACTGCATAACTCCGACACAAAGAATTATTCCGGCAACAAAAAACAAATTTTTCTTTTCAAAAACAGGTATCTGTTCTTTAAGGTCTATACGTGCAAAACCCAATAACGACAGAGAAAACAATGCGCCAAAAAAGCACCATGCAATAAAAGCATTTTCTACAGAGGACAACAATATTGTCTTTTTTATAAAGACAGCCTCTGTTCCGCAGAAAAACAGGCTCAAGAACCTGTATCTGATTTCTTTATTTTTTAACAATGCAAAAGAGAACTTCTCCTCTGTAGTATTCAAAACAAAATAACTGCCGGCAACAACGAGCAGTATCCCCAATATTCCCCACAAATTAGGGATTTCTTTTAACAGGATAACAGCAAAAATAATACTTACAATAGGTTTGTAGGCGTTTATCGGCCCGAGTATGGACAAATCACCGTTTTTTAATGCTTTTATCAAAAATCCGTTGCCCAGTGCGCCGAATATCCCAACAAGAACAGCATACAGCCAAAAGCCTTTTTCAGCCTCAAAAAGCCCTGTCACAAACACAAAAGGCAAACATAAAACACTCAGCATAGTATAAGTAAGCGCATTTATGAACAGAGGGTCAATAGCTTTTGAAGTAAGCTTTTTTTGATAGACATTGCTCATACAGTTTGACACTATTCTCAAACCGACAGCAAGACACAAAATTGTAATACTAAAAACAGAGTTGTTCATACAATTGATAATCCTTCAACAACAGTAAAAAAACAAGTAAGACAAAAATTAAAAACATCAAAAAATACTGTAGGCAAAACAGAAAATTTAGAGTATTATTATTGTATGAAAAAATTCTTATCTTTAGTGTTGGTTTTATTATCTGTATGCGAAGCAGGATTCGCCATTCCTATAGACACAACAGGATGGGCATGTCATCCGGAACATGTTTCTGTGAGCGCAAGTGAAATTGATTTAAAAAGCGACTTAAAAAATGACTACAGAGTTTTTCAGGTTACACTCACAAATCTGACAAACCACTCTCTTGAAGTAATAATGCCGATGAATGCAATTGCAGATGAAGCTGTAAATAAAATATTAAACAACAAACTGTCTATTAAAGATTTAATGGATTTGCCTAAAGAAATAGCAGTAGGAAGCTACAATGAAAAAGTGGCTGACAACACTTTTGGCAAAGCACACAAAGGTCTTTTGTATATTCTTGGCTCAGCCGGAGCAGCCTGCGCGGGGGCCACTCTTATAGGAGTTTATCCGCAGCAAAAAACAGAAGAATATTTTTCTCATAAAAAAATAAAAAAAGAATATAAAAAAATCAGCGGTGAACTTGTAGGAGAAGTAACTATAGAGCCTATGGGCGAAGAAGAAGTCTTTTTGATGGTGCCTATAGAAAACGAAGCCTGCATAATAAAAACAAAACTGCACGATGACGAAAGCGATGTCTACACAGACTATCATCAGCTGTAATTAAAAGTTTCATCAATAGCTTTGTGTACTCTTATGCATAAGAGTACACTTTTTTGCATGTACGTTCTTGACAAAAATCAAACGTTTGTTTTATTATTTAAAATATAAAACAGAAGCACCTATTAAAATTTATGAAAAAACCTAAAGACGAAAATTCAAAATCCAGAATCCTCGAAGCCGCAACCACTCTTTTTGCACAAAAAGGCTTTGACGGAACAAGCATCAGAGAAATTTGCAAAAAGGCAAATGTAAATCTCTGTATGATTTCTTATTACTGGGGCGGAAAACAAGAACTATATAACGGTATTATAGAAAACCTTCTTGAAAAACAAATTGAATATTCTAAAGGTTTTCTTGATTTAAACAAAAACCCGAAGGATATGAGTATAGATGAATGTACAAGTTTATTGACAACAATAGCTGACAAATTCGTTGATTTCTTCTATACAAATATTTCTTCTGACTTAATAGTTTTGCTTTTAAAAGAGCAGCAAAGACCCGACTTCATTGTAAAATCACCTGTTCTTGATTATATGAGAAGTGTTGTCGCAAGAGTTTTAAACAAAGAACCTGATGACAGGCTGGTTATATTCAAGACACTTTTTTTGCTTTCTCAGGTAAATTCTCCGAGAATATTACCTGCTTTTTCCCTTAGGCAGCTCGGACAAAAGGATTTTTCTAAAGAAGATATTAAAATCATAAAAGAAAATGTAAAACTATATATCAATGCTGTTATAAAGGAGAGCTTACATGAAAATTAAAAACTTGCTCCTTGTATTAGTTTTGCTGGTCACATCGCAAAGCTGTTTTGCTGTTGATTTTCAGGAATTGAATATTGGTTTTTTCAGCAGTTTCAATGATGAATACCTGAACTGCTATATTCAAGATGCACTGAATAACAATCACGACCTCAAAAAAGCAAAACATGTTGTCGAACAATACCGTCAGCAGACAAAATATTCTCTCGGCAGAGAGCTTCCCTCCTTAAGTGTCAGTGCAAATTATCTGGGGATAAAAGTTCCTGAACTGGATAATTTTCAACTGAAAGACAATGCTTTTATCCTGCCTTTTATGGCAAGCTATGAGGCAGATCTGCTTTTAAAAAACAGAGATAAAACCAAATCCGTAAAAAAAAGCTATGAAGCTGCACAATTTAATGAAAAGGCAATTTATCTTGCGCTGTTGAGCGATGTTGCAACGGTTTATACAAACATTTTGCAGTACGATGACCTGATTGAAAAACAAACAGCACTGCTAAAAAACCAGCAAGAAATTTTAAACAGAAACAGCAAAAAATTTGAACGTGGGGTCATAAACTCAACCGAGCTGAACAATGCTAAAAAAAATGTAGAAGCAAGCAAAAGCAGCCTTGAAAAACTGAAAAAAGAACGAGAAACAGCAATGATGCAACTGGCTGTTCTGACAGGAAATTCCTCCGCAAACACAAAAGATATGAAAGTAGGAGATTTTGACAAATTTGAATATGCCGGAAAAATACCTGAAGCTATAAGCTCTGATGTAATATTTTCAAGACCCGATGTAAAAATTGCAGAAGCAAATCTTGAAAAAGCAAAAATTGATGTCAGAGTTGCAAAAAAAGAATTTTTCCCGAGATTCAACATTGTAGGCATCTGGGCATTTAATACAATCGCACCGGGGTCATTTTTCTCCTGGGAATCTTCTCTTGCTGCAATACTAGCCGGAGCAACACAGGATATTTTTAAAGGCGGTATGAAAATTGCTACCTTAAAAATACAAAAAGCAAAGTATGAAGAACTCTTTGAAACATACAACCAGACAAATTTAGAAGCGGTAAAAGAAGTTAACACAGCTCTTTGCATAATCAAACACGACAAACAAGTTGAAAACAATACAAAATCCGAATTAAATCTAGAAACGAAAAATTTCCTTAATGCTCAAAAGAAAATCCATCAAGGTGTGATTTCAGAGCCGGAATTTTTAACGGAACAAAACAGATTGATAAACTCACAAACAAACTATACACAGGCAAAAACACAAAGAATAGTAAATTATTTTACATTGTATAAAGCCGTCGGAGGTCAGATATGAAGAAAAAAGCAGTCATTTTAATCTTATTAATATTGATAATTGGCGCAACCTTAGGTTTTTTATATTTTAAAAACAGAAAAGTCCAAAATGAACTCACGCTCTTTGGCAACATCGAAATCCGACAGGTGGATTTGAGTTTTCAGGTATCAGGCAAGATAGAAAAAATGCTGAAAGAAGAAGGCGATACAGTAAAGGCAGGCGAGTTAATTGCCATTATAGATGACAAAGACTACGTTTCCAATCTTGAAAAAGCCAACGCCGATGTAGAAAAAACACTCGCAATAAAAGACGATGCAGAATCAAAATTTAAACGACAGGCACCGCTTGTTGAAGACAACACTATATCAAAGCAGGATTATGATACTCTTTTAAACACAAAAAACAAATCAAAAGCCGACTATGATGCAGCGATTGCACAAAAGAATTTTGCAAAAAACCAGCTTGATTACACAAAAATCTATGCACCTGAAGAAGGCATAATTATGGTCAGAGTACAAGAGCCGGGGGCAAATGTTTCCAAAGGCCAGCCAGTCTATACAATGGCAAAGACAAAACCCGTATGGGTCAGAGCTTATGTAAACGAAACCGATTTGGGCAACATAAAATACGGACAGACAGTACGTGTTTACACTGACACGACTGACCCGAAAACAGGCAAAAAAAGAGAATACAAAGGACAGGTCGGATATATTTCACCTGTTGCGGAATTTACGCCAAAAACCGTCCAATCAACAGACATAAGGACAAATCTTGTTTATCGAATAAGAGTTTACATTTATAACATAGATGAATATTTACGTCAGGGCATGCCTGTAACAATCAAGGTCGATTTAACCGGCGAGGAATAAATGAATACCGTTGAAATCAAAAACCTGACAAAAACTTTCGGGAAGACAACCGCTCTTGATAACCTTTCTTTGAATATTGAAAAAGGCAAAATCACAGGGCTAATCGGTGCTGACGGTGCCGGAAAAACCACTCTTCTGCGAACTATTACAGGCCTTTTAATCCCAGACAGCGGTGAGATTTCTGCTCTGGGGTTTAATCCCGTAACACAAAAAGACGAATTGACTCCGCTTATCGGATATATGCCCCAAAAATTCGGACTTTATGAGGATTTGACGGTTCTTGAAAATTTGATACTTTATGCTGACTTAAAAAACGTTACGCACAATTTTGAAAAAATGCTGGAATTTACAAAACTCGCACCGTTTCAAGACAGGCTGGCAGGTGCATTGTCGGGCGGGATGAAACAGAAATTGGGGCTGGCATGTACACTGCTTGGCAACCCTGAATTTTTGCTCCTTGATGAGCCGTCTGTCGGTGTTGATCCTATTTCTCGCAAAGATTTAATGAAGATGGTGCGGGAGATGATAAATCCGCAAACAACAGTTTTATGGTCAACAGCATATCTTGATGAGGCTCACAGCTTTGACACAGCCATTGTTATTGACAAAGGCAGGGTAATTTATAACGGAAAACCGCACGATTTAGGCGAAACTGCGCAAGAATTTGAAAACAAAGTAATTGACCTTATGGGCGGATACAAACAGGAACCCTCAAAAATTGCAGAGAACTATACTCTGCTCAAAGATATACGGGATTGTACCGTTGAGGCGGATAATCTGGAGAAAAGATACGGAAATTTTTATGCTGTTAAAAACAATTCCTTCTGCATACAAAAAGGTGAAATTTTCGGACTGCTTGGCCCTAACGGTGCCGGCAAATCAACATCATTTAAAATGATGTGCGGGCTGGCAAAGCCTACAAACGGAACAGCAAGGATTATGGGCATAGATATCACAAAAGACCCCGAAAAAGCCCGCTCAAATCTTGGATACATGGCACAAAAATTTTCGCTTTACGGAAGCCTTACTGTCAGAGAAAATCTGGAATTTTTTGCATCGGCTTACGGTATAAAATTTAAAAACCGAGCAGCCAAAGTTCAAGAAATTATTGAAGTTTTCGGCTTAAAAGATTATGCACAGCAAAAAAGCGAAGAACTGCCTCTGGGCTTAAAACAGAGATTGTCAATGGCTTGCGCTCTTATTCACAATCCGCCTGTATTATTCTTGGATGAGCCTACATCAGGAGTAGATGTGATTACACGCCGTGATTTTTGGAACCACATAACTTCTTTGGCAAAAAAAGGAGTGACCATACTTGTTACAACACACTTTATGGACGAAGCTGAATACTGCGACAGAATAAGCCTTTTCTATCACGGCGAAACAATAGCCCTCGGCACCCCACAGGAGCTAAAGGACAAAGCAAAAGCAAAAACAATGGAAGAATCCTTTATTACCCTTATTAAAGAAAGTGAGGGAGAATGAAGATACTTTTAGCTCTGATAAAAAAAGAAATAAAACAGATTCTAAGAGATCCCAGCAGTATAATAATCGCCTTTGTGCTGCCGTTTATCTCTATTATGATTTATATGTACGGTATAAATCTGGATTCTGTCAGAGTCACAATGGGGATTAAAAACGATGACCCGACACCGGAAGTCGCAACGCTTGTAAAATCTTTCGGCCACAGCAAATATGTTAACTCAATATATTTTGACAATATGAAAGATATTGAAACCGCTATTGTCCGCTCAAAAATCAAAGGTGCTGTTATAATACCGAATGACTTTTCGACAAAACTCGCAAAAGGACAAAATGCTGATTTGCTGGTAATAACAGACGGTTCTGAGGTTAATACGGCAAATTATGTCCAAAGTTATGCACTGGCGATTGGCAACAGCTGGCTCGCTACAAGCAAATACAGCCATTCTGCCAACCCGCCCGCAATAAACACAGAAATCAGAACATGGTACAACCCTGATTTAAACAGCCATTATTTTATTGTGCCGGGGTCAATTGCCATTACAATGACACTTATAGGAATTTTATTGACCTCGCTTGTTGTCGCAAGAGAATGGGAAAGAGGAACAATGGAGGCAATGCTCTCTACCTCTGTAAAAACAATCCACATTGTTTTAGGAAAATATATTCCCTATTTTATTTTAGGGATGTTATCTCTAACTTTTAATATATTTCTTTGCATTGTTATTTTCCAAATCCCCTTCAGAGGGAATTACCTTGTCCTGTTACTGGTGAGCGGATTATTTCTTTTTACTTCACTAGGCATTGGTTTGAATATCTCATCTGTATTAAAAAATCAATTTCTGGCCAGTATGGTGGCAATGAGTGTAGGGTTTATGCCGGCATTGATGCTTTCAGGGCTTATGTTCCCTATAAACTCCATGCCTGTATTTTTCCAGCACTTAACAAGGATTTTGCCTCCGAGGTATTATGTTTCGTTTATAGAAAGTGAATTTATGGCAGGCACTGTGCCTGAGATTGTTATTGCAAACGCAATATATTTGACAATTCTCGGTTTGATTTTGTTTGCTGCTGTTTATAAAAACACTTTAACAAGACTGGAAAAAGAAAACACGAAACATTTGAAGAAAAAAGCAGCTGAAAGGCGGGTGAACGGTTAAATGATAAGAAATTTTTTCCGCCGAGTTCTGGCATTAATGAAAAAAGAATTTATAACAATATGGAATGATCCAAAAACAAAAGGAATAATTATAGGCCTCCCCATAGTGCAGCTTTTGATTTTTTCAAATGCAGCAACAATGGAAGTCCAAAATATCGATGTTGTTACCCTCGACCGCTCTCAAAGCGTCGAATCAAGAGAGCTGTTATCCAGATTTGAAAATTCCACAAGATTCAGAAACTTTTATTATGTTGATAATGAAGCGGAATTCAAAAAGAAACTTGATGCACAGAAAGTCCAAATCGGATTAATGATAAACAATGACTTTTCACGCAATATTAAAGCAGGAAAAGCAGCTACAGTTCAGGTAATATCAGACGGAAGACAAACAAATTCCGCATCAATAGCCTCCGGATATGCATCACAAATTATTACGGGCTACGGAGCAGAAATTTCTCCCTCAAAAAACGGTGCGGCAATAAATACTGTTGTTCGCAACTGGTTTAATCCAAATCTGGAATACAAATGGTACATTTTGACAGTAATAGTTGCAATGCTTTCACTTGTAACAACTTTAATTTTAACGGCACTGTCAATTGCTAGAGAGAGGGAGCTGGGGACTTTTGACCAGCTTATTGTAAGTCCTTTATCCTCGCTCGAAATTCTTTTAGGCAAATCCATTCCGCCGCTGATGATTGCAATGGCTTTGACAATGGTTATGACAGGTATAGTTATGGTATTTTTCCATATTCCGTTTGCCGGCTCATTTCTTTTATTTATGATTGCCATTTTTATTTCACTGCTCGCAATAGTAGGGGTGGGGCTTTATATTTCCGCAATATGCAACACACAGCAGCAGGCAATTTTATCTGCAATGACATTTATGATGCCTGCCGTATTGTTGTCAGGGTTTATTTCTCCGATTGAGGACATGCCGGTTTTTCTGCAATATTTAACCTGGCTGAATCCGGTCAGATTTTTTATGGTGCTGACACGGGGAATATTCTTGAAAGGGATGGGGCTTGCGGATGTAATTACAAATATCATACCGCTTATTATAATTGCAGCATTGACACTTTCGCTTGCCGGAAGAACATTTAAAAGAAAATTGGGCTGATACAAAAACAGCATACAACCAACCCTTAAAAACCAAACACTAAAAATTTGGTATATCGCCTTTGTACGCACAGGGGATATTTTCTTCTTTTAAATAGTTCATACCCCACTTGTTTAACTCAATAATTGCAGGGATAAGAGTTTCACCTCTTTTCGTCAGTGAATATTCCGTCTTTGGCGGAACCACAGGATAAAGTTTTCGGCTTATTATGCCATCAGCTTCTAATTCTTTTAACTGCTGAATAAGCATTTTGGGAGTAGCGTGAGAAATCAGCTTTTGAAGCTCATTATATCGCAAGGTTTTGTTTATAAGGTGTCCGATTATAACGCCCTTATATTTTCCGCCGATTATATCCATAGTTGCCTCAAGCGGACATTTATATTCATCTTTCTTATGCTTAACCATAATAAAATCGCCTAATTTACTTTTTAGTAAGTATTATACAAAAAAGTGCATTCTTATCAAAATGAAAACATATATATAAAATTGCTTTATCATAAGGAGGAAATTCAAATGAAAATCACACAAGTAAGAAGTGCAACAATTATAGTTGAATATAATAATACAAAATTTTTAATTGACCCGTGGCTTATGCCAAAAGATTATATGCCGGGATTTGATATTGCAATAAACTCTGAAACTAGACAGCCAAGAGTGGAGCTGCCTTTTGAAATCAAAAAAATTGTCGATGTTGACGCTGTTATTATCACGCATATTCATCCTGATCACTGGGACGAATTCGCAGAAAAAGCATTGAATAAAAATATAAAAGTTTTTGTTCAGTCAGATATTGATAAAGATTACGTTATCTCAAAGGGGTTTACAAATGTAGAAACAGTGTCAGAATCCGGTACAAAATTTAACGGTACAACTCTATACAAAACAGGCACCCAGCATGGTAAACGAGAGATAATAAAACCTATATGCGATTCAGCAGGTTTGCCCTATGATGCAATGGGGGTTGTTTTTAAAGCACAAAATGAAAAAACGCTATATATTGCAGGCGACACAATATGGTGTAGCGAAGTACAAGACACCTTAAGCAAATACAAACCGGACGTAATAGTAGTAAATGCCTGTGCAGCAACTCTATTAAACGGCGAACGCATAATAATGAATATTGAAGATGTAAAAAATGTTCTGAATGCTGCTCCAGATGCAAAAATCATTGCAAGCCATTTAGATACCGTCAGCCATCTTTCTGTTACAAGAAAAGATTTTAAAGACTTTAAAGCTAAAAATAATATCAATAATTTATTAATTCCGGAAGATGGAGAAACTATTGACTTAACTCAGAATAATTAATAAAACAAATCCAACTAACTCTAACAGCAGATAAAAACCGTAGAATGAGGAATTGTCTTGGTCACTCATATTAAAAAAGACCCTTACGGGTCTAAAAAATCGGAGAAGGCGGGATTCGAACCCGCGGTGGAGTTGCCCCCACACAAACGTTCCAGGTTTGCACCTTAAACCACTCGGACACCTCTCCGTGCAATATTAAACTATTAATATTGTATTTGCTACAAGTTTATATTGCAAGAAAATATTTTGACTATTAAATCCCTCTGTTTAATTCAACACGGATTATAGTCTTTGTAAAATCAGAACGTTTTGCTGACATAATCCAGTTTATCAAGTTATTTGTATCCTTAAATCCGGTAAATAATTCCGAATTTTTATATATATTACCCACAACTTCCAAGGTATTACTATATGTAGATTTACAGCCGATATTAATATCTTTGTTTAAGTATTGGATAGGTTTGAAAAACAAAATATGCTCTGAATTGGAAATTTCGCACACAGGTGTAAGTAAATTATCAAATTCATCAATCAAAATATCACCAAAATATATAATACGACCTTTTTTGTCCTTCAATCCCAAAAACTGCATAAGTTCAATTTTATTTATATTCAACAGAACCTGTCTTTCTGCCTCCGCTCGTTCAAGGACAGCAAATGCCATAAATTTTTTCAAATCCAGTTCAAATTCCAAAAGAGTTTTCTCATCATTAACTTTACGTGACATATAACGTACAAACATTTCCATGAATTTTTCCCTTTCACAATCAACCACTATTTTTATGGGGTACAAATGTATAAAAATTTAACTAGTTATGTTATAGCAGTTAAAAAGTTTTTCTAATATAGTTTGTAAAATCTTTGTAAAAATTATGCCGAACGGAAAATACATACGCAATTTTTACCAAAATATTTTGATATAAGAATTTCAGTTCCGCAAAGCATAATGATTTTAGACAAAAAAAATAAAATTTGTTACTTTAGTTAATATTTTGATTATATTTCTTAACAAAAAATCTATTGTAATTTTTATTTGTTTATTTAATAATAATAGTCATAATTAAATAGAAACAAACGAAATGGCATAGTAGCTCACCAGGCGAGCTGAAAGCGGAGCCGCTTTTAGATTAAAGGCCAACTGAGCTGGATAAAAAATTGAATAACAACAAAAGAAATGGCATAGTAGCTCAGTTGGTCAGAGCGCTCGGCTCATACCCGGGAGGTCACTGGTTCGAACCCAGTCTATGCTATTTTTGCCTTCTTTAGCCGCTGAGCTGTGGCGAAGCGTGCTAAATGGCGTCACGAAAT
>CALVBT010000001.1 GCA_944325885.1 Candidatus Gastranaerophilales bacterium | reverse complement strand
AATCTTTAAATGTAATAGTAGCAGCTTTGGATAACAAATCTCCACTGCCTGTTTGTGTATCTTTGCCTGTGTAGGAATTTTGACGGGTCATCCATATAGTGATACTATTAGAACCCATTATCTCGTCTGTTAATTTTAAACCTGTAGTACCGCCGGTGATAGTGGCTGGGTCTTTTCTCTGCTGTGATGGGTCATTCTTGAGAGTAGACATTGTAGCCATACCGACTACACGGCCAAAGTCACCTGTTGTGCCGTCATCATTTTTCAAAATATTTATGCTAAGGTCAAACGGACCGACTGCACGTGAAGTGAACACAAATTTTCCATCTTTTATATCAGCACGCACATACCAGTTTGAATTGTTGACAGCATCCATTACATCCTGCAGTGTCTGACCTGTTTTGAAGCTAAAGACCTGTGATGTAACATTTACACCGGCATCGTTGACGTAAGACAAAGTAAACTGTGTATCGGTAATTTGTGTATTTGCTGTGACGTTATTGGTACCAGTGATATTACTGAAAGTTTGTTTGGAGACATCACCGTCACCTGTTGTACCTGTAATTGTATAGTTTCCAAGGCCTGTAACTCTGCCGAGGTCGCCTGTACCGCCTATTTCTATACCTATACTGCGTACTGTATCTGTTGTCGCAGTAAGCTGCAATGAACCATCTGTAGTCAATTTGGCTTCGATATTAGTTTTTGACGTCATTGAGTTGATTTTTGAAATCAAATCGCCGATAGTTGTGATACTGCTGACGCCGATATCTGTTTTTGTAACTGCGCCTGTTTCTGCATCTACTGTAGACAACACAAGAGAGCTGCCTGTCAAAATTTGTGAATAGTTATCAAGACCTGTTACACCGCCGGTTACGCTTGCATAAATTTTTTCTACCTGAGAATTTGAGCCTGCTGTTGTTGTATAAGATCCCATACCAATTACACGGCTCAGGTCACCTGATTTTATTTGTACGGTAACGTCAACTGCGCCGTATTCGATAGCACGGAAGGTCAGCTGATTTTCTGTATTTATATAAGCTTCTACGCCTGTATCTGCGCTATGTGCGTTTATTGTATTGATTACGTCACGGATTGTTCCGGAGACGTTTATATCTGTGCCGTTTATATTAATTGTAGATTCGCTGATTTGTGTTGCATTATTGACTTCTCGTGAAGAAATAACCATTGAACGGGTTGCACCGTATTTTTCTTCTTCACCTGCAGTTACTGTATATCCGATTATACCAGTGATTGCGCCAAAATTGCCGCTCATATCTTCGACAGTAATAGGCAAGGCTCCGTTTCTGGTTTCTGTCAAAACAAGTTTTCCATCTTTTAGTGATGCGGTTACATTTGTAAACTCGCTGGCAGCATTAATATTTTCTATTGCACTTTCGATTGTGCCTTCTGCGATATTTACGATAGTGCCGTTAATTTTTATTGAAGATGAAGAAACTGCAGTGTTTAGCTCTATATCTTCCGTACCGGTCATTGTTGATGCAGAACCTGCACTGCCTACTGTAGAAGTGGCAGCATTTTTGCTTTCTGTTGTAAGACCAGTGATTGCGCCAAAGTTACTTGTACCGCCTTCAATATACAATGGAGCAGTACCAGTCAGTCTGTTTCGCAAGACAACTTTTCCGTCTTTTAGTTCTGCGACGACACCGATTTCTTCGCTAAATTGATTGATTTGAGCGATAGCATCGTTTATGCTGCCGCCTGTGAGTTCAATTGTTTTTCCGTTGATTTTGAAAGAACCTGCGGTAACAACGTTTGCGGCATCAGGGTCTGCGATGTCTTTTGTACCGTTGATGTGGGTAAAATAGTCAGCATCCAGCCCAGGTGAGAGAATGCCCGTAGATTGTTCCTTATCGGTAAAGCCTGTTTTTTCGGTAAAATCGCTGGAACCGGCTTCTACAACGATATTGTAGCCTGTGCCGACTTCGTTTTGTGACAATTCCAGTTTTCCGTTTTTAATAGAAGCTGTTATGCCAAGGTCGCTATCATTGATTTTTGCAATAATATCAGCAAGAGTATCTGTTGCTTCTACCTGAAATTCTACGGTTTTTGAATCACCGTTGTGAGTTGTTGTGATTTTAAAGTTGCCTGCGCTAAAGCCTGTCATACCTTCTGTAACGGAAGCTGAGCCTGTAAGAGTTTGTTTTTTACCTCCCGAGCCGATAACCAAATTGTCGGTACGCATTGTACCGCCGGATGTAAAGCCTATTGCGTTAGTAAAGTTGCTCGACCCTTTGTCTATTTCTATTAAGACGTTGCCTGTTTGGTTGGCTATGAGTTGAATTTTGCCGTCTACAAAGGTAGCTCCGACACCGTATTTATCGTCGGAATTGATTGTATTTAACAGAGAATCTAATGTTGTATCATCATTGATATATATTTCCTGCCCGTTTATTGAAAAACTTCCGCCGGAAACAGTAAGACCCATTATCTCAGCAAAGTTTGTATTCTGGTTTCTGATAGCAAGAGATTCAGTTGAAGATGTGATATAGAATTTGTTTTCGGGGTCAAAGCCTGCTTCGTACCCCTGGACACGAAGTTTTTCTATAACATCATCAACCGTATCAGAACCGTTGACAGTGATTGTGTGTCCGCCAATTTCAAATGAACCTGTTGTTACACCAAGCTGTGACATTGTAGTCTTTCCATTTATGTCGCTTCGTGTACCTGTGACTTTTGTTCCGTCGTATGCACCGGCAAACAAATCTTTAATTTTTGTTTGTAAATCTACGCTTACGCCTTTTAGTGCATTACTTGTTGCAGTTGTTGCTGTTGCTACTTGAATTATGTTGTAATCGATTCTCTGTGATGTGGTATTGTTATTAAAAATATCAACATCAATTGCATTTGAATTTGTGTTTGTATAGTCATAGATTGAATTAGATGTAGAATTTTTAATATTGTTAATAAAACTGTCAAGTGTGGAAGATGTTGTGTTGAATGAGCTTTTTAAAGCAGTCATTTCTGCCAGCCTGCTTGTTGCTGAGCCTGCTTGATTTGTCAGCGAATCTATAGACTGTTGAAGACTGTTAATATATGATGCATAAGATGAATCGATACTGTTTGTACTATTAGAAAAAGATTCTATTGTATTAAGAGAACTTCTTTGCAGCGCAATATCAGAAGAGGAGACATTGACTCCGCTTCTTTTTGAAATAAGATCACTGACCAGAGATGACAAAGACTGCATTCTGGCTGAGTTTGCACCATTAATCGATAAGTCCATATCCGGTTATCCTTTCTGATATGTCCATACCAGCGCAAACTGTTCTATATATATAGAAGTTGTTTCGGTAGTATATAGTCATATATCAAACTCACAACAGCTAACATCTTATATCATCATTATATCACATTGACATAACATTGCAATATCAATAATAATTAATTAAAGAATTGTTAAAATTATTATAACACTTTATTAAGTTATTTACAGTGCAAAAAATAGTATACCAATACACATACAAATTAAATATTATTGAAATAAATATTTCTTCAAATTTTACAATATTAATTTGTACTTTTTTATTTTGTAGTTATAATTTTTATTGGAAGTATTTGAGATAGGAATTCAACAATTTCAGTTGTTAAGAATATATTAACTGTTATATTTTTGTCTTTAGGACTGTTTTTATTACAAACATGCCCAGCTTATGCTGCCGGCTCAAAATGGTCTAAATTAAAATTTTGGGAAAGACACAAAAACAATACTGAACAAACTATCCCTGACGGCTCACAAGACTCAGGCGATAGTCTGATGGAAAAATTTCAGCAGGATACAAAAAATCTGCAAGCCGAAAAAACTCAAGTTACTTCTGATATAAAGGTTCAATCTGTTGAAATATACGGCAATAATCTTGTAACAACTTCCGAAATTATGGAACACGTCACTATAAAACCCGGTGACCCGTACAGTGTAGAAGCGATTCAACAAAACCTTAAAGCAATTTATGACATGGGATATTTCAGCGAAAAAATGAAAGCCATCCCTGTAAAAATTGATGACAAAAACATTAAACTTAAAATTGTCGTACAAGAAAATATTCCTATCACCGACTTCAACATTACAGGCAACAACTCTGTAGCCACAGGCGATTTGCTCCAGATACTGGACTCGTTGCTCAACAAACCCCAAAACATTTTAAAACTCAATGACGCTATTACAGAAATTCAAGAATATTATGCAAGCCAGGGCTATATTCTTGCCAGAGTAACAAGTGTAACCGACGATCCCGATGGTATGGTTAACATCAACATTGATGAAGGGAAAATAGGCTCTATCATCATCGAAGGCAACAAAAAGACAAAAGAATTTGTTGTAAGAAGAAACGTACTCACACAGCCGGGAACAATTTATAATGAAAACTTGATAAAACAGGATTTGATGCGATTATACGGCACACAGGCCTTTAAAGATGTAAAAAGGACAATTGAACGTGATGAAGAGAATCCAGACCTTTACAATGTCACAATACATCTTGAAGAACAAAGAACCGGGACAATCTCAGTGGGCGGCGGTCTTGATACTGCGACAGGTTTGTTTGGTACAGCCGGATTTACGGACAGCAACTTTAGAGGATTGGGACAGAGAGTTTCTCTTAACTTCTTAGCCGGTACAGGTGTCGTTATGGCTGACAGCTCTATGCTCAACAGAGCAAACCTGCAGGCTGAAATCAGCTGGTTTGAGCCAAAACTCAAAGGTACTGATAACTCGCTTATGATTAAGGCATTTGGACGTGACTTTGCCAGCTATCAGATTCCGTTGGCCGTTGAACAGAGATTCGGTATTGAATCAACTATTTCAAGAGCGTTTACAAATTATCCTCACCTTATCGGATCATTTGGTATCGGTATTGAAAATGTTCACGTAAAAGAAGGCGACGCATCACAAATTGCAAACCTCTATGCAGCGCACAATATTCCTATATCTGAACGTGCAAAACAACTGCAGGGAGGATTGTTCCTAACACTGTCACCAAGTTTAACTTATGACACAAGAGATAATGCTACTCTGCCAAGAAGCGGTGTTTTTGCTAACGTAAGATTTGATGAAGCACTGGCAGTAGACGAGTTTGAAAACACATTTGGAAAACTTTCTGGAAGTATCAAAAAATACTATCCTGTAGCAAAAAAATCATCAGTATCACTTGCCTTCAGAGCCGGTGGCAAAATCCACGGGGATATGCCTGAGGTAATGGCATACCGTTTGGGTGGTCCATATACTGTCAGAGGTTTTAGAATGAGCGGTATAGGTACTGGTTCCGGCTTTATGATGGGTTCTGCAGAATTCCAGACACCAATTCCATTCATCGACAGAATCACGGATGCAAAATTCTTAGACAACATAAGAATTGCTGCCTTTGTTGATGCAGGTCAGATATACGGGTCAACTGTTACTAATGAAATATACAACAGACCTATCCACGCAATTACTGCAGGTGTTGGTGTAAGAGTATTTGTTCCGGGTGTTGGCCCGTTGAGTATCGACTGGGGCTATCCACTCACAGGTATACCTGACGGCAACTCTAAAGGTGCATTTACCTTCGGTGTAGGCGAATTCTATTAATAAGCTATACTGATAGATAATTAACATAAAATGAACATTATAATAAAATAATCGTTAAATATAATAAATTTATAATACGGAGGACTAAATATGATGAATAATAAAACCAGCAAATTACTTTCTGCATTTGTTCTCGCATCACTGTTAACAACAGGTACAGGAATATTTAGTATCAATAATTTTTCATTACCGGCACAGGCAAACACGACCCAGATGCAGCCGCTGCAAGGCAAAGTAGTATATGTCCCTTCAGGAACAGCATTTCCGGCTACAGCTACTATGGAGCTTTCTTCTGAAAACCTTTCTCTGGGACAAAGCGTTTGCATAGCTTTATCAAATAATTTTTATTATAACAACACACTGATTGCGCCTATTGGCAGCTCAGTGAACGGTACTGTTATACAGGTGAAAAAAGCAGGCAGAGCAGGCATAAACGGTCAATTAATGGTTAAATTTACAAATATTGTAACTCCATACGGACAAATGATACCTATCTCAGGAAAAATCCAAACAGAAGACGGTACAGGACTGCTCAAAGGCGGGACAAAAATGGATTCTGCAAAAGACTACGCAAAAGATATTGCTGTCGGAACTGCTGCCGGCGCAGTTGCAGGTGTAATTATGGGACCTTTGTCAGGCGGTAAAATCGGAAAAGGTGCTGCTTACGGAACAGCTGTCGGCGCAGGTGCAGGTCTTGCAAAATCATTGTGGGATAAAGGCGAACCCGCAACTATACCAGCCGGCACTGCAATAAACATTGTGCTAGACCAGCAGATTACATTTACGCCGCAACAAAGTTACCAATACTAACCGGTAAATCGGGTAATTTGTTTTATTGTTTGGCTTTTGCTAAACTATATGACAAAAGAGATTTGGGGAAGACATGACATTACTAGGTGACATTGATTTATACGAAGATGAAGACGAAAGTCTTCAGAATTCAAAATATACATACGGGATTTATAATAAGGATGATAAAAATGATATTTCCTTAAAAAAGTGTTTCGTATTTTCAGCCATACTTCATCCGATTGTTGTTGGATTAATATGGCTGACTATATTTATTCTTGCACTTTTAGGGATAACTTTTTCTGTATTTGAAAAACCCCAGCAAAAGCCAAAGGATATTGAGTTCGTGCTTGTAAATAAAGAAGCAGAGCCAATAAATAAAAATACAAAATTCAGAGCTGACAGAAATTCACGTGCCGGTGGTATACATGACCCCAAACGTGCAGTTTCGCAGCCGCAGGCAGCATCACAGGCCAGCGCACCTCAGCAGGCTGCTCCTGTTCAAAAGCAACAACAAAAAGCAACACCAAAAAAGGTTCAACAGCCACAGCAGCAAAAAAAGCCTGTGCAAAAACAACAACCTAAGCAACAGCCAAAACCTGCTTTAAAAATGCCTTGGGCGCCAAAACAGACTACAAAGGCTCCAACGCCTCAAGGCCAGCCTAAAGCACCGGCTGTAGCACCAAGACCTGCATTAAAGCCAAGCGCACCAAAGGTTAATAAACCAAAAAGCAGTTTTAACATGCCTGTACCAAAAGTCGCAGCACCAAAAGTTGCAGGGCCTTCAGGCGGGCCGATTACCGGCTCAAAAACAGGCTCAGGCTCAAAAAGCGGTTCTTCAGGTTCTGGAAAAAGTTCTGCTCCGGCACCGAGCTTTTCACCCAGCGGAACCAGCAGAGCCACAGGCGGACGTTTTTCTCCGGGTTCAACAGGCAGAGGCGGCAATGTCGGCAATCCCGGGCCGGGAAATCCTAAAGGCGCACCGGGTATAGATGCATTAAAAGAACCCGATTTTGGCCCTTATATGAGAGAGCTTCAAAGACGTATAAAAATGAACTGGGAGCCTCCAAAAGGGAATGAAAGCAAAAGAGTAGTGCTGTTATTCAAAATAGCAAGAGATGGCAGACTAATCTCTCACAGGGTATACAAGTCCTCCGGACTGCCGGCTGCAGACAGAGCAGCAATGCATGCCGTTGAGTTGACAGCACCATTCAAACCGCTACCGCCTGAGTACAAAGGAGATAGTGTAGACATACAATTTACTTTTGACTACAACGTATTTGGCGCAACAAGTTACTAATCAACAAACAAAAAGCAATAATTAATTTAAATAGAAAGAGGATTGACAAATGGAATTACTATTAAAAGCAGCTATTGAAGATTTATGGATAATTGCACCTATCCTTATTTGTTCCTTCTTGACGATAGCAGTAGCCATTAACAGATTTTATTACTACAGCAAAAACAAACGTGACGTAGTACTTTTTATTCCAAAACTGCAAAAAGAACTTGCGAGAAACAATCTTGATTCAGCGCAAAGCCTCAGCGTACAACTCGGCGGTATTATTGGAGAAGTTTCGGAAGAAGCTGTAAGAATATTTTCAGAACAAAAGAACGGTTTTTCTCGTTCATTTGACATTGCATCAAGCCTTGCAACAAGAAAACTGGAATCACATCTTACAATTCTCGGTACAATAGGCGGTGTATGTCCGTTCTTAGGTTTGTTCGGTACTGTTGTTAGAATTTTGTACACATTTCAGGATTTGGCTGTACAGGGCAACCAGTCTGCAGCAGTTGCATCAGGTATTGCATCAGCATTGATTGCTACAGCTCTCGGTCTTGGTGTTGCTATTGTTGCAGTTGTTTTATACAACTACTTCCAGTCAATGGTAAAAAGATTTGAAGACGATTTTCAGTTAATCAAATTACTCTTCTTAAGCTTTGTAGACAGCAATGAAGAAGTTGTTATGAACCAACCTACAAATATTGCATTATAGACAATTTCAACAAAGGTAAAAACAGACAATGGCTTTTAAAACAGCAAAAGGAAAAGAAGCTCTTTTTACAGAGATTAATATTACACCGCTCACGGATATTTTTCTGGTACTGCTCATTATTATGATGGTGATTGCACCTACATTCCAATCAAATGACAGCAGCATAAAAGTGCCGGAAATCAACAGCGGGCTGTCGGTTGAACAGAAAAATGCAACGATTTCCGTTACAAAAGAAGGGCAATTTTTTGTCAACGGCACACAAATCCAAGAGGATGACATATACAATCAGCTCATCGCTATGAAACCTAAACTTGAAAAAAAAGAGGTTGTTGTAAAAGCTGATGAAAGCGTCAAAAGCAGAGAAATAATGAAAATTATGAAAGCTGCACAGGATGCTGAATTTGATAAACTAATCATTGCCGGTGAGCCATTGTCAAAAAAAGAACAAAAGAAACTGCAAACAACAACACAGCCGCCGCAACAAGAACAAAAAACTTCAACAGAGGATAATGAATACAGACAAACTGTAGGTGAAATTCCAACAGAAGAATAAAGGATAAAAAATGTCTAGAGAAAGAAACACCTTTAACGAAATAAATATTACACCGCTCACGGATATTTTTCTGGTACTGCTCATTATTATGATGGTGATTGCGCCATTACTTGACCAGCAGGGGCTTAATCTCGCTGTACCTAACAATGTTGAAGTTCAGGATGTAAAACAGGAAAACAAACTCATTTCCGTAACTGTGAGCGACGATGACAAATATTATATCGACAGTCAGGAAATAGATGTTTCTCAACTGGAATCAACCATCCAGAGCAAAATCAAAGACTTTCCGGAAGGTTTGTTAATACTGGCTCAGCCTGAGGCCTCTCATGGTGCTGTAGTAAAACTAATGGACAAAGCAAGAAATGTGGGCGTAACTAATATTTCTATATCAGAATCATAAAATTAACGTATATTTAATAAAAAAGCTTTACGCACACAGGAATTAACAATATAATGGATTTATGGCAGAAGGGTTAACAACAAAATTTTTAAAACAGGCATTTCAGCTTCAGGAAGAAAAGCACTACAAACAGGCTATAGAAGCTTTGTACAAAGCCCTGTGCATTGAAAGTGACAATATTGAGATACTCGCTCAAATATCACATTTGTATTTTTTGATGAACAATTTTGAGCGCTCACTTGAATATGCAGAAAAGATTCTTGATATTGACCCAAACCATATAGATACATTAAAAATCGTTGTTAACATAAATAAAGTAACTAAAAAATATGCAAAAGCACTGCAGTTTGCAGAAAAATTATACAGATTGTCACCGGATATAGACAACTTTGTCACTTATCTGGAAATGCTCACTGAGTGCAACCAGCATAATACTGTAATAAATGAAATTGAAAATTCAAAATTTAACTACGAAGAAAGAAAAAATGAAAAACTTCTGCTAATTGAAGGCTATTCCAGACTAAAACTGAACCAGATTTTTAAAGCCATCGGAATCTTTCAGGAAATAATAAAGCTTTATCCAAGCAATACAGATGCAAGATTTTATCTTGGCGTAATATACTATCAAAAACACCAAGAGGCTGATGCGGAAAAACTATTTAACAGCGTACTGGATGAAATACAGTGCGACAGAACATACAATTATCTCGGGCTTTTAAAGCTTGATCAGCATAAAATTGCAGATGCAATAAATTATTTTCAATTTGCAATAAAAATAGAGCAGAATAACCCGTTATATTACTATAACCTCGGTACTGCATACTCAATAAACGGCTGGCTGAGTGAAGCAGAAAATTCGTTTAAACATGCAGTGTTTTTAGAGCCGGATAATATTGTTTACAATTATTCTCTAGCATATTTGTACTACGAAAGACACGATTTAAAAAAAGCGTTAGAAAACATAAACCATATACTTGAATTAAAGCCGGATTATGCTGATGCAATCATATTAAAAGCCCTTATTAATGCCAAAAACGGAGATTTAATCGGCGCAAAAAATACGTTGGCAGACTTGTCGCAAAAAGTCACAAATAACGACTTTTTATACTATGCAATGGCAAAAATATACAAAGAAATCCCCATGTACAAAGAGGCTATAGACAGCTTGCAGCAGGCTCTGTTCATAAAACCGGAATCTCTTGAATACTTGAGCGAGCTGGCTGACTGTTACTGTGAACTCGGGAAATATCAGGTTGCGCAGGATATTATCACAAAGGTGCTTTACCTTAACAAACATTTTATCTTTGCTTACCTGTTACAAGCTAAAATGAACATAAAACAAAACAAGTACACAGAAGCAGCCAAAATAGTAGACAATACAATAAAACTGGACAGCAGCTGCGCTAAAGCTTATAAATACATGGCCGTAATATGTGCGGCTCAGGGTTTAAAAAACAAATCCATAGAAAATGCAAAAATTGCTGTATCATTACAGCCCTCAAACCACAAATATTACGCATTTCTGGGCAAGCTATATTTTGATGCACAGGAATATGACAGCGCATTTTTATATTACAAAGAAGCATCAATGCTCGACGAACTTAATGTAGATTACCTTTATAATGCGGCCCTTGCCGCTGACAAAGACGATGATTTTATAAACGCATCGAACTACTATTCTTATGCACTCAGACAGGATCCTTATAACAACTTGATTATTTATGAATATGTGGATCTTTTAAAACGACACAACAAATTAAAACAAGCCTTGAGTCTTTTAAAATCAAAAATAGAAACAGTTGAGTCAGAAAATGTCGCAAAGGTGCTTGAACAAAAATATAAAGAACTTAAAGAAGAAGACGAACAGCCTCTAATCCAAAAAATCGGTACATTTATAAACAACTTAAAACCGAAAAAATAGAATTGTTCACGTAAAAAACAGGCAGATTTTACCAGAAGGCAGCACCGTATTTTTCCCACGGTTTGATTTTTTCGTTGATAAAATCTTTCATCTCTTTTACTGTCTTATTTCGTTCCGGCAAAACATAGCTGTCAGGCAGACACTCAAGCTCCATCAAATATTCTTTGAGCTTTCTGACAGAGGCTTTGACCTTTTCTTTTTGCTGGAATTGCCAGCCTTTGAACCCGCATCCCGGCGGAAACAACGACCATCCGTTACGAGGCGCACGCCTGCAGCAATCCGGTCTTGTCGGGTGAATAGCACATTTGTTATCTTCAGTAAGATGAGGACAATGATAAAAAGTAACCTTTGACTCATCAAGATTTGGATTATTTTTTCTAAGCTGGTTCAATATATTTTCAACATGATCAGGAACAGCTGCTCTTGCCTCATCAACGGAATTGTATCTTTGAAAAATTTCAACAAAGACTTTTGCCTCTTCCTGTCCTTGATTTGCAAGCTCAACAAGTTCTTCATAAGAATAAGGTGTAGTGATTGCTTTACAGCACTTACCACACATATGGCACAAATGCTGAGGAAAATCACTCGTATAAAGAACAGGCTCTTTTGAAATTTCTACATCCATAGTTCAATTATAGTTAAACAAAAAATTTTTTACAAACAAAACAGCAGGAATATAATGTTCCTGCTGTTTTTATATTAATAGATAATTACCTTAGATATTAGGCATTATTCTCAGCCTTTTTTGTTTGTGCTTCTTCATACAACTTGTCAAATTCGTCAAAGAATTTATTTGTAATATCAGCTGTATTAACTCTATAAATATCAGCGAAAACTTTAGCAAAAATGCCTTTTTTGTTTGAGCCGACTGATTCCAGAGAATTTAAGGTATTTAAAATAGCCTGATCCACAAGATCATTTATTGTAGATGAATTGTACTCAGATCCAAGTTGTGATCTCAATTGAGATTTAAGCTGAGTTGCAACAATCTGCAACTGTGTTTTTGCTTCGAGTTTTGCTTGACCAAAACCTTTAATTGTTTTGGAAGATTTATCTTGGTAAGCATCAGCAAGTGTAGTATCTGCCATTACGGATTCTCTGTCTACAGGATTCTTTGTAGGATCTGTTTCACCTGCCTGATTTGCTGACAACTGTTGGAATTTTGTCAAGAAAGCATCAACAATTTCTTTTATATTTACTGTGCCACGTCTTTTTAAAAGACCTGATTTTCTTGTACCAAAGCCGGATTCTGTAAAATCATTTATAGTTTGATAAATTGCATCATCCAACAGACTGTTAATTTTGTCTTCATCATAGTCAGCACCCATCTGTTCTTTCAGCATAGCCATCAACTGGGGTTTCAATGCTTCCAGCTGTTGTTTGGCCAGGTCTTGAATAGCATCTTTTGCACTGTCTGATTTTCTATATCTGCCTGTTTCCCAGCTATCGCCATTATCATAGCCAGGGATAGATGAAGTAAATTTTTCATAATCAACATCAGATATAGTTATGGCAGGCATTTTTTGATTTTTTACACCGTCAGCGATTTTTTCTGCACCAACTTCTTTCATCATATCATTAATGAGCTGTTTTGCTTTTTCCAAATCTTCTGCAGGGGTACCGGATGTTGATATGTTTTCAATAAGTGATTTAGCCTCGACAAATTTTTCATTAGAAGCATATCCCGGTAACACTGATTCTAAGAGTGCAATATCAGAAATGCCCTGCGCAAGCTGATTAATGATAAAATCAGATGCTGTATTTACAATTTCTTCTGCTTCACTGTCACTTATATATGTACCTGTCGAATTAATAACATCCTTAAGTTCTGTGTATTTGTCAGCAGAACTTGTATTTGTCAACTCGCCAAGTTCTTCTTGAACATCTTCAGCATCAGCCATAGCACCATTTACAAACGCTCTGAATTCACGTTCGATATTTGTACCATCGCCTGTATATTCTTCTAAAAATGCAGTCATCATATTATTAAGTTGAGCTGCGTACTTATCTACATCTTCTTCAGTAGGCAATTCATTTTTATACCAATTACCACCGGCATTTGAATAACTTTCGACCATTTGATCAACAACTTGACCTAACTGTTCTTTATACTCAGCTGCCTGAGCGGCTTTTTCATTATCTGCAATTTTTTGATCATTTGCGATGACCGCATCATTCAATTTTGATGTACCGTCAAGGTTTTGAGTACCGATTAAATTGCCTATTGCTGATTTAGCTTTTTCGAGAGCTTCTTGAACTTTTACAGGATCAGTTTCACTGTTTATTGTGTTAATTGCTTCCATTGCAGCTTGGTAATTTGAATTGTTTTTATAATCAGCATTCAAGGAAGCCAAAAAGTCAGTATCTTCAGCCCCATTGAGCATTGTACCCAACAAATAAGCTGTAGCCTGTTCTTTCATTTGCTCATATTCAGCACCTGTTACATAATCATTGTCCGCAGCGTCTGTATATTGTGACAATGCTTCATAGTTTGAATCTACATTATTTTTATAATTGTCTAATGTAGCATTTGTTTCAGTGATATCAGCTGCTCTTTGCTGCACTGCCGTATCCAAAAATGCAGTCATTTCTGCGGTTATTGCATCAGTATCAACAACACTATTACTCATTGTTGCAATAGTATTAATATATTCAGCACTTTCTGTTTTAATAAACGTAATTAGTGATGACTTTTCAGCCTGTGACAATTCAGGATGCTGCTGCATATAAGCTTCAATATATTGATCTACAGCTGCATTCAATTCTTCAGTTAAATCAGAAGCACCTGTTGTACCTGATGAAGAATTTGTATTGCCAGTGCCGGTAACACCATCTGTATTTTCATCACCGATTGCTATATCGCCTTCTTCATCAACGCTTTGAGATGATAACCAGGACATGTTATCTTTTAATTCACTAGAAGAAACGACACCGTCTTTGTTTGTGTCGAGTTGATTAATTTCATCAGTTGAAAAAACTTTTCCTGTAAACGGATTAAAATTTACGCCATCTACCATTTTCTAATACTCCTTTTCATTATTAATTAATTTTCCCTGTAACCAACTATTCGACATTTGTTTATATAAACTTTAGTATAAATATTCAAATGTTAATTTTTTGTTACAAAAAGATTAAAAATAGCACTTATCTAAAAGAAATTACGTTTATATATACAGAAAAGTGTAAGGTGAAAGTATGCAAAATTATCCAGTAGGTTACAAACCTCAAATACAAACACAGACGATTCCTGCGCAGAACAATCAAACTGCGACAGGTGCTACTTTCAATATTGGAACAGGAGGAGCAAACTCCATACCTGCAGGTGCAAGCGGAGTCACAATAAATATTCTTGGTGCATCCGTAAATCCTAACGGTGCAAACATTAATAACACATACAATACAACTCAGGCACCAGCACCTACACAGGCTTATGACAAAAGTTATTATCTAAATCCGCCGCAATACAACGGCCCTGTTTACAATGGCCCAACATATCCCGCACCGACAGTTCCTGTAGGGGCTGCAAGCTTGAATGGCGGCAAAACAGAAGAAAAAGAAAAACCTAAAAAAGATATTGTTCTTTTAACGGATGATTATATAAAAACTCTTGAAAATTACATAAGAAATGACAACCCGGATATTAAATTAATGGGTGCAAAAGAACTTATGAAAAGATTCAGAGAAGATGAATCTAGAAAAAATGATCCTGCATTAACAGCATTATTGAATTTGACATTGCAGAGCAAATATTCTAACGTCAAAATGGTAGGCCTTGGAATATTACAAAACGGATGGGCGCAGGGAGATGCGTTTACACAACAGCTGCTTGCTCAAATTCAACAATCCAACACAGGCTACGGACTGGACGCACTGGATGCAGCAGATGCAGCACTAAAAACAGCAGGACAGACAGTAAAAGTGGTAGACAACAATCCACCAAAAGAAAAGACACAAACTACAGAAAAGAAATAAAAAGGCCACAAAATGAATAAATGGAATGTAGCATCAAAAATCGCAGGCGGTCTGACAGCGGGCATGGTTTTGTACAATGCTCACGATGTCGGGAAAAAGCATTCTGAAGAACATGTAAAAATGACGTCGTCCGAAAGGCTGACTAAACTTTATATGCGTTCAAGACGTGTAGATGACCTTAATCCCACAACCAGCAAACTAAAAGACAAATATTTTCTGAGTAATGCTGACTGGAACCTGCCGGATAAATTCCATGCGGTCACAGGTTATGTAAAAGGTGCTTTTGAACAAATGGCATCAGATATCATACCTGCATCTCTGGCAACAGGGGCATTGTTATCAAAAAAACACTCCAAGATATTCGGTGCAGGTCTTGTAATATACGGAATAAAATATCTTATCTGTGATGTACTTGATCTTGGCAGGCCAAATTACTTGAAGGGCAGTGAATAACACCCTTGCTGCTGACAATAGCATCAACAGCCAAATCATGTGATTCAACAGGGACAGACTCAAATATAAGTTCTGAAAATATTGGAACAATCCTGCTGCAGTTTTTGTTTAGCAAATTTAAAAACCTGTCATAATACCCTTTCCCGTAGCCGAGTCTATAACCCTTCAAATCAACAGCAAGAGCAGGGACAAAAACAATATCAAGCTTCTTGATATCTACTGATTCATTTCCTGCAGGCTCATTTATTCCGAATGCACCTTTAACAAAGCCTGATTCTTTATCATATTTTACAGGGAACATATTATCCCCTTTGACGACCGGAAAAAAGAAATTTTTATCCTCAAAACTCAACAAGGGTAAAAGAGAACACTCTGACCCTATAGGATAAAACAGCATAATATTTTTTGCTTTTTGAAAAACGTCCCAACGTGAAATAAGGCCGCAAATTACAGCTGATTCTGAAGCATAATCCAAACCTGCCCTGATTAGTTTTGCTCTTGCTCTCATCTCATTTTTTAAAGCTTTCATAATAAAAATTATACTCAAAAACTGCTTGGTAGCATATTATTCTTTACACCCGTGTAATTTAACATTATAATAATTTTCAAATTATTAAAAGGAAAGCAGCCGGCAAATAATGACTACGTGTGACGACAATAATAAACTATACAATCCGGAATTTTTACAGCACGGCTACATTCAGGTTTATACCGGCAACGGCAAGGGAAAAACAACAGCTTCACTGGGGCTTGCAATGAGAGCATTAGGCAGAGGATGGCGTGTGCTTATTGTAATGTTTACAAAAGGCGGAAACGACTATGGAGAGCTGATATCATTTTCTCAATTATGCCCTGATTTAAAAGACAAAGTAAAAATTGTACAGGCAGGTCTTGATAGAATCGTATATTCAACAAACATTTCAGACGCCGATAAAAAACAAATACAAAAAGGATGGCAAATAGCTAAAGAGGCTATAAAAAATGATGAATACCAGCTTATTATCCTTGATGAAGCTAATATAGCCATTGATTTGAATCTTATTGATTTGCAGGAGATGCTCGATGTTCTGCAAAACAAGCCTGATGAGATGGAAATAGTTTTGACAGGAAGAAACGCAAAACAGGAAATCATTGATATAGCTCATCTGGTTTCGGAGATTATCCCTGTAAAACACTATTGGGATAAAGGAGTGCAAGCGAGAAAGGGTATAGAATTTTAATATTGCTATTTTGCGATATTTGACTTAAATTAATATAATATATAGAGGATTTAAGGAGAAAAATTATGGCTCAGCAATTTCCGCCGCAGCAATTCAAAACAAGATTGGCGTTATTAGTGTTTTTAAAAGGTGCATCAGCTCCTATGGTTTTATATTTTGAAGACCCCAGAGCAGTTTTTGATGAAATTCTGCCTCTCATAAAAACACAAAGTGCTGTAGGAAAACTTATCGAAAAAGAACCTACAGGCCCTATTAAAAAAGTGGCAATTATGTCCAATCAGATTGCTTCAATTGCTCTTCAAGAAGAAGTATGCCAGTAGTTACGAAAATATAAAATATCCGGTACATTAATTGATGAAATTAGTTGAAATCAAAAATAGCTTAGCAAAATTATATTACCAGCCTGCAGATTTTCCGCTGGTATTATCAGATTTTTTGACTATTGATGACACAAATCAAAAATTACTTTCTCAGGTAGTTTCTATAGAATCTACGAGCAAAGAAAATACAAACTGCGCTATTTTAAAATTTTCACTGGATTTGTCAGAACAAAACATTCCGTCAACATATAGCGGATACACACCTGCACTGGATGCAAAAATACAAAAAACACCGGCTGATGTATTGAACAAAATTTTTGCAAACGGTGCAAAAACAATAAATCTCGGACAATTAACAAATACATCAAACTGCTGTCTTGAACTCAATTCATCACTTCTGGACAAATATCTGTATATTCAAGCAGACAGGCAGGATGAGGCACAAAAGCTTGTTGAAAAAATCACGGCTTTTAATAATGAGAAAAAGCAAAAAACTCTAATTATAGATTTTGAAAACGCTGCAGAGTATACGGATGCAAATATTCTGGAACTCGGGAAAGAATTCAAGCTGCCGATTGATAACAATACGCTCAATTATATATACGAAAACGACCTGACCGGTCTGACAGTTGAGCAAAAAACAATTGTTCAGGACATTATTTTAGAAATTCAAGACTACATTGATTCTATTGATACAGGATACATTCCTTTTGACACGCTTTTGTCTGTTGTAAATGAAATATATGAAACAGACAAATCCGTAGGTGTGATACTTTTTAGAAACAAACTTTTAAAATATCACCAGACAAACATCTTTGCCTCAAAACAAGAGGAAATAGATGCTCTTGAACAGTCAATAAAAAACAATGTAGTGACTGTACTGAAAGCGACAAACATCAGCACAAACTGGCAGAAAGAGGCTCTGGCATTTGTTGTAAATTGCATAGACGACGGTTTTTATCTTGTGTTTAAAGCCTCTGAAGAATACACAGACAAACAAATTCTAAACAAAATCGCAAAAGCAGAAAATATCAGACCAGTCATAATATCAAAATACGATTATGACTATGCATCTGCAATAAAAGCTGTTGCCCAAAACTTAATTCTTTTCCGTCCGGAAGAACAACAACGTGCATTTGCTACGTACAATTCTTTTCTGCTAAAACTTGCACAAAAAGAATTTATTGTTTCCGGTGAAGCATCTTTTTACACACCGCTGATAGTAAAAGAAGCTCCTGAACACATAGAAGAAAAAGAAAATATACTCCCTGCAGCTGTTTCATCAACAGAGGATAACAATCAAGATACTGCTTCTATAAATACTGCTGCAGAAGAACAAATTTCACTGCAAGAATCTGAACCGGCAGAAATCAAAGAAGAAGAGATTATAGACGAACTTGAGGCAATAACTGACGACGACGAACACAAGGTGGAAGAAGTTGAACTGCTTTCACCGGAAGAAGACGGCCTTGAGTTGTTAGAAGACTTGCCTGAGCTGGAAGAAGTAAACGAAGAATCCAGCGAGTTAAAAAATATTTTTGAAGAATCCCTCGAACAGGAGATTGCAAAAGACGTTGACCAGATGTTCTATGCCGACACATCTTCAAATGACGCAGAAGAAGAAATTTCGGAAGAACCTGAATTAGAGGCCGAAACAGAAGCAGCACCTGATGAAGAAGTCAACTACAATGATATGCTTGAGGACAGCGATCTTGATTTGCTGGATGATTTAAACAACGAATCAGAGCAGCCACAAGAAACAGCAGAACCTGAACAAGAAGCATCTCTCTTAGATCTTTCAGAAGATGTACCGGCTCTTGAAGAAGAGGATCTCAATATTCTTGATGATTTTGACCCGTTAGAAGAACTTATGGCGGAAGAACCATTACCTGAACCGGAATTGAAACTTGATGACACTGAAAACAGTGAACAAACGGAACAATCCGAACAGGCTGATTCTCAAGAAGATTTTTTAATAAATGATGAAGAACCTCAAGAAGAATTTGAAGAAAATAACAATAATGATTTTCTTGATATAAAACAGGAAGAAAATGTTTCCGGTATACCGATATACAAAACCGAACTCGATGACAAAGCCCCGACAGACGAAAATATAAAAGTCGGTGAAGGCAATATAGTCTACCACGAAAAATACGGCAGAGGGGTTGTCGAAGAGCTATTCAAATATGGAAAACGCACACTGTGTTCAATTCAATTTGACAATGTAGGCAGAAGACTTCTTGATCCGAATTTGGCTGAACTTAAACAAATGTAGTATCTATAATTGATAGACTTATATAAATTAATATGCTAAATTTATTATAAGAGAACAGCCTATGAATCCATATTTAAAACAATATAGACAAACACAAATTGCCACAACGCCAAAAGAACAAATACTGCTGATGCTTTATGACGGAGCAGTCAGGTTTTTGCGTCAGGCAAAAGAAGGTTTTGCTGAAAAAGATATTGAAAAAATCCACAATAACATTATAAAAGTTCAAAATATTATTACGGAATTTGAATCTACTCTCGATATGAAAAACGGTGGAGAATTTGCACAAAACCTCTATGCGCTATATGAGTTTATGTACAGACAACTTGTTGAAGCAAACATAAGAAAAAATGAAAACGCGCTTGATATTGTTATAAAACATATGACAGAGCTTAGAGATACATGGAAAGAAGCGGTAAAACAATATAAAGCTTCTGGACAAACTATGCTGGAAAACGAAGTAGACAAATACAGTACACAACGCAACAACGAAGAAACCGAAGAAGAAGATGAAGAAATTTCTACAGGAAAAGACATTGGAGAGTACATATAAAAATGAGCAAAGATTTAGACAATCTTGAATTGACATATAAAAAAATAGCAGAAATTTCCTGCCAGATTGCACAACTTGTTGAAAGAGAACTGTACACAGAGATAGTTACTTACGTTAAGAAAAAAGAACAACTGCTAAAAGAAGCACAGGTTCTTGTTGACAGAATAAAAAACACAAAGGAAGATGCCTCTCGTTTGAAAGAATTGTGCCTAAAAATAAATAATCAAGAAAAAGAAAATATAAAAAAATTATCAGAGCTTCGTGCTGATATAAAAAAAGAACTCAGTCAAACAGTAAAAAACAAAAAACTACTAAGTGCATATTCCTCTTTTGAAAAGAAAAACGGGAATATTCTGGACTACACACAATAATGATAAAAAGTCTTTTTTACAATAAAAAAATAGCAGCGTCACTTTCCGTAACATCAAATTTGTGCCTGATAATAATAAAACTTATTACAGGCTTTGTATCAGGGAGCGTGAGTATAATATCAGAAGCAATTCACTCGGCGAGTGATTTTCTGGCGTCTGTTATTACGCTTTTTGCTGTTCACAAAGCAGAAAAACCAGCAGACAAAGACCACCAGTTCGGTCACGGAAAATATGAAGATGTTGCAGGATTTGTCGAAGGCTGTCTGATAATACTTGCAGCACTGTATATTATATACGAAGCAGGTAAAAAACTAACAGGACAAGTAGAACCTATAGACAACTCTACGCTCGGGATAATAGTTATGTTTGTTTCTGTTTTGACAAACATTGCGGTGAGCGCATATCTTCACATTGTAGCAAAAAACACTGATTCAATAGCACTGTATTCTGATTCAGAACATTTAAGAACAGATGTTCTTTCCTCCTTAACTGTTTGTATTGGCTTAGTTATTATAGAATACACGGGTTTTCATTTTATAGATTCACTTATTGCAGTAATAGTTGCAATGATTATATTATTCACAGGTGCAAAAATCTGTAAAACTTCGATGAACAATATTCTTGACGGTTCACTCCCGCAGAGTGATTTAGATACAATAAAAAACATCCTTGTATCACATACAGAAAAAGGGTTTGCCGGCATAAAAGAAATCAAAACGAGAAAAGCCGGCAAAGATAAAGATATCATCATATCAATATTTGTTGACGGAAACATGACTGTAAGAAACGCTCATGAACTGTGCGATTTACTAGAATCACAAATTGAAAACGCACTGGGAAACACAAGAATAACAATCCACACAGAACCTGCTGACTGCAAGTGCGTTTCTTGCAAAAAAGCCAACATATAAGTACAATTAACTTATGAACAAAAAAAAGTTGCTGGTACTGTTTATTATATCTTTTATTAGTGTCTTATACACGGCAAATAGCCTCTGTGACAAATATATAGACACAAGAATTAACAACGTATTTATTCAAAAGAATATTCAACAAGAATCAATTCAGCAAAAAATTGTATTGAATAAACACGCAAAACTGTTAATTACAATATCAGCAGCACTGGTAAGTCTTGCTGTATTTGTCTTTGCAACAAGAATAGCGGCAATGGCATATCTGGTATTTTTTATAATTGCATATTTTATTTCTTACAAAATCGCCCTCAACAATTTTGTCTTTATAAATATTGCGGGTGTTTTTCTGGCAATATTGTTTGCTAAATATTTTGCAGACATATATATACATTTATTCAAAGAAAATGTAAACAAAAAAATTGAGAATGTTCTCGGAAAATACATCTCCAGCGATATTAAAAACAAAATTCTAAAAAGCAGTACCGAAGTTGCACTGGGCGGCAAAAGGCAGGAAATAACAATAATGTTTGCCGATATCAGAGGTTTCACCTCTCTTTCCGAAAGCAGAAAAGCAGAAGAAGTTTCCCAGCTGCTAAACGAATACTTTAGCGAACTTGAGCCTATTATTACAAAGTACAAAGGTGTAATTAACAAATTCATAGGAGATGCTGTGCTAGTGGTATTCGGCGACCCTTCTGCCGACAAGATGCATGCCAAAAATGCAGTAAAATGCGCCTATGAATTGAGAAACAAAGTTAAAGAAATAAAACAAAAATGGATAGAAGAAGGCAAGCCTAAAATAGATATCGGAATAGGTATAAACACAGGCGAGGCCTTTATCGGTAATGTCGGAACAAAAAACAGATTTGAATACACTGTAATAGGCGACACTGTCAACATTGCCAGCAGAATCGAAGACTACAACAAAATCTACAAGACACATATTCTCATAAGCGAAAACACTTACAACAAAATTTCACAAATTGTAGATGTAATAAAAATAAGAGAAGTATCAATAAAAGGCAAAAGCCATAAAATCAATATTTATGAAGTTTTAAGAATAACCGAATGATGATTAATAATTTAGAGCAGATAAAACAGGCTATAGAGGTTGAACAAAAAAATCTGTATATAGATATAAAAGGCAGGCATGATTCGTTTTCCGGTTTTATATTAAAACAGCTCCACAAGCTATATTCAAAATCAAAAAAAAATCCGAAATGGATAATGCTCATAAAAGAATTTGAAACATATTCGATTTCTACAATGCCGACAAGAAGAAAGTCGGTACAAAGGCTTGTTTATACCCTAAGACAGGAAATTAATACAGACGGCGAAATTAAACAAACAGATGTAAACACAATTTCAAAAGACCCGTCAAAAACAGACGTAATGTATGTAAAAGGAGTCGGGCCAAAAATAGGCAGCCTGATGCACAAGCTCAACATATTTACTGCCAGAGATTTACTGTTTTACTTTCCCAAAAGACATGTTGATTATTCCTCAAGAACCTTTATAAAAGACCTTAAAGAAGGGATGAATGCGACAGTAATAGGCACAATAAAATCAATAAGCGCACACAACACTAAAAACAACCTCGGAATTATTGGAGTATCTGTTGTTGACGAAACAGGAATAATAAAACTGAATTTCTTTTATGCAAAAGCCAGCAAATTTTTGCTGGAACGCTACAAATCCCAATTTGTAAAAGGTTCCAACATAATCATATCTGGCAAAGCAAAAATTGATAAATACTCAGGGACCTATACAATAGACAAACCCGAATTCCAGGTACTTTCAGGAGAATTTGAATCCGGCAAAAACCTCAACCTCGCAAGAATAGTACCCGTATACCAGCTTGTGGACGGATTGAACATAAAAACACTGAGAAGAGCAATATACAATGCTATTGAACAATTCAGCCCAGTAATAAATAATGTTATTCCTCAAGATATCAGAGAAAGACACAACCTTCTTGACAGAAACAAAGCAATAAGACAAATCCATTTCCCCGAAAACGAAGATACTCTCGAAAGAGCCAGATACACACTGGTTTTTGAAGAATTTTTCCTTCTTCAGTTAAAACTGGCTATGCTAAGAGAAGAAAATACTCAAAAAATCAAAGCTATCCCACTGAAAATAAAAAAAGACGGTCTGGTACAAAAATTTATAGACTCTCTTCCATTTACGCTGACAAACGGGCAGAATAGAGCTGTAAAAGAAATTCTAAAAGATATTTCATCAGAAACCCCAATGCAAAGACTATTGCAGGGGGATGTAGGCAGCGGGAAAACTGTTGTAGCCTGCATAATGCTGCTTTCTGCAGTAGAAAACGGATATCAAGGTGTTTTAATGGCTCCTACAGAAATTTTGGCTCAGCAACATTTTAACAACTTTATAAGCTGGCTGACGCCATTTGGACTAAGTGTAGGTCTGTTTACAGGCACCAATGGAATAAAAGTCCGCAGAAAGCTCGAGACTGACCTTAAAAACGGTCAAATAAATATTGCGATAGGAACACATGCGCTCATTCAAGACGGAATAGAATTTCAAAATCTCGGCGCAATTGTCATAGATGAGCAGCACCGTTTCGGAGTAAAGCAACGCTCACAGCTTATGACCAAAGGGAAAAATCCTCAAGTATTAACAATGACAGCGACCCCTATACCGAGAACACTTGCACTGACAACACAGGGAGATTTGGACTTTTCTATAATAGATGAAATGCCGAAAAACAGAAAACCGATAAAAACCTTTGTAATAAAACAATCACAGCGAAAACAAGCCTACAAAATGCTGCAAAAAGAAATAGACGACGGGCATCAATGCTACATTGTTTATCCTCTGATTGACGAAAGCGAAACACTTTCTGCCAAAGCTGCCTCGAAAGAAGCAGAAAGACTCCAGACAGAAGTGTTTCCGCATTTAAAAATAGGTTTGCTGCACGGAAAACTCTCCAATGCAGAAAAAGACGATGTAATGACAAAATTCAAAAACAAAGAGTTTGATATTCTTGTCAGCACAACTGTTGTGGAGGTTGGGGTAGACGTACCGAATGCTACGGTAATGATGATAGAAAATGCAGAAAGATTCGGACTTTCACAACTACACCAGCTCAGAGGCCGTGTAGGGCGTTCAGATTTGCAATCCTACTGCATACTCGTGCCTGCAGGCAACAGCACAACAACGATTGAGCGTTTAAAAATTATGGAACAAACAAACAACGGGTTTATCATTTCAGAAAAAGACTTAGAACTAAGAGGCCCCGGAGAATTTTTGGGAACAAGGCAGAGCGGTATGGTGAACTTTGCACTTGCAGACATACTAAAAGACACAAAAATACTGGAACAGGCAAGAGCAGAAGCTTTTAACCTCATTCAAGCCGTGTCCGAAAACAAAGCTGTTATACCAAAAGAATTAAATGAAGAACTCGATGAAAAGTTTAAAACAGTCCCAGATCTCGCAAAACTTGATTAGAACGAGAAGCGGAAGAACTGTTGATAGAGTCTTTCATTTGCACGATATATTCTGCGTCGGCATATTTTTGTTTTGCCCGCACATAGTTTTCTGCGTTATTTCGAGGTAGCAAGCTGCGTAAGCGGAAACTTACGTCTATGTTGTTGATTTTCATTTCTCTTCAGAACCCCAATTCTAGGTTTCTATTGGCTTTTATCTATTTATCAGTGGAAAGTAACTTATATTATTATTGGTGTATAATAATATATATCATAAAAAAAAAATTTCAAGGGAGAATTGCTAAAAATGGCAGAACAAATTATTATACTTTCCGGAAAACAGTACAGCGGGAAGGATACAGTAGCAAAAATTTTGTTAGAAAACTTAACAAATTTTAAAAGAATCGGGCTAGGAGATGCTATAAAAATAGAATACGGAGAACAAAAAGGGCTTTCTTTTGAAGAAATTGAACAGAATAAAGCCCAATACAGACAGGATTTGATAAATCTTGGCAACAAAAGAAGAAGCGAAGATAAAGACTACTGGATAAAAAAAGTAATAAAAATGCCAGGCAACATAATAGTACCGGATGTAAGAGTAAAAAGAGAACTCGAATTTTTTAAAGAAGCAAACGCTTTCACTATCCGTGTAGAAGCCTCAAGAGAAACAAGAAGCCAGCGAGGCCAGCTCGTAGGAGAAACAGATGTCACAGAAGTGGATCTGGATGACATAAAAGACTGGGATTACGTTATAGAAAACAACTCTACATATGAAAATTTGCAAGCCAAATCAATTGAACTTGCAAAAGAAATAAAGAGTTTTTTGAACAAAAATAAATCAGAGAAATAACTAGACGTAATTTTTCAGATAATCTTCAAAATTATAATCACCGTATTTGAAAGTATAAGGCTGGTGGTTATATTCAGGTGTTTTGTAAAGACTGTTGCTTGCAATCATAAATATCTTGTTGTGCGAAAACAGAAAAGAGTTCATTTCCGAATACTCGCACATCATTTCTTCAAGTTCATTCACACCGTCTATAATTTTGTTAATCACTTCACATATCCTTTATTATCATCCACATTATAATATTCGGCAGAGCATGGAGATTACTTTAAAGTTTTAAGAAACAAATTAACATATTTTTACAATAATATGTTATAGTTTAAGAAAAATGGAGAAGCTAATGAAAAAAATCATAATCGGCAGTGACCACGCAGGTTTTAGACTCAAAAACATAATCATAAATCATCTTACACAAAAATACGATGTAGAAGATGCAGGCACACACTCTCAAGAATCCTGCGACTATCCGCTGATTGCAAAAAAAGTAGCCAACAAAGTAGCAGACGGCACCTACACGCTGGGTATTCTTATCTGCGGCACAGGTATAGGCATGTCCATTGCAGCCAACAAAATAAAAGGGATAAGAGCTGCTGTTGTTTCAGACACTTGTTCTGCAAAAATGTCACGCCTTCACAACAATGCCAACATCCTCTGCTTTGGAGAGAGAATTGTCGGAGAAGAACTGGCTAAAGACATTACAGACATATGGCTTTCTACAGAATTTTTGGGAGAAAGACATGCAAAAAGAGTCGATATGATAGAGGATTGATGATTAGCCCTCTAATTTGCTCACAGCAAGGTCTACGCTATTATATATAGGAATCAAAGTATCTAAAAATGCATCTGTCAGTGCAGCTCTAACTGATTCTGAAATTTTAACCAGCATAAACTGACCGCCTTTTTCTTTACACATTTTATACAATGTTGTAAACACTGTAGTATACTCATCATCAAAAATTTTGACATTTTCCATATTGAAAATGATATTTGTAAAACCTGTATAAAGGCTTGTTGTAACGTCTTTTATCAACAAATCAATATGCTTCTGGCTATTGAACTTGTTGATAGTATAGCAGCAGATATTGTCATTTATTGAATACTTGAAAAAATCTTCATGCTGTTTTGAAGTAAGAGAACTTGTTATAAATTTAAGAATCTGATCATGCCAATTGCTGCTTTTGGGGACAAATTCATCTATCCCGAGTTTGTAGCATTTTTCTATCAAATCTTTATCGTCAGTTCCTGACATTACAATGATTTTATTTGTGCGTTTTGCTTCTCTGAGTTTTATACACTCTTCTATAAGCTCAAGACCGTCTGTTGCATCGGGCAAAAACAGGTCAACGACTATATAATCAAATTTTTTCTTCTTTAATTCAGCAAGTGCCTCTATCTTGTTTCTTGCAACAGTCGGTACAATACCAACCTTTTTGAGAAGCTGGTTAAATTGATAAATGGAAAGCTCTAAGTCATCAACAATTAATATATTAAATTCTGCAGGTACAGTCATGACATCGTTTGGTGACATAGACACAAACTTACGCTCGATAAGGATTAAAGCTTTGTTAATATCATCAGAATTTGCCTCTTCTGCTACAGCATCAAGACCTGCCAAATCAAATAGCTTTTTTAATTGTTCGTTATTTATTTCCATAATTACCAAAACCCAATTCTGTATCTAATAAATTATACACTTTAAGCATACAATTAAAGCTCTTTTAAAACCTCATTCAAAAGTTTTATATCATATTTATTATTGCAGTTTTTTTTGAAATTATCAAATAAATCTCTTCTTTTTTTATATGTAACTATAAACTGTTGTTTTCTACGCCATTTTGCAATTTCCTGATGGTTTCCGCCGAGCAAAACCTCAGGAACCTCAAGCCCGCAATACTCACGTGGCTTTGTATATTGAGGATACTCCAACAAACCGTCTGAAAACGAATCAAAATGAGCAGAATCCATCTTGCCAAGAAATCCCTCTATGTTTCTGGAAATTGAGTCAATCATGCACAATGCAGGCAGCTCTCCGCCTGTTAAAACATAATCGCCTATAGAAACTTCTCTGGCTTTTGTATACTGTTTTATGCGTTCGTCAAAACCCTCATAATGACCGCAAATAAAAACAATTTGTTTTTTCTTTGCAAGCTCCATTGACAACTGCTGATTAAAGACCTCTCCCTGAGGAGACAAAATAATAACCTCCGAGTCAGCATCTTTATCAATAGCATCAAAACAATCAAAATAAGGCTGGCACATCAAAACCATTCCTGCTCCGCCGCCAAAAGGAGTGTCATCGACTTTTTTATGTTTATCTTTGGTGTAATCACGTGGATTGAAAGTATTTACCTCAATAACACCGCTGTCTATCCCTCTTGCAATGATACTGTGAGAGCAAGCCTGATTTATCATATCAGGAAAAAGAGTAACTACATCAAACCTCATTTTTCCACTCCGGTGTCAGAAGCTGAAGAATCTATCCCTTCTATCATATTTACAACAATTTTTTTGCCGTCCAAATCAACTTCCGGAACCCATTCTTTGACAAACGGAACCATAAACTTAAGCCCGTTCAATTTTTCAATTTCTATCAGATTAGATGCTTTATTTTCACCTATATCATTGACTTTGCCGATTTTTTCACCATTGGTATCAAAAACCTCAAGCCCTACAAGGTCGCTTATCAAAAATTCATCCTTCTGCAGTTTTGATTTTAAAAACTCTTCAGGAACATGAACAAGCAGCCCCTTTATTTTCATTACATCATCTATTGAATTTATGCCGTCAAATTTTACAATAGCAAAATTCTTATGAAATCTTACAGAAGACACACTAAACTCGACCTTATTGTTATCAACAAAGAGGTAAACTTTTTTTAAACTCTTAATAAGGTTTTCTTTTCCTGCTGTAAAGCCAAGTTTAATTTCACCTTTTATTCCGTGAAAATTCAGGACTTTACCAATAGAAATTAACTTACTCATCTTCTTTTACAGGTTCAGCATCTGCTTCTGCAGCTTTTTTTCTTCCACGTTTTTTAGGTTTTTCTTCAGCTTGTTCTGCAGGAGCAGTCTCTTCTTTTTTAGAATCAACAGCTTTTTCTGTCTGTGCAGCCTGTTTAAACTCTTCAGGAGCATCTGCTCTTTCAGGGTTCCAACGGTCAAGGCCGAGTTGTTTTCTAATAAGGCCGATTCCGACATGCACACGCCATTCATCAATTTTCAACTGTGCGGCAATAATTTTGTGACAGCCGATAGGCGGCAGCGGTAATAACGGTTCATACAGCATTTTAATAGCTGTCAGCTGATCCGGAGATACAGCCAGTTTTCTTTTCGGGAAAGCAAGCTTTGGCAGCATCATTTTTTGTCTTACAAGATTTATACCAAAGAATACCTTTCTTGCTTCCAGACCGATTTGCTCTGCAATAACCTCATGCGCATCCGGATTAGGCAGAGGCAGCATCTTTTTGTACAATTCTTCAATTTGTGCCAATTGCTCCTTATTAACAAGCAGTTGTTTTGGCGGTCTTTGCGGACGGCCTGCAGGTCTTCTGTTATTTTGAGGTCTGTTACCCTGAGGACGATTATATCCGCCGCCTTGCTGCGGACGATTATACCCGCCTTGAGGTCTGTTATATCCACCCTGCTGCGGTCTTTGGTATCCGCCTTGATTTCTATCGTATGGTCGAGGACTTCTCGGTCTTTGATATCCGCCTTGCTGCGGACGATTATACCCGCCTTGCGGTCTTTGATATCCACCCTGCTGCGGTCTTTGATATCCGCCGTCATATCTCGGTCTGTCCTGCTGATAAGAACGTTCTTCTCTTCTTTGATAACCGTTATCATAAGAATAACCGCCTGCGCTGTAAGAAGCAGGTCTTTCGTAAGAAGAACCTGAATTATTTTGGTCAGCAGAATGATTGTGTCCAGTATCTTCATTATCTGAGCCAGTTTCGGCACCCGGTTTTTTGTCGGGGTATAAACAATTAGGACAAATTACCCTTTTAGGGTTTTTAGTTTCAAATTCCGCACCACATTTAGTACACTTATTTACATACATTTTTGACTACCCTTTTAAATAAAAGGCGAAAGGCTATTTTAATTATTAGCTCCTCGACATGTTTTACATACAAATTATGATAAATTCTAATATCTTTTAATATTTTAAATGCAAACATAATATATGGCAAGCTTTTTTCTAAATTAATTTGCATTATTTTGTTAAAACAAAAGTAACAGGCCCGTCATTGACTAGCGAAACCTGCATCATTGCGCCAAATACACCTGTTTGAACATTCAGTCCGGATTTTTTTAATAAAGACACAAATTCTTCATACATTTTATTTGCTATTTCAGGCTTTTGCGCATTATCAAAACTCGGCCTTGTGCCTTTTTTACAGTCCGCTGCCAGTGTAAACTGTGATACGACAAGTATTTCGCCGTTGATATCAACAATGGACCTGTTCATTTTATTATTTTCATCTTCAAAAAGCCTTAGAGAAAGGATTTTTGAGGCCATCCACTCCAATTTGTCAGGTGTATCGTCTTTTTCTACGCAAAACAAAATCAGCATGCCTGTATTTATCGAAGAATAGACTTTTTCATCAATAGTGACAGAGGCATCTTTAACTCTTTGCAACACTGCTTTCATTTTTCATTTTCTCCAGATATCGAACTAACAAAGCTGTTGTTTTAACCGCTTTTTCATACACATTTTTAAAATATGCATTGTATGCGGCAGAAAACTCTAATGCTGCTTTGTAATCAGTATTTTCAGAATATTCTCTCATAAGATAAGAAAGTTCAAAATACTCTTCTACAGAAATTATCTTATAGATTCTATGCTTTAACATTACATTGTTAACAAGGTCAGCATAAATATTAGTACATCTTTGCATAAGAGTCATTGCTTTTTCATAATAACCCTTTGTTCTGGAAAGCTCTTTTGCCAGATTCTGGGCAATTACAGAGCCTTTTTCAAGCTCCTGCTGAACATGTTTTAAAATATTTATATCATCGCTTATAGACGAAATACACTTGCTAATATCAAAAGAAGAGGGCAATTTGTTCTCTCCAATAATAGCCTTTTTATCCAGAGTGCAAAGCCCGAGCTTCTCTGCAGCCTGTTCCAGAGGTAAAAGCTCAAACCCTTTTATATCCGCACCGCCTATAGATGTATTTATAAGAGTCCTTTCTTTTGCATGTTTCTGTGCAAATTCCTGCATATATTGCAAAAACAGATAATAAACAGAACTTGTCGGCAGCTTCTCGCCATTTTGACCAGAAACCGTAAAAATATTTTTGTTTACGCTCTCGAGATGTTTTTCCACAAGTTTTGCTTTTTGCTCATAAGTCCAGGTTTTTAGTGAGGCGCAATAAATTTCTACATAATCTTCAAAGTCTTTAGGATAGATTTCATATTTTTGTTTGTCATTATTAAATTCACAAACAAGCCCGTCAAATTTAGAACCCGAGCTGTAACAATGACCGTCTGAATAAGCCAAATCCTGCCCTATTAAGATTATCGGATTGCAGCCCAGATAATAAGCAGAAGACAGGGCATGATAAGCAACTGTTCCTTTTGCTTCAAAATACTGAAGTTCTTTGTCAGCCTTTTCCAAAAACCATCTTGCGGCATCAGATTCTACAGATGCTGTCACAAAAATATTCTTGAAATTTAGGTTAAAATAACTCGGCTCTGTATAAGGCTCTACTATCAAATTTACATCGTCTGCAAACTGAAAATTGTAATGCTGGAAGGTGTTACGTCTTTCTATAACATTTATAAAATCAGGTTTTATTCCGTTTTTATACAAAACCGGTACAGCTGTACCAACACAAAATATGAGTGCTTTGTCCTGTATTTTCTTTAAAGCTTCAATATTCTTGCTCAAAGACGGGCCTGCAGAAACAATTATTGCAGGTTTGTCCTTGTACACATCTTTATAATCCGAAAGCAAAGGCAGCTGATATTTTTTGTCCAACTCTCTCATTGAAGAATTAAAAAATGTAAGCATTGTCTTTGCCTGCAGCATATAATTGTGTGTATTTATATCGACATATCTTTGCAATACGTCTTTAAAGCTGTTAAAAAGTGATTTGTAAGCAGAAAGATAATAATTGAGAGCAGAAATAGAAACCTTGGATTTATATTTAAAAACAAGGTCAAGAACATTTTCCATTTCGGCAAAATCTGAAACAATATACAGTCTTTGGCTCTGCATATATTTAGAAAAATCAACCGCAGACAATACTACAAAAAGAGTTTCTAAATCAGGTTCAAAAACAACCATCTTTCCTTTTGAGCCTTCAAAAATTTCATCCACCAGATATCCCAGTCCTAGTCCAAAAATGAGATGCACAGAGGCAGGACTGTGGTGTGGAAGATTTTGGCATATATTTTTAGACTCCAAAACAGCCCCTGTAACGGAATGAACAGGCACAGAATCAATTTTTAGGTTAAACTCTCCGTTTGGATTTGCGCACAGTTCAAAATTCTTTTTCAAAAGGACTGTTTGTGCCAGCTTTTTATAAAGGCCTTTATTATATTGAGCAATTATAGATAAATTTTTTGCTAAAAAATCAGACATTAAAATCCCCTAATCTATTCTAATTTATACCATTATATCCGCTAACAGCCGAAAATATAACCTTAAAAAATTTAAATTGACCACATGGACTAAAATTTAAACCCTTAGGCCAATAACATTTCTTATCAAAATTTCTAAAATATAGTAAAGGGAACATGAGAAATTAACGGGGAGAAATTTTGGGGATAAAATATCAAAGTGTGGTTCAAGGTTTGGATTCCTTTGTAATAAAACCTTCAAATTATACAACAACAGCTGCTTACAGATTGTTTGTAAAAGCTGATGCACTCCGTCTTGCAAACCATTTTAAAGAATCAATAAAACACTATCTCAGCTCAATTTTTATAGACAGAAACAATTACAGAAGCTATATGGGGCTGGGTATTTCTTACAAAGCGGAAGAAAACTACGAAAAAGCAATAAAAGCACTGGAAAAAGCAAGAGAACTGTCATATTTCACTGCAGAAATACATTACCAGCTCGGGCTGTGCTATCTCGTGACAGGCAGATTTTGTGAAGCAATAAAATGTTTTCACCATACGATTTCTCTTGACAGAAGCAATGTAAATGCGCAAATACAGCTGGGTGTAGCCCATGAATTTATTGAAGAATACGACATGGCAATACTCATCTATCATACGATTATAGAAAACAACCCCAAACTCATAACAGCATACAACCACCTGTCTGCACTTTATATGAACATAGGCGATTTTAAAGCAGCAGGGTGTGTTTTTTCACAAATACTGAAAGTTAATCCGGATTTTAGCAAGGCATATCTTGGCATGGCAATTTGTTTTGATAAAATAAAACAGAACTCTCGTGCGCTCCATTATTACAAGCTGTTTCTTAAAAGGAAGCCGCATTCACACCATGCAATAAAAATTAGAAAAAGAATTTCCAAACTCAACAATACAAAGCTGCAAGAAAATACTGTAAGAAGTTTTGCTGTAATCTAAATATTTAATCCATAAGCATGGAAAGTTCATTTATCGCACTTTGTTGACTTTTCAATGATTTTTCCAGTTTGTGAAAATCAATTACAACACCATTCTCTCTATATTCTTTATCAAAATAATCATTCAAAACAGCCAAAGTTTTATCAGCGGCCATATCAATTTTGTCTTTAATTTTTGTATAAGCAGAATTTATTTCGTCTTTTTGCGGCAAATTATCAACAAAACCGGCCGTTTTTTCTATAAAATTTTTAATTTCATTTTTATTTTTAGAATATGAGGGAATAACCCTTACAATACTGTTGGCATCATGATTCAACATTTCAATGTGTTTTAAACGTTCATAAGGGCTAACCTTGTTGTCTTTAACTAATTCCTTAACATTCTCGCGTTTTTTTATAAGTTTTTGAAAATCACCGTACGGGTTTATCATAATATAATATATGCTGGTTGTTAAATTATCATTTATTGGACGAATTAAGCTGAACATGGCTTTATTTGTGTTTTTCAATGTCAATGACTCCAGCTCATTACCCAATTTTGATATCTCGGCATTATATTTTTGTACCATTGGTTCTAACAACTTTATCTCATTATCATCATTAAAGAGATGTTTTGAAGAATTTATTTTATTTTTTAGTTTTAAATTATTGCCATACATTGGAATTTGGGCCATGGCAGAAAGGCGTTCAAAAGTTTTTTGATTATCTTTAAAATCTTCATAAGTTTTAATGTATTTAAAAAACTTTGAGGATTTTAATTTGCTGTCATTGCTGTTTAAAATATTTAATTTGCTGTTAAAAATACTGGTTTCGTGATTTGAAAAGACTCTTAAAGTTTCTTGCAGTGCGTAGCCCATTTTGCCTGTTTGGATATACAAATTTTTGGACTCATCATCAATAAAGGGCAAAATGTCTTCATTTATAATACTGTCAACAATATCCAAATTTTCTTCAAAAACATTTTTCTTCACGCTAAAACTAACTGTATCAGCTACCTTGCCAAATTTTTGCGGATAGTTATTCAGTCTATTACAATTCTGTTTGCTGTTGTTATTACGATTGTAAATCTTAAAAGAAACGGGATTAATATACATATTATGACCTCATTTTATTGCTAAGCTGCCCGCAGGCTGCATCTATATCAGAACCTCTTTCTAGCCTTATTGTGACCTTTTTACCTGATTGTTCAAGAATATATTTAAATTTTTGAATAGATTCTTTGTCCGGTTTTTCAAAAGTATCTGTATCATTTGGATTGTAAATAATAAGATTTATATTTGCCTTTAAGCCTATCAAGAGTTTTGCCAGCTCTTTTGCACACTGTATAGTGTCGTTAAAACCTTTTATCAAAGTATATTCGATAGTTACCCTTCTGCCGGTATTTTCAACATAAGCCTTTAAGGAAGACATAAGCTCATCAATATTGTATTTTTTCTCAATCGGCATCAACGATTCTCTAAGAGTGTGATTTGGAGCATGCAAAGAAACAGCCAGAGTCGGCTGAAAATCAATCTGCGCAAGTTTGTTTATCTGTGGAATAATACCGCAGGTAGAAACCGTCAAACGGCGAATACCTATAACAAAATCTCTGTTAAAAATATCAATCGCCTTTAAAACATTATCAAGATTCAATAAAGGTTCACCCTGTCCCATAAAGACTATATTTGTAACCTTTAATCCTGTATCACGCTGTATAGTCAAAACCTGTTCAATAATTTCTCTTGGGGTCAAATTTCTGATAAATCCGAGTTTTGCCGTAGCACAAAATTTGCAATTGCAGGCACATCCGACCTGCGAACTTACACACGCCGTCAAATTTGCCCTGTTGTCAAAACGCATCAAAACAGTTTCCACACAATTTCCGTCAGCGTATTCAATCAAATATTTTATTGTGCCGTCAGTACTCACCTGTTTATGCTTAATTTTTACATCTGTAATAACGGCCAGTTCTTCTATTTTTGCACGTGTTTTTTTTGATATATCTGTCATTTCATCAAAACCGGAAACTGACTTTAAATATATCCAATTGTGGAGCTGTTTCGCTCTATATTTAGATTCTTCAATAGAGTCGGTAAATTCTGTTAACTCATCCAGACTCATCCCTGATAATATAAGTTTTGGCATAGCTAAATATTATCAGGAACAAGTTTTAAAATAAATATGCTTAATATGTTTAATTTCCTTAATCCTTACCCACCCTCCAGCGGAATCCTGCTGTAAGGGATACACCGTTTCGGCCTCCGTTATGTACCATGGCCTGGCCGTATGCTGTGAATCTATCGTCCTTAAAGCATTTCTGTATACCTGCTCCGTATGATACATAAGGGTCGATGGACATGGATGGCAGTCTTACGTCGTTTGCTGTTACTTTTGTTTCATCCAGTATATTCCATGTCATATTTACTGCGAGATATGGCTGCCATCCGTTCTTTGTATTCATTATGAATTTTATTCCGGGGGAGAGTTGGAGTGCATGCAACGGGTCACTTTCGATTCTTACGTTTGCTGCGTTTGTATAGTCGAAAGTATTTATGAAGGAATAGGACATTAAGAAGTTTGGTTGGAGGATATATTTTCCTTGTTTAAATTCAAAGTTATACCCGAATTTATTACCTATACCTGCCATGAGCATTGTATAGTTTTCTGAGCCGTACATGGTTGTTGCATCTCCTACGCTTGCTCCTACTGATACTGTAGTAGCGTTAAAGAAGTTACCTTTGTAGAAGGTAGTAGTTGTGCCGAGGATACCTCCATTTTGGTAGGCATCTACGCCTTGATATCTTTGGGAAGCTCCGTTGTAACCAATATATGCAGTTAAGACTCTATTAAAGCCGTGATTAATTTGTTTAATATCGGAGTCATAGCCTATGAGGGTGCCGTAGTTGATATTGGAGACGGTTGGGCCGTTATTGAGGGGGATAGACTCGAAGGAGGCGTAGGGTTTAACCCAGAATCCGTTGTGGGAGTGTGGGGTAAGGAGTGGGGAGAAGTTTGTTGTATTTAGTGCATATTTATTGTTATTGATGATAGATAGTCTATCTAAAGAGGGGATATTCATGAAGGAGTCTGAGTGTTGGAAGGCGTAGTTAAAGGTTTGGAGCTGGGTAGTATATGCGCCTGCCTGGGTGGCTACTGATGGGGTAAGGACAGCGGGGTTGAAGGCATCTGACTGGTTGCCTGAGGAAGAGGATGCTCTATTGAAGAAGAAGTAGCCGAGGTTATCTTCTGGGTTAGTAGAGTATGACACGTCGTATTTATATATTGGTGAGTAGGCTATGGGGGAGGGGCCTGAGTATTGGACGTTATTTGCGAGTTGTTCATCTGCGAATAGGATACTTGTGGATTGTTGATTGGAATCTGAGAGGAGGTTGATATTGTTTACGTTTATGAAGGAATCTTTATTTGTTATGTTGTAGTTATCAGCGGTGATTCTATCCATTTGTTTGTTGGCGAGGTCAACGTCGACGGAGAGGTTAGTAGTTCCGTTGAGGTTGAGGGTGGGTATATGCATTGTTCCGATTGAGTTATTGTTGAGGTAGAGGTTGCCTGAGTTAAGGGATAGGGATTGAGATTGGTCGAAGACGTTTTCTCGGCCGAGGTAGAGGTTTGTGTTGTCGAGTGAGATATTGGCGTTGATTATGTCGTTGTTTAATATTACTTTGCCTGTGGTGTCGCCTGTGAGGGTGAGGTCAAAGGCTGTTTCAGGGGTTTCGATAGGCGAAAATGTGTTCATGTCCAGTCCGCCGCCTCTGATTGTGTCATCAAAGACTATTACGCCGTTGTTTACGGCTTTGAGGGTTAATGAGGCAGGGTTTTTGTCAGTTGGACCTGTAAAATCTTGAAAAACATATTTGTCGTCTTGTTTTTCGACAAAGCCATACATGCCGATTGCGTTTTGTTCTTCAATGCCGTTTGAGATTGTTTTATTGCCGGAGAAGACGGATTGGCCGTTGTCTGCTGTGATATTAAGATGATACATGCTCGATATTGCGCCGCCTATTGCTGTTCCATTTGTGGATTCTGCGTAGTTGCCTATGAATGAAGAGTTTTTGATTTCTCCGTAGGTGATTTCTCCTGTATCCTGGTTTATTGTGCCGATTATGCCTTGATTCATAATAGCACCGCCCCAGGCAAAACCGTTTTCAGATTTTGCATAGTTTCCGATAAAATCGCCGGTGATATCTCCGATTGTTCCTCCTCCATTAGCAATCGCTCCGCCTGCAGCACTATTACCGGAAGCATAGTTACCTATAAAGTCACCGGTTATATCTCCGATTATTCCTTCATTATAAATCGCTCCGCCTGCGGCTTGCTCATTAGCTTGAGCATAGTTGCCTATAAAATCGCCTGTTATATTGCCGATTGTTTCTTGATTATAAATCGCTCCGCCATGGGCTTCATAATCTGATTGCGCATAGTTTCCTATGAAGTCACCTGTTATATTTCCGATTGTGCCTGCATTAGAAATCGCTCCGCCTCTGGCCTCCCTATTTTCAGATTTTGCATAGTTGCCTATAAAATTGCCTGTGATATCTCCGATTGTTCCGCTACTATTGTAAATAGCACCGCCAAATGAAGAACCGTAAGATGGTTCATGTTTTAGACCAACAAAATCAAAGTCAAGATCTGCACCGTTTTGATTTGTTGTGATTCTGTCAGGTGCAAGGCTGTCATTGTTTACGTAGTAGTTGATTGTGTATTCAAAGGCATTGCCAGTATTGTCAGTGTTGGGTGTGGTTACGGTAAATGTTTTTACATCGTCTTGGTCTGCTTTGTGGCCGTAGTCTGTTTGTTTTAGGTCTACACGGTAGTACACGGGAGTGAGTTTGTTTTCTGTTTCGCTCCATTCGTATTTTGTGATTGTATTAGCCGGAAGGTTAGACGGGTCTTGGACTTCTATTTTGGTAAGAGTATATGCGTGGTCGTCTGCCGGTTCCTGAGAAAAAGCAGGAAGCACGGATGAAAATGAAAGAGCAAGGGAAAGAGCAAGGGAAAGAGTCAAAACAAGCGTCAACGAACAGGCGAAATGCTTTGTCTTTAGCGGTTTATACCCCCCCCCCCGAAAGACTAAAAGCATTGGTACGAGCAGGTTTTAAGGTAATATTATTTTCACTGATATTTTCGACTAGTCTAACCATTCTTTTTTCCTCATGTTCCGTAACTTATATTTTTATAGTTCCCAGAATTCTGTTTTTTTAAACATTTTAGTTAAGTTTTGTTAAGGAAAAAGCACAAATTAGGTAAAAATTCCTTAATAATCGGGCCCGAGAATAGCAACATTAATTTTTTTTACATTTTAAACTACAAAAGGGAAATTCAGCTCTTTTTATTCTAATATACTATTATGAATGGGGGCAAAAAATGCAGCTAACTGAAGAGCAAAACAAAATTGAATATAATCAGGCCTCAACATTTCCAATTGTGGTAAAGATAGTTGAAAGCATAAAAAAGATATTAGAAGAAGATAAAAAGCAAAAGAACCCTCTTTTTATCAACGTCAAAGAATCTGTAATTTTCAACATAGCAAGAAGAGCCTTGAGCGACCCTGATTCACGTTTTCTTATCGGCATTGCCGGAGAATCGGCCTCGGGCAAAACAACTTTTGTCCAGAATGCTATACGCTCTTGCATTGCAGAAGAAAGAACAGATCTCTACACAATAGTTTGCTGCGATGATTATTATCACGACTGGTCAAAAGAACTCAAAGAAGCCGGCAGCTACGAAGCGTTTTTTGCCAAAGGCTACAGCTTTGACACGCCAAAAGCCATTAATCTTCAGCTTATGAAAGAACATTTGATTTCGCTCAAAAACGGCTCAGCCGTCAGAAGTCCGGACTACAACTTTACAACATGTGAAAGTTTTCCTCACGGCGTACTCAAAAAACCCGCAAAAATCATTGTAAACGAAGGGCTGTACGTACTGAACGAGGGACTGCGTGACATTATGGACGTCAAAGTTTATGTATTCACTCCGTTTGATATTATCAAAGACAGATGGTACAGACGAGCAGAATCCAGAGGAAAAACAGGCCTCGCCGCTGATATGCAGTTTGAGAATGTAAACACAACTGCACAAACATACATCCGTCCTGCTATGCAATGTGCTGACATTGTTATGAACGGCGTTGTTTCAAGCTCTTATATTCAAGAAATGACAGAAAAAATCTTCCGCACAATGGACAACATTGCCAGAGGAAAAGAAGCTGTACTTTAAACAATAAAATTAAAAATCAGACACTAAAAAAGTCCTTTTGAACAAATCAAAAGGACTTTTTTATCTTATTTACAAAGCTTACACTCTTCTTTTGCGAGCAGCTTCAGATTTACGTTTTCTTTTTATGCTTGGTTTTTCGTAAGTTTCACGTCTTTTTACTTCAGACAAAGTACCTGCTTTTTGTACTTTTTTCTTGAATCTTTTTAAAGCGCTTTCGATACTTTCGTTTTCTCCGACTTTAACTTCTGGCATTGATTTTTCACCACCTTTGCATAAAATTTTGTAACTTGTGTAGTCATATTAACACGCTTATATTTCTATTTCAAGTACAATTCCACCACTGCTTTTATTACGTGTTGTAAATATCTTTTATATTTTAGTCAATTTTAAAAATTCAGAAACCTATTATATATAACCAGAACAAAGGTGTTTTATGAAAATAAATCCAAACAGCCAAAACACAACTCAACCAAATTATAAGCAATCTTTTAAGGCTTTGCCGGTTGCAAAAATCCGTCTTCGCAACATGCCGGCTGCTGACGAATTTACGCTGTATTCTGTCGGCAAAAATGATTTGCCATTCTTAAACGAATTGTTAGAAAGTCTTAACCTTGAAAAAATGTATCCAAATATCCCTGATAAAAAAGATTTTGACAGGTGGAAAGACATGCTCTACGGCGCAATAACAAATATCAAATTCGGGTCAGACGGACTTCTTTCCGCCAGAAAAAGCACTCCGTGTTCCGTAATGTCATACAATGACATAAATAACGGAACAGGTATCTACCTTGCTCATCAGGCAGCATGGCCGATAGAACCGAATCAGGGAACAAAATGCGCCGGCAAATCGATTATGCGTCACGTATTTGAAAAAGCGGTTAACGAACACAAAAACTTTGCAATGGGTGTTCCTGAAAGAATGTCCCCAAGAGGCAAAACCAGCAGAGATTATTTACACGAGCTAGGTTTTGTCGAAAACATTAAAAACGCAACAATAGAAATGCACGCAAACGAAAAAAGCAACAAATTTTCAGATGCAATAAAAAAACTCGACGAAATTATGGACTACAAAAAAATTGATAATGCAGAAGAAGTCGATTTGCACACTGTTTTAAATCTGGATTTATTAAAATAATTATATTTGTTATAAAATAAAATTGCTATGAACAAGAGAGTTGAATTACTTTTACCTGCAGGTAATATAGAAAAACTGGATTATGCCATAAACTACGGCGCAGATGCAATTTATATGGGTATGGTGGATTTTAGCCTCAGAACAATGAGAAAAGGCGATGTCATCACATCTGAAAATCTCAAAAGAGCAATAGAGCTTGCTCATTCTTACGGCAAAAAAGTCTACATGACGCTTAATATCTATGCTTATGACGAAGATATAAAAAATCTGTATGGGCATATTGATATTATCAAAGACGCAGGCCCTGATGCACTGATTGTCAGCGACTTTGGCATTTTAAATATTGTAAAAAACAAACTGCCAGATATCGATATCCACATAAGCACACAAACAAATACTCTTAACTCTGAGGCTGTAAAATTCTGGAAAGATTTTGGAGCAACAAGGGTAATCCTTGCAAGAGAACTTTCCATAAAACAGCTTGCACAAATAAGAAAAAATGTACCTGACATTGAACTAGAGGTGTTTGTACACGGTGCGCAATGCGTTTCTTTATCAGGAAGATGCTTGTTGAGCGACTACATGACCCACGGCGAAAGAAAAGCAAACCATGGCGGATGTTCCCAGCCATGCCGGTGGAAATACAAACTTCTTGAAGAAACAAGACCCGGCGAATACTACGAAATAGAAGAAACAGCAAGAGGCACTCATATCTTAAGCACAAAAGATCTTGCTTTAATAAATTATATTCCGCAGCTCATTGAAGCAGGCGCAGACTCCTTTAAAATTGAAGGAAGGACAAAAAGTCTTTATTATGTATCTGCAGTAGCAAAAGCTTACAGGCAGGCAATAGATGCTTATTACAACGGAGAAAAGCCCGACCCGCAAGAGATGTTCACTCAGCTGCTAAAAATAGGCAACCGTGGTTACACTACAGGCTTTTATCTGGACGAACAAGACCACGAAGGCTACAGCTACGATGTATCCAAGGGGCTTGCCGGTGCGGATTTCTTGTTTGAAGTATGGGACAAAACAACAAAAGACGACAAAAACCTTTACAAAATAAAGATTAAAAACAAAATTTTATTAAATGATGAAATAGAAATCATCACGCCAAAAGAATGTTTTGAAACTAAAGTCTTAAAAATCTATAATGATAAATTAGATGAAGAAAAAGATGTTGGCAACACAAATGATGAAATCTGGGTTGAACTGAGCAAAGAACCGCAAAACTACAAATATGCGCTTGCCAGAACTATCGGTATAAAAAACGTGAGATAAAAAATGATACTAAAAGCAGATTACGAAGCAAAAACAGTTTTTGAAATAAATTACGACAGGCTGAAAGAAGAAGGCATAACAGCTATTGCCTTTGATTTGGACAGCACTGTCATGAAGTCAAAGTCAGGCACATTTTCTCAGGAAACATTACAGCTTTTTGAAAGGCTAAAGCAAGATTTCAGGCTTTTGATTATTTCAAACAACAGCAATCTTGAATACATTGCAAAAGCAGCAAAGCAAGTCGACTTTCCTGTTATCGCTCCTGCTAAAAAACCTGCAACAGAAGTTTCTAAAGAACATTTAAAAGAGCTGGGCATTGATAAAGACAAACTGGTTATGGTAGGCGACAGACCTCTCACGGATATTTTGTTCGGCAAACTGCTCGGCTGCAAGACTATTCTAGTCGATTCAATCAGCTGGCAGGAAGAAAAACCAATCGTAAGAATAGCCAGAAGACTCGAACGACTGGTCAATATTTAAAAAATTATTAAAAAAGTTTATTAACCAAAAATATTGAACCCGGCGATAAAGGTTGATACAAAAAATACTATAGCAACCCACATTGTCAGTTTGTTCAGGCCTGATTCTGCATTCTTTTGCGAAGCAAATACATGTGATGCACCGCCTATGCCTGCTATGCCATCGCCTTTTGGTGAATGAATCATAACCAGCAATATTAAAAGTAATGACGAAATTATTTGAACAATCCAAAATATAGTTGTTATCATATTTTTATCCCTTATATAAAATTATAAATCTATATTAACACAAAGATTTTTAATTTTATCAATACTGCAGTTATCTATATACAGAGTTTTTAGTTTTGAGGTTTCTCCGTTTTTAAAAGATATTGAACTTTTCGGTACTTTTAAAAGTTTTGATATAAATTTCACAAGTTCTTCATTGGCTTTGTTTTCAACAGCAGGTGCTTTTATTTTTATCTTAAGAGCATCCTCATACAGTCCGCTAACCTCATTTTTAGAAGAATTCGGAACAGCCTTTACCCGTACAACCACGCCGTTATTATCCTCTTTGTAAAACAAATCCATATATTTCCTCTTGTGCAGTACCACTTAAAAGTGTACAATAATTAACTATGACAGACAACAATGAAGAACAAACCGCACAAAACCTGCCGGAAGAAACTACAGACGAGCAGGAGCATATAGAGTTTCCTCAAGAAGATCCCGGCCCGGATATGAGCATTTTTGAACCGCTGAAAGAAATGCTCGTTGCTCAGCACAGGCCGGAAAACGATATTAAAGAAATAGAAGAAGCCTACATTTTTGCGGCAAAATTGCACGCAGGTCAATACAGAATCAGTGAAGAGCCATACATCATCCACCCTGTAGAAGTTGCAAAAATTTTAACGGACTTGATGATGGACAAACACACTATCATTGCGGCTCTGTTGCACGATATTATTGAAGATACCGGAACATCACCGGAAACAATAAAAGAAAAATTCGGCGAAGATGTTCTCAACCTTGTTCAAGGCGTAACAAAACTTGGAAAATATCAGTTCAAATCAAAAGAAGAACGTCAGGCAGAAAACTTCAGACGAATGTTTATTGCTATGGCCAATGACGTACGTGTAATTTTTCTAAAGCTTGCAGACAGGCTGCACAATATGCGTACTCTCAACTATATGGCAGCCGCAAAACAACAAAAAATTGCACAGGAAACTCTCGACATATTTGCACCTCTTGCTAACAGACTCGGTATCGGGAAAATAAAAGCAGAGTTGGAAGATTTGTCTTTAAGATACTTAAACCCGGAAAAATACTTTGAAATTGCTCAGCTTGTGGCCTTAAAAAAGGCCGAAAGAGATGCCACTATTCAGGTACTTGTGGACAAAATAGGACAGCTGCTAAAGCAGCACAAAATAAAAGCAACTATTTCCGGACGTTCAAAGCACTATTATTCAATCTATGCAAAAATGAAACGCCAGAATATCGCATTCCACGAGCTGTACGATATCTCTGCCGTACGTGTAATCGTAAACACGGTCAATGAATGTTATGAGGTTCTCGGTATTATCCATTCTCAGTTCAAACCTATTCCGGGACGTTTCAAAGATTATATTGCAATGCCCAAAAGCAACATGTACCGCTCACTGCACACATCAGTACTCGGGCCGAAATCAAAACCCATTGAAGTACAAATAAGAACACATGAAATGCATCAGGTCGCAGAATACGGTGTTGCTGCGCACTGGAAATACAAAGAAAAAGGCTCTCAAAAGGCGAATGCCGATACGGATATAAAATTCTCATGGATGCGAAAACTTGCAGAAATGGAAAAAGATGTTTCTTCCGCCAGCGAATATGTTGAAAGCGTAAAACTTGACCTGTTTTCCGATCAGGTATTTGCATTTACTCCGATGGGTGATGTAATAGACCTGCCAAAAGATGCTACGCCGGTGGATTTTGCATTCAGAATACACACTGATGTGGGGTTCCGCATAACAGGCGCACTTGTTAACGGACGAATCTGTCCGTTAAGTACAAAACTCCATAACGGAGATATTGTAGAAATTATGACATCAAAAACACCTGCACCCAGACTGGACTGGCTGAACTTTGTTGTCACAAAACTTGCACAATCAAAAATAAAACAGTGGTACAAAAAGAATAAAAGAGAAGAACATATCACAATCGGCCACAATATGCTTGAGGCTGAAATCGGCAAGGCCAAATTTGACGAGCTTTTAAAAACAGGAGAACTAAGACAAATTGCCGAATCAATGAATTACTCCTGTGTAGACGACCTTATGGCAGCTCTTGGCTATGGCGAAACAACAGTAAATAAAATAACAAACAGAATCAAAAAACCAACGGACGTAGACCAGCCTATTGTCAGCCACACAAAATCTAAAAAATCAAAAAATGATATTGTCGGGCTGGAAGGAATGCTATATTACTTTGCTAAATGCTGTACACCTGTTCCCGGAGAGCCTATTGTCGGAGTGGTGACAAGAAGCAAAGGTGTTTCAATTCACAGAGTGGACTGCCCTTCGCTGGACAATGTTCCGGAAGAACGTCTGATAGACATAAAATGGGCGGATAAAGGCCTCAACAAGACTTATGTCGCTTCTATAAGAATAGATGTTCAGGACAAAATGGGCATATTAAAAGATATTATGATTGAGCTGACCGACTGCAATACAAATATTGCCTATGCAAACATCAAATCAAATTCAGCTAAAAAAATAGGCATAATAGAAATGGGCATAGAGGTCGACAACATAAACAGACTAAAAAGTGTAATAACCAAACTACAATCTATACCGGAAGTAATCTCCGTAAAAAGAATACAGGGTTCGTCCTCAACCAAAAGCGACAAAAAGCCCATGCCCAAGAAAAAGAAATAAGCTCTTTATCATAAAACATACATGCTTTTAAAGAGATTGTAAATTTTTATTAAAATTATGACTAAAATAGTAAACATTTTAACCATAATGAATTAATATACATGTACAAATCCCCAAATCTCCTCCCAAGATTATGAAGTATAAGCTGCGATGCAGCTTTTTTTTTACATATCAAAGATATATATAAAAGGTCAGTTCCATTAATTAAAAATATATGTTACAATTTATTAATAAACTGCATTAATTTTAGCAATTATTATATTTAGGCGACTTATACTAATTGTAAAAAACAATTATAATAAAAATATTGGAGTGAAGAAAATGTTACAAGCCACATCTGTAAATTGTTCACCTATCAGACCGTCTTTTCAGGGAAGGAACGACGACAAGGCAGCAAAAAAAATCGAAAGAGAAAAATTTATTGCAGCTACGACTGATTTATTGGACACAATGGATGAAAACGGTTTTGATGAAACCAGCTTTACAAAACTGGATAATCTGACAGCCCAGATGCACGACGGGCCGTTAAAAACTTTTGCAAAAATTACAGCTCTGGCCGGCGGCGCAGCTGCTGCAGGAAAAATCGGCTTGTCTAAAGTAATCACTTCTGCAACAAAAAATAAAGCAATGCAAGAATATATCATATTGCCTATGACAAAAGGTCTGAAACATACTCTTGAAAAAATAGAAAATAATGCTGTAAACAGCAAAAATTATACAAAAAATAACATCAAAGGCTTTGTTGCAAAAAGCACTAAACAGATGACAGATTGGATTGAAACTTACGGCAATAAAGGTTCAACAAAAGTTAAAGACTCTATTGATACAGAAATTGCACAATTCAAAGTTAAAATAGCTGACAGAATAAGAAATGAAGCTCTTGATGCTAACAAAACTCTTGATGAAACAACTGTTTCTAAAATGGTAGAAGAAAAGCTCTCAGGAAAAACAAAAGAAGCAGCAACATACAAAACACTTCTTCAAAGAAAAGAACTTGCTTCTACAGAAAACCTGATTAAAAAAGCTGCAGGCAACGTAGGTGCAGCTGCGGCAGGTATCGGTGCAGTAGTTGAAGCAAACAGAGATGAAGACAAAAACGGTGTCCCTGATATAGCTCAACACAATCAAACTGCAGAAATATTTGATGAAGATTAATTACACATAAAATAAAAAACATTAATAACAAACAAAGAAACAGCCATAACAGGCAAACGACTATGCTAAGAATAGATTCAACAAACACTACATCTATAAATGGTTCTCACAACAAGAACGTATCATCGAACTTCGGTACAAAGCTCGAAGAACTTAATGCTATATTGTCTGAACAAAATACAACAGGCAAAAGCACAGAAGAGTTTAATGCCGACAAATTTGAACGCATAGCTCAAATGGTTTCTGATGAAAATATTGAAACAGAAGGCAAAGCCCCAAATACATTAAAATCCTTTACAGTAATCGGCGCACTTGCCAGTGCCAGTGCATTAACCGCAGCAGCTATTTCAGGCAGAGTGTTCAATTTTATTAATTCATCAACACCTACTTTTAACCTGCTTTCAAGAAACATTGCAAAAGGCATAACAAAATTTAACCAAAAAATGGCAGAAAAACGCCCCTATCGTTATGAAGGCATAAAAGCAAAAGCTGTACAATATGCAAAAGACTTCGGTGTATGGATAGACGATATGAGCAAAAAGGGCGTTGAAGCTAATTTAAAAAATGCAGTTAATAAAGATCAATCTCAGCTTGACCTGCTAAAAAGAACAATTATTGAAGAAAAAGGCGGAAAAGCTTTAACAGAAGAACAATTGCAGGCAGAAATACAAAAAGCTATTGAAAAAGAAAAGAACCAGATTCTTGGTTCAAATATTCTTAAAAAAGGTGTAAAAACAGTATTTGCTTCAACAGCAGGCGTAGGCGCATTAAAAGAAGCTGCTACCGATACAAACAAAGACGGTATCCCTGATTGCGTACAAAAGAAAGATGCACACAAAAACGCAACAAAACAGGTAACAGCAGCTATTATCGATGCAGCTTTAGACAGCGTTGCTTAATTATCTTTTTATTTTGTGCTAATTTAATTTTATGACACAGGACTTTGAAATTAAATTTATTAACTGCACAGAACAAGAACTGTCTGACATAGGTTTTGACAGCACATATACAAAAAAAGGTATTTTAAAACACAGATTTATTTCGGTTAAAATATCAAATTTAACCTGCGCACAGGCTAATATAATCAAACAAACAGCCATAAGCACCGGCACTGACTGCGCAGTCCACAGAGAAGTTATTACAGGAAAAATTGACCTGTCAGACTGCATATTAAGCGGGTCAATAAGCCACTTTGAAAAAATAGCGGAAAAACTAAAATACCAGCCTTTCAAACTGTCACAACTTTCACAGCAGCTAAAAAATATACTTAGCCAAAAACCTGCCGAATTACACTTAAGAAACACCATCTTTGACTGGTCAAGGCCCTATATAATGGGGATATTAAACGTAACACCTGACTCATCTTCTGACGGAGGGAAATTTTATACCCTTGAAAATGCAATAAATCACTATAAAAAGCTCATTGAAGACGGAGCAGACATAATAGACATTGGCGGAGAATCAACAAGACCGTATTCAGAAAAAATAACAACTGAAGAAGAAATAAACAGAATTTTACCTGTAATTAAAGAAATACGTAAAATTGATAACCAAACAATCCTGAGTGTGGACACAAGAAATGCAAAAACAGCACAATCCGCTCTGGAAGCTGGTTGTGACATAGTTAATGATGTTTCGGCTATGGACTGGGACAAAGATATGCTAAATGTCATAAAAAATTACCAATGTCCGATTATCTTGAACCACTCTACAGCTGCACCGGATAAAATGCAAGACAAACTCTATGATGGCAAAATAGTTGATGAGATATACGATTATTTGTCAAAAAAAATAGACACTCTAACACAAAATGGTCTGGACAAATCTAAAATCATAATAGATCCGGGGATAGGTTTTGGTAAAACAACAAAACAAAATTTTGAAATAATAAACAGACTGAATGAACTAAAAACATTGTGTTGTCCTATACTTGTCGGACATTCCAGAAAAAACTTCTTAAAAGAAACAATAAACACGGATGACACAGATGCACTGGACACAGCCACATTGATAATGTCACAAAAAATAATAGCTAATGGTGCATCAATAGTACGTGTTCACAATGTAAAAGCGCATACTATACTAAAAAAGCTGCAAAAAGCCTCATTTCTTTTGTAGATTATTGAACACTTCTTCAAAAGACTCTATGGGGGTAAATTTATAACCGCAATTTTTTCCGAGTTCTCCACCCATCATAAATATTTCTTCAACAGGATATCTCCTGCATATTCCGGGACGTTTCTTATGAATCGTACAACGGTTTGTTGTCTTATCGAGATTTTGACACTCAAAAATCAAACCAATATCATCTTTTCCAATAACTTTTAGATACGTATAAAACGGATGAAGAAGCTGAAGTTTTTTAAATTCTTCTTCTGTTTGGACTACATTTCTGGCATGCCGGACATAAATCTGCCTGCAGCATTCACCGCAGCCGATACAATGGCCTGAACGATAGTATTTACGTTTTAATATATTTTTAAAAAAGAATTTTTTTATATTTTTAAACACCAAACTGTTCCCTTGCAAGAATTATGCGCTTGCATTCCGATTTACACTTCATTGCATAAATAACCTCTTTTGAATTACTTTCGGTAGCAAGTGTCATAATTCTATCACAAAGCTCAACACAGGCGTTCAATTTTTTCTTGTTCATTAAATCAGGTATCTGACTGTACAAAACGTTTACAACAAAAGGTTCAGGATTCAAAAAAATCTTGTACTTATCTATAATTTGTCTTATATCAGGGTTTTCAGACTCAGACAGTATCATATAATTTTCGTATTCATCAATTGCAATTTCATAATCGTTATTTTTTTCAGCCTCTCTTGCTTTTTGCAGATGGGTTTCGATGAGTTCCGGATCTTTCAAAACAAAAGACAAAGCAGACAATTTTGACTGAACTTTTGAATAATATGAAGTACCGTCAGGGAGCAACTCCAAAGCTCTGGAATAAAAAGCATACGCATAAGAATACTGCTTTAAAACATAATACAAATTTGCTATATCCAATAAAATCTTTGTTGTATAAGGATAATGCAAATAAACAATAAGATTAAATTCCAATGCTTTTTCAAAATTTTTATCAAAATAAAATATCTCCACAATATTAAGATAAATATTAGGCAAATTTGCATAAGTAGAAATCATTTTCAGATACAAAGCAGCTATTGCTTTTAAATCTTTTTGGAGCTTATACTCCTCTACCTTCTTGGCATAAAAGTCGACCTTTGCTGTCAAATTTGCCATAGTATGTTTAACATTCAAATATTCATGAGAAGTTGAATTCTTTTCATACTTTAAATAACGTTCAAAATATCTTGTTGCTTTTATTCTGCTGCCCTTTTTATCATAAGCAAGAGCAAGATTAAGATTTACAGCAGGATTTTCCGGCATAATAGTGCTGGCAATATGCCAGTTCAAAATAGCTTCATTAACATTACCTTCCGAATACTGTTCATTGGCAATGTTTATGTATGCAGAATGTTCCAGAGGAGAAATTTCAACAGCTTTTTGCCAGTGTGACATCGCTGATTTTTTGTCCCCGAGCCGTTTGTAGCAATTCCCTATCAACACCTGACCGTAAGCCATAGAGTTCAACTGTAAATCTGCCTCAGCCATAGAGAGAGCTTCGTTATACTTGCCGGCCTGATAAAACTCATAAGCACGGTTTATTTTGTCAACAGAAAAGCTGTCATTTTCTTCAAAAGAAACACCTGACAGTCCGCTAATATTATCTAAATCTGTATTTTCCATATTCTACCTAATCTGAAGACTTAGCCGAACAAATCTTGCAAAAATTTTTGATTGTTAAAGATACCTTCTATAATTTTACCCTCAAAGTCAGCATCCTGTGAATTAAAAACATTTTGCGCAACTAGTACATTGTGGCTCAAGTCGTCTGAATCAGACATAGCGAGTTTGGCAAACTTTCTTATATCAATATCTTTTTGATAAAGATTAATAGCCTCGCTTGATATGTTTGTTTCATCTATCAGAAGATTTTTGTCAACATCTGCATAAGGATTTTTCTTTTCAAGATTAAGTTTTTCAACATTTTCAGCCTGAAGAAGATTTTTATTTATGAGATCCTGACTTGTTAGTCTATTTAACATATACTACTCTCCTCATAATACTATTATGATTAGATTCAAATCTATTTCCACAATCAATGGATTAATATTTATTGACCATGTGGTCAATATCCTGAAAAATCGTATAAATAAAGGAAAAATCAAGCATATACAGTAGTTGTTTCTTTAATAGATAAATATTATAATAACTCACAAAGGGAAATTGAATGGCGTCAGTAGTTGATTCGATTAGATCTGTATATCAAGACAACTTTGCCTTGCTAAAGCTGGGCGCTTTTAGCTATATAATTTATTTAATAGTAAACATGATAGTACCCTCTGATACATTCAATTTTATAAATTTTATTTTGTGTTTTATTTTGTTCTATATTTTTCTGGGATATTGCTGCATTATAATGAGCAACCGCATAAACCAGAGAATCGAAACACTGCCGAAATTTGACCCGATAACTTTTTTTAATGTTGCAACAAAAGCGCTTTTAATTTCTATACCTTTTTTGATTATAGGATATTTTGTGGTTAATTTTGTAGTAGGATTATTCAACTTTGAAGGCGTACCGCAGCTTATTGCAATATGGATAATCAGATTTTTTATCTTTGCAATACTCATAACAGCCCTTATCAATTTCTCGGAAAAATATGAACTAAAAGCCGGTTTTAACGCCTCAAGCATTGTTGCGGGTGTTGCAGATGTACTGGTTTACACAATACTGTGTTTGATAATCATTGCTATATATTCAATTTTTATTGCGCTTCCCACCCTTTATCTAATTTATAATTTTTTTGAAATCGGGCCTCTGTTCAAATACGTTGCGGTATTTTTTGTAATAATGAATTTGACCTTCATGTCCGACTACTGGGGCCAGCTGCACTTTGACATAGAAAGCAAAAATAACTACTACTAATTTTTAGTTTTGGCCATTTCTCTCAATTTTTTCAACTGGTCACGAATTTCTGCAGCTCTTTCAAAATCAAGAACCTTGGCAGCACTGTGCATATCTTTTTCCAGTTTTTGAATAAGTTTTGGCAAATCTTTGACAGAAAGATTCATCTCTACCATTTCTTCGGCGACAATATCTTCAAGGTTTCTATAGCTTGATACCAGCTGCAAGAGATTGTTTTCAACAGGTTTTTTAATGGTTTTTGGAACAATATTGTGTTCTTTATTGTAAGCCATCTGGATTTGGCGGCGTCTGTTGGTTTCAGAAATAGCAGCGTCCATGCTGTCAGTAATTTTGTCAGCGTACATAATAACTTTGCCGCAAGAATTACGTGCAGCACGGCCAATAGTTTGAATCAAACTCGTTTCTGAACGCAAAAAGCCTTCCTTGTCAGCATCCATTATAGCGACCAGAGAAACCTCAGGGATGTCCAGCCCTTCTCTCAAAAGGTTTACACCGACCAGAACATCAAAAGCACCGAGCCTTAAATCACGAAGAATCTCTACCCTCTCAAGAGATTGTATCTCACTATGCAAATATCTGACCTTTACCCCCATCTGGTTCATATATTCGGTCAAATCCTCTGCCATACGCTTTGTCAGAGTAGTAACAAGGACTCTTTCGTTTTTATCGGTAATCTTTTGAATTTCAGAAATCAAATCGTCTACCTGATTTTCCGTAGGTCTGACAAAGATTTCCGGATCAACCAGACCCGTCGGACGAATAATCTGTTCAACAATTTGATCCGATATGCTTCTTTCAAACTCTGCTGGAGTAGCCGAAATAAAAATCTTTTGATGAACTCTTTCCCAGAACTCTTCATCTGTAAGGGGTCTGTTATCCTTAGCACAAGGGAGCCTGAACCCGTAATCAATAAGGACATCCTTTCGGGCAGCATCGCCTCTGTACATGCCTTTCAACTGAGGTATTGTAACGTGGGATTCGTCTATAACCAGCAAAAAATCATCTTTAAAATAATCTATCAGAGTTTTTGGCGGAGTACCGGCAGCCCTGCGCTCAATAATACGTGAATAATTTTCTATACCGGAGCAATAGCCCATCTCTTTTATCATCTCGATATCGTATTTGACACGCTGTTCGAGTCTTTGAGCTTCCACGAGCTTATTTTGTGCATAAAGTTCTCCAAGACGGAGCTTCAGCTCTTCTCTGATAAGTCGTATTGTTTCTTCTTTGTCATCATCGTCCGATAGATAATGCACAGCAGGGAATAGAACAACCTCGTTGGGTGCTTCGATAACCTCGCCCGTAACGTTGTCTATTCTTGTAATTCTTTCGATTTCATCACCGAAAAAGCTCACTCTTGTAATAATTTTTTCATAAGACGGCATAACCTCAACAAAATCGCCTCTGGCTCTAAAATTTGCTCTATCCAATTCAAGGTCATTTCTTGTGTATTGAGCAGCAACAAGATGACGGAGTAATTCATCCCTGTCCATCTGCTGGCCTACCTTCAAAGTAACAGAACCCTTGTAATAACTTTCAGGAGAACCCAAACCGTAAATACAACTTACAGAAGCGATTACTATAACATCATTACGGGTATAGAGGCTGCGTGTGGTGTTGTGCCTTAGTCTGTCGATTTCTTCGTTTATTGTTGCAGATTTTTCAATAAACGTATCAGTACGGGGAATATAAGCCTCGGGCTGATAGTAATCATAATAACTTATAAAATACTCAACAGCATTATAAGGAAAAAGTTCTCTAAATTCATTGTAAAGCTGTGCTGCAAGAGTCTTGTTGTGCGCAATTACAAGTGTCGGCTTTTGTATGCGCTCTATTACATTCGCTATAGTAAAGGTTTTTCCTGAACCCGTAATACCGAGCAGAGTTTGTGCATCACATCCGGCATTCAACCCTTCAACAAGAGCGTCTATGGCCTTTGGCTGGTCGCCTGCGGGCTTGTATTTTGAAACTATTTCAAACTTTTTTTTCATAACTACATAGTAGCATAAATTTTGAGTCAGAAATTATTTCATACATTCAGCCTTAGCAGGTTAATCTTTCCCCACCCTCCATCTGAATCCAGCAGTGAGCGAGATACCGTTTCGGCCTCCGTTATGTATCATTGTTTGTCCAAACGCTGTAAATCTGTCATTATTGAATCGCTTTTGTATCCCTGCTCCGTATGATACATACGGGTCTATACTCATTGAGGGCAGTCTTACATCGTTTGCTGTTACTTTTGTTTCATCCAGTATATTCCATGTCATATTTACTGCCAGATATGGCTGCCATCCACTTTTTGTATTCATTATGAATTTTATTCCTGGGGATAGTTGGATTGCGTGTAATGGGTCACTTTCTATTCTTAGGCCTGCTGCGTTATTGTAGTCGAATGTATTTATGAAAGAGTAGGATAAGAGCATAGCGGGTTGGAGGATATACTTTCCATCCTTAAATTCGAAGTTATACCCGAATTTATTACCTATACCTGCCATGAGCATTGTATAGTTTTCCGAGCCATACATGGTTGTGGCATCTCCTACGCTTGCGCCTGCGGAGATTGTTGTTGCGTTAAAGAAGTTTCCTTTGTAGAAGGTTGTTGTTGCACCTATGAGGCCTCCGTTCTGGTAGGCATCTACTCCCTGATATCTTTGGGAAGCTCCGTTGTATCCAATATATCCTGTTAAAACTCTTGACCAACCGTTATTAATTTGTTTAAGGTTTGAGTCATAGCCGATGAGGGTGCCGTAGTTGATATTGGAGACGGTTGGGCCGTTATTGAGGGGGATAGACTCAAATGATGCGTAGGGTTTAACCCAGAAGCTTGAGGTAGAAGAAGGGGTAAGGAGAGGGGAGAACACCCCGTTATTTTGAGCTAAAGCATATTTATTATTATTAATGATAGAGATACGTTCAAATGATGGGATAAGCATGAAGTTATCCGAGTGTTGGAAGGCGTAGTTAAATGTTTGGAGCTGGGTTGTATATGCGCCTGCCTGGGTGGCTACGGAGGGGGTAAGGACAGCGGGGTTGAAGGCATCTGACTGGTTGCCTGAAGATGAGGAGGCTCTATTGAAGAAGAAGTAGCCCAGGTTATCTTCGGGGTTAGTGGAGTAGGACACGTCGTATTTATATATTGGGGAGTAGGCTATGGGGGTAGAGCCTGTATATTGGACATTGTTAGCGAGTTGTTCATCGGCGAATAGGATACTTGTGGATTGTTGATTGGAATCTGAGAGGAGGTTGATATTGTTTACGTTGATGAAGGCATCATTGTTGTTGATGTTGTAGTTATCAGCAGTGATTCTATCCATTTGTTTGTTGGCCAAATCGACGTCGACGGAGAGGTTTGTATTACCGTTGAGGTTGAGGGTGGGTATATGCATTGTTCCGATTGAGTTATTGTTGAGGTAGAGGTTGCCTGAGTTAAGGGATAGGGATTGAGATTGGTCGAAGACGTTTTCTCGTCCGAGGTAGAGGTTTGTGTTATCCAGAGATATGTTGGCATTGATTATGTCGTTGTTTAGGATGATTTTGCCTGTGGTGTCGCCTGTGAGTTTTAGATCGTAGCTGCCTTTTATATCTGATGATATTATTTGCTCATTGGATGCAATTAATATACCACCTTCAATTGCATCGTAAATTATTTCCTCATCAGGAGTGTCTTCATCATACCAGCCCTGAGTTTTTGTATAATTTATAAGTTCATCTATATTAGAAAATCCATAGTATTCTTTTGCATCTTCTGTCACAACAAGGTCTGCAGAATATGTTGTTTCACTAGCTGGTGCGCTGCCTGATATTTGATCATCAAAGATGATTGTGCCGTTATTTGTGGCATTAAGTGTTAATACTGGCGTATATGTATAGTTAGGTGTTGTTGTTTTATATACAACTTTATTGTCTTTTATTATGAAATCAGGAATATCATTTTTTGCAGATAAAGATGCTGGCGAGGCACTGCCGTAAACAGAGGATTCAACGTATATGGCATTAGGCGTTTTTATGCCATTAGATTCTGTATAGTTGCCGGAGAATACGGAATAGCCGCCGTCTTTTGCAGTAATATTCAAATTATCATTTGTATAAATTGCACCGCCATTGGCTGTGCCTGTTTGTGATTTTGCATAATTATTAAAGAAAGATGAATTTGTAAGAGATAAATTTGCCTGTGGTAATTCATTCAATAATGATTCCGAAACTGGCCCTGAACCCGAGGCGCCATAGTTAGCAATTGCACCTCCCTGTGCTAAATCTGATTCTGCTTGTACAAAATTGCCGATAAAATTACCTGTTATGTTTCCAATTGTACCATAATTAGTAATCGCTCCACCTGAGGCTGAACTCGATAAAGATTTAGCATAGTTGCCAGTAAAATTGCCTGTTATATTGCTGATTAAGCCTGAGTTATGAATCGCACCGCCTGAGGCTGAACCATCTTCATCATCACTTAGTGCGGATACATAATTACCGGTGAAATCGCCTGTTATATCGTTGATTTCAGAAAGATTAATAATAGCACCGCCTTCACCAGAATAATAGAAGGTTTTTACGTAGTTCTCTATAAAGTTCCCAGTGATATTATCGATTGTGCCATTATTAGCAATCGCTCCGCCATGGGCATTGCTTGAGCCTTGTGCATAGTTGCCAATAAAATTGCCTGTGATATTGCTGATTTTACCAGCGTTATAAACAGCACCGCCATAGGCAGTACTGCCAGAAATATAATTACCTATGAAATCACCACTTATATTATCTATCGTAGTACTGTCGTTGTCATTATAAATAGCTCCACCATTGGCGTCTCTTGAAGATCCAAGAGCATAATTACCTATAAAATCACCTGTAATGCTGTTGATAGCGCCTAAATTTGCAATCGCCCCGCCATTGCTTGCGGTGAACGCATTAGCGCCATGACTTGTAGTATAATTACCTATAAAATCGCCTTCTATATAACCGATTGTACTGCTTTTCTCGTTATAAATTGCCCCGCCAGAGGCATCATCTCCATTCGCATAGTTGCTAATAAAGACACCTGTGATGTTGCCAATTTCACCAGCACTGTAAATAGCACCACCATTGGCATAACCGTCATCTGATTTAGCATAATTACCTATGAAATCACCTGTAATATTGACTGTTGCATTGCCTGTACGGTAGATAGCTCCGCCATATGCATCACGATTTCCATGTGCATAGTTACCAATGAAGTCACCTGTAATATCGCCAATTTCATCAGGACTATAAATTGCCCCGCCATAGGCATAACCGTTATCTGCTTTTGCATAGTTACCTATAAAATCACCGGTAACGTTGCCGATTGTGCCTGTATTGTAGATAGCACCACCGTATGCGTGAGGAGTAACATATCTACGGCTACTCGATGTATATACATAATTACCAATAAAGTCACCTGTTATATCGCCAATTTCTCCAGAATTATAAATCGCTCCGCCTTCAGAATTGCTATTGTACTCATCAGTTGTAGAAGCATAGTTTCCGATAAAGTTGCCAGTAATATTCCCAATTATGTTGTCTCTATAATTATAAATCGCTCCACCACGGACTGAACTATAGGTTGATTGCACATAGTTTCCTATGAAGTCACCTGTGATATCGCTGATTGTGAAATTATTATAATTATAAATCGCTCCGCCATATGAAGCACCGTAAGATGGTTCATGTTTTAAACCAACAAAATCCATATCTATATCAGCACCGTTTTGATTTGTTGTGATTCTGTCAGGGGATAGGCGGTCGTTGTTTACATAGTAGTTGATTTCATATTCAAAGGCATTGCCTGTATTGTCGACGTTTGGTGTGGTTACTGTGAAAGTTTTTACTTCGTCATAGTCTGTTGTATGGCCGTAGTCTGTTTGTTTTAAATCCACTCGATAATACACGGGAGTGAGTTTGTTCTCTGTTTCGCTCCATTCGTATTTTGTTATGGTATTAGCAGGAAGGTTAGAGGGGTCTTGGACTTCTATTTTTGTAAGAGTATATGCGTGGTCGTCTGCCGGTTCCTGAGAAAAAGCAGGAAGCACGGATGAAAAAGAAAGAGCAAGGGAAAGAGTCAGGGCAAGCACCAACGCACCGGCGAAATGCTTTGTTTTTAGCGGTTTATACCCCCCCCCGAAAGCTTAAAAGTATTGGTACGAGCGGGTTTTAAGGCAATATTATTTTTACTGATATTTCCGACTAGTCTAACCATTCTTTTTTTCCTCATGTTCCGTAACTTATATTTTTATAGTTCCCAGAATTCTGTTTTTTTAAACATTTTGGTTAAGTTTTGTTAACTAAATTTATATTTTTAACATGTAATTTTGAATAGTTTATAATCTTTTTATTCAATAAAATAAAGCTCACACAGAAAGAAAGAGATAAACGGACAAGGATATATGGAAAAAATAAATTTAAAATTCAAAAAGCTGCACGAAAATGTAAACCTCCCCTCATACCAAACAGAGGGAGCAGCGGGAATGGATTTGTGCGCATTTTTAGATGAACCCATAACTCTAAAATCACTCGAGCGAAGACTCATACCCACAGGTTTGAAGATGGAAATCCCTCACGGATACGAGGCTCAGGTGCGCCCACGCTCAGGAATGTCAATAAAACACGGTATTACGCTCGTAAACTGCGTAGGCACCATTGACGAGGACTACAGAGGAGAGCTGTGTGTCCCTGTGATAAACCTGTCTACAGAAGAATTTACCATCCACAACGGGGATAGGATTGCACAAATGATTATTGCGCCTGTGACCCGTGCAAATATTGAAGTTGTATCCGAACTTTCCGAAACAAACCGTGGTGAGGGCGGTTTTGGGTCAACAGGGAAAAATTAACAATGAAAGCAGGTCACTGTGACAAAAAAGCTCGCTGTTTTTGATTTTGATTCGACTTTAATGGATGGAGAAACCATCGAAATTATTGCCTCTGAACTGGGGTTACAAGAAGAAGTTGCAAAAATCACAAGTCAGGCCATGGAAGGTAAACTGGATTTTTTTGACAGTTTAACGCATCGTGTTTCGCTTTTAAAGGGGATGAAGGAATCCAGAGTAGACGAAATTTGTCACAATCTGCCATACATGCCCGGCGCAAAAGAAACAATAACAGAGCTAAAAAAACGAGGCTACACTGTTGTTTGTTTCTCAGGCGGGTTCAAAAATGCAACCGCCTATGCAAAGGATATTCTCGGATATGATGCAGAATTTTCAAACATTTTGCACAGCAAAGACGGCATCCTCACAGGGCTGGTCGGCGGGCCGATGATGTTTTCAACAAGCAAGGGTGAAATGCTCCAAAAGCTGCAGGCTACTCTCGGTATTGGCGCAAAGGACACGCTCGTAGTCGGGGACGGGGCGAATGACCTTAGTATGTTCAAATATGCAAAAACAAGAGCGGCCTTTTGTGCGAAGGAGATTCTTAAAAAAGAGGCCACTCTTGTCATTGATAAAAAGGATCTGTTCCAAATTATTATTAACTTAGATAAATAAGACTACTATGCGCTATAACGTTCCATAAATTCAGATCTTTTCATTACAGGCAAATCTTTTTCAAAAAGGTTTCCTGTATCAGGAAGATCTTTGAACATATCTTCATATGTTTTTTGTTTCATTTGATGGAATTTTGGAGCGACTCTTGCTTCGCTTTGAGCAATTTCGCTATCCATTTTTCTTATATCAGCAAGTCTTTGCTCTGCTATCAATTGACGTGCAGAAAAAGGTTTTTCTGTTTTAGCAGGTTTGTGTTGTTTGATTTTTGTCATTACGTCGTCTTTGATTTTGCCGGCAGCTTTTTTAATTTTGCTTCCGTTTTTGTAAACGAGTACAGAACCTGCGCCCAGCACTGCCAGACCTGCTAATGCTGTTAAAATTTTTGCTGTAGTTTCTTTAGAATGTTTGTGATGTTTTTTTTCTGCTTTTTCTACATCATGTTTTTTACCAAAAGAAACTTCTGATAAATTTTGAGAAGAGATTGCGTTGATAGTCATTTTACCCACCTTTTCTGTTTATTCAATACAAATACAAAGAGCGTGAAAAATAAATTTTGCGCAAATATCGATTATTATTTTGACATCGTTACAATTAGTAACAAAAAAGGCCTGATTTTTTAAATCAAGCCTTTTTTATTTTCAGGTTCAGAAATTACTTGAACGTTATTTCATCCCCATCGGCATCGACTGTAATGGTATCGCCTTCTTTAAAATCACCTGCAAGAATTTTCTTTGCAAGAGGGTTTTCTACAAGCTGACGGATTGTTCTTTTGAGAGGTCTTGCGCCGTAAACAGGATTGAAGCCCTGAGTAGCTAACAGCTCTTTTGCATCATCTGTAATTTGCAGTTTGATATCTCTGTCTTCAAAGAGTTTTGTCAAACCAGCAAAATAGATGTCGACTATTGCCTTTAACTGCTGCAATGTCAATGCTCTAAAGAACACAATTTCGTCGATTCTGTTTAAAAATTCAGGTTTAAACTGCTCTTTCATCAAGTCCATAACCTGCTCTTTTGTCTGGTCAAAATCTTTTTCCGACAACATAGAATTCAGAGTATTTTCCAGAATAATGGAGCTGCCGATGTTACTTGTCATAATAATAACTGTATTTTTAAAATCTACAGTTCTGCCTTTTGAATCAGTCAAACGACCGTCATCCAGAATCTGTAACATTATATTGAAAACATCCGGATGTGCTTTTTCTATTTCATCAAAAAGCACAACAGAATAAGGTTTTCTTCTTACAGCTTCTGTTAGCTGACCGCCTTCATCATATCCGACATAACCCGGAGGCGCACCTACGAGTCTGGCTACAGAATGTTTTTCCATATATTCGGACATATCTATTCTGATAAGAGCATCTTCATCATTGAACATAAACTCGGCGAGCGATTTTGCGAGTTCTGTTTTACCTACGCCTGTTGGTCCTAAGAAGATAAACGAACCAATCGGACGTTTTGGGTCTTTCAAACCAGAACGCGCACGTCTTACAGCATCAGAAACGACAACCACTGCCTCGTCCTGACCTATTACACGTTTATGCAAAAAGTCTTCCATTCGCAAAAGTTTTTCTTTTTCGCTTTCGACAAGTCTGGATACCTCTATGCCTGTCCATTTGCTTACGACTTCTGCAATATCGTCTTCATCAACTTCTTCTTTTAAAAGCTGATTTTTCGGTTTTTCTTTTACATTTTTTTGAACTTCTTCCAGTTTTTTCTGCAGTTCTATCATTTTTCCGTACTTGAGTTCGGCTGCACGTTCCAAGTCCGCATCACGCTCTGCAATATCTATCTGGGCTTTTGTTTTTTCGATTTCTTCTTTGATTTGAGCCTCGTCCATAATATTGCTTTTTTCGAGTTCCCACTGTGTTTTCAGTTTTGTGAGTTTTTCATCAAGTTCGTTTATTGTTTTATTCAAACCGTCAATTTTCTTAACGTTATCTTCTGTCTGGTCCTCTTTTTGCAAAGCTTTTCTTTCAATTTCCAGCTGCATTTTTTGACGAACCAGAGAATCTATCTCCTCTGGCATAGAATCAATATCTATTCTCAAAGCAGAAGCAGCTTCGTCTATCAGGTCTATTGCTTTATCAGGCAAAAATCTGTCCGTAATGTATCTGTCAGAAAGTTTTGCCGCAGCAACAAGAGCAGAATCTTTGATTCTTATTCCGTGATGCACCTCATAACGTTCTTTCAGCCCTCTTAAGATACTTATTGTATCTTCAACAGACGGCTCTTCTACCATTACGGGCTGGAATCTTCTTTCCAGAGCAGCATCTTTTTCTATATATTTACGATATTCATTGATTGTTGTAGCTCCGACTGTCCTTAAAACGCCACGTGCAAGCATTGGTTTTAAGAGGTTGCCGGCATCCATAGAGCCTTCTGTAGCACCTGCACCGACTACGGTATGAAGTTCATCAATAAACAGTACAATCTCGCCGTCTGATGCTTCTACTTCTTTTAAAACAGCTTTTAATCTTTCTTCAAATTCTCCACGGAATTTTGCACCCGCAACGAGTGCGCCCAAATCAAGAGCAATAAGCTGTGTATTTTTAAGGCTTTCAGGAACATCTCCTCTTACAATCCTCTGGGCAAGGCCTTCTACAATAGCTGTTTTGCCGACACCCGGTTCACCTATCAAAACAGGATTGTTTTTTGTACGTCTGTTCAATACCTGAATTACACGTCTAACCTCTTCATCACGGCCGATAACAGGGTCGAGTTTTCCTCTTTTTGCGAGGTCTGTAAGGTTTTGTGAGTATTTTTCAAGTGCTTTAAATTTTTCTTCAGAATCTTTTGAATCCACTTTATTTTGCCCTCTTATTTTTTTCATTTCGTTTAGAATTTTGTTTCTTGTAACGCCGAAATTCTCAAGAAGAGATTTTATTTTAGAGCCTTGCAATTCAGTCATTGCAAGCAATATATGTTCTATACTTATATATGTATCTTTCAAAGCTTCGGCCTGCGATTGTGCCATATCAAGCAAATTTATTGTTTCCTGTGACAGGTACAACTGCTGTGTACTAACAGGCTGCTCTACTCTCGGCAGATTGTTCAGCTCGGACATAACAGCATCGACAAACTGCGGCCTATCAAGCTTCAATGCCGTCATATAATCCTTTGAAATTCCTTCCTTTGCTTCAAGCATTGCCATCATAATATGAGAAGGCTCAAGCTGAGTATTTTGAAACTTCGCCATCAGCTGCTGTGCGCAAAACATTGTTTCCTGAGCCTGATTGGTAAGTTTATTAAAATCAATCATATTTTATATACCTCATTTCTGTTTAGTTTTAAATTTAAAATTAGGACACTACAAATTTATATTTTCATTTTAATGAGGTTTTTCTAAAAATCAGGAAAAATTAACTTTTATTTAATTTTTTTATAAGGCTTCAGTATCTTTGCAGGACAACGACAATCATTGTTATACATATGGACACTCTCATTATTATGGATTAATGCAAAAACTATATTCCAACATGCACATAAAAAATAATATTAATAATAAAATCCGCAACCAAAAGGTAAAAAGTAGACAAAATTGCCGATTTAGTGGTCGAAAGGCCGACATCTTTTGCTCCGCCGTGTGTTTTGTACCCTTGAGTAGCACACACAAGAGTAATCAATACACCGAACACAAAAGCCTTAAAAATACTGATATAAATATCCTTTGCCTCAAGTAAAAGCCAAACAGTATTCATAAATCTGTTAGGATGAAGACCTATCGCAAAATAAGCAACCATCATACCGCCGACTATCCCGATAAACTCGGCAAGGATAACAACCATAGGCACAGTAAGAGCAGAAGCTATCAATCTTGGTGCAAAATAATATCCGACCGGATCAACGCCCAGTGTTTTTATTGCATCGACCTGCTCTGTAACCTGCATATTAGCAACTTCCGCACAGATTGCAGTTCCGGCTCTTGCCCCTATTGCAAGAGCCGCAAAACCGGGTGCAATTTCTCTGACAAGAGCCACTGCAATAAATCCTCCGACATAGCTTTCTGCTCCGCTCATCAAAAACTGTTTTGACACCTGCAGAGAGATTACCGCAGCAGCAATAAAAACTATGGTCAGAGAAATAGACAATGAATCATAGCTAATCATTGCAGCCTGAGTAATAACAGAGCAGAATTTTGTACGCCCGTCAAAGATATATTTTATTGTTCTTGCAAAATTTTGGACACACTGTCCGAGAAATTTAATCATAATTATTTATTGTATACTGGTTAGTCGTATATTGGTGTACACCATTTTTTGTATTTTTCTACTTTGCCTTTGACAACATCAAAGTACAATTTTTGGAGTTCTTTTGTGTGTTCTCCGACAACACCTGTTCCCACAGGTCTGTTATCTATTGAAGTAATCGGGCTAACCTGTGCGCCTGTACCGCAATAGAAGGCCTCATCAGCAACATAAAGTTCTGTTCTTGAAATTTCTCTTTCACAAACCTTCAAGCCAAGTACATTCTTGCCCAGTTCAAGGATAGTATTTCTTGTTACGCCTACAAGAATATTATCCGTAGTCTGTGTAGTAACAAGAGTATCCCCTTCAACAATAAACAAATTCATTGCAGAGCCTTCAGTAACTTTGCCTGCCTGATCAAGAACAATTGCATCATCAAAACCTGCCAGTCTGGCATCCGTAATAATCAATGCAGTATTTGCATAAGAACCTGAAACTTTTGCACGCGGCGGAATCGCATTGTCATCATTTCTTCTCCAGTTGGAAACACAAACGCTCAAACCTTTAGACAAATCAATATATTCACCCATTGCAAAAGAAAAAATCAAAACAGCATCAGGATTGTCAATCAACCCGGGGCCGATTTTCAATGCGTTTTTATAAACCTGAGGTCTTATGTAAGCATCTGTTCTGTATCCGTTCTTTTTTAACAGTTCTTTTGTAAGACCACAATATTCTTCAACAGTAAATTTTGGATCCATATGCATAATTTTGCAGCTGTGAATCAATCTTTCAAAATGTTCTTTCATTCTAAAAGCATAAAGCTGATCTTCTTCTTTGTTGTAATATGCTCTGATGCCTTCAAATACAGAAGTGCCGTACAAAAATGCATGGTTTCTGACAGGGATTGAGGCTGTTTTTGCATCTACAAATTCACCGTTTAAATAAACATATTCTGTGGTCATCTTAACTCTCCTTTTCGGCCGTGACACATTTAATTTTTTAATTCTTTTATTATGGTCATTTTTGCGGTGTTTGGCAAGAAATTTTATAAATTCTTTATTTAAATTTGGTAAAGAAATGTAAAAACAGTTATAAATTATGCACCTTGACTATATAAAAATAATATACTAAATGGTAGGATAAGTTTGGATAAAATTTTAGTAGTTAAGAAGGGGTGTAATTCATGATTTGTTGCGAAACAAAAGCAGAAACAAAAGACTTTAAAAAAATCAAAAAAGTGTGCCACAAAGCATTAAAAGAACTCGGCAAAAAGAATTTTGCGCTGATTGTTCACGGCAACAGTTTTCCTTCTGTATGCGGAAAGAATACAGGTTTCGGTACACAGAATTCTGCCGGCGGAAAAAGCCTTATGGAATTTAGTTCAGGATTGTTCAATGCAATTCAATTGGGACCTCAGGGCAAGACAAAAGCCTGCGATTCTTCTCCATATACAGGCACAATCTTTTCTATAAACCCGCTGTTAATAGACCTCGAACAATTAACTACAAAAGAATGGGGAAATATTTTATCTGAACAAACCTTCGACAAAATTTGCAATGAAAACCCTAACAAAGACAAAAACCGCACTGCATATTCATATATTTACAATGCGCAGGACGAAGCTTTGAAAGAAGCTTATGTAAACTTTAAACAATGGGACAACAAAAAACTCAACAAAGAGTTTGAAAAATTCAAAACAGAAAATGATTCCTGGTTGTCTAAAGATGCTTTGTATGAAGCATTAACAATTGAAAACAACAACGACTACTGGCCTTTGTGGGATAACAAAACAGACAGAAACCTTTTTAATCCAAAAACTGAAGAAGAAAAGAAAGCATCTTTCTTAAGAGAAAAAGAAATCAGACTAAAATATGCTGATGAAATTAATTACTATGCTTTCTGCCAGTTTGTTGCTGCAAAACAAAATGCAGAAACTAAAAAATATGCACTTAAACACGACCTTAAATTGATTGCAGACAGACAGGTAGCATTTTCCGACAGGGACAGCTGGGCTTACCAGTCACTGTTCTTAGAAGGATGGCTTCTTGGTTGTCCGCCGGATTATTTTTCAAAAAGCGGTCAGGCATGGGGCTTCCCTGTAGTTGACCCTAAAAAAATGTTCAACGAAGACGGTTCCCTTGGCGAAGCCGGTGAACTGCTCAAAAAATTATACAAAAAAATGTTCAAAGAAAACCCTGGCGGGGTAAGAATTGACCACATTGTAGGTCTTATTGACCCGTGGGTTTACAAAGCAGGCAAATCACCAATGCCAAAAGACGGTGCAGGCAGATTGTATTCTTCTCCCGAACATTCAGAATTGGCACAGTATGCTATTGCAACAATGGATGATTTGAATCTCGAACTCGGAAACGACAAAGAAAAAAGAGTAAAATCACTCACAAAAGAACAAATCAAAAAATACGGTGGAATGATAGAAAAAATCGTTATTGCAGCAGCAAAAGAAGAAGGATTGAACAAAGATGCCATTGTTTGTGAAGACCTTGGCACCCTAACATTCCCTGTAGAATCTGTTATGAAAGAATATGATCTTCAAGGTATGCGTCTTACTCAATTTGTAAAACACGAAGACCCTGAACACCCGTACAGATGCTGCAATATAGTACCGAGAAGCTGGGCTATGGTAGGCACACACGACAACCAGCCTGTGTCTATGTGGGCTGATTCTATGATAAACACTCACGAAGGTTATCTCAATGTTGTAAACCTTGTAGATGATATGTACTCTGAACTGCAAGGCAAACAAAGAGATGATTTGATAGTAAAACTGACAACAGATGCAAAAGCTCTGATGAATGTAAAACTTGCAGAAATTTTTGCCTCTAAAGCTGAAAATATTCAGGTATTCTTTACAGACTTCTTCGGTATTAAAGATACATACAACACACCTGGTACTTCCGGAGATAAGAACTGGTCATTAAGACTGCCTGACAACTTTGAAGAGTTCTACTTTAACAGCATAAACAACAACGGACTGGCTTTGAATCTGCCGTTAATTCTAAAAATGGCTATCGAAGCAAGAGGTTCAAAATTTGCTAAAAAACACGAAAAACTCTTGAAAGAATTAGAAAAACTTATATAATATTATATAAATAATTCAACAAAATATAATAATGTACAACGAACAAACACAATCAGTTGATAATTTAATCGAAACCGATGCTCTCGTTGAACAACACATCCACGGGGGCTTCGGTATAGATTTCTCTCTTTGTACGGCTGAAGATGTTATAGAATTTTCAAAAAAAATCCTTAAATACGGTATTTGTGCATTTTTCCCGACTCTTGCGACAGACACACCAGACAATTTGAAAAAACAAATTGAACAAATAAAACTGGCAATGAGCCTGCAGGAACAGTCTGTTGAGCCTATGGCAAAAATCGCAGGAATACATCTTGAGGCTTGTTTTCTAAATCCTCAGAAGAAAGGCATACACGACGAGTCGCAGCTGCTTTGCCCGAGTATAGAAAACTACAGCAAAATCGAAGATGATGCGATAAAAATAGTCACGCTCGCACCGGAGCTGGATAAAGACTTTTTGTTGTGTAAATATCTGAAAGAAAAAGGTGTAAGAGTTTCTGCCGGACATTGTATGTGTACTGATTTGTCACACGTTCAGCAGGTTACACATTTGTACAACGCAATGGGTGAATTTTCCCACAGAAATCCTTCAACAGCTGTAAAAGCACTGAGTGACGATAATATTTATGTTGAGCTTATTGCAGACGGTGTACATGTTCAGCAAGAGGTTTTAAAAATTACGTTTAGAACAAAACCATTAAACAAAATTATCTTAATTAGTGATGCACTGCCAATTACTCACAGTGATAAAGAAGAAATGCTTTTCTGCGGAAAAAGTGTATTCTTAAAAAACGGCAAAGCTGTAGACAAAAACGGAACAATCGCAGGAAGTACAAATTTTGTAAGCGATATTATAAAAAATATCGTAGAAAACGGATTGCTGGATTTGAGAACAGCAGTATCAATGGCCTCTTTAAACATAAATCATATTACAAAGCCAAATGCACAGATATACTGGGATAATTCAAACAATATTTGTGCAATGAATTTTGAGAACAATCTTTTAACATTTTAATATATTAAAAGAAATCAAAGTCATCAACATCGACGTCGATATCAGTGTCAATATTGTCAGCTATGTCATCTGCAATATCATCACTTGAATGGTGAATATTAAAATTATTATCTTTTTTAAACATGCCGGATAAAGAGCTATAAGGGTCACAATCGTCTTCAATCTGTATATTCTTCTTTTTTAAAATATTTTCTTCATGAATTAATATTGTACCATCCTCTATATCATCCAGAATGCCGTCAAGTTTTTCTTTCTTTTTTTTCTCTTTTTCTAATTCGGCTTTTTTTCTATTTTCAACATCCTTATTTGACATTTTTAAAAGTTCATCATCTTTTTTAATATCATTTGAAACTTTTTCACGTTTGATTTCAGCAACCTTTTCAACGGGATTTTGCTTTTCCATATTAACAACGGTTTCAGCATTGTTTGGTTTATTATGCACAACAGTATCTTCAATAATTTTTTTCGCTCTTTTTGCGCCACGCAAAGCTTTTATTCTCAAAAATGAAAAAACAGCAATAACCGAAAGTGCCATAGCTACAACAATAATATTAGCTTTTGGTATTTGATTTTGCTTGTTAGTTTTACTTGTCTGAGTTGATGAACTAGGTCTTTTATTTGCCAAATTAACATATGTACTATTATTATTTGCTAAAACAGGTGTAGATATTTTAGAAATATTCATCAATTCACTCCTTAATTTTATAATAATACGAAAACAAAAAATAAAAAATTTTGCTAATAAACAAATAAAAACATAAATATTAAGAAATATTAAGCAAAGTATATACTATTTTAGCAATTTTTATATACTTTTATACTTTATATATATGTAAGAGAGAAACACAAGAGGTCAGAGAAAATGATTAACGCAACAAATCCATTCGCAAACTATACATTAGCAATCGCAGCACAATACAACGAAACAAAAGCAGGTATTGAAGAAGCAGAAAAAAAACCGGCAAGAAAAATCTACAGAAGCCTTGATTCAATGCTCGAAGAATGCGTATTCTTAGGCGCAACAAGATTCGGTACAAACTTCATTGCTTAATTAACAAAAAATTCTGACCACTAAATTATAAAAAGAGAACTATAGAGGAATCGGCAACTAGACTTAAAAAACAAAAACCTGAACAAATGTTCAGGCTTTTTTATTTTGATTCAACACAATGTGATTTATCCGGTTTTACAACCTGAATATTTCTTGTTTCCGAAAAGTCATAACGTGCCGCTTTGATTTTTTCTCTTGTTTCTTCATCAAGGCTATGACCGTTCACGAGCCTGTCAACAAAACCGTTATTCAATTTTACAGCCTTTGGCAAAGCACCTATCTCGTCTAGAATATCCTTGATTTGGACAAAATCATAAGAATAAGATTGTTTTGACTGGTATACAAGAGTTTCTCCCGTTGTAGCAGTGACAGGTTTTCCGCCTTCATCAAAATATAATTTAAATATTGATTTCAAATCCTGAATTTCAGATTGCATTGTTTGAACAGCCTGTTGAATACGCAAAAATCTCTCGAAAAGATATTCGATATTGTCAATTTGCTTCATTTGCCAGTCATATTTCTTTTCATACAATTTTTTGAGCTTCGGATAAGCCTGTGCAAGACCTATAGTGTCAGCCATTGCTCTGTGGCGTGTATCAAATTCCACCCCGAATTTGTTCATCAAATTTTCAAGGCCATGAGATTCAAACTCAGGATAAACTTCTTTAAACAAGAACTGAGAATCGATTCTCTGATTTTCAATTGGTTTGCCATACAGGCGTTTTGAGGCCTCGTTGATAAAATTGTAATCAAATATGGCATTGTGAGCAACTATAGGATAATTGCCGATAAATTCAAGAATTTTTGGCATAACTTCAGCTTCTGTGGGCTGGTCTGCGACCATTTCTTCCGTAATACCGTGAACAGCCATGCTAGATTTTCTGATATGCTGCTGAGGATTGATAAGAGTTTCGTACTTATCTTTTATTACACCATTTTCCAGCCTCACAGCTGCAAATTCTATAATACGTTCTTTTTTATAATCCAGACCGGTTGTTTCAACATCCAGTACAATTTCAATACATTTTTTTCTTGGCATTTAAATCTTCCCCCTAAATATATTAACACAAACGAACCAACAGTCATGCAATTAAAAAAAATTGTGCTTGTAACAAAATAAAACCGTTAGCAAAAAACACGCAAAAGCACTATAAAACAAAGCATCAGGAGGTGGAAACTGTCTATGGACTTGACTTTTTATCTTTATGAAGTAATATAAACTAGAACTCAATTTTTAATCGTTGTGAAAGTCAAAGCAATCAGAGAAAAAATTAGTTCACGGGATTATGAATTTTAAAAGCCCTGCTTTTATTTTATTCATCCCGCTTCAAGTTACAAAACAGAGGATTATCATTTGATTAGAAAGTTACTAACACTAACCTTACTACTCATTTTTTGCCTTTTAACAAATCCTAACCAAACAAACGCAGCTACATCAAAAGCCACAGTCAAAGATTACATTGTAAAACACTCTTTGGAAATGGGCATTGATCCGGCTCTTGGTTTGAGTATTGCAAAAATGGAGTCAGGTTTCGTACATGAAAAAAGAAGCTCCTTTGGAGCAGTAGGCGTATTTCAATTGATGCCGTCTACAGCAAAAAGAATGGGTTACAACCCTTATTACCTGAGCGACAACATTCGTGGCGGACTAATGTATTACAAAATGATGTACCAGAAATTCGGTTCTATGGAACTCGCTCTGGCAGCATACAATGCAGGCCCTGGCAATGTTGCAAAATACAAAGGAATGCCGCCTTTTGCAGAAACAAAACGTTTTGTCAGAGGGATTATGACAGAATACTATGCGCAAAAAGCTAATCCCGACCCTGCAATAACTAAATATCAGGGCAAAGGCACAACTTCACAGGCTGAAAAATCGCTCACAATTGATAAAGACAACAATGTCTTGAAATCAAACGCAAATGCACTTGAAAATTTACCTATAGTCACACTTTCCGGTGCAATTTAAAGAGAATAACCTATAAACAAAAAAGCATTTTGTAAAGTTTTATAAAAAAATACAAAATGCTTTTTGTTTGTTTTAAAATATAAAATAGTTGGAAACAAGCCGAGGACGTATGTTTAAAGAGACAAAAACTCATGAAGTCACTACCGACGTAGTTATTTTTACAATACAAGATAACCAGCTAAAGGTACTGCTCGTTAAACGTGCGCATGAACCTTTTAAAAGCAAATGGGCATTGCCCGGTGGTTATGTTCGTATATCAGAAACACTTGATGACGCTGCTTTAAGAATATTGAAAGAAAAAACTAACGTACAAAACATCTATCTTGAGCAGTTGTACACATTTGGCGACCCGCTTCGTCACCCTAATTCACGTGTAATTACATGTGCGTATTTTGCACTTATCCGCTCTGATGACATTGTGTTGTCATTTGAACCGAATACCGAAATCACAGAGGTAAAATGGCATCCGGTAAACAATCTTCCGGCTCTGGCTTTTGACCACAAAGAAATTATTGAATACTCATTAAAAAGAACAAGAGAAAGACTCGAGTTCTGTCCGATTGCTTTCCAGCTGCTTCCGCAAAAATTCACGCTGACAGAGCTGCAAAAAGCTTACGAAATGATTTTGATGAAAAAGCTGGATAAAAGAAACTTCAGAAAGAAATTTCTATCACTTGCAATCTTAAAAGAACTGGATGAATACACAAAATCAGGTTCCAAAAGACCGGCGAGGCTTTATTCTTTTGATAAAATCACACTTGATTCCAAAAGAGGACATTTCTTCTCTTAAAGATATAAAAAAAGCTCCTTATCAACAAAGGAGCTTTTTTTAAAACTTTTTCAAATTTGCGTATAGCGAATCAACAGCTTTTTTACCCTGTTTTCCAAAATCAATTATATACATAGAAGAAGAGCCGATATTTTTTATTTCGGAAATATGACCTATCCCGAATTTTTCATGGAACACTCTATCTCCTATTGCATAAGATGAAGAAACAGATTCTGTAGAATTTGCCGCTGTAATAGCAGCTTCTTTTGCTTTCTTCTCTTCGAGCATTCTTTTTATAGGATTATCCTCGAGCAATTTTTTGACTTTTTCCTCATCACGAGCCATATTTTCTTTATTTTTTACAACAAAAGCCTCTTTCTTTACAAACACAGGCCTTTTTGGCGGTTCGCTCGGAACAAACTGTTTTGTCGGTTTTGGTTTAACTACTTTGCTTATATTCTGCGTATTTTGAGAAGGAATAGGTGCAACAAACCCTTTTCCAAAAGAAGTAGACTTTTCGACATAGCCAGATTTGTCGGCTTTAATTTTGTTAACAGCCTGTTTAAATGTGCTTCTGCTCTCGTATGAAGAAACACTGTCATCGGCAGAAGTAGCGTTTGTCAGATTTTCAGGAATTTCTGCCAAAAATCTGCTCGGGGTATAGTACCTTGTTTCGCCCCACATTTGTCGTCTTTTTGCGTATGTGATATAAAGTTTTTGCTTTGCTCTTGTTACACCTACATACATTAACCTGCGTTCTTCTTCCATTTCGGATTTATTGTTCAAAGAACGGCTGTGCGGGAAGATACCTTCTTCCAGACCAGCAAGAAATACTGTATCAAATTCCAAACCTTTTGCAGCATGCAGGGTCATCAGTGTCACAGCGTTGTCCGTATCAGGTGTTTCGTCCAAATCACTAACCAGTGCAACCTGAGCAAGAAATTCGCCAAGAATATTGTCTTCTGCATCAGGAACAAAGTCCCTTGCCACGTTCACAAGCTCCTGCAAGTTTTCTATACGGGCGTGAGATTCTTCCGTATCCTCCTGTTTTAATTCTGCAAGATATCCGGTTTCTTCTATAACAAAAGCAATAAACTCCGGCAGATTCAAAGAGGTTTTGTTTTTATCCAATTTATCAAGCAAATCAGAAAATGCTCTCAGTTTTGTTTTTACGCCGGAAGAAAAATCGTCATATTCCTCAATATTTTGTATAACGTCATATAGAGAATAATCCATACCTGTTGCAATTTCTTGCATCTTCTTCACAGTTGTGTCGCCGATAGAACGTTTTGGCACATTTATAATTCTTTTCAAACTCTGGGAATCATGCCTGTTGTACAGAAGTTTTAAATAAGCAATGATGTCCTTTACTTCTTTACGGTCATAGAACTTTAACCCGCCAACCATTCGATAAGAAATGCCCTGTGAGATGAGAGCTTCTTCTATAGCACGTGACTGGGAGTTAGTTCTGTATAAAACAGCACAATCATTAAGGGAGGACAAGTAATTATTTTTTATCTTATTTGCTATATAGTAGGCCTCACCGGACTCATCCTGCGACTCATAGATATCAATTTTGTCGCCCTGACCTTTTGTGGAGTATAGATTTTTGCTCACACGCTCAGTATTGTTAACAATGATAGCATTGGCCGCATCAAGAATAGTCCCGACAGAACGATAGTTTTGCTCAAGTTTAATAAGTTTTGAATTTCTGTAATCAGCCTGAAAATTCAATATTATCTTGTAATCAGCACCTCTCCAGCTGTAAATTGACTGGTCAACATCGCCCACAACGCAAAGACTTCTGCCTTTTAAGTCAGTTTCTGCCTTGCCGTTGGAATACAGGTGTTTTATTAACATATACTGGCTTATGTTTGTGTCTTGGAACTCGTCTACGAGTATATGAGAGAAGCGTTCATGGTATTTGTTTCTGACTTCTTCATTTGTAGAGAGCAAATTCACTGTTAAAAGCAGCATATCATCAAAGTCTATTGCATTGTTTGCAAGAAGCTGCTTTTCATATTCTTCATATATTTCAGAAATTTTTTGGGTTCTGTAATCTCTTGCTCTGGTAGAAAAGGTATAAGCGTCTTGCATTTTGCTTTTTGCATTGCTTATAGCAGCTTTAACAAGTTTCGGAGCATAGGTCTTTTCATCAAGATTAAGTTTTTTTATTGCGTTTTTAATTATTGCATTGGAATCAGCCTCATCATAAATAACATAGTTGTTATCCCATTTTTTTCCGTCAGGGCTTTTATAATTTTCTATATCAAAACGCAGAATTCTGCCGCAAATATTGTGGAAGGTGCCTACCCACATTTTTTTTACAACATCTTCGCCTACCATTTTTGAAAGACGTTCCCGCATTTCTTTTGCAGCCTTGTTAGTAAAAGTAACGGCAAGTATCTTATAAGGATTTATCCCTGATTTTACAAGGTTTACGATACGTGTTGTCAAAACCTTTGTTTTGCCGCTGCCTGCGCCTGCCAATACGAGCAAGGTGCCTTCTTTTTCAACAACTGCCTGTCTTTGCTGTTCATTTAAAGATGATAAAAGTTCTTCCAATTCCCCAAATTCCTGATTCTGTCCGAAATGTTTGCAAGTGTAATTAATAAAATACTTTCATTTTTGTCAATTTATGTTATTATTATGATAATCAAAAAAAAGTTTTTATTCAAATTAGGAAAAATCGATGTCAGAAGAAAACAAAGAAAATCAGGAATCACAGGAACAATCCTCAATAATGGTTCCGATTGATGATTTAGACAAAGTGTCAGAAGATGACGCAAATACAGTTGACCAGCTGGCAATGGAGCTGGCAACAATCCAGCAATCTGAAAAACGTATTGCAATAATCGGCAGCCGTAATTTACCGATTACGCACCAGCAGATTATTGAAACATTATCATACGCACTTGTTATGCAAGGCAATACAATAATTACATCAGGCGGCTCTTCAGGGACTAACGCTGCAACAATCAGAGGTGCAATGAAAGCAAACCCTGAAAAACTTAAGGTTATTTTGCCGCAGACTATAGGCCAGCAGCCTTCTGATGTACAGGATCAGCTCATCGGTGTTCCTAACATAATCGAACATGCTGACAGAGCAATGATGACACTGGCTGATGCCAGCAGAATCTGCAACAGAGAAATTATTGACGATTGTCAACAGTTGATTTGCTTCCTCTCTCATACATCCAATACGCTGCACAAAGCTATTGAATATGCGGAAGAATCACACAAAGTAATTACTGCGTTCTATTTGGATTAATATAAATAGAGAATTTTTTAAAGAGCCTTAAAAAAAGGCTCTTTTTTATTTGCATATTTTTTATTTGCTATTTTGCCGCTTTGGGGACTTTTGTGCTTTTATTTTTGTTTAAAAAAACGGACATGCTCTGTAATATTTACAGAATCTACATTTTTCCGTTTTATGACAGAAAAAGTTTTTAGTTTCATTTATTTTATTAATAATAGAAAGGAACTGGGTCTTATACTGCAGATAAGTATCTTCATCCAGTCTGATTTTGACTACACTGTCTGCAGCAAGGTCATAATAATGCAAAGAAAGCTGCTCAGGATGTTTTATCAGTTTCTTTATTTTTAAAATCTCATATATGCATAAAAGATAAAAACCTGTCTGAAACTTTACATTGTCAGGGGTAAACGTAGAACCTGTTTTCCAGTCAATTATTATATAGTCACCGTCATACTCAAAAAGAGCATCTATACGGCCTGTCATCCAGTATTCATCAAGTTTGAGGTTAAAAGCATACTCGCTTGCGATGTATTTGTAGTTTTTTATATCGCTGTTCTTAAAATTAAACCACAATCTCTTTTCATTAGGACTCAGAGCCTCTATCAATTTTGTGACATCCATGCCCTTCAGATAATAATTGATAATATTATGGATATTATTACCAGTTTTTGTTTTAGTAATAGGTTCAACTATGTGAACTTTGTCTATATAACAAAACTTGTATTTTTGCGGACATTCATCAAACATCTGCAGTTTTGCGAGTGTATAGGTCTGTGTATCTTTATTTTGTTCCATTGTCAGCTACGCTTTCTCCGGTCGACAACAGGTAATCAAACAATTTTGACGGTTCTGTTGTCTTTAATTTGGAAAATTTCTTATATTTTTTTGCGCAAGAAATAAACAATTTCTTTTTTGCACGTGTTACAGCCACATAAAACAAACGCAGATTTTCTTGAGCTGTCATAAGGCACAAGCTGTGTTCATCCTTTTTACTGTATTTACAGTTTATAGCTTTTACCGCTTCAATAAACCGTTCTTTTGATTTAATTTTAATATTTTTTATATCAACAGGCAAAAATTCTTCGCTCAACTGCGGGATAAAAACATAATCAAACTCATCGCCCTTTGACTTGTGATAGGTCATAACCTGAATAACACCTTTTCTCTGTGTTTGAGAAGAAGACATTGTTTCTTCGGCAAAAAACTTAAACTTGTTCAAAACAGGCCTCAAAGCCAGCTCCTGCAAACGTTCAAGAAACAAATCCATATTTTTATACTGAGAATAGAATCTCTTTAACAAAAGAGCAATAATAAATATATTAGATTTTTCAATTTCGGAAGTATAATAATACATTCCAGCCTTCAAAGCCTGCTCATCAACACTGAGGTCAGAAGATTCCAGCCAGTAATTCAAATCCCACAAAAATCCACTCAAAGCACCATCAGGCAAACAATCCTCCTGCTGCAGAATAAAGGGTGATTTTAATTCTTTCAGGTAGTCTATGTCATTTTGCGTAAAGTTTACAAGTTTTTGTTCCTTCAAAACCAGTGCCAAATTCAAGACATTTTCATTTTGCCACGGATGCGCACAAAACTTTAACAAAGCAAAAATAAGCGCAAATACAGGCTGCATTATCAGACAATCACTTTTTGTAATGACCTCATACCCGTAATCCGCAAGAAAAGAAGAGTAGTCTTCTATCTGATAATTGTTCCTCACGAGAATAGCAACAGATGCATTTTTTTCATGCCTGAAGATATTTCTTATTGTTTCTAACAGGTACGCTCTTTCTTCTTTATAATCCTCAAACAAATCCGATTCTACACCGTTATCAACAACAGGATTTTTTCCGTCCACAGCACGCATTTTTATGTCAAAAAATGCATCTTTCAACACAGGTGACTCTTTTGCATAATCAACAAGACTATTTGCAAGCTCATAAACGTTTTTTGAACACCTTTGAGAACAATCCATAGTAACGTTTTGAGAATGCAGAACATAGTTTCTAAAACCATCAATATCAGCATTTGTAAATGTAGTAGTAATAGCCTGATTTATGTCCCCGCATCTTATCAAATTCTTATGTTTTGCGCTTAAAATTTCCAGCAATTTTTGCTGAATAACAGAAGAATCCTGCGCCTCGTCCTCTATTACATACTCGCACAGGTTTTGGTAAAACGATGCAATGTCTTTATTTTCTTCAAGAAGCTTTACACAAAGACACAGCATATCGTCATAATCTATCAGGTTTCTGTTTTTCAGATAAACATTATATGAAAAATACAGCTTCAAAAACTTTTGCAGCTCTTTGTCCTTTACGTAAGGTATCTTTGAAACATAAGAAAGTTTAAAAGAAGAAAGAGCCTTTTCGTATTTATCAAACTCGTCTTGCTCAATAAAATTCTGGGCCATAACTTCTCTTATTATTTTTTGCCTTAAATTGTCGTCGCACACCTCAAAATCTGCCTCAAGACCTGCTTTTACATAATTTGAGTTTTCCTTTAATATCCTTAGCGCAAGACCGTGTATTGTAGATATATTCGGCAATTTTTCCAGTGAAGGACATGCCTGTTTTATTCTTTCTTTAAAGTTTCTGGCTGCAGAATCCATATATGTTAAAACAAAGATATTTTCACTTTTTACGCCTCTTTGCAAGAGTTTTATAATCAAAGCGAGCAGTATAGTAGTTTTTCCGGCCCCGGGAACTGCTGATACCGCCATATTGCCTGATTTGTAATCCAATACTGGTTTCTGGTCTTCTCTCGGAGTAAAATTAAACTCTATTTTGTTTTCTGTTTGAGCCGTACCTGTCTGTAAAAAATCAGCAATACCGCCAAAATTTTCATTGCCTTCTATATCAAAAAGACTGTCATAAGCATAAATAGTTTCACCGCACAGCAGAGATAACTTCCTCAGCTGTTTTTTTGTCTTTAAAGCAGAAAGAAAAAGATTGTCCTCATAAGTAAACGCATCTTTTTTCCAAGAACGCTGAAAAGCCCATGCATTGTAAAGTGTACCGTAATCTTCCTTTACCCATTCCGAAGAAGTCACATCCAGCCAGAACTGGTATTTTGTTTTCAGAGAAAAGTCTATTAATTTTTGACAGGTAGCAAAGACTATACAATTTTCCTTCACCTCGGGAGCAGAAGAAGGGTTCTCGGATATTATAGAGTTTTCCAGCTGCACAAGTACTGATTTTTGAAAATTCCTGTCTGTTTTCAGTTTTTCAAAAACAGACTCAAAGTCCTGAACCTGTTTTAAAAAGAAATTAAATGAGTCAATTTGACCGTCAGAAAAAGCCTTTAAATCCACAAGATTTTCATATATTAAATAAAGCCTGTCAGAAAGTGCCAATCCGTCCGCTTTTATCTTTTCAATAACATTTAAAAATTTCTTAACCGCTTCATCATAAACCTCTACCCCCAGATTACATTCAGAAGAAATGCACCCGTTGTTTTGATATTTTTCAACAAGAGGCAAACAGTATCTGACAGGAATTTTCAGCATTTTATTTAACAAAGAGCGGAATGTATAAACATCAGGATTTTCGCCGAAAACCAGTTTTAACAGAGTGATTGCATTTTTTACAACAGGAGTTTCGCACAACTTTTGGCTGCCGGAAAAAAACTGATAACCAATATTTTTACTGCCAAAAAGCTCCTCTGCAGCGAACTTCAAAGATTCATCAATACAAGGTGTAACTATGGCAATTTCAGAAGGTTTTACCCCGCTTTTTATAAGCGCACATATTTTTTCAAAAGCTGAAAACAGCATCTCCAACCTTCTTGTAAAAGAAGAATACTTCACAACAGGAGAATACTCTTTGATATCATCGAGATTTAATACGGAAGAAGAAAAAATACCCTCAATACGGCTAACTGTTTCCGTATCAGTGTTTAAAAAGCCTATTCTGCTGGAGCCATAACAGTCATATCCGACAAAAAAGTCCGTTAAAGACGGCTTTAACCATTCAAGAAAATCTATTTCCAGAGGAGTCATTTCATCGGAATCATCTGCTATCAGATAGTCTACATTTTTAAAATAGCCGGTATTTTTATAAATATATTCAAACAGGCTGAGCTGTCTTATGTAATCAAAAGCCCTGTACTCGAGCGTATTTTTTTTATACAGCTCTATACCAGACGCAGCATCATTGGCAAAAGCTTCTCCGAGTATAAAAGAGCGATGCTTGACCTCTTTGTCGGACAGAGCATTGTTAACAATCAGAGAATACCTTCTGAGAAGCTGGTGAATAAGATTAATCTTTGAATTGTAATCTTTAAACCCCACATCTTTTATTGCTTTTTTAAAAAAATACTGAGATATTTCCAAACCTGTCAAATTAGGGGTAATAACCGGACTTCCCGTATTAATTTTGTTTTCCAGCACAGGCCAGTTGTCTATAACAGCATTGTAAGCAAGCCCGAAAAAGGTATGAATTCTCGGATTTTCAAAATGTTTTACGCAAGAGGATTTCACAGCCTCAACAAATTTGCTCTTTTTAAAAGAATTTGATGTCAGGACAAGGATTTTTTCGGCCTCTACACCGTTTTGTAAAAGCTCAATATATTTATTTATAAGAAACTCAGTTCTGTTTGATACGGCACTACCCTGTACTAGCATTCCATTCTCCCTTATATATTTTAGCATTTAAAAGCGATTTCATTTTAACAGAGCATTATTGTTAACAAATGTTAAGAAAAATTTTTATACAGAGCAATTTTCCAAAGCAAATTGTTTTTATATATATAAGGTTAGATTAATAAGGTTATATACTCGCAAGAGTAAAATTTGGAGGTTAGTTATGAACGGAATATCAGGATTCTACGGTTATCCAAACCCGTATCAGGTAATAGCAAACCCGACGGGCGCAGGTCTTGACCAACTGAATGCAGAATTTTACAGAGATTTTGGACTGGGTACAGCTCCTGTTTATGACTTGCCTATCAATGTAAATATGGGTTTTGGTATCCCTGGCGGTATGGGCGGTTCATACGGTATGTACGGGATGTATGGTATGGGGATGAATCCTCTTGCTATGATGTCACAACAATACCTCAAATATATGAACATGGATTACAAAGATCGTCTAGCCTATGATTATGACCTTAGAAATGTAGCCAGAGAACAATACTATCAAGAAGGCAAAAGTGCTAAAAACTATGCATCAGCCGCTGACGGACTGACCGGTTCTATCAGAGAAGCCTGCAACTCATTACAAACTGTAATTATTGAAGGTCAATCAGATCAAATTATCCACCAGTTTGAAAGAATTGTTGAAACATTAAGACATTCTCCTCTGTACACAAGACTTCAGGAAGAATTTAAAGATGATCCTGCAAGACTCGAAATGACATTGAGAAATTGTGCAAAAGAACAATTCCACGCTGTTACAGGTCAGGATTTGAAAGCAATGATTCAGGAAAATTGCGACGGCGCAGTATCAAATGCTTTCTGGAATACAATAACTTTTGGCAACGGTCAAACATATTCTAAAGAAGAAATCATAGCAAAAATGGAAGGTTCCGAAGCTCCAAAAGGCGAAAAAGCTAAAAAAGTGGTAGGAAAAATCGGCGGTGTAACTGCTGCAATGGGTACAGGCGCAGCAATCGGTGCAGTAGTCGGTGCAGGTCTTCCGGGTGCAATAGTAGGTGCTGTTGTCGGCGGTATTGCAGGTATCCTCGGTGCTTGCTGCTAAGAATAAAATCTAATCAAAAACCTAATCAATATACAAAGAAACGCTTGCAATGCAGGCGTTTCTTTTTTATAGAATTACACAAAACTGTATTTATAGAGGGTTTATGTAGTATAATTAATTATCAGAAAAAAGAGGATGTTATGAAAATATTAATAATAGGCTCAGGAGCAAAAGAATACACCATTGCTAAACTTGTATCCCAATATGAAAACACAGAGCTGGTATTTGTAGCTCCGGGCAATGATGCTATTGCAGAATTTGCAAACTGTATTGATATAAAAGCTGACGATATAGACGGTATTTTGGAATTTGCAAAATCCAACGACATAGACTTAACCGTAGCATGTTCAGAAAAAGCTATATCCAACGGCATAGCAGACAAATTTAACGAAGCAGGCCTGATGATTTTTGCACCGACAACAGAAGCAGCAAGAATAGCATCAAGCAAAGCAGTAAGCAAAAAATTTATGTACAAAACAAAAATTCCTACTCCAAAATTCGGAATTTTTGACAGAGAAAATATGGCACTGGATTATGCAAGAAAATCAAAATATCCAATTGTCGTAAAAGCAGACAACCATCAACACGGCGAAAATGTATTTATTTGCCACAATTTTAAAACAGCAAAACAAGCTATAGATGACCTTTTTGACAGCCAGAACAAAAAAATCATTATTGAAGATTTTGTCGCAGGACAAGAATTTTCATACTACGTGATTACGGACGGCTACAATGCAATGCCTGTTGCATCGGTTGTACCTTACAAACAAATTCTTGAAGGCAACGGCGGCAGTGTAACATCAGGACTCGGAGCTTATTCACCGTTTTATATGCTGGACAGCAGTCTGGAGAGCAGAATATTCAAAGAAGTAATCTATCCGGCTCTCGATGAGCTGGCAAAAAACGGAAACCAGTATATAGGCTTGCTGGGCGTTGATATTATAATCGACAAAGCAGGGAAATTGAATGTACTTGAGTTCAACCCGTTTTTTAAAGAGCCTGATGCCCAGTGCGCACTTGATTTGCTGGATGAAAATCTTTCTGACATTATGAAAGCAGCTGTAATAGGCTCTCTTGTTGACGATTATACGGAAATAAGACAAAAACCAGCCTACAGCGCATCTGTTGTACTGGTTGCAGGGAATTACCCGAAAGAAGGAAAGTTCGGTGCTGCGATTAACGGGCTGGAAGAAGCTGAAGAATACAGCGAAACAGCACACTTTAACACAATCAAAGATAACAACGACAGATTTGTAACAAAAGGAGGAAGAACGATTGTCGTCACGGCAAATGCCTCCACTCTTGAAAAAGCTGCGCAAAATGTTTACGAAGCTGTTGACTTAATCGAATTTGATTCAAAAAAATTCAGAAAAGACATAGGCAAAACTATTTTTGCAGGATGTTAAAAAAAAGAGCGGGGCTGTAAAATGGGCGAAAAGGATATTAAAAGAAAATGCATAGCCTGCAACTCATTAAAATCAAGAGATGAGCTTGTAAAAATTACAATAAACAACAAAAAAGAAATAAAGGTTATGCCCGACTCAAAATTTTTCGGCCGCTCTGCATATATTTGCAAAAATGACAAATGCCTTGAAACTGCCTTTAAAAAGGATAAAATTTACAAAATACTAAAAACAAAACCTGCAGAAGATTTAAAAGAAAAAATCAGGGCTGTACTTGAAAACTAGATTGTGTTACAAATATATTAAGGCAAAATTTATTTGAAATTGGAGAAATACACATATAATGACAGACACCGTAAGAGTATATGATTTGGCAAAAGAACTTAACCTGACCAACAAAGAAGTAATCGAAAAGTTGGACACAAAACTTGGCGTGAAAGTTAAGTCACATTCCAGTGTAATCTCCGAATCACAGGCAAAAAAGCTAAAAGAATTATTACAAGAGCCTCAAGCTGCACAAACTAAAAAGCCTAAGGCTTTTGTTGTAAAAAAAGCAAAACAAAAAGCAGAAGAAGCTCCGGCTCCTGTTGAAGAAAAGAAAGAAGAGCAAAAACCTGCAGAAAAAGTTAAACTTGGAAAAATTGAGCCTGTATCCAGACTAAAACTCGGCAAAATCGAACCTGTTTTGCCGCCTAAAAAAACTGCAGAAAGTGCAGCAAAATCGGCAGATAAACCGGCTGCAAAAAAAGATGTTAAAACAACAAAACCGGAAACTAAAAAGACTGAAGCAGCTTCAACTGAAAACAAAAAAGAAGCACAGGCAAGACCCGAGAAAAAGCCTATTCAAAGACACATAATCCCTCAAGAAATCTATGACAACAAGGGAAATTCAAAGAAAAAAGGCGCTAAAAAGAAAGAAAAAATCTACAATTCTAAAGAAGAAGAACAAGAAAGAATCAGTCTGGAAAAGGCTAACGCCCAAAAACATAAAAAAAGAACCCATGTTGAAGAAGAAGCTAAAGAAGTAAAAAGTGTTGTAATCAATCAGCCGCTCACTGTTGGCGAACTTTCTACAAAAATAAATAAAGCATCGGCAGAAATTGTTAAATTCTTAATGATGCAGGGCATTCTTGCTACAGTAAATCAGGTTATTGATGTACCGACAGCAAAAAAAGTTTGCGAAAATTTTGAAATTGAAGTTCAGGAAGAAGACTTAGAAGCATACATAGAAGAAGAGATGCAAAAAGAGGAAGAAGCAAAAGAACTCGCTTCTATAGATCCAAAATTGCTAAAAAGAAGAGCGCCTGTTATCAGTATCATGGGTCACGTTGACCACGGTAAAACAACACTGCTCGACTCTATACGTGCATCAAAACACAAAATCGTATCAACAGAGGTAGGCGGCATCACTCAGTCTATCGGTGCTTATACAGTATATTTGAACAACAAAAAAATTGTATTCATAGACACCCCCGGTCACGAAGCTTTCACGGAAATGAGAGCAAGAGGGGCAAAAGCTACAGATATTGCAATTCTTGTAGTTGCAGCAGATGACGGCATCATGCCTCAGACAATAGAAGCTATCAACCATGCCAAAGCTGCAGAAGTACCTATAATTGTAGCTGTAAACAAATGCGACAAACCTGACGCAAACCCAGACAAAATATTGCAGCAGCTGACAGAACACGGTCTTGTACCGGAAGAATGGGGCGGTGATACAGTATGCGTAAAAGTCAGCGCACTGCAAGGCACAGGTATTGATGAATTGCTCGAATACATTCTGCTTATTGCAGAGGTACAGGATTTGAAAGCAAACCCTGATGCACCGGCCAGCGGCGTAGTTATTGAAGCAAACCTCGACAAAGGTAAAGGCCCTGTTGCTACACTGCTCGTTCAAAACGGTACACTAAAAACAGGTAACTGCGTTGTTGTAGGCAATGTTTGCGGTAAAGTCAGAGCCTTGCTATCTGATTCTGGCGAACGTGTAAAAAAAGCTGCTCCTTCTACTCCTGTTGAAATTCTCGGACTTACAGAAGTCCCGCAGGCAGGAGATAAGTTTGAAGTAGTTGAAAACGAAAAAATGATGAGAGCAATCGTTGCAGAAAGAAAAGAAAAAGAAAGAAATTCCAGACTGGAAGCAATGCTGCCTGCTCATATCAGAAATGAAGTCGTTGGCGAAGGTGATGACGGATTCCAGCATTTGAACTTAATCATTAAAGCAAATACAAACGGTTCTGCTGAAGCACTGTCACAGGCAATCGGCCAGTTTAAATCCAACGAAATTATAATAAAACTTATCCACGTTGGTGTCGGTGATATATCAGAGGCTGATGTTATGCTTGCAGCCGCTAGTAACGCTATTATCTTAGGTTTTACCGTAAAAGAAGACCACAATGCAGAAGTTGCTGCAGCCAGAGAAGGCGTAACCATCAAGAAATTTGATATTATCTATCAGATACTTGAAGATTTAGAAAAAACAATGCTCAACCTTCTCCAGCCGGAAATCAAAGAAGTTGAACTCGGAAAAGCAGAAGTCAGACAGGTATTTAATGTCGGCAAAACAGGAAGAATCGCAGGCTGCTATGTTACCGAGGGTAAAATACTCAGAGGCAAAACAGCAAAAGTTATCAGAAACGGCGAAACTATCTTCACTGGCACTATTGACCAGCTCAAACGTTTTAAAGATGACGTTAAAGAAGTTGCAACAGGCTTTGAGTGCGGTGTTTCATTTGCCAAGTTCAATGATATCCAAGAAGGCGATATCATAGAAGTTTCAACAACAGAAGAAGTAGAAAGACAGGCACTGGTTTAGGCTCCAGTTCAAAGGGAGAAATTTATGTCTTTAAGGAATGAACGTGTTAGAAAAACATTAATGAAGGAAATTGCTGATATCATTCAAAAAGATATCAAAGATCCTCGTATTTCCGGCGTAATATCAATAACAGATATTGAACTTGCGCATGACAACTCCTTTGCAAAAGTATATTTTTCTGTCTTTACAACAAATGAAGAAACAAAACAGCAAACAATAGATGCGCTTGAAGACAATGTTTCAAAAATCAGATACGAAGTAGGAAAAAGAATCAGACTGCGCCTCACACCTGAGTTAAGATTTATCCCGGACGATTCTCTTGAAAGAGGGACAAAGGTCATGGATTTAATCGACAAAATCTCTAAAGGCGAATTATAGAATTATAGGCGCATCATGTTTGGCTTCATTAATATAAATAAACCCGGCGGTATGACATCACATGATGTTGTTTCAAAACTGCGCAAAATCTCAAAAATAAAACAAATCGGCCATACAGGCACACTGGACCCGATGGCTACAGGCGTTTTGCCGGTAGCTATAGGCAAAGCTTCCAGACTTATAGAGTTTTTGACAGAGGACAAAGGATATATCGCAAAACTTCAGTTTGGAAAAATTTCTGACACTTATGATATTGAAGGAGCCGTAGAAAACTATTCCGACAAAAAAGTAACACAACAGCAGGTGCAAGCAGGACTTCAAAAATTCAGCGGAAAAATAGAGCAGATTCCGCCAGTGTATTCTGCAGTGCATTACAAAGGCAAAAGACTCTACGAACTCGCCAGACAGGGACAGATTCCTGAAGATATTCCCTCAAGAACAGTGTTTATAAATGAGCTAAAGCTTTTGGAATTTAAAGAAGAAGAAGAACAGACAGCTTTGCTAAAAATAGAATGTTCCAAAGGAACATATATAAGATCGATAATAAACGACCTTGGTATGGAGCTGGGCTGCGGAGCTGTAATGACAGAGCTAAAGAGAACAAAATCAGGCTTGTTCACCATAGACAATGCAATTGCACTGGACATGCTTACTGACAGAGAAGATGTTGAAAAATATTTGATTAATCCTGTTGAAGTTCTATCATATAAATGTTACGAACTCACAGAATTTGAGTATCAAAAAATTATACACGGTCAAAGTCTATTAACAAAACAGTTTGATGATAATGAATATGTATTGCTGGTTTTTGATAACAATCTCTGTGCAATATCGCAAAAGGATGATAAATCACAAAAATTAATAACAAAGAAGGTTTTTATACAATGAAAGCAATAAAATCTATAATATGCGTATCAATTTTGGCATGTATGTCAATAATGCCGGTATTTGCAGTGACAGAAAGCATTGAGGACGACTTTAGTTCAGCATCTTCAATGTGTCCGGTAGAAAAGAAGGTAAACGGGCCTATTGCTGCAACTTTGAGCAAAATTACCGGTATGAATGCAATAATTGCAGCTACACTGGAGTCACAGGTCAGAAAACAGATGAACAAAGCACTGAACGGTGATTTTAAAGTTGAAATCACACCTTTCGGGGCAAAGAGCATGCTCGAGGGAAAATTCAAAAAAATCAGTGCAAAGTCTGATTCTATCTATATTGACGGATTTTATTTATCAAACGTAATCGCAGAGTCATTATGCGGATACAACCACTTTATCTACAAAAATGGAGAAGTCTACACAAACGAAGACTTTTTACTGGGATTTAGTGCTGACGTTACAACAGAAGACCTACAAAAGACGCTATCTACACCTCAGTATCAAAAATTGTTAAACTCAATGACTGTAAATATGGGCAATGTTACTATTTTCAAAGTATATGACCCGAAAGCAGAAATTAAAAATGACAGACTTTTTGTAAAAGTAAAATTTATATCACCTCTTACACTGGGAGAACCAAGACAGGTGTCCACGGATATGGGTCTTGCTGTGCATGAAGGAAAAATACTTTTCACAGACGTGCATACATCATCCTCTCACGCAAATGCCAACATAAACGCATTTTTGCCGATTATAAACAAACTAAATCCGTTTATTTACAAATCAGACATTCTGAACAACCCAAAAAGCACAATAAAAATCAAAGATGTTGACTTTGTTAATAATAAAATTGTTATAAAAGGGCTGGTTATTGTACCGAAAAACTATTATAATAATTAAGTCCATTAGTTAATATAACGGGGTACTTTATGGGATTCTGGTCCAAATTAGTAATATTAGCACTCGCAGCACTGGCATTCTTTTATGTCAAAGTGAACTTTTTTGATACACCGCATGCAAAAGTTGAAAAAAAACTTGTAGCAGAAGAACAGGTTGCAGAACCTCCGGTAAAACAAACACAGCCGGAGAAAAAAGCACAAAAACCTGTAGAAACCAAAAAGACGGAAAAAACTTATGTTACGGTTTATTTTCTTGGCATGGACAAAAACGATACAAATATATTCAAAAAAGTAAAAAGAGAGCTTCCTCAAGGACAGTCAAAGCTCAAATTTGCACTCAACCAGCTTATTGCAGGGCCGACACCTTATGAAAAAAATCTCGGTGTATATTCAGAAATCCCCAAAAATGTTCAAATAAAAGGTATTGTTGAAAGTAAAAACAAAATCATAATTGATGTGTCCTCAAACATACAAAATGGCGGCGGTGCAGACAGCCTGTACAGCAGAATGAAACAGCTGATAAAAACTGCGCTGGCAAACAGCCCTAAAAAACCCATATACTTGTATATTGACGGAAAACAAGCAGAAGTACTGGGCGGTGAAGGTATTATGATTTCACAGCCTTTAAATGAGAATTCACTGGATGGATAAAGATATTGATTATTACCTGAATTTGGACTGGACACTTGTTGAAGGCACTGATTTGGACTTCAACGGAAATCCATACCATTATATAGAAATTAAAGAATTTCCGAGCTTTGCCTATTGCGCAAAGACCAGAGAAATTGCACTGGCAAATTACAAAAATCAGCTAAAACTAATGCTGCAGATTATGCTAGAAGACGGAGAACGCATACCCGAACCAGGAGAAGACGATGACGACGGCATCGACTGGGAAAGCATCTGCCCGTAATTTTGGTGAACAAAATGCATAAAAAAAGCACCCTCTATAAAGGGTGCGGCTGTATGTTCGTATGTCAATAAATTAATACATATAACAAGTGAGTAGATTATTTGTATCAGTCATTTCTCTTAATTTTTTCAAAGCTCTGTTTTCTGTTTGTCTTATACATTCTTTTGTTACACCATAAATTTTTCCGATTTCTTCCAGCGTTTTTTTGCCCAGATTGTCCAGCCCGAATCTCATTCTGACAACGGCCTGCTCTCTGTCTTTCAATTTAGAGATTACAAATTCGATATCTTTTTTCAAATTCTCATATTCTGCATCAGCATAAACAGAAGATTTCGGGTCTTCCAGTATATCTGAAAGAGTAACCTCGCTGCCAGAATTTAATTCATAAGCAGAATCGAGTGAAAGTGATTTTGTATAAGCACCGAGAAAAGTATCAATTTTTTCGGCAGAAATATTCATTTGTTTTGCAACTTCTTCATTGTTAACCTGAGTATTGTATTTTTGCTCAAGCTCTGCTTTTACTTTAGAAAATTTTGAGAGCGTTTCTTGAATATACACAGGGATTTTTACACAATGAGATTGTTCGGAAATTGCCTTAAAAATTGCCTGTTTTATCCACCACGCAGCGTAAGTTGAAAAACGATAACCGAGTTTGTAATCAAATTTTTCAATAGCTACCATAAGCCCGAGATTTCCTTCTTGGATAAGATCTACCATAGGCAGGTGAGAAATCTGAACCATTTTTCTGGCAATGTTAACAACGAGTTTTAAATTTGATTGTACCAATTTTTGCTTTGCACTGAGAGATTCTGTTTCTGTGCCTTCTTTTGCAATACGAGCTGTTTCTTTTTCCTGTTCCTGTGTCAAAACAGGGAATGCAGAAATCTTTCTGATGTAAAGATTTAGTGTGTCGTCGTTTGAATTTTGAGAAGCAGGGATAACATTGTGGGAAGACGGTTTTGTTGAAGCTGATTTGAATGAGACTGAAGATTTTGACATAATACACTTACTCCTAATTTATTAATATCCTAATTAATTTTGAATTTTGCGCATAAAAACAGCACAGTATAGAAGCATCTATCTGCCGTGTTTTTTGATGTTTAATAGACGTGACTGACCTGAAAAAAAATGTTATTGATGTATATATTTAATATATCACTTAGTATATACAAATGCAAGCTTTTTATTACGAAATATTACAAAAATGAAAAAAAATTTGCCGATTTTGTAATATTTTGTAATATATTAAAAATAATATGAACATAAAATTTATGGAAAAAGCCATTGATATCGCACAAAACTCGGGTACTGACCTGCCGGTAGGTGCAGTAATTGTTAAAAATGGCGAAATCATTGCAGCATTTCACAACGAAAAAGAAAAAACACAGGATGTCACAGCACACGCAGAAATTTTATGCATAAGACAAGCCTCTAAAGTGCTGTCCAACTGGCGGCTCACAGGATGCGACTTGTATGTAACTCTTGAACCCTGTCCTATGTGCCTCTGGGCCATTATCCAATCAAGAATAGAAAACTTATACTTCGGAAGCTACGACAGCTTGTACGGAGCAATAAGCACCATGCCCGAAATTATCAAAAACACAGGCTCGAAACTTAATTACAAAGGGGGTATAATGGAGCTTGAGAACAATAAGATTTTAAACGATTATTTTGCAGCAATAAGAGAAAAATAAGATGGATTTAAAAACAAAAGAATATCTGGATACACTTGTTGAAACTTATGAAACAAAAGATTTTATAAAAGACGACCCTGTGCAGTTTCCGCATAGATTTAAAGACAAAAAGGACATAGAAATTGCAGGATTCCTTGCTTCTATTTTTGCATACGGAAAAAGAGAAGTGTTCATATCAAAGCTCAATACGCTTTTTGAAATAATGAATAACGCTCCCTACAAATTTGTCATGGCATTCGATGAATCAAACCACGCTCTTGATAATTTTGATTACAGATTTTCTGTAGGGATTGACCTTGTACAAATTATGCTTATATTAAAGACATTGTACACAGAAAAAGAATCGCTAGAATCTTTATTCGCTTATGGCTGGCAAGAACATAAAACAGTGGAAGGAATGCTCCAAACTGCTGTTGATTATTTTTATGCAAGGGTGACACTCCCTGTGACAAAAGGGTTTTATCATCTTTTGCCAAACCCGAAAAAGAAAAGTGCCTGCAAACGCCTGAATATGTATTTAAGATGGATGATAAGAAACGGAGAGGTTGATTTAGGAATCTGGAACTTTATGCCAAAATCAGAGCTTATGATACCTCTTGATGTGCATGTTGCAAAAATATCAAGGAAACTGGGACTTTTGCATCGCAAACAAAACGACTATACATCTGTTGTCGAACTAATGGAGAATCTAAAAGAATTTGACCCTAATGACCCTGTAAAATACGATTTTGCAATGTTCGGATACGGGGTCAACAATCCTGTTTAGGCATTTTTCTTTTTCCGTTTATTTTTCTTCTTTTTAGCCTGAATTTCTCTATACGCATTGTCAATAGAGAGTTTTGCAACAGGTTTGCGATTTATTCTGTCATAAAAGACAAGCCAGTGTTTTCTTTTTATGTTATCAACTGAAAAAGAAATGCGACCTGCAACCCTGTCACCCGGCTTAATTTTAGAAAACATTATTGTTGTATCACCAAAAACAGAAGGATAAAAAGACGCATTCAAATCATTCACAAGTGAAATATCAAAACCGGTAAAATATTTGTCAGTAAGGTTTGTAATAACAATAGCAATAGTTATTGTATTTTTTTCACCAAAAGGATCTTCGCCGTAATCAATATTTGTAATTTTTACATTCAAACCGTCGCAGACAAACTCTTTTTGTTTTAGAGCTTCTGTTTTAAATACAGGCAGTTCTACACCCTTTGTAATTTTCACCCTGATTTCATCACCGGGAGAGATTAAAACATCTTTGCCCTTACGGTAAAGTGCCATACCCAATCCGACAGCACCGCCGACTGCAGCACCGCCGGCAAGCGTGTACCCTTGGCTTGCAACAGCAGCAGGAAGCCCAAACATATTAAGAGCAAGAAAACCGCCTACTACACCGCCTACTGCTGTATAGCCTGCACTTTTTGCTATTACTTTACTTGTTCCGACAACAGGATTGAGTTTTGTACTCATTTTTCCTTCAATCGGAATTTCTCTTCCGTCAGGAGTAATCAAATAATCAAAACTAACCTCTATCCAGGCATCTCTGCCTAGTCTTTTAGAATCCTGTATTTCCTTTACACTGCCATGGGCAATTGTACCGGAAGGAAGAATTACACCTTTGTCACCTTCAACTTCACTCGTAATTTCTGCAAAAAACTCATCGCCTTCTTCTGTATATCCGGAACTCAACACTTGAGAAACCGTCATTTTAATAACATCTTTTGCTTCGAGCTGGTCTATTTCTCCCGTAAAAAGCTCTTTATTTTGTTTCTCGAGCTTATCGTTAATTTCAGCTCTTCCTTTAAAAGTTTCTTCAGAAGGACTGTTTACCTGAGCATCAGCTGCTTCTGACACAGGTGACACAGCGGCAAATACATAATCAGCACCTGAAAAAGAAGACAAAAAGCATATTAACAAAAAATAGGAAATAAATCTTTTCATACTAAAATTTTACCCCACAAAAAGAATTAAATCACGTATGTAAAGAATTTATTTGTAATATACAGTAAAACGGGTGTTTTTTTTCAAATTTGTATTAAATACCGACCAGATACAAGTACAGTTAAATGTAGCATCACCATACAAATTCACCCTATTGTTATTAACATCCGTGGTGGTAAAACCTGAAACTTTCATCTCTGACGGAGAACCAAACGACCCGCCAAAGTTTACAAACACATCTCTAACAACACCTTTTGCCGGAGTTCCTTTCTTTATAATGACACTTCCATCTTTTACGACATCATTTGCTACTACAAAATCCAAAATGTCATTGATTCTAGGACTGATTACCTCGGTGAAAGCCTGCCTGTCCTTACTTTTTAATTCAAACACAACCGGCACTTTTTGTGGATTGTACAAAACCACAGCTACTGCCGAATCTTTATCATAAATTTTTTCATACTTTTCTATTTTTTTATTTATTTCTTTTCTTGCTTTAACCTGATCAATATATTCCTGTGGTATTTCGTCAGTATAAACAGGCATTGCAGCAAAAGCTTTTGAACAAAAAGCAAAAACCATAAAAACAGAAAAGAGTAATAATATTTGTTTTTTCAAAACCATAACATCTGCTCTACTTATTTTTTGCTGTTAACAGGCAAGGTGTTTTTCTTCAGATATTTTTCTCTGATTTCTTTTCTGTCTTCTTTAGTTGTAAGCAAGAAATTTTGATAATACAAGTTATTTTTGTAATCATTATCTATAAGATACTCCGGATATTTAGAATATATGTATTCATAAATAGATACAAGTCGCTGTATTCCACCGGGATGAGAACTTGAAACCTCAAACCAGCACGGTTCTGCTGAAATCTTATTGAGCATAACTATCATTGCCACAGGGTTATAACCTGCATTTACCATTAAATCCACACCGTTTTTATCTGCTTTGAATTCATAAGCCTTTGAGTTTGAACTCATAACTATTCTGCGCCAGAGTCCTTTATGAGCCTCAATACCGTGTGAAATTTCATGAGCAATTACTGCTGCCAACTCATCATCAGAATCTAAAAACGGCAATATTCCTTTATAAACAGCTATCTGTTTTGAAGAAAGGTAAGTTACAGCGTTTACATCTTTATTTGTTGAATAATAAAAAGTCATTCTTTTGTCTATCTGATTTGCATTAAGTATCCTAAAACCAATTTGCATAATCTTTTTCTGATACTGTGTTTCTTTGTCCAGTCTTAATTCATCCGCAAAAACGCCTGAGGCAGAAACCATCAACAATACCAATAAACAAAAAAACTTTTTCATATATTTCTCCACAACTAATACTGCATATCTAATTTTAAAAGTCTTACTTACAAAAAGTCAATAAATAACATTGATTTAATAATATACTACATAATTCTTTCTCGGTGAAATTACAGCCTGGCCGCCTGGTAAAAGTCTAAGCAGAGGAACAGCAAGTCCGAACAAAAACGGAGTTGTTGCCAGTTCTGCAAGCCCTATCCAAAAAGACAGAGAATAACCGCTGCTGGCTATTTGTCCGTCTAAAGGAACAAGATTGCCTTTTTTATCATACATTTCAAAACTTTCTATTGTCATTTCAGCAGGCGCACCACCCATAGCTCTAGGAGAAACCTCTGCTATTTTTGCATAAACAATAGTATCTTTAGCTATTAACAGCTGACCGTCTTTTTTTACATCATTAACAACCTTAAATGCGACCCTGTCACCTATATACGGGTACGGCATATTATACTTTTCAGATTTATTCCCCTTTTTCAATACAATTTTGCTGTTTTTTGTGCTAATTTTGCCAACAGGCTTTAACATAACAGCCACGCCGTTTTCTGTTTTAAATTTCCCCGTATATACAGGTCTTTTAAAATTTGCTTCATTTTCAGAAAAAACTATTTTTTCATCATTTAATATAGTGTTTTTATATTTTCTTTTTGCAGATTTTGTTTTAGCAGGAAGTGTAGCCAGAGTGTCATCAGCAACAATTTGCTCTTTATATTTAACTTTATTCTTTTTTACAGATGACAGCTCGTTTACAGCTTCGTCTTCTATCAATACTGGCTGATATTTTTTTCTTTTTGGAATTTCTCTTTTTACGTTTTTAGAAATCCCAGATTTTATCACACTGTTTTTATTTCCGAAAGCTGCCCACACAGCTGTGCCTGTGTGCGAAAATAAACAAATAAAAAGTAATAAAAAACTAACAAATTTTTTCATATTTACAATCATCTCATTTTGTATTTATCGGCTTTGTTCTATCTCGTTTAATCAGCTCTTCTCTGAGCATTCTTACATTTTTTCTTTGAGTCTTTGTTGTATACAAAAAATTTTGATAATATGGCGATGCAAGATATTCATTCTTTGCAAGGAACAGAGGATATTTTTCATAAATATACTGGTACAAATAAGCAACACGCTCAGATCCCCTGTGATGAAAAATATTATACTCAAACCAACTGGGCTGCTTTGCTGTTTTGTTGATTAGAATGATAAGAGCGACAGGATTGTATCCGGCATTCACCATCAAATCGACAGCCCTTTTATCAGCCTTTACTTCATATTTTCTGGGAGAAAAACTCATAGAAAATCTTCTGAAAAATCCGCCATGGACATCCATAAGATGAGCAATAGCCGTACTCAAAACAGCAGCCATTTCATCTTCGTTGTCTATATAAGGCAAAACGCCCTTTGTAATCGTTATTCTTTTGGCTCTGTCGTTTATGATTACTCTTGGTTTTGACTCAACCGTGTAATAAAATGTAATTCTTTTGTCATAAAGATTAGAGTTTAAAAGGCGAAAACCCGTTTTCATAACAGCAGATTGATGATATATAGCCTTGTCCAAACGCAGTTCATCTTCCGCTGAAAGACAGACATTAACAGACAGAAGAACAAAAGTTATTAATGTCAAAACAAACTTATGCATGTTCTCTAGTCACTCCCTAATATGACAAAACAATATTAACATAAAACAGCCCCCTATGACAAAGGGGGCTGTTAGAAAATTCAAACAGTATTTATTATTTTTTTACTGCATCATTTTGAGGTAAAGGACGGGCATGTTTTTGCATATGACGCATTTTTGCTCTTTCTCGTCCTTCTTGTTTGATTTTTTCAAACTCTGCTTTTTGTTCAGGTGTCAGGATTGCTTCAAACTGTTTTGTGTTTTCCATCTGGATTTTTCTAGCTTCTTGTTTTAATTTTTTCAAATCCTTTTTCAAAGAAGCAATTTTCTTTGCTTTCTTTTCTTCAGACATATTGCTGTTTTTAACTTCTTTTATTTCTGCCTTTTTAGCTTTCATTTTTTCAAAAACAGGCTTCATTTTTTTATGGCCGTCCATTCTGATTTCGTGAGCCTTTTGTTTTTGTTCTTCGGTTAATTTAAGACGTTCATCCAGATTAGGTCTTTGCGGCTTCATTTTGCCTTCTTTGTGCTTTTTAAAATCACCTTTTTCAGGGAGCTGCTTTTCTGCTTTAGCAGGAGCTTTTTCTGTTGGTGTAGCTACTGTTTGAGCATAAGACATAGAAGTTGACATCATAACTGCTGCAGCTAAACCTGCAATTACCAAAGATTTTTTCATATTAATTTATCCTTTCTACATTAATTCTTGTAATGCAAAAGCCAGTTCTTTTTTTGCATTATATAAACGAGATTTTACAGTACCTATAGGACATTTTAACTTTTGTGAGATATCTTCGTACGACTGGTTTTCGATTTCGTATAGCATAATAACTTCTCTAAACTTAGGCTTTAGATTGTTTATAGCCGCAGAAATCATTTTCTGGCGTTCTCTTTTTATCAAAAGAGATTCCGGTGTATCTTTTGAATCCTGTACAAATGACAGAACAGTTTCGTCATTTGTAGAATTGTCAGATAGTTTTTTTTGAGAAGACTTTAGATAGTCTTTTGACAGATTTGCGCTTATAGTCCTTATCCATGCCTGAATAGAACCTTTTTCCTGATATTTATCAGAATTTTTCCAGATTTTTGTGTAGATCTCCTGTTCAAGATCCTCATTGTGTTCATTTGTAATGCGTTTTATGATATTCCTCACGGTAGAGCCGTGATTTGAGATTATTTCTTTTAAGTCCATATTTCTATTCTATATATAACAACCCATATTCATCAACAGGCAGCCCAAGCTCTTCTACGCTTGGCGTATTTTGAGCCACCATATTGTCATACATATCAACACCGACCATGCACAATGGCACGCTCAATGTCGCAAAAACAGCAACAAAGAAGGCTGCAGCCGTAACAAGAACCCTGAAGTTCTTTTTCTTTTCTTTTATATAGGGTTTGGCTTCCTGTATAAGAGCAGACACCTTTTCCATTCTTGCATGCTCTTTTGCACAATCTTCACAAACTTTGAGATGTTCTTTAAAGTCTTCTTCACTCAAGAAAGTGAACATTGCCTCGTATCCGTTACATTTTTTTTCGCTTTGATTTTCCATTGTTTTTATTCCTTACATTTACTATAACGAATAAAAAAAATTTTTGTTCATTTTTTAGATAAAATTTTTATAAATTACCATAGAAACAAGAAAAGGAACTCTTTCGAGTTCCTTTAAAGATTGCCCTGAGCCAGACTTGAACTGGCACTGGAGGTGAGTCCAATCGGATTTTAAGTCCGACGCGTCTACCGATTCCGCCACCAGGGCAAATTATTTAATTTTCAACTTACGTGTATTGTGGCGGAACACTTCGTGTGTTCTGACCGCCTTGGCAAAAACAATACTTAATTGTTTTTGCTTGCATTTGCCCCTCTTTGGTTCCTGCCACCAGGGCAAATTATTTAATTTTCAACTTACGTGTATTTAATTTTCAATTTGCATTATTACTGAGGAAGTCTTTTTACATCCTAACCAGCTTGACATAACGTATATATATAATCCGGTAAAATCGCAATATTGTCAAGCAATTATTGAAAATAAAATCTTTGCCAAAGCATTAAAAAAGCATTAAAATTTAACTATGAACAATACAGAAAAAATAAACGAACTCACAGACAATCTGGAAAAAGACCCGACAAACTTCAAAATAAGAAGAGAACTTGCCATAGAACTTATGGAAAACGGTTATAATGAAGAAGCTCTAAAGCAGCTCTATTATTTACTAAAACGTTTTCCCGAAGACTCCAGATTACACTATAACGCTGGTATTGTTCTCGAAAACCTTAAAAAATTTGATAAAGCAATAATTTCTTATCAAAATGCACTGAACATAAACCCAGATGAACCTGACTTTTTATACAATCTGGGCTATGCTTATCTGCAAAATGGAGATTTTGACAAGGCTATACCATTTTTCAAACGAGTCTTACAGCTTGAAGAAAATGACGCAAACAGCTATTTTAACCTTGGCTATCTGTATTCAAAAAAAGAAGAGCATGACCTCTCTATCACTTGTCTGAAAGCAGCAATTGAACTAAATCCTGAGGATTACCTCGCTCATTTTTATCTTGCCTACGAGTATGACAAAACAGGCAAACGTGATTTGTGCAAAGAATACTATCAAAAAGTGCTGGAGATGTCACCGGACTACAGCTGGGCATATTTCAACCTTGGAGCAATATTCTTTGAAGAAGGTGAAACAGAAAAAGCAAAAAAATACCTTCTAAAAACACTGGAATTAAACCCGAAAGACGACAATGCATCAATAATACTTGCAAAAATCTATGCAAAAGAAGACAAATTTAAAGACGGAATAAACCTTTTAAAAAAGGCTCTGCAAAACAACCCCTACAACGGAGATGTTCACTACACAATTGCCAATTTTTACAAGCAGGTAAATGACACAAAACAATACCTGCACCACCTCAAAGAGGCAATGAACAATTATCAAACACTATCAACCGACATTAAGCAACTGCAGTTTGAGTATGAAAAGGCACAGTAACAGTATCTTTTTTCGGATTTCCGTATACTTTATCCAGTGCATTTAAGATTTGCGGTTTGATATTCATATCCCTGAGAACAGCCATAGCTTCTTCATGAGATTTTGCCGGTTTGTAAGAACGTTGTTCTCTCATTGCAGAATAAACATCAGCAGCCCTGACTATTTGAGCATATTTGTTTGTAGAGTTCGGATTGTGATGATCTCTCGCGATTTCTGCAACATTTGTACCGAGATTCAAACCTTTTAACAATTCATATCCCAAAACAGAATGCAAATTGATAATCTTTCTTTCTTCCGGTGTTAGTCTGCCGTTTTTATTTAATATTTCGGCAGGGACAAGCGACTTGCCCAAATCATGTAAAGCAGCACCTTTTTTCATTGTTTCTATTTCCGAAGAACTCAATCCGAGTTCTTCACCAATAGCTGTAGCAAACTCTGTTGTTGTTGCGAGGTGCGTATGTTTTATTGTTTTTAAGTTATCATAATTCATTTTTACAGGCAGACCGTTTTCTGCAAGAATAGCCTTGATTCTTGGGTTTGAATTAGCAAGTATATCTAAATCATAAGGACTCGGGATATATTTCAATGCATTGTTAACAGCTGCATTGTACTGGTTTGCCTTATCATTAGCTTCTTTAAAAGTAGGAATTATGCTCTTAAAATAATTTGAAAAAACACCAAGGCCCGAAGCATTATTTTTTTGTACTGCTGTTTCGGTATTTTGAGGTTTTACTTCATTTTCTTGAACAATACCATTACCGAACAGAGCTGAACTGCCTGCAGATCCGTTAGAATTTTGCTGCGGCTGTTGAGCTACCGTCTGTTCGTTTACGAACAGATTGCCAAAAGAAGTATTAAAGCTATTTTGACTTCCCTGTGCTTTTGGCTCAACCGTTTGTGAACCTCCGGCATTTTGAAGCGTAACTTTCTCTAGTGCCAAAACTTTATATTCCTTTTTTCCTTCGGTTTCCTATATAATAATAAAAAATTTTTAAGCAACAGAATTTACCGGAATATAAAAATTGTTAATATAATTTTACAAAATATTAACTTAAGCGAAGTATTTTTCCAGAGCTTTTTTGTCAAAAACCTCGACGCTGTCTTTGTTATGGAGAAAAATTAAGCAATTTAACAAAGATTTAAACATAGAGAACTCGCTCATAGACATTTTTTTCATCAAATCAGCAATATTTTCTGCCAAAAACTCCGTTATCAAGACCTTATTTTTAAATACAAGAGAAATAAAATAATCCAGCCCCTCTTTTGTACTTATTCCCTCAAAATACAATACCTCGGGAGATTGGAACTCTATAAATCTCATAGCCTTGTCCAGATTAAAGCCTATATGCTCGTTAAGCTCACACTGATTTACATTCTCCAGATTATATTTTGTTATAGACTCAATAGTCATAACGTTTTTGTCAGGAGTAGCTATATCTGAAAGGATGGAATAAATCATATGAGTTTTGCCGCTCAATGACGCACCGCAAACAAGAACAATCCCCGGTGTTGACATAGCTTTGCGGATAGTGTTTATTTTCTTTTCATCCAGTCCTGTATCAGAAAGCTTTTTGGGCGGTTTGTATATTTTTATGGAAATTCTCTCGCCATGTATAGTCGGAAATGCTGATATACTGGCTATCAAGGCAACATCATCCACCTTAAAACTCAATTTGCCCAGCTGTGGAAGTTCAGAAACAGTAGGGTCGAGATTCGAAAGCGTTTTTAACCTTGCAATAAAAGAAGACACAAGCATTGCCGGTATCTCACCCGTAGATACATTCTGTGCGTTTTTTCTGAATGTAACGCTCAACCCGTTAGGTATATGCTCAAAAAAGAGTTCATGGATATCATCCGAAATTGCCTGTTTTAAAATTGCTCTTATTAATTTTTGGATATGCTCATCAGAAAGGCTGTTTGTGAGTTCTTCATTATTCAAAACCTCACGCCAGTCGTACTTTGGCTTGTTTTCGTCAATAAAAATCTGCCCTACAGAACTGCCGCTGGAGTAATACTCCTCTATCTTTTTCAAAATCGCATTTTCCGACGAAATTACAGGCTCAATCTCACATTTTGCATCTTCTACAATTTTGTCTATAGCAAACAAATCCAAAGGATCAGACATTGCAACAGTCAAAATCCCTTCGATTTCAAAAAGAGGTATAACCTTATATTTCTGTGCATTGTTTAAATTTATATAACTGAGACACTTTTTATCAAGAGAATAATCCTCAAGGTTTACATAAGGAATGTGGAGTTTGCTTTCTAAAAATTTAAGCAGAGTTTCTTCTGAAATAAGTCCGGAAGAAATTAGCACCTGCCCTATATTAACATGCTGAGCCTCAGCAACCTGCTCTGCTGTTTCCAAATCTTCGTATTTAATGAGATTGTCCCTGACAAGGTCATATTTTAATTTTTCTAAAGTTTTATTTCTTACAAACTCCATTTTAGTTTCTCCGCCTTAAACAAAACTCATGCCAGATACTCATTTACTTTGTTTATGACTTCATCCAGTTCAAAGGGTTTTGTAATATACTCATTCACGCCGGTTTCCTGACCTATTACTTTGTCTTCCTCTTGAGAACGTGCAGTAATCATAATAATCGGGATATCTTTATATTTGTTATCATATTTGAGCAGTCTGCTTATCTTATAGCCGTTGATTTTTGGCATCATAACATCAAGAATCATCAAATCAGGAATAAGTTCTTTTGCCATATTGAGGCCGTTCTCCCCGTCGTATGCACAAAAACACTCATAGCCCTGTGCTTCGAGCATAAATTTAAGAGTTTCTACAATATCCTGCTCATCATCAACTATAAGGATTTTCTTACTGCCGCTCATTTATTATACCTCCGCCAAATTCTTATTTAATGCACTACGAGCATTTGACATCAATTCATTTGCGTCTTTTCCGTTGTCGGGAAACAGCTCTGTAGAATACAATATATCATACTTTTTGCTCTCTGTTTCTTCAACAGGAGAAATAGTGCCTTCTATTTTCTTCTCGATAAAGCTCTGGGCAAATTTATCCGCCTCCGGTACAAGAATAGCCAGATAATTTTTACCGTCCTCATTAAAATAGACTTCTCTTGTGTTTGCAGTTTTTCGCATTATAGAAACACGCTCTGCTCTAACATCATCAAGGAAAGATGGTTTTGCATCTTCATTCTCTTGAACAAGGAGCAACAAAAGGCTCTGATCACAATTTTTTGCTTTTAAAATATCCTTGTCCATATCAATGAGAAATTTTTCTTTTTCACTCAAAACAGGGATAACAAATGCAAAAGTAGTCCCCCGGTTGAGTTCGCTTTCTACCCAGATGAAACCCTTATGCGCTTCTATCAATTGTTTTGCAATAGGCAGACCGAGTCCGGTGCCGCCGTTTTGCCTGTTCAAGGAGTTTTCTATCTGCTGGAACTGATCAAATACCTTTTTCAAATCCTCTTGTGCAATACCGATACCGTTATCTGCAACAGAAACCTTTACGTAATTTTCATAAAATACAGGATTTTCTACCCCGACAAGTTTTGACTTATCAATATCAGACTGCTTTATTTTTTCGGTTTTTACCGTTATTTTGCCGTTTTCGTTAGTGAATTTTATAGCATTTGAGACAAGATTGGACACAACCTGCTCTATTCTTTGATTGTCTATATAAGTATCAAAAATATCATCGTCCTTATCCAGTACAAGGTCTATATTCTTGTCTTTTGCTACATTTTCAAAAGTATTTTTTATAAATTCTACAGGTACGTTAATATTTGCCTTTTCAAATTTAAAGTCCATTTTGCCGGCTTCAATTTTAGACAAATCAAGAAGGTCATTTATAATGCCTGAAAGTCTGGAAACATTACGACGAGCCATATTTAAGAACTTGTCCATTATGGAGCTGACCTCGCCTGCCTTGCCGCTCAAACAAATTTCAAGAGAATTTTTTATCGCAGTCAAAGGTGTCCTCAGCTCATGAGAAACAATGGATATAAACTCTGATTTAAGCCGCTCAAGTTTTTCAAGCTTTGTATTGGTATTTTTTATTTCTTCATAAAGCTCGGCATTTTCCAAAGGCAAAGACACCTGTCTTGCCAGTGTTTGAAAGCAGGTTGTATCTTCTTGTGAAAAATCCGACTCTCTAAAGACTTCAATAAGCCCGAAAAACTTTTCACCTACATTTATCGGCGCAAAAAGATTGTCAAATTTCAAAATATTCAGGTCATATTCTTCTATCGGATGCTTTATGTTCTTTATAACCGTAATATCATTGACATTTAAATCATAGGGAATTCTTTTTTTGTCAAACAAAGCTCTGTAGCTCAATATAGCACGGAGTTTTAAAGAATGTTCCAAACGTGGAGAAATCTCGTATAGCGAATTGATTATCAAATCAACATGATGCTCGTCATTAAATACAAGAGTAGAAGACAAAGAAAAGCTCAAACTCTTTTCCAGACCGTCTATCATAATATTTATCAGTTTTTGTTTGTCCAAAGAACCTGCAAGCTGAGTAGAAGTGTTGTACAAAACATCCAGCTGATAAAGGCTTTTTGCCAGCTCGCTATTGTTCATAGACAGAGTATCAACAGCCTTTTTAAGTTTGAGATTAGACAGTACGCAAGAGCCTAAAATCAAATCGTTCAAGGGTTTTGTAACATAAGAGGCTGTGAGTTTTAATATCTCCTGATTGGTTGTATCGGCGTCCACAAGAGATACTACACAGATATTTTCTTTTACCGTATAAGACGGGAGTTTTTTACAAAGTATAAGAGCATCAAGAGATTTTACCGCCTCGTCAACGATAATCAAAGAAACAAGAGATTTTTCCGCATAGTTTAATATCTCTTTTTCATCAGTACAGACAATAACAGCCAGAGCAAGCTTCTTTAGGGTTTGCTCTATTCTGAGGTTCTGTTCATTGTTATCCGATACCAACAATATCTTAGCCATGATGACATGTTAACATGCTGTAAAGAACAGGGCTATTTTTTTAAGAATTTTTAGATTTTTCATAAAACTTTATCATATAATTAAAGGAAGATTGTCATGAAAATATTTGTTTTCATGTAAATGTAGATAAAAAATTATAATTTTTTTGGGGAGAATACAGGGATTATGGGTTATACCTTTGAAATAATCACAGGGCCGATGAGCTGCGGAAAAACAGAAGAACTGCTAAGAAGAGTCAAAAGATGTATCATTGCTCAAAAAAGAGTAAAGGTAATTTCTCCGGAAATTGATACCAGAACAAAAGGCGATTATATCGAATCACGAAACGGTCTGTGGCTGGATGCAATCACAGTAAGACATGCCCGTGAAATAATAAACAAAATTTCTCCCGAGGATGAAGTTGTAGCAATAGATGAAATTCAATTTTTTGACTCGGAAATTGTCCCTGTAATAAAAAAGCTAGTTGAACACGGAAAAAGAGTAATAGCCTCAGGGCTTGATTTGGATTTTAAAGGTGAGCCGTTTGGTTGTATGCCGGAATTGCTGTGCATTGCAGACAGAGTGGACAAGCTCACGGCAGTTTGTATGAAATGCGGCTCAGACCACGCAACAAGAACCCAAAGACTCATTAACGGGTTTCCTGCGGACAAATCATCTCCACTCATAATGATAGGCGGCGACGAAACATACGAAGCAAGATGCATAAAATGTTATGAGCTTCCTGATAAAGAAGCTGAAAACAAGAAAAAAGCCTTTAGACTGCTGAATTTTACAAAATAATCGTTATTTAAAATAATCACAGATAAGCTTTTTTTCAGAGCAGGATTTTCGCTGTTTGTCGGAAAATTTCTTTAAAAATCGCTGAACGAGCGACAATTTGGCCTCATCAAGCTCTTTTTTACAGATAGCTTTTTTTATGACAATTTGGTTGTATCTCAAATTAGCTTCTTCTGATTCTGCGAGTCTGTCTTTTAGCTGGAGCAACTCTGTATTGTACTTTAAAATTGATTGACGGAGCTTAAGGACTTTCTTACTGCTCATTAGTAAACGGCCTTCCTGTTTATATATATGATAGCTGGGGTTGGAGTATTCTGTCTTTTTTATCGACGATTTCAACTTTTTCATAATAATAAATATATAAATTTCATGAATCCATCAAAAAAAGTAAAAAAGATGAAGAAGAGTAAATCTTTCGTATGGTTCTTTTATAAATGTTATAATTCCAATATGACAAATACAGAAATAAAAAAAGTTCTAATACTAAGGCTGAGCGCACTCGGTGACACAATCCACACCCTGCCGGCAGCTTATGCAATAAAAAAGACATGGCCAAATGTCCAAATAGGCTGGGTGGTTGAAGACAAAGCCCAGCTGTTCATAAAAGGCAATCCTCTAATTGACCACTGCTACGTAATCCCCAAAAAGGAATGGAAAAAAAGAGGGCTGTTTTCTCTACAAAATATAAGAGAGTTCAAAAGTATTATTAATGACATAAACAAAGAAAATTACGACGTAGTTCTGGATACACAGCAGTTGTTTAAAAGTGCCTGTTTGCTGCCGTTTTTAAACATAAAAAGAAAAGTCACGCTAACAGGCGGAAGAGAGTTTTACTGGCTGTTTTCGAACGAAATTTATCCGGAAACGCACAAGCTCTTTGACCCTTACTATCACGTAGTAAACAGAAATCTTGAATTTGCAAAGCATATAGGGGCTGACACATCAGAAGTTAAAATTATCCTAAAAGATGCATCACAAGAGGTAAAAGAAAAAATTGACAGACTGTTAGAGCCTGTCGACAAAAACAAAAAAACAGTAGTAATATCGCCTGCCACAACCTGGGAAAATAAACACTGGAAAGAAGAATACTGGTCAAAGGTAATTGACGGTATAAAAGACAGTGTAAATATAATTTTTACCGGAATGGATGGTGATAAAGCTCTTATAGAAAGAATTTTAAACGGAACAGGCTGCAAAAACGCACTTATACTGGCAGGCCGGACAAATCTTGAAGAGCTTGCAGAAGTTTTTAGACGTGCGGATGTAGTGATTTCACCTGATTCCGGCAGCGCACACATTGCCTGGGCTGTATCAAAACCAGCTGTAATAACCATCTTTTCTGCCACTGCAGAAAAGAGAAGCGCGCCCTTCGGGCCAAACTGCTATGTGTTGGCACCTCAGCTGGATTGCCGTCCTTGTTTGAAAAAGAATTGCAGGCGAAAAGACAACAAAAACAAGTGCTGCGAGCTTGTAAAACCTGAACAGCTGCAGCAGCTTATACAAAATATCTTACATTTGAACTAAAAAAGTAGTATAATAACTTCACAGCACACGATTTGATTATTTGGTAAAAAATGGATTTCTTTAAAAAATTCAAAGAATATACTCGCAAAGTTAATGAAATAGAATACAGCATCTCAAACAACAAAAAAGAATTTATTGAGATATATGAACGTAATCTTGCACTGGAAAAAGAAATAGTGCAAAGAACACAGGAACTTGATCAGGCAAACAAGGCCTTCTTAACATTAAAACACGTGTGGGAGCTGTTGAATTCCGCAGAGCCGCTATCCAGTGTACTGCAAAAGCTCGTAAACTCTCTGCACGGAGAGATGGGCTATATAAACAGTACCATTCTGCAGCTATGTAACGATGAAAAAGGGAAATACTACAAGGTAAAAGCATATTCTGACAGCCCGATTTTAAAAAAGCTGGAAAATTTTCTGGCTGAAAAAAACATAGATATACACGAATACCACCTGAAATATGACAAAAACATGCTCATCACTCAGGCACTGGAAGAAAGAAACATACTCTCATCACAGGCATATCTGGAGGTCATTAACAGTCTTTTATATGATTTTACTCCGGAAAATATTGTAGAAATCAACAAACTCGGGGTTAGTAAGAGCATAATTTGTATTCCGCTGTACCCGTCGAATGTGCCGTTTGGTGTTATGATGATATTTTCACCAAGAAGCGAGGTCACGGACAAAGAACTGAACTTTTTAACACTGTTTGCAAATCAGGTAGAAATGGCAATAACAATTGCAAACCTCTTTGAAAATCTGAAAAAAGAGGCCGTGACAGACTCTCTTACAGAACTGTATAATCGAAGATACTTTAATCAGGCTCTTCAAAAAGAAGCAGAACGTGCGCAAAGGCTTCATCAGCCATTTTCACTTATAAGTCTGGATTTGGACTATTTAAAAAAGATTAACGACACATACGGACACTTCTTTGGCGACCTTGCAATAAAAACCATTGCGAATATTCTTAAGAAAAATGCCCGTTCAATAGATGTGCCTGCACGTCTTGGGGGAGAAGAGTTTTCTGTACTTTTGCCCGGTGTTGATTCTTCAGGTGCTATGATAGCTGCAGAAAGAATACGTGCAGCAATAGAAGCACAGGAACTCGACACGATAGGCCACATTACAGCGAGTGTAGGTGTGGGAACATTTCCCGAACATTCAATAAAACTCGATGAACTTCTCGACATGACTGATCAGGCTATGTATAAATCAAAAATTAACGGCAGAAACCGTGTAACAATGGCCAAGGCTATGGATGACGAAGCAGAATGGCATGAAGTAGCTTTTGGCGCATTTATGGACATTTTGACAAAACAAAAAGTGCCGATACCCGACAAAATTGCAAAAGAAGTCACTTCAAAACTAAAATCAATAAACACAGTAGAAACCAAGGACACTCTTTTTTCTGTTGCGGATACACTGGCACAAATATATAATGCGCACTACCAGAGAGGTCTGACAAAAGCAAAAGTTTCTATGGCTATTGGGCTTGCAAAAAAAATGGAGCTTTCTAAAGAAGATATAGACAAACTCAAAATTGCAATGATGCTCTATGACATAGGCAAACTTATGATTCCTGAGGAAATCTTAAACAAAAAAGAGCCTCTGACCGATGAAGAAAAGCAAAAAATCAAAGAACACCCGCTCATTGCTGCACGTACAATCCTAAAACCAATAACGGCAATAGCTGATATTGTTCCGATAATAGAAGCCCACCACGAAAACTGGGACGGCACAGGATACCCTCAAATGCTCAGCGGAGAAGACATTCCGATTTCATCACAGATTATACTGCTGATAGATGCATATTTTGCACTGACACAGAGCAGACCTTACAGAATTGCCCGCTCAAAAGACGAAGCCGTTGAAATCATAAGACTAGAATCCGGCAAAAAATGGAATGAAAAGCTTGTGGATGAATTTGTTGGTCTTGTAAACGAAAAGAAACAGGAAAAAAATAAGGATCAAATTTGACAAACAGCAACCAAAATAAAATAGATGAAATTATAACCAAGCTCTACAAATGGTGTACAACATATAAAGAACAGCCAGTCCTAAAAGACACAACAAGGCTGTCAAAAACAATGTATGACTGTTATATAGACAGCAACCTGACAACGCCTATGTCATTCACTGTTTTTGAACTGTCCGACAAGGGCGAATTGATTATAGACAAAGCCCAGCGCATACTGGAAAGTCAGGCGGCATTCTTTTTATTTGTAAACCCGAAAACCGGATGGATATTTTCCATAAAAAATACGCTGGAAAATCAGAAAAAACTCCTGACTAACCAGCCTATTCAAAATTTTAAGATAAAAGTTGTTCAATAACTATTCGTCAAAGTCATATCCGACGCCGTCATCGTCTTTTGCAGCCATTTCAAGCAGCAAATATGTCATATAAGCACCGAGAGCAACAGCCTTTGGGTCAAGGTCAGTATTATTGGCAGCCTCAATAATAGCACTATTAATCTCCGGATTTTCGTCCTTAATATAGTGAATCATCTTTTTACGCCAGCCGTGTACATCCTGAAAAATCTCTGCAAATGCTAAAGAGGCGTGTTCTTCGGTTATTATTGGTAACATATTCTCTCCTTATATCATGGATTATGTCTATTATTATATACTAAATGCAAATCAATTTATCCACTATTTCAAGTATATATTAACATTTCGAAAGGCATTGATATATATTTTGTATATATTTCTTAACAATTAAAAACAATTTAGGCAATTTTTCAAACTCAAATCACTTTATAGAAGTATAGAGTTTTTAGAGGAATGTATTTATGCAAGAACATGAATTGAACACAATAATGGATGTAGTTTCTGATCCTATTAAAAATGTATACGATATATCTTCAAGAAAAAATGTAGAAGAAATTCAACGCATAATAAGAATATTTAAAATAAATGAACAACAAAATATGAAAAACAAAATGTTTGCTATCAAAAATCTTGCAACATTAAAGCTCGTATTGAGCAATAACTAATTCATCATATCTTCTTCTTCGAATTCATCGGACTCTTCTTCGTCAATGAATTCTGTAATTACAGCAACATTTTTTTCAATCTTTTTGAGCTGTTTTTCCATATTATTTATTTTTTGAGCAAATTTTTCATTTTCAATAATTTTTTCGTTAGTTACACTAACCTGAGATGCAACATACTCTATTAAAGATTTGAGTTCTTTTGTTTCATTCTGCTGAGAAATTATTTTATTGAGTTTGTCATCGATAGCTTCGATTCTTGCATCCTGAAACTCAACCTTTTTACAAAGGTTTCTAAAGCTCATTTCAAGTTTTTCTATAGGAGTTTCTTCATCTGACATTAGATTTCTTTTGATTTTTGTTAAATCATTTTTAATTTCATCAAAAGAATCACTGGCAGAATCAATCCACTCACCCATATACATAAATGCTTCGTTTAGAACCTGATCTGATTTTAAAATTGCATTTACGGACTGTGCAATGTTATCTACTCTGGCACTTGTATCACGCAAAAATGCAGAGTTGTAAAATTCACGGCTCTGTTTTTCAAAAGCATTTATCAAAGAAGTGAAAGACTGAATATTTGCTCTCAATACCTTATTTGTTTCATCAGACGCAATAATAAGTTTGTTCGTACGTTTGCTGATGCTGGCAATATCTTCGTTCAGGCCGTCAAACAGTGCCTTGATTTCCGAAACTTCTGCAGTTATCGGACTTTCGCTCAGTTTGTCTATAGCCTGTTTGATATTATTGATTTTTGAACTAATATCAGTACTGTTTTCTTCTGTAATACCGTCAACATTGACAAGTGTTTTTTGTATATTACTCAAATCGAGTCTGATTTTAGACAAATCAGATTCAATATCCGGCAGAGTGTAGACATAGTCTTTTTCTTCTTTAAGACCGTTAGTCAAAAGCTTAAAGCCGGAAATAAGGGTTTTCAAATCTTTTGAAATATCAGACTGCAAAGCATCGTCTATTCTGGTTAAAAGATTTACGATATTTTCGTTTTCTGTATCAGAAACACCCTTTAAGAGTTCTATTTCCTGTTTTATATCCTGAATGTCTTCAGATATTTTTTGTTTAATTTCATCAGAACAGTTCAAGATACTGTCATTGATATCCTCTGCCTCAGCAGAGAAAGAAATATTGTCCGCAATTTGAATAAGCTGTGTGACAAATTTGTTCTGAAGATTTTTCAATGCATCAGAGATTTGTTCATTCTGCTCATTCAAAATAATGTCGGAAATATCTTTTTTGAGTGTATCAATAGTAGCAGAGATTTCACTTATTCTGTCATAAGAATTTTGGGCCTCTGCAGATACAATTTCTTTGATGTCATATTTTAATATATCCAGAGAATCTGAAACCTCTTCCATTTTTTGAGAGGCTTTTGCATTTTCGTCTGCGATAGATGCCTGAAAATCAGATTTGAAACCTGATAAAACATCAGAAATTTCTGCTATTTGATTTGATGCGGCAACGCTTTCTTCTGAAATAACATCTGTTATATCATCTCTTAAAAGGTTGGTTTGCTCTGATATCAGTGTATTTAATTCTTCCAGTTTTTTATCAAAATCTTCTTTTGTAACAGAAATCTTTTCAATATTAGAAACAGAGTCCTTAAGCGACCACATTTCTTCTTTCAGAACTTCCGTACCCTGGAAAAACATTTTTTCTGTACAATCTTTTATTTGATTCAAATCAGAAAAATCAAGTTTTGAAAGAATTTTTGTTTCGAGATTTGTAATCAATTCCAGGTTGTGCTGCTTGATTTCTTCTTTATTTTTTTCTGAATTTTCAAGCATTTCAGATTTTGTGGCAATATTGTTCAATGCCTCTGAAAGAATATTAATCTTTACAAGAACATCAGCAACATCATCTCTTAAAGAAGCAAATTCTTCATCATCAAATATATTGCCCACAACCTGAACGAGAGTGGTTAAATTTGTATTCAAAACTTCAATAAAAGAATCTGTTTCATGAATCTTTTTAATAATAGAATCTACTTTTGAATTAACAAACTCTTTTACTTCTTTTGCATCATCATTAACAGATTCTGAAAATTCCTTCAGGCTGAAAATGATAGTATTAAGATCTTCCAGAGCCTGTTTGTTATGAGTTTCAACAGATTCATTAAACTGTTTTAGCAAATCCATTTGCTTGTTAACATTTTCATTTATTATTGTATTTTGCTCTTTTACAATAGCAAAATTGGCTCGCATGCTGTCGTTTGTTTCTTCAAGAGTGCCGAATTTTTCTATATGAGCAACAATAGAATTAAAAGCAAATTTTTGATTTTCCTGTTCTTCAGAAAAATAATGAATCTGGTTTTGAATCTTATTAAAAGCAGCAAGCAGTTCCGGTGTTTTTAAAGATTCGGCAAGTATTTGATTTAAATTATCGAACTCGCCTTTTACGGTAGCAAACTTTGCATCAACGACTTCCTGACGTTCTCTCATCAGTTTGCCGATTTCTGAGCCTAGAATATTAATACGCTCTGATGCATCATTGTTGGCGAACAAATCCATTTTTGTATTAATTTTTTCAAGGATTTGTGCATAAGTAATACGAAAATTCTCGTCAGAATTTTCTTTTTGGATAATTTTTTCAACCAGTGCATCAAGTTTGTTTTGTATTATTTCAAAATAATTTATTTCTGCCATAAAACTGCTCTCTAATTAAAAAGCTCCTAGTCTATTGTATCAAACATATAATTACATGTATAAGAATGTAACTTTATGTTACATATTCTATAATAATACAAACATTAAATATTATTAAATATTTTTCTGCTACAAAGACATTTTTTGCTTTAAAGTTTCTGCTGATTCTTCGTAACCGGCTCTGCCCATTAAAGCATAGGTATAATTTTTGGCCTGTTCAACACCCGGTTGGTTAAATGTATCTATGCCGTACAGTTCACCGGCAATAGCAGTTTGTACCTCGAACATATACAAAAGCTGACCCATATTATAGGGGTTTATTTTATCCATAGTGATAGTTACATTCGGTCTTTGATAATCAACAAGAGATACCTTCGTTGCATCTGCTTCGGCATTTATGAGTTCGTTTACTGTTTTACCGCCAAGATAACCTACACCGGTAAATTCAAAGATTTTTGGAATATCAACAGTAGAGTCAAAATCTTTTACTCTTATAAAATTAATAATCTTATTATTAGGGCCTTCATTGTAAAGCTGAATTTGAGAGTGCTGGTCAGTAACACCAATTGCTTTTATAGGAGTTTGTCCAATATTGATTTTGTTACCGTCAACAAATTTTTCTTTGCCGAGGCTCTCTGCCCACAGCTGTACAAACCAGTCGGAAACATATCTCAATTTTGAAGAATAAGGCATCATAACCGTCATATTTTTGCCTTTTTGAGTATCCATAAGGTAATGAATAAGAGCATTTTGTGCGGCAATATTGTGTCTTACATCTGTATTTTTGAGTGCAAGATCCATATCCTTTACACCCTGCATCATCTCTTCTATATCAATACCGACAAGCGCAAACGGAAGCAGCCCGACAGCAGAAAATACGGAGAATCTGCCGCCTACATCATCCGGTATAACAAAAGTTTTGTAGCCTTCTTCATTTGATATTTGTCTTAAGATACCAGCATTCTGGTCAGTTGTAGCAACAATATGTCTTACATAATTGTCGCCGATTTCTTCTTGAAGTCTGTTTTTCAAAATCATAAACTGCGACATTGTTTCTGCAGTAGAACCTGATTTTGTAATTACATTAACAAGGGTTTTTTTCAAATCCAAAATATCTAACAGCCCGTTAATCTGATCCGGATCAATATTGTCGAGGAAAAATATTCTGGGGAACTTATTTCTCTGTTCTTCTGTAAGAACGTTCCAGTAAGGTTTTAACAAAGCCTCGCAAATAGCCATACCGCCAAGAGCAGAGCCGCCTATACCGAGGACAAGAATATTTTCAAACAGACCCTGAGTCATAGCTGCATATTCTTTTACAAGCCAGACAGTTTCTTCGCTGTAGCCAAGATTCATCCACTGCAGCCACTGGCCGGGTTTATCTTTTTTAGAGTTCAAGTCACTTATAATTCTGGCAATACGTTCATGATAACAGTCAAATTCTTGCTCAAGATTTAGACCGTTGTATTCGCCCAAAATTTCGGCTGTAACATTCTTATAGTCGAACTTTAGCATCTCTTACTCCTCAAAATTACTAAATAAATAAGATTTAACCTTTATATCTATTGTATCTGCTGACAAAGAAATTAACAGTATTCATTACTATTTGTTTTTAACATTTCTTAATATAATTAAAACTTTAAGGCAATTTTGAAAAACAGAATGTTTTTATAAATATAAGGTTAGATTAATAAGTTAGTTTGGAGATTAGGTTATGTCTATGAATTTTGATACTTACAGCACAAGTTTTCAAAGCTTGATGAGTCCGATGTATAATATTCAGGCAAATTATAACGCAAACCTCTACGGCAACGGCGGTGCAGGAATAGGCAACGGCATCTACGGCGGCGGTTACGGATTTGGAAACGGAGCTTACGGCTATATGGGAGGTTTTATGGGGCCTATGATGAATGTAGGTATCGACCAATTCAATGCAGACTACCTTCTCAAGGGTGAGGATCAAAAAAATAACTACTATGCTAGACCAATCCCTGTTCATAAAAAAGAAAACGAAACAGGAACAATGTTAGGTATTCTCGGTACAGCACTCGGTACAGCTGCTCTTATTGCAGCTCTTCTTAAAGGCAAAAGAGTAAAAGCTCCAAAAACAGGTCATACACCTGCTGCACCTGCACCGACAGCACCAGCACCTGCACCGACAGCCCCAACTCCGGCTCCGGCAACTGCTCCTACCATAGCACAAAGCGGCAATCTTCCGACTGTTGCACCTAAATATATAAATAGACACACAGGTGTAACAGATGCAGATAAAATCAAACAACAAATTATGTATGGTTTGAATCATCCGGTACAAGCAAACACTAGCAATGTTGCAACAACTACAAACAATTTACCTGTTCTTGTAGGTAAAGGTAACAACGGTGCTAATAATTCTTCTATTTTATCACCCGATATAATTACAGATAAAAACGGAAACGTTCTTAATCGTTTCTTTGGAGAAAATGGTACTCCGTATTATAGAGCAATATCATCAAATGATAATGCAGTAAAAGGTCTTTTGGAAAACAAACAAAGAAACTTGCTTCTTGAAGCAGCAAACAACAATGGAACAGGTCTGGTAAAAGCAGAAGCTGCTTCCAACGCTCAAAATTACAAACAAATTGTTGATAAATATATCCAAGACCAAACAAAAAATAATTTTACATTACCTCAACAAAGATATCTCAATGCGCCTGAATCTTCAAGGATAGCAGGATACCTTCCGGCAGGTACACATACAGCTCAAACATCCAGACAGGCTCAAGCTATTGCTAAACAGCAGGCTGCATTGAACCTTCCTTCTTCAGGTCAGGTTTACACAATGGGAACACCTGAATTAGCAAATGTAAACAAAAATATGATGAATATAAGACCAGACTTAATGAGAAACGGAGAAATTGTTTATACAACTCACACTCCGGAAACATTAAGCAATGGTTACAGCATCGGTTCAAACGCCAAAGGCGGCGACAAATTGGCTCAACTGTTACAACAAATGCAAGGTTAATTTGTCATCACTTATACTGAAAAATTTATGTTGAACCGTATAGAAAGGTTTATTTTCAAATTAAACAAATAACCTATTATAAACCAACTAAAACCTAACCAATCCCCGCTGCATCAGTGCTGCGGGATTTTTTTATTGTTTATTTCTTTGTTCAATTTTTTCACTGACTTTGTTTGCAAGAGGAGTAGCAAACACAGGAGATGCAAATCTGTATATCAAAGCAAATACCATCAATGAACGTGCTGTCTTAAATCCGTTAATCATATTCGGCAGTTTGCCAGCATTTTTCATTCCTGACAGTTTTGTCAGTGCGTTATTCATAGAGGCTCTGTTATATGCAGCTTTCAAAGCTTTGCTGTTTTTCATTTTTTCCATAAAGAATTCTTTAACAACATCTGCTTTTTCCTTATTGTCAGTTTTTTTCAGTTTTTTTACTTCTTTAAGGAATTGTTTTGCCACAACATCGTCTTTGTATTTTTTCAATTCATCTTTGACATAAACTTTTACGTCTTTTGTAACTTCAAACTTTTTGTCCAAATCAGAGAAAACTGGCTTCAATTTTTCATCAGTTTTTGCTCTTTTTTGCAATTCTTCAATATAAGAATAATCAGCTTTACACTTCAAGAACTCATCCTGCATCTTTCCGTCTTCAATTTTGGAAATATGGAAAGTTTCAGCGAGATTGTTTAATTTTTTGTTCAAATAATTGTTCAAAGTGTACGCACCAACAGTAGAAATTGCACAAACAGCACCCTGATTCAAAATAAGAGGCAGTTTCTGATCTTTTTCTATACTTTTGGATTTTGCCGTATCAATCATATAAAATCCTGACAACACACACCCTGTTATTGCTGCCAGATGTTCCTGATAATTTTTATCTTTAAAAAAGTCTATAACATTCTGCACGGGTTTGAAGGAAGCGAGTTTGCCAATACCAAAAGCGAGCCAGCTTGTTGATCTGTCATAAGAATGAGAAATAACTTTCTTTACAGAAGAAGCATTGACAGCTTTAAAAGACTGTCGGTCAGTCCTGCTGCGGCTAGGCATATATTGAGATGTACAGGCATTTATTTTCATCATTTCATCAATCCCGTAAAGTTCTGGAATACTTTATTCGATTCTTGATTGTTTTTAAAGTTTACTATCGAATATCTGTAAGCTGGATTTTGCAGCTGTTTTTTAGTTAATTCAGCATTGTTTGTTCCAAACAGTTTGCCAAATACATATTTATCAATATAAGGAATCATCCCTATGGTCAAAGAAGAACGAAGCCCTGCCACAAGAATTTCCATTGATTTGTTAAACAACATCGTATAAGTTTGCATTCTTTTTGATGCACTCATTGATTTGTTCATTTTTTTATCAGCATATTTAAAGAATCCTGCAGCCTTTTTAGAAAAATACTCCGGATGTTTTTTGATTTTATCCAGAGCATTTTTTATCGGTGAAAATACAAGTATTGCGAACCCATACCCTATTACACCCGATGCTATAGAATGCTCTGCTGCTTTGAGATCTTTTTTCTTAGTTTTTTCGCTTGATTGAGCCATGATTGCAGCCGGTCTTAATGCACAGGTAATACCCAGCGCAAACAACGCATCAAAAATTGTCTGGCTCGAATCTGCTTTTGCAATAAAATTATTGAACCATTTTTTGTTAAACAATTTCCACGCAAACGAATTTTTTATCTTATTAACTTCGGATATAGAAAGACCGCTAAATGAAATATCTTTAGCGGTCTTTTTATAAAAACTATTAAATTTATTATTAGAAACAGTACACTTGTGAATAGATAAATCACCTGACATGTCCTTTGATAAAGGAACTAATGACTCACCGGCATGCCCGAAATGACTGTTATAATCCTTGGATTTAAATTTGTAATCCTGGATAAAGGGAACATTATTTACCGTTGTAGTCTGTAAATTTTTCATTGTCCTCTTTCACAAGTCTTGTTAATTCAATTTACTTACCTGTTTGTACTAAGTCTGTAAATTTCATTACTTGCTAGTTTAGCATATTAAATTTTCAATTCAATACAGCTTTCACATGATGAAACTGTGCAAAAGCCCATGACAAAAGCGATAGAAAGAAATATTATAAACTTAACATAACTTTACAAACTGCTACGGTGTTAGCAAAACTTTAACAGCCTCGCCTTTTTCATGCGCAAGTATTGCTTCTTTTGCCTGAGATAAGGGCATAGTTTTTGTAATAAGTTTTGTAACATCAATATGACCGTCAGCAATCAAATCCAACGCCTGTCTGAAATATTGAGGTGTATGGTGGAATACACTGATAATTTGCACCTCATCGTAATGAAGACGTCTTGTGTCAATATTTACAGATGTACCGGACTTGCACCCGCCAAACAAATGCACCTTGCCGCCTTTTCTGACGAGAGAAAACATTTTTTCCCACACTTCCGGCAGCCCGACACACTCTACAGCAACATCCAGACCTCTGCCTTCGTCAGAAAAATCTCTGAATATCTTTTCAGGATGCTGATATTTTTTCAAATCAACAACTTCATCAGCATGCGCAAACTCACGTGCAAGCTGCAGCTTAAGAGGATTGCGGCCTGCAGCTATAACTCTTGCTCCCTTTAGCTTTGCCAGTCTGGCAAACATCAGCCCTATAGGCCCGATACCGACAACGCCGACTGTATCACCGGGCTGTATATTTGTGCGTTCTACGCCATGAACTACATTTGCAAGAGGTTCTGCAAAAGCAGCCTTTTCAAAACTCAATCCTGTTGGAATTTTTAACAGATTCTTTTCAACAATTCGCTGCGGGATAGTAATAAACTCAGCATACGCACCGTTTAACAAATCCAAATTTTCACACAAATTGTACTGTTTTTTCAAACAGTAAAAACATTTTCCGCAAGGAGCAGAATTTGCTGCAACGACTCTGTCACCCGGCTTAAAACCTACGACATTTGCTCCGACCCTTTCGACAATACCGGAAAACTCATGCCCGAATCCGGACGGTGTTTTTTTTATTAATACCGGATGACCTCTTCTAAAAGTTTTTATATCGGTTCCGCAGGTCAAAGCAGCCTGTATTCTTACAAGAACCTCATTTTCATTTGGTTCTTTTATATCCACCTCTTCGTATCTGATATCCTGAGGCGCATAATATCTAATCGCTTTCATTCTACCCATATTATTCTTTATCTATTTTTATATAAGCCTTTAATGTTTTATTTGATATTGTATCTTGAATTGCATCCCCAATATCATCTAAAGAATAGACCGTTGATAAATATTTTACAACGACTTTTTTCTTTGCAAGAAGTTTGTGTGCCAGAGCCAAATCCATAGGCGACGGTGAATAGCTGCCCAGAATTTTTAATTCTCTATAATAAATATCATTGTTTGTATAACCTGCCGTATCATTAGGAACAGAAGAAAATACAAGGATTGTACCGCCATCTCTTACAGACTTAAGCGCAAATTCTATAGCCTTGTCAGAACCAGAAGTCATAAAGACAATATCAGCTCCCAAACCGCAGGTCATTTCCTTTATCTTTGCAGAGGTTGTATCATTATCCTCAAATTTGATAGCTGCATCAAAATTCAAATTACCTGCCAGTCCGACTCTTTCTTCAATAAGGTCGCAACCGATAACATCACCGTAAAAAGCCTTTATTGCCTGTCCCATCAAAAGGCCTATAGAGCCGAGTCCGATAACCAGAGAAGATGTACCTCTTTTTACTTCGGCTCTTTCTACCGCTCTAATACAGCATGCCAGAGGTTCCATAAAAGAAATTTCCATATCATCGAGATTTTCCGGCACTTTAAATACTGTATTTTTTAAATGTTTTGGCGATACATAAATATACTCCGCAAAACCTCCGGGGAATATGTTGGTTTCTTTAAACTGTCTGCACATAGAATAATTTTTGTTCTCGCAATAATCACACTTCATGCAAGGAACATGATGCCCGAGAACAACCTTGTCGCCGATTTTAAATTTTGAAAGGAACCTCGGTCTTATGTCGACAATCTCGCCTACAACCTCATGCCCGAGGACTTTTTGTTCACTGTTATGCAAAAACTTCACTATATCAGAACCGCAAAGCCCGCATCCGAGAACTTTTACAATTGCACCTTCATTATTATAATCGCTCAACTGAGGCTGCGGCATGTCCTGTATGGAAATCTTTTGATTTTCTGCTATTGCTGCTTTCATATTTAATCTCTAAAACCTAATTTTTTTCATCCCTAAAGTTTAATAATAAAAATTCTATCACTAAATTGTTCTTTGTGAATATAATATTTCATATAATCAGCCGTAACAGGTGAATAACATTATGAAAAGCTTAAAAGATTTTGAAGAAGATATATATAAATGCTCACGCTGCGCCTTGTGCCAGTCTGTTTGTCCTATTTATAAAGTGACATTAAATGAATGCTGTGTTTCCAAAGGAAAATTTAATATGCTAAACGGCATAATAAAAGGCGAACTGGCTATGACAAGGCAGGCAAAAAAATATCTGGACTTATGTACACAGTGCAATGCCTGCAAAAATTTCTGCCCGAGCGGAATCGATGCAAGAAAAATATTTATCGCTGCAAAAAATGAATATTACAAAAAAAACTCACAGCCGATTTTATTACGTTTTGCAAACTCTTATAAAGTCTTTAAAACTATTTTATTTTTGTCACGTATATTTTTTGCTATATACAGAATTTTTAAACTGGACAAAATTGTTAATATACTAAGACCACTGATTTTAAAAACAGGTATTTTAGGCAAAAGACTGATACTGCTGAACTCTCTGGCATCAAAAAATATTAAAAAATCAAAGAAAAACAAAAAAAATAAACAAAACTCAAAAAAAGCCATATATTTTAAAGGCTGCTTTAATCAATATATAAATAATGATACGGAACTGGCCGTAAAAGACTTGTTAAATGCAACAGGAGTGGACTTTATAGAAAAAGACTTTGAATGCTGCGGCATAAGTTATTTGCACGACGGAGATATAGAAAACTTTAAAAAGCTGGCACAAACAAATATTAAAAAGCTTGATACAGACGCAGACTATATAATAACCGACTGCGCATCTTGCTTTGATGTACTAAAAAATTATGAAGAATATATAGAAACAAAACTGGCTAAGGATATTGCAAAAAAAGTAATAACACCGGTCGAACTGATTTCGCAAACAAATTTCAAATCAAAAAAACACTTAAGAATAACTCTCCACAAACCCTGTCACGAAAATTTTGATATAGCGGAATTTATAAAAAATGTTGAAAATATCGAATACATACAGGCCCAAGATTACGACAAATGCTGCGGCTTTTCAGGAAAATTTGCACTGCAAAATCAAGAAATATCAAGAGAAATCTCAAGAAGAAAAGCACAGCAGTTTATAAAAACAGGAGCAGATATAATACTCACAACCTGTCCGGCCTGCATTCTTGGGCTAGAGCAGGGTCTGGCCGAAACAGGGGAGCAAAATGTTCCTGCTGTTATGAATTTATTTGTATTTCTGGCACAATACTGCACAACAAGATAGTTGAGCCTGCCTTATTATTTTCTCGTCATCATTCTTACTGCAAGCAATGACAGGAAGGAAGTAACAAGACCAACCACAGGCCATGTATAGTTATGCTTTTCTTCAGTAGTCAGATAAGCATAAGTTTTTCCGATATTTGTGCGCTGCGTGTCATAGCAATAGCTGGCTATATCTTTAGTAACACGGGTTGCGCCTACAGCATTGGCAGGATATCCCTGATATGGAACCTGTGATGAAGAAATTCCGTTTACCATAATTGTGTAACCTTACTTTACTACCTATTTATATAAAAACAATTTATTAAAAAAAATTGCCTAAAAGTTACAATTTTATATAAAATTGAATAAATTTTGCCATATAGTGGAATATAGAATATAATTGATGAAAACAGGAGCTAATTTATGAAAATAAATTCTATAAAAAGCAAAGCGTTTACACTGGCAGAAATTCTCGTAACTATTACTATCATTGGTGTTGTCATGGTTATGCTGATAAAAACAATTGAAAGAATCATGCCGGATACAAACAAAATAATGTTTTTAAAAACCTATCATTCAATGGAGGGTGTAGTGGAAGCAATAATAAACGACCCCTCAAGATATGAACAAACATCACTAACAGATGACGAAATCAATCAAATGACACCTGAAGAAAAAGCTGATTTACATATTGATATGAGATTTCCACCGCTATCATCTGCAAAAGCGAGATATTCCGATAACGGAACAATGGTCACAGTGTGTGCGGATAAGACACAAGCAGAAAAAGACCCTACTGTAAGCTGCGATGGAGGCAAAACACTTACAAAAGAAAATGCGCTATGTTACTTTACTGCAGATGCAATGCACACTATAGGTCCTGTAAACTGTGAAAATAATAACGGCATTACAATAGGAGGACAAACTATTGCCGGTGCAAATATGAAATTATCTTCCGGCGTATGTCTTGCTGATATGAACAACAATATATCAGATAATACATTGAAATTTGCTATAATGCCGAAATGCCCGCCTGATAATGCATCAACAGACAAATATGTTGTTTATGTTGTTACACAGGGCAAAATGACAGTACCAAAAACAGATACAAAATATTCCAAACAATCAACTGCTTACGGCTGGATGGACTCTGACCAAACACAAATAAAATAATCAACAAAGGAGAATAATTATGAAGCATATAAAAGTGCATACTAATGAAAAATATTCAAACAGAGCTTTTACTCTGGCAGAAACGTTACTTACACTTGCTATCATAGGTGTTGTTATGGCGTTGATGCTCAGAGCATTGAGCCGTGTAAACCCTGATAAAGATAAAGTGCTATTCATAAAATCATACCATGCTGTAGAAGCTGTTGTAGCTGATATTATGAATGACGGTACAAAATATGATCAGAACTATTATTCTCCGCAGCAATTAAATTTGATGACAGCAGAAGAAAAAGCTAACCTGAGAATGGATTTTTCTACAAAACCGATGGATACAGCAAAAGCATCATATACGGATGAAAACGGTAAAGTAAAAACAGTGTGCAAAACAGGCTGTGATAAAACCTTTACACAGGCAAACGCATTATGTTATTTCCTTGCTGACAGCTTAAACACTGTAGGAAATATCAATTGCGACAACAATACAGCAATGAACTTCAAAATTTCAACCGGTGTATGCTTTTACAATATGCTCGATGGCAATGACGGAGATGGAACCTTCAATATAGTCATTGACCCAAACTGCGTTGGAAAATCAAGCGGCTATGAAGTAAAAATCTTTAAAGACGGAAAAGTTACAGTTCCAGATACACAATCACAAACAGGAAACGCAACAAACCAAACAAGAGCTTACCAGTGGATGCTTGACCAGACACAGGTAAAATAATATAAAATAAAATAGACTAGACACGGGGAGAGAAAATGGAAAATAAAAATTTAGCAGATATAGGCGTATTTGGCGGTTCAGGATTTTACAAATTTCTTGACAATATAGAAGAAGTAAGAGTCGAAACACCGTACGGTGCGCCTTCTGACAGCGTATTTATAGGCGAAATAGGTAAACACAAAGTGGCATTTATGCCAAGACACGGCAGAAACCACACACTCCCGCCTCATTTGATTAATTACAGAGCCAATGTATGGGCAATGAAATCAATCGGATGCAAGAGAGTAATTTCGCCATGTGCAGCAGGCAGCCTGCAAAAGCACGTAGCACCGGGACACTTTGTAATCTGCGACCAGTTTGTTGATTGGACAGACGGAAGAAAATCAACCTTCTTTGACGGACCTATTGTAACTCACGTAAGTGCAGCAAACCCCTACTGCGAAGAAATGAGACAGATGGCTATTGAAACAGCTAAAGAACTGGGTATTACTGTACATGAAACAGGTACTGTTGTTGTAATAAACGGCCCGAGATTCTCCACAAAAGCAGAATCAAAATTCTTTACTTCTCAGGGCTGGGAAGTTATCAATATGACACAGTTTCCTGAAGCTTACCTTGTTAAAGAAATGGATATGTGTCCATTAAATATATCTTTGATAACAGATTATGATGCTGGTCTGGTAGGCGAAGTTCCTCCGGTTCAACACGCAGAAGTTATTAAAGTATTTAATGACAACAATTCAAAATTAAAGGCTCTGTTGTTCAACCTTATTGAAAAACTGCCTTTAGAAAGAAATCACTGCGAATGTGCAAAAACAGTTGCAGGTTCAAGAGCATAATAACGGAGAAAAAAAGTGAGCATAGCTTATTTTGTTAATAGTCTGTTAAATTTATATTTTTGGCTGATTATTATTAGAATTTTCTTGACCTGGATTCCTTCAATAAACTGGTACTCACAGCCATATAAAACACTGGCTTTGATATCGGATATTGTACTCGAGCCTTTTCGAAAAATCATTCCGCCAATGGGCGGACTTGATTTTTCGCCGATATTTGCGCTTTTATTTCTGCAATTTGTACAATTTGCAATTGTAAGATTACTCGTGATACTAGGATTGTAGCAAACCTACATCAAAAGACGGATGTAAACAATTGTTAATATACATTAAAATAAAATTAATGACCTAGCAAAAAAATTTCTGCACGGTTTTAATATAATATCAAGGTTTTAGTGTGTCTTGATATTATATAAACAAAAGAGAGAAAAACACAGGAGATTTTTCAAAGTGGTAGACAATCGTTCAGCTGGATTTTTCGGAATCGGTGGCAGCTTTAATTTTAAAAGCGGCGACATATCCGGCACTGCCGCAAAAACAGCTGACGACAGACAAAGCCCCGGGATGGAATATTTCCAGCAGGAAATGCAAGAAGAAGCCCCAAAATTTGCAGAATCTCAATTTGTTGACAGAAGCGCTCAGCTAAATGCAACACTGAATTCTCTAGCAATGATGAATGTTGCAAACATAATAAAAAAGAAAAAAGATGCAGAACTAAAAGCACAAGAAAAAGCTGCAGAAAAAGAAGATATCAAAAAGAAACTGGAAGATAAAATTCCTCTATGGGAAGATTATCAAGACGAAAACGAAGATTTCTTTTATATAGATTAAAAAAGAGTTAAGATTAAAAAATTAACTCTTTTTTTATATTTGTAATTTTATGGTAATCTAATAAATACTATGGCTATGTTTTTAGATAAAGCTAAAATAAAAATTCTCTCCGGCAAAGGCGGAAACGGCATAGTTGCATGGAGAAGAGAAAAATATGTAGACAAAGGCGGCCCTGCCGGCGGTGATGGCGGCAGAGGCGGTGACGTATATTTTGTTGCTGACGAAGATATGACTACATTGATGGATTTTCAGTATCAGTCTATTTTTAAAGCCGAAAACGGAGAAAACGGACGCCCCAAAACACAGCACGGCAAAGGCGGAAAAGACCTTTATATAAAAGTTCCTCTTGGTACTGTAATAAAAGATCCGGAAAATGACAAAATCATAGCAGACCTGACACAACCCGAGCAAAAAGTACTTGTTGCCAAAGGCGGCAGAGGAGGCAGAGGCAATGCAAGATTTGCAACTTCTCAAAAAAGAGCGCCACAGTTTTGTGAACCGGGGGAGCCTGGGATTGAAAGAGCTTTAGAACTTGAGTTAAAACTCATTGCTGATGTCGGGCTTCTTGGTATGCCAAATGCAGGCAAATCCACTCTTATCAGTGTCATAAGCGAGGCAAAACCCAAAATAGCGGATTACCCCTTTACTACTCTTGTTCCTCACCTCGGCGTAGTCAAAAAACCATCCGGCGACGGGTACGTTGTGGCTGACATACCGGGGCTTATAGAAGGTGCAAGCGAAGGTATAGGCCTCGGGCATGAATTTTTAAGACACGTTGAAAGATGCCGTTTTTTGATTCACGTTGTTGATATAACGCAGGAAAATGCTATAGAAAATTACAACAAAATCAATGAAGAATTAAAGAAACACTCTGAAAGACTCGGCTCTTTATATCAAATCGTTGCACTTAACAAAATCGATGCTGTTGAAGAAGAAAAACAGCAGGAAATTTTTGATACGTTTAAAAAGCTTGCTGATGATGTATTTTTGATATCCGCAGCAACAAAACAGAACCTGAAACCATTTATGGATTTTGTAAACCAGAAGGTCGAAGAAATACCGAAACCGGAATTTAAAATTGATATAGAAGAAGATTTGGCAGCTTTTGACAATGATGACAGTGATTATGCTGTTTACAAAATCGACAAAAACACCTTCAGCGTTGAAGGAGGAAAACTTATTAGACTGGCAAATGTAACCGATACAAGAAACATTGACCAGCTGTACAGGTTCCAGAACATTCTTGCCTCAATGAACGTTTACGAGGCACTAAAACAAGCCGGAATCAAAGAAGGCGACATTGTTAAAATAGGCCATATTGAATTTGACTATTATGACTAACCTGCTTTAGCAATTTGGTTCTGGTTTTCAATAAGTTTTTTGATAATTTTTTTAGCCTCATCCATCTGAGGATCTCTATCGTTTAAAAAGTCCTGCTGTGTATAATCAACCTCATAATCAGGCGTAATTCCTTTTTTATTAATATCTGTACCTTTGGGAGTAAGGTATTTTGCTATTGTAAGGTTCATGCCTGTTTGATTTGGCAGAGGGTAAATTTTTTGAATCATACCTTTACCAAAAGTACGTTCTCCAACAAGAATTGCCTTTTGATTGTCCTTGAGCGCACCGCTTAAGATTTCCGAAGCACTCGCAGTACCTTCGTCTATAAGGATAACAAGAGGTTTGTTAATTGCATAAGGCTTTGACTGAGCATCAATATCAGACTTTTGTCTGTCACGGTCAACAACGCTCACTATATGCCCCTGAGTAAGGAACATATCCGCAATAACAACTGCATTAGGCATCAAACCGCCTGTATTGCCTCGCAAATCAATAATAAGCCCCGGACAATTCTGGGTTTTGTTCAATGCGTCAACAAACTCCTTTGTCATATCAGAGCTTAAAAAGCTGACAATCTGTATATAACCGATATTTTTATCTATTATTGAGGCTTTTATATTTTTTATTTTTATTTCATCTCTTTTTATTGTCTTGTATAGTTTTTTCTTGTCACGAAGCAGCAGCAAATTTACAGAGGTACCCATCTCACCTCTAATTAAAGAAGCAACATCACTGATTGTTTTGCCGCTCACATCGGTCTTTTCAACTTTTAGAATAATATCGCCCGCTTTTATACCTGCAGCATAGGCCGGTGTACCTTCTACCACGCTCACTATAATAATTTTTCCGGCAAGCGACATGATATTTACACCGATGCCAACAATTTTTGCATCTATATTTGTTGTTTGCTCTGCGTATTCTTCCTGACTCAAAAATTTTGAATACGGGTCATCCAGACTTGCGAGCATGGAATTTATTGCAACATAGGCATCGTCTTTTGTTTTTATCTGGTCAACATATCTTTTATTCCATCTTGACCAGTCCTGCCCGTTCAAGGTCGGGTCATAATATTTTGTTTTTACGATTCTCCATGTTTTCAAAAACAATCTCTTCGGGTCAGTAGACTGCTTGTTGATAAGATATGCATTATCAAAATCAGGCTGTTTTGCCCCTTTAGAAGCATTTTGAGAAGCCAAAAAATTGTACAAGCCAAGGCTTATTACAAAAATGATAATAATATATACAACTTTAAAAAATATTTTCTTATACATAGCAGTCATTAATATTAAACTTCTTAATCAAAATTTAATCAATCATACCGGAGTTTATAAAAAAGGATTACTTTGCAGGTTTGCCCTCCGGCAAAAGTCTGTAACCGCCGCCATAAATAGTTTCTATATACTCTTTACCGTCAGAAATTTTTTTTATTTTTGTTCTCAAATGTCTGATATGCACTCTTATTGTTTCGACATCATCACCCGGAGCATACCCCCATATATCTTGCAAAAGCTTTGATGAAGAAACCATACAGTCATGGTTTTGTACAAGAAGATTCAAAATATCAAACTCTATCGGAGTAAGCTTTGCTATTTTGTCTTTAATTTTCACGCTGTAAGTTTCCGGCAGCAAGGTAATATCACCGGCTGTAAGGATTTCTTTTGTTGCAAGAGATTCAGGTATTGCGCTGACACGTTTTAGCAAAGCTCTGACACGAACCTTTAGCTCTTCCATTTCAAAGGGTTTTACAAGATAATCATCAACACCTATATCAAACCCCTTCACCTTATCCTCAAGCTGCCCCATTGCTGTGAGCATCAATATGGGAATATTTTTTGTGCTTTCGTTTTCACGCACTCTTTTTGCTACTGTATAGCCGTCAACATCAGGCATCATGACATCAAGAATAATCAAATCAGGAAGCTCCTGTTTTGCAAGAGTAAACCCTTGAATACCGTCAAAAGCACAAATCACATCGCAACCGAACAGTTCAAGATTTATTTTTATAAGTTCATTGATTGCTTCGTCATCGTCAACTACCAGAATTTTGCTCATATAAAACACCTGTAATAAAAAGGATTCGTCTATTTGTATAATAAACAAAAAGCAAATTGTAATCTATAATATTTAGAAATTTTAAGATATAATACAAAAACTCGCAAAAATTAATTTTTTTAAATTTTTATAGTAATATATTTTTAATTGTAACAATTACACTGGTAACAGTACAAAAGAAAAGGAGATAAATGAATTGACTAAATCTATGACAGCCCCTAACGTTTATCACGTTGATACAAATGCAAAGTATCTTGGACAGCACGTTTTGGCTGAATTTTTTGAATGTGATCCCAATATTTTGAACAATGCACAAAAAGTTGAGAGTCTTATGATTGATGCAGCACTCGAGTGTGGTGCAACAATTGTACAAAAATGTTTTCATATGTTTAGTCCGCACGGAGTGAGCGGTGTAGTTATTATTTCGGAAAGTCATCTGGCTATCCACACTTGGCCGGAACTCGGCTATGCAGCTGTAGATTTGTTCACCTGCGGTGACAAATGCGACCCTAAAGTTGCTTACGAATTTTTGAAAAACGCTTTCCACTCTACAAAAGCATCTTTCTCTGAATTAAAAAGAGGAAAAATTGATGCAGCTTCTCATGTTTCAGAAACTCCTTTTGAGATAGCAGCTCAGTTTTAATTAAAATAAAAAATAAAAATAATAAAAAAGCACCAACAAAATTGGTGCTTTTTTTCTGCCATGCTCCAAATATTAATTTTTTGTTTATTTTTTAATTTTTGTTTGAAAACGATGTTATAAAATAGGTAAATAGTTAAGATGAATTAAATCAATTCAAAGGAGAGATAAAACTATGGCAAAAACGATTGGTATCGACTTAGGTACAACAAACTCCGTAGTAGCAGTAATGGAAGGCGGCAAACCGACTGTTATTGCAAATGCTGAGGGTTCACGTACAACCCCTTCTATTGTGGGATTTTCAAAAACAGGTGAAAAGCTGGTAGGTCAGCTGGCAAAACGTCAGGCAATTCTTAACCCTGACAAAACAATCATTTCTATCAAAAGAGAAATGGGTACTGACTACAAAAAAAATATAAACGGCAAAGACTACACTCCTCAAGAAATCTCTGCAATGATTTTGAGAAAACTTGCTGATGATGCTTCTGCATATCTTGGAGAAAAAGTTACTTCTGCCGTAATTACTGTCCCTGCATATTTTAACGATGCGCAAAGACAGGCAACAAAAGATGCAGGTCGTATAGCCGGGCTTGATGTTTTACGTATCGTAAACGAACCGACTGCAGCAGCTCTTGCTTATGGTCTTGAAAAAGAAAAAAGCGAAAAAGTTCTTGTATTCGACCTTGGCGGTGGTACATTCGATGTTTCTGTACTGGAAATCGGCGACGGTGTTCACGAAGTACTTTCTACATCAGGTGATACTCACTTAGGCGGTGATGACTTTGACCAGAAAATTATGGACTGGTTAATAGAAGAATTCAAAAAACAAGAAGGCATTGATTTAAGAAGCGACAAACAGGCTATGCAGCGTTTAAAAGAAGCTGCTGAAAAAGCAAAATGCGAACTTTCTTCAGTTGTCGAAACAAACATCAACCTTCCGTTCATCACAGCTGATGCTAACGGCCCAAAACACTTAGACATGCAGTTGACAAGAGCAAAATTCGAAGAATTGTCACACGACCTTCTTGAAAGATGTAAAAAACCTGTAGCTGATGCATTGCAAGAAGCTGGTCTTTCAAAAGGCGACATCGATGAAGTGGTACTGGTCGGCGGTTCTACACGTATCCCTGCCGTACAGGCTCTTGTAAAAGAATACACAGGCAAGGAACCTAACCAGTCCGTTAACCCTGATGAAGTAGTTGCAGTTGGTGCTGCTGTTCAGGCAGGTGTACTGGCAGGTGAAGTAAAAGACATTGTATTGTTGGATGTTACTCCGCTGACACTGGGTATTGAAACTCTTGGCGGCGTTATGACTCCGCTTGTTCCCAGAAACACTACAATACCTGTTTCTAAATCACAGGTATTCTCTACTGCAGAAAACAACCAGACTGCTGTTGATGTTCACGTACTTCAAGGTGAAAGACCTATGGCTAAAGATAACAAATCTTTAGGTATGTTCAGACTCGACGGTATTCCGCCGGCTATGAGAGGTCTGCCTCAAATTGAAGTTACATTTGATATCGATGCTAACGGTATTGTAAACGTTTCTGCAAAAGATAAAGCAACTAACAAAGAACAAAAAATCACTATCACAAACTCTTCAAACCTTTCTGAAGCTGATATCGACAGAATGGTTAAAGAAGCTGAAGCTAACGCTGAAGAAGATAGAAAACACAAAGAAGAAGCTGAAATCAAAAACAATGCAAACAGCTTGATATCTTCTGCAGAAAGAATAGTAAAAGACTTTGAAGGCAAAATCTCTGATACTGACAAGTCTAAACTCGAAGAACAGAGAAAAGCTCTTGAAGAAGCATTGAAAACTAACAAACCTGCTGACGAAATCAAAAAAATGTCAGAAGATTTGCAGCAAACAATGTACGCTATTTCTCAAGCTGCTTATTCTCAGGTTCAGCAGGAAGAAAATGCAAATGCAAATAATTCCAGCGACAATGCAGGTTCATCAGACAATAACAGCAATGGTTCCGATGACGATGTAATCGATGCTGAATATACTAAAGAGTAATAAATACTACACTTATCCTAATAAAAAAGCCCTCTATCAAAATAGGGGGCTTTTTCTTATCTGTACCTGTCATAAAATGATGCTTCGGGTCTGGCAGAATTAGATAGAACTATTTCTCTATACTCATTCTTATCTATATCGACCCCCATATTTTTTATATTTATTTGAGGTGCTTTCTTTTTTTTAGAGAAAAAATTTTTGTCTTTACTTTCCATAAATTTTCTGCCTTAATATTTTTATACACAAACGGCAAAATAATCCAAAAAGCCGTATTAAAATATAATTTGTATGGCACAATTATAACTGCAAAGAAAAAATAATGAAAATTACTCAAAAAAAAATTTTTACAATATTAATAATACTATTTATCCTTTCTGTTCCGCCTCTTTTGTACAATGTAAAAATAGCTTTGAACAAAAAGGCTCTGCATATAGATAACAGCAGATATAATGAGGTAAATACTGTTTGTTTCAAACAAAAGAATGATTCGGATTGCTTTAAGCTGTTACAGGAAGATTTGGATATTTTATTAAAAGCTCACAAAAACAACCTGAATGCTATAAACAAGCCGATTTCCATAAAACAGCCTCTAACAATTTTAAAAAGATACTACAAAAAAACAGAAAACAAACAGAATATTGAGCCGGAAATTCTTATAAAATCTATGCTAATCAAAAAAATTCTGCTATCAGAGTATAAGGACACGGTAAAAGAAGCTGTATTTGCTGAAGATATAGAAGAATACATAATAAAAAACTTCTCCGAACAAAACAAATCCGCATATATAAAAACACTGGAAACACAGAACGAAACACTGGACAAACAGGCAAAGAAAATAAACTTTAAAAAGAACAAAAGAGAGCTTGAAGAGATTATCGGAAGATAAACTCAAACAAGCCCCCTATACCACTACATCTATACGCTAAACAGGCAAATGTTTAGTCACATTCGTGTTCTATTTCTTCTTCTGCCATCATTTCTGTCATTTGTTCGACGCTCACGGTGTCCGGAGCCTGAGCCTCTGGTTCAAGCCCTTTTTGCAGAAGTTCAGCTTCTTTTTTCTTCAATTTTTTATCAGCAACAACAAGATCTCTGCCCTTTGCAGCAGCCATCACCTGTATAACCATTTCTGTAGGTGAGCCTTCTTCTCCGACTTTTTTCTGAACATCATAACTAGGCCAATTTTCAGGGAGTTTGTCTATAGTTGTATAGCCCATTTCTGTATCCAGACGTTTGTGTATTTCATTTTCAAGGATATTTGTTACATAAGGCTTTTGGGACACAAATCTGCATGGCAGAACGATTTGCGTACCTATTACCTCTTCGGGGTCACGTTTTTCATGTTTTTTAAACAGCTCCGCAGCAATTTGCAAATGCCCGATTTCGTACTCCATAAACATTTGCCAGATTTTTTTGAGGCGTTCGTTTTCTTCATCAACCATACAGTTGTAATATGTACAAACCTCGACAAATTCGTGTAAAAGCAATTTTTCAAACCATGATTCCGTCGGGTCTATCAAAGATTCGTACATGGAAACGTGTTCTTCTTCAACGTCTTTAATTTCTGCATAAGTTTCTCTGATACACTGATTTCCGTATTCCATGCCGTGTTCGGCATAATAATTGTGCGTCTGCTGTTCACCTGCAACAAGGGTGTAAATATTAACCTTTGTTTGCGGGGCAGCAGCAGCTTTGTCATAAGGTTTTCTGAGCCTTAGGCGGTTATCGTTGTGGTGATTTTGGGTAGGACGGCTGAGCATAATATCTGTTTGTCCCTGAACAATGTCGTTAGGACTAATACCATGTTCAAAATATGCCCACTGGCTGTATCTGTACAGATGGTCAAAGTCCTCTAAAAGCCCGAAGTCAAAAGTTTCTTTTACATAAGGGTCAGGCTCATTTTGAGCCATCCATGCTGTCAAATCAACTGCTACCTGCTCATACCCGAGGGTTGTTTCCAGAACCGACTGGTCTGCAGGTGTAAGCCAGTTTACGGTAGTTTGCTGCATATCTTCTATACGTCTTGTTTGGGCAATAAATTTATTTACCTCTGTATCAGTACAGTTTCTTGAAAAATTATGTTTAAAATTCCAGGCCTCTACTTCGATACCGTTCATCAAAATTTGTCTGGTTCTTGAATAGCAGTCTATTTCTGTTTTATTAAAAGGTTTTCTTGCGATTTCATGCCAGCTGCGCAGCTGTTTTTCTACAGGAATACCCTTTTCTTTTAATGGATTTAAAGTCATTTTTTACCTTTCTTTATTATCTTTTTCATAAAAAACAAAGCCTATAGGCTTATTTAAAGATAAATTGTACAAAGAAAAGTTTTAATACCCGAACAGGTTAATTAATTCACTTAGCATAAACTTAAGAATAATATACAAAAAATTTTTACAGCTTAAAAAAATGAAGCAACATTTTTCTTTGCAATTGAAGGATTAATAAAAGCATAAGCTAAAAACCGCATGAAAGCTTTTAAAGCAAGCTGTTTATAACTGTCCTTAAAATCAGTTAATTTAAGATATTTTAAATACAAATGAGCCTTAGGATGAGCATCGAGTTTATAGTTCCAAGGTTTTCTAGGACCGGTAAAATGTATAATTACAGGTTTTCTGGATGCCTCTATTATCTTATCTTTATTAATATTATCAGCCGGCTCATCGTCATACCGGTAGAACGAATCCTGAACATTCCACTTGTAATCTATCTGTAATATTTTATTATGACAAACTGCATTTATTACATCTTGATCTACACACGCTAAACTATCAGCATTTTCAAATGTATATTTAATTAATGCGTCTTTTAAATTGTTTTTTCTCCACAAATCAAGATTTGCCAGCAGCACACCTGAATTTATGTAAGGAATATCTTTATAACGAAATTTAGGTTCAGTTTTTCTATGACACACATAACCTACATCCTCAACACCAGCCATATAATAATCATCAATATTTATTGTATATAATTCAGCCAAACTTGATACAACAAGAACATCGCAATCAATATAAATAATTTTGTCAATATCAGAAAACAATTCACCCATCGCATATCTAAAATATGAACTAGATGTTATATGTCCCATAGGAGGAAACTTTGTATATACCGAATCAACAAGGTTAAAAAATTTTATATCAAAAGATTTTATTTTGTTTAAATTACAAATACATTGCTTTTGATACTTATTAATTCCGCCATCAAGTATATAAAAATGCAGTTCATCCGAATCATTTGCATTTTTTAAAACAGATGCCATTGCTACACAAAGATATTCAGCATAATTTTCATCTGCAGATATACAAATATTAATTCTCATTACAAAATACCTATTTCCTACAATTGCTTACCCATTAGGGCTGATTTTTCCGCTGTTTTTTTAACAGTTTCAAAAAGTATTTCTGATATATTACTTTCTTGCAAAACTTTATTCCCTTCAGCTGTAGTTCCTCCGGGTGTGGTAACATTTGTAATAAGCTGTGAAGGCTCAACACCTGACTCAAGAATCATTTTTGCAGCACCCAGTGCGGTCTGAGCAGAAAGCTCCAGAGCCATATTGTAATCAAGTCCGAGTTTTTCGCCTGCTTTTGCTATTTCATCGATAATGTAGTAATAAAAAGCAGGGCCTGAACCGCTCACCCCTGTGATAGCATCAATTTCCTGTTCTTTAACTTTTACAACTTTTCCTACACTTTCAAAGATTTTAACAACTTCATCAAAATCCTCGTCACTAGCGTGATCGCCTTTACAAACGGCACTCATACCAACACCCAGCAGAGCAGGTGTGTTCGGCATAACTTTTACTACACGGGCTGTTTTTTCAAGAACATCTTCTACCTTTTTTGAAGAAATACCGGCAGCAATAGTCACAATCAATTTTGTATCATCGATTCTGTCCTCGATTTCTGTCAGCACCTCTTTTACAACAAACGGTTTTACGGCAAGCAGGATAATATCAGCTTCTGCAGCTGCTTCTCTGTTGTTATGCACCATTTTGATGCCGAGTTCTTTTTCTATTTTGTGGGCATAATCCTTATTCGGCTCAGATGCAATAATGTGGTCTTTGTCGAACAGACCCGAACTCAAAAGCCCCTTTATAATAGCCGTAGCCATTTTGCCTGCGCCAATAAATCCAATTGTTTTGTCCATATGTGTAAACCTTTATTAATTCCTCTATAATTCAAATTTGACAATCGTCTATGTCTTTTTTATCATGATATAACGCAAAAAAATTAATTCAAGGAGCAATAAAATGAGACGTACATTAGAAGGAACAAAAAGAAAAAGACAAAACGTCAGCGGTTTTAGAGCCAGAATGGCTACACCGGGCGGCAGAACTGTTATGAACAGAAGAAGAGCTAAAGGCCGTCATAGATTGGCTATTCAAGCAAAGAAAAGAGCTTAGTTTTGTACTTAACTTAAATTTTTATTAAAAAATAAAATAAAAGGTCTGTTAAATTAACTAAGCAGACCTTTTATTTATAATGAAGAACTTTTTACAGTCATTATGCTACCAAAACAATACCGCTTAAAAAACCAAAAAGCCTTTGATGCTACATATAAAAACCACAAAATTGTATCAGACTCCGTGTTGATTATTTACACAGGCAAACAAAAAAAATCACCGGACACGCTGACACGCTACGGTTTTGTTGTTAGCAAAAAATTTCACAAAAGGTCAACAAAAAGAAACCGCATAAAAAGACTGATGAGAGAATGCGTAAGGCTCGGCATAAAAGAAAATAAATTAAAACAGCTAAACAGCTATATGTCTTTTATTGTTATGCCGAGAAACAACCCTGATATCTGCAAAGCAAAACTTTCTGACATTCAAAAATCTTTTTACAAATTGATTGAGAGGATAAAATGAAAATATTTGAATACGAAAATGTTCCGCAAGAATTTTTCTGCAACATAGAATTTGAAACAATAACCTCCGTAAATGAAATAATCAATGATGTAAAAATGTCGGGTGACGGTGCCATAGTAAAGTATTCCAGAAAATTTGGCGACGGAATGCTGGATACACTGGAAGTAACAAAAGAAGAAATCAAACAGGCTTATAAAAACATAGATAAAAAGACGCTTGAGGCAATAAAGCAATCAATAAAAAACGTAAAAGAGTTTGCACAAAAACAACTCTCTACAATCCAATCTCTTGATACAGAAATCAGCGGCATAAAAATCGGTCACAAAATAATCCCGATAAAAAAAGCCGGCTGCTATATACCAGGCGGAAACTACCCTCTGCCCAGCACTGCGATAATGACTATTGTTCCGGCAAAAGTAGCCGGAGTGGAAACGGTAATTGCCTGCTCTCCAAAAATAAAGGATGTTACAATAGCTGCCTGTGATTTGGCAGGTGCTGACAGAATTTACAAAATAGGCGGAGTTCAAGCCGTTGCAGCAATGGCATACGGAACAGAATCAATTGAAAAAGTAGACAAAATAGTCGGCCCCGGAAACAGATTTGTCACAGCGGCGAAAAAGCAGGTCTATGGAGATTGCGGTATAGATTTTCTTGCCGGCCCGTCCGAAGTTTTGATTGTAGCTGACGAAACAGCAAACCCGCAATTTGTAGCAGCAGATATGCTGGCACAATGTGAACACGACAAAGATGCAAGAGCGTATTTAATATGTTTTTCAAAAGAATTTGCAAAACTTGTTGACGAAAAAGCCAGAGAAATGCTAAAAGACCTAAAAACCGCCAATATTGCAAAAATAGCTTACGAAAAATCTTTTGCTATAGTCGTAAAAAACATTGAACAGGCAGCAGAGCTGTCCAATAAAAGAGCGCCGGAGCATTTGGAGCTTGCTTTTAATGATGTACAAAATCATACAGACAAATTTTACAACTACGGTTCTGTTTTTATCGGGAGCTATTCGGCTGAAGTTTTTGGTGACTACTGTGCAGGCACAAACCATACTCTGCCGACAAATATGGTGTCTAGATACACTGGCGGACTTAGCGTGTTTGATTTTATAAAAATCCAAACCTATCAGTATGTAGACAAAGAAGGTGCAAAAAAGCTTGCAAAAACAGCATCGGTCATGGCGGAACAAGAGGGACTTTTTGCCCATAAAAATGCAGCTGACATTAGATGTTAAAAATTTTTGTACTATAATTTTATTGTAATTAAGAATAAAGACGGGAGAAACGATGAGAAAACCCAATATTGCCGTTTTAGGCGCAACAGGTGTTGTAGGCAGAGAAATACTGAAAATTCTTGTAGAGGACAATGTTCCCTATAACGAAATTAAATTTTTAGCCAGTGCAAAAAGTGCAGGCAAAAAAATTACGTTTAAAGGAGAAGAACACACTATCATCGAAGCAACGCCGGAAGCCTTTGAAGGTACAAATATTGTTCTTGCCTCAGCAGGCGGTTCTACATCGCTAAAACTGGCTCCCGAAGCAGTCAAAAGAGGCTGTGTTTATATTGACAACTCCAGTGCATACCGTATGGAAAAAGATGTTCCGCTGGTCATTGCAGGCGTAAACGATGAAGATTTAAAAAATCATCACGGAATCATTGCAAACCCGAACTGCTCTACATCACAGCTTATGCTTGTGCTAAAACCTTTGCATGACTATGCAAAAATCAAAAGAATGATAGTAAGCACATATCAGGCCGTATCCGGTGCAGGGCTGGCTGCGATTAATGAACTTAAAGAAAACACAATAGCAGAAAATGACGGAAAACCTTTTGAAAACGTCAAATTCAAAAAACCTATAGCTTACAATGTAATCCCTCAAATTGATGTATTCTGTGAAAACGGATACACAAAAGAAGAAATGAAAGTTACTAACGAAACAAAGAAAATTTTGCACCTCGATGCAGAAACTCCGATTTCTTGTACTGCAGTAAGGGTGCCTGTTTTCCACGGCCACTCGGAAGCTGTAACAATTGAATTTGAAAAAGAACTTACCCCGCAAAAAGCAAGAGAAATTTTAGAAAAAGCCTGGGGCGTAGAAGTAATGGATGACACGGAAAATTACATTTACCCGACCCCGCGTGATGCTGCAGGAAAAAATCCTGTTTATGTCGGCAGAATACGTAAAAACATTGCATTTGACAACGCTATCGACCTCTGGTGTGTTGCTGACAACATCCGTATCGGTGCGGCACTGAACACTGTACGTCTTGCTGAAAGTGTAATCAAAATGGATTTGTTTTAAGAAAGTGCAGTTAAATGGAAACCTCTGAAATAATTTCGATAAAAGAATACGACTACGAACTACCAAAAGAACTTATTGCTCAGACGCCGTCAGAAAAGCGTGAAAACTGCCGTATGATGGTGCTGGATAAAAGCAACCAAACAATAGAACACAAACATTTTTACGATATAACAGATTACTTTGATGAAAACGACGTAATAGTCTTGAATAATACAAAAGTAATACCGGCAAGACTGTTTGGAAGAAAAAATACAGGCGCACATATTGAAGTATTTTTGCTAAAACAAATAGGCGAAAAAACTTGGGAAGTTCTTATAAATCCTTCCAAAAGGGTAAAAGAAGAGTCTTTAATCGAAATTTCACCTGACATGTATGTAAAAGTACTGACAAGGCAAAATGAAGGCAAGTGGCTTGTTGAACTTCATTATGACGGTGATTTTTATGAAATTCTGGACAAAGTCGGGAATATTCCGCTGCCGCCATATATTGAAAGAAATATGACGGATGAACAGCTGAAAAATCTTGACTATGACAGATATCAGACTGTTTATGCACAAAAAGAAGGCTCGGTTGCAGCACCGACAGCAGGATTGCATTTTACAAAAGAAATTTTAAAAAAACTGGAAGACAAAGGGGTTCAGATATGCGACGTCACATTGAATGTCGGACTCGGCACCTTCCGTCCTGTAAAAGTTGATAACATACTAGAACATCAGATGGACTCCGAGCAGTTTGAGATTCCTGCAAAAACAGCAAAAATTATCACAGAAGCAAAAAAACAGGGTAAAAAAATCACGGCTGTAGGTACAACAACAGTAAGAACACTGGAAACCTGCATGCAAAAATATGATGAAATTTTAGAAACAATAGATGATTCCACTCTATTTATTTACCCCGGATTCAAATTCAGAGTGGTAGACAAACTCATAACAAACTTTCACCTGCCAAAATCGACACTGATTATGCTCACATCAGCATTTGCGGGCAAGGATTTTGTTTTTAAAGCATACGAAGAAGCTATCAAAGAACAATACAAATTCTACAGCTACGGCGATTGTATGCTTATTAAATAAATATTTAACCAAACTAAATTAAGAAACTATCTCAACAGCACCTGAATCAAATTTGAGATAACCTCTAACTATCTCAAATTTACCTTCGTGATGTGCCTCTCTCAAAATTTTAGAACGTTTGAGCAGTTTTCTTTTTTTAGTAAGCGTATAATTTCTTGCAATTTCGTTATAGCATTCTGTTTCGGAATCAATAATTTCATAAACAGAACGAATCAAAAGCTCTAAATGATCGGGTTCTTTTGGATACATTGCTTTAGCAGCCTTCATAACACCGCAGTCATCGTGGCTGAGTACCATTACAAGAGGCACTTTGAGATGGTCAACAGCGTATTCAACGCTTTCCAAAACATTTTCGCCAATAACTGCACCTGCACATCTAACAACAAAAAGGTCACCAAAACCCTTGTCAAATATCATCTCAGGAATAACTCTCGAATCAGAACAAGTAACAATACAAGCTATGGGAGCCTGTCCGTTCTGTAATTTTTTCAATGCATCAACATCTCTGTTTTTTGCAGAAGATACACCGTTTACAAAATTTTTATTGCCTTCAAGAAGGATATCCAGAGATTTTTGAGCAGCTTCTATCATTATTTATCTTTCTCCGTATTTTTTATTTCTTTTGCTTCTACCTTTTTTGTTTCAGGCAAGTCGTCCTTTTCTGACAGAATTTTCTTATTCTTCTTTTTATCATCTTCTATTTCCAGCTGTTTGTTAATAACCAGAGTCTGAGCCACCTGTATTATATTGCTGGCAATAAGATATAACAGCACACCTGCCGGTATAGGGATGAACAAGAATGTAGCTGTCAGCATTACAGGCATCATTGTTCCTAGAGTTTTTTGCATAGCCTCTTGAGCAGGATCAGCCTGAGCCATTTTGTTTGTAGCCATCATAATCTTTTGTGTAAGGAACATCGATGCACCAAAGATTACAACCAGCAGCAGAACATCATAATTGAATGAAGATTTTGCAGCTGCTGTCGGAACAGAAGCAATCAAATTGTCACCGCTTTTTACAAACTTAACTTTTTCGATTTCTCTTGTATTGTTGTCGGTAACAGTAGCTTCTGCACTGGTAATTTGAGCCAGCTGGCTGAATTTTAAATCAAAATCATCAAGGCTGATTTTCAAATCAACAGGCTGTCCTGGAGTAATATCGCCCTGAACTTTTACGGCGTTTCTCGGATTTGAAAGTTTTGCGTTTTCAAGTTCCTTGTCACCTATATAAACCTTAATATTTTTATTCAAAGAGAAGGTATCTCTGTTACCTACGGAAAATTTTCCGTCGTTAGATATTCCTGCATTGCCTTTTAATGTAGCATCCAGTCTGTTAATGAATAAGAATTTTGACTGCCCTGCCATAGAAATAAACTGAGGACTCATCAAAGAAGAATACAAAAGAATAAATATAGGCATCTGTATCAACAAAGGCAAACATCCGGCCATAGGATTGAATTTATGCTCTTTGTAGAACTCCATCATTTTTTGCTGCATAAGCTGAGGATTGTTTTTGTATCTGTCTTGAATAGCCTTCATTTTCGGCTGCAGCTGCTGCATAGTTTTCATAGAACGCTGCTGTGAAACATTTAGCGGCCACATAGCCAGTCTTATGATTACGGTAAGAGCAATAATGCCCAGTCCGTAGCTTCCAAATATATTACTCAATTCCTTCAAAAAATTTATTGTTAAAGTAGTAAAATCCAATTTATTTCTCCCCTGTATTATTTACAACGATATTTTAGTCTTAAACATTATTTTAAAACAAAAATATATTTTGCCAATTAAAATTATGTATTATAATTGAACAAAAAATAGGAAAGAAAAATGAAAATAGTCGTATTTGGTGCAAGCGAAATGGGCTGTCTGATAGCCACAGAGTTTTTCGAAGACCATGACATTACAATTATAGATAAAGAAGAAAACAAAACCGATGCCCTGAACAAACTGGATATAAGCTATATTGCAGGTAACGGTTCAAATTTAAATACACTAAGAGCGGCAAATATCGAAGATGCTGATGTTTTTATTGCATGCACAACCTTTGATGAAGCAAATATAGTATCCTGTCTTACCGTGAGTCGTTTAAGCCAGGCAAAAACAGTATGTTTTGTCAGCAAACCGGAATATATAGAATCTTTAAAACTAGTAAAAAACACGCAGTATGAGGTTATTGATTATGTAATATGGCCGGAAGAGCTGCTTACACAAGAAATTTTCAGAATCATTACCGTTCCGGAAGCTGTCGATGTTGAATATTTTGCTGGGGGAAAAGCCAGACTTCTGGAATACAGAATCAAGGAAGATTCTTTAATTTTGAACAAAAAAATTAAAGACTGCAGATTCACGGAAGGAACGCTTGTTCTTGCTATAACCAGAGATGAAAACCTTTTTATTCCTGACGGAGAAACAGAATTTAAGCTCAATGACAAAGTTATATTTATGGGATATTCAACATCTCTCGATATCCTTGCAAGAGAAATATTCCAGAGCAAAACAAAAGTAAAAACAGCCGCAATAATAGGCGGCGGCAGTGTAGGGCTAATGCTAGCTCAAAATCTTGAAAAAATTAATATAAAAACAAAAATTATTGAAAGAGATTACAAACGCTGCGAAGACCTCACGGAAGAATTAAAAAACACTCTTGTCCTCTATGGCGACGGAACAAATATGGAGCTATTGGAGCAGGAAAGCTTTGGCGAAAGCGATGTTGTAATAAGTGTAACAAACAACGATGAAAAGAACCTGCTTTGTTCTCTTTTAACCAAACAAATGGGGGCAAAAAAAGTAATAACAAGAGTTTCAAAATCAACAAACATCGGGCTTTTTGAAAAAGTAGGCATTGATGTGGCAATTTCGCCAAAAGAAGCTTCTATCACAGAAATAAGGAACAATCTGATAGAAACGGATGTAGAAATCCTTGCCACAGTAGAAAGAGGACAGGGGCGTGTTATCGAAGCACAAATCCCGGATAACTTTAAAGAAACAACCCTGACTGACCTCACTCTGCCGGCAAAAGCTATAATAGCAATAGTACAGCGCAATCACAGTGTAATTATTCCAAAAGGTATAACAACACTAAAACCGAGAGATTCTGTATTAATATTTACAAGAGAAGAAGATTCGCAAAAAATCATAGACTTTTTTAGAGGTTAAAAATGAGGCTGACTTATATCTTCACATCACTAATGCTGGTTTTAAGATGCATTGCGCTAGTAATGCTTGCACCGGTATTTGTTGCAATATACTACAATGACTGGAAATCAATAATTCCATTTGTGACAGCATCATTAATATGTTTTGTTTTAAGTTTTATTTTCAACAAAAAATCAGACTCTTTTGAAAGTCTGAACGATATTAAAAAGTCAGAAGCACTATGCGTAGTAACGCTTTCGTGGGTATTTTTCGGAATTGCAGGTATGATACCTTATCTATTCTACGGACTAAGTCCTATTAATTCACTGTTTGAGTCAGTTTCCGGAATAACCACAACCGGAGCGACTATACTCACAACTTTTGATTATCCAAAAACAATGTTTTTCTGGCGATCTTTCAGCCAGTGGATGGGCGGTATGGGTATTATTGTATTGTTTATTGCAATTCTGCCTCAATTTGCGGTAGCAGGACGCCAAATGTTTTTTGCAGAAGCTCCCGGGCCGACGGAAGACAAAATAACCCCGAGAATAAGACACACGGCCAGTGCGGTATGGACAATATATCTTGTTATTACTCTTGTTGAAATCATTCTTTTAAAATTGGCGGGTATGCCGCTTTTTGATGCTTGCTGCAACTCTTTTTCAACTCTTGCCGGCGGCGGATTTTCTCCTCATCCTATGAGCATAATGGGCTACCATTCAACAACTATCTGCTGGATAATGATATTTTTTATGTTCATTGCCGGTTTAAACTTTGCTCTTTTGTACAAAGTTTACAAAAACAAGTCTTTACTGGTATTGTTCAAAGATGATGAATTTAAGACATACACATTCATCATTGCTATATTCTCTATCGCAATTGCATTAGTTTTATACTTCAACGACTATTCTCACAATTTTATAAAATCGATTACGGATTCTGTATTTCAAGTCGTTACAACAATACTCACCGCAGGATTTGCATCAGTAGATTTTGCCCTATGGTCATTACCTGCAAAACTGCTTTTGTTCTGTTTATTCTTTTGCGGAGCATGTGCAGGATCAACTGGCGGCGGCATGAAAGTAGTCAGATGGCTGTTTCTTTTTAAATATCTAAAAAGAGAAATAGCAAAAATTCTTCACCCGAATGCTGTTTATCCGATTAAAATCAATAAAGCAACGCTACCGCCCGAAGTTATACAACAAATACTTGCATTTATATTATTTTATATACTTATATTTGCAATAAGTGCATTAATAATAGCTATATTAGAAAACTCTACAATAATTGGCGTCACAGGCAGCATAACAACTCTCGGCAATATCGGCCCGGGATTTGGGCCTGTCGGTCCAATGAGCAACTTTGATATCATACATCCGGTATCAAAATTAATTTGTATATTTAATATGCTGATTGGCCGTCTGGAATTGATACCCATTCTGGCAATGCTTCATCCTGATTTTTGGAACATAAAATAGTGCGGAATCTACACCGTATATACGTGTAAAATAGGATATTATCTGCTACAATAAACAGGTAGAATTATTATAGAGGTTAATCAGGTGAAAAATATAATAAAAAAAGATATACAATATCCGTTTTTAACAAGACCAATAGAAATTTATGAAAGAGAAAACGGTCATAAAATTGTGCTTGCTCACAAAGAAGGCGGGCTTGTTAACATATCAAGCTGGGTAAAAACAGGTTCTATCAACGAAAATGATGAAAATAACGGTATATCTCATTTTTTGGAACATTTGATGTTCAAAGGCACGCACAAACACAAAGCAGGCTATTTTGACAGAACTCTTGAAGGCAAAGGTGCTATTGTAAATGCCGCTACATGGAAGGATTATACATTCTACTATGTAACACTGCCGCAAGGGCCTGATGGAGCTTATTTTAAAGAAGCAATCGAACTCCATGCTGATATGATGCTCGATCCTGTTATACCTGAAGAAGAAATCGGCCCTGCATTCAAACTGGGCGATGACAATGTTGCACAAAAAAGAGAACGCCACGTTGTTATAGAAGAAATAAGAATGAGGCAGGATCAGCCGTGGACAAAGATATATAATTCTACAAACCACAATATGTACACAAACCATCCTTATAAAAGAGATGTTATCGGTTTTCCGGAAACTATTGCCTCTATACCGAGAGAAACTATTCTCAATTATTACAGGACTCATTACACACCAAATAACATTACAACCATACTCGTTGGTGATTTTGATCACGAAGCTGTATTGAAAAAAGTTTGCGAAAAATTTGACTTTAAAGGCAGAGAAAACTATCAAAACCCTCAGCACACTCTGGATACACCTGTACAGAGCGCAAAACTTATTGAACTAAAAGGCAAAATAAATACAGGCTTTGTTATAACAGGATGGCTGGGACCTGTTGCAAAAGATATAAAAGAAAACATAGGATTGGAAATAATAGATGTTATTTTAGGCGACGGTCAAAGCTCCAGATTATACCAAAATCTCATAGCAAAGCAAAACGATCCTGTGTTCAATATTGTAGGTACAGATTTTTACAACTTTAAAGACGGCGGCAATTTCTTTATAGAGGCAAATTTCAAAGCTGACAAAAAAGATGAGGCTTTAAAACAAATTAATGAAGAAATGGACAAAATACTTGCCGGTGACATCACAGAAGACGAATTAAAAAAAGCGAAAAAGAAACTAAAAGCAGAATTTGCACATAATGCGGAAAAAGTTTCTGAAATTGCTGACAATATCGGTTTTTATATGACTGTTTGCGAGGATTTGAGCCTTGTTGAAAAATACTTAGAAGAGCTGGAAAACTACACGCTCGATGATGTCAACAACACTGCAAAAAAATACCTGCAACACAACAATTCAGTAACAACAGTGTTGCTGCCTGAATAAAAGTTTAAAGAAAAAGGATTAACAATGAAAAAAATTATATTAGAAAACACCATACCGGTAGTTTTAAAATGCAACAAAAATACTCCGAGATACGCAGTATGCTTTTATCTCAAAATAGAAGAAGAGGAGAAAAAAGCCGGACTTTATTCTGTTTTGAATAAGTTGTTTTTGCAGGGAACAAAAAAACGTGACGACGAGCAACTTGTCAAAGAACTGGACGAAAACGCTATTGATTGTTACTCGGAAATGAAATATGACTTTATAAGGCTAAAACTGCAGTGTCTTAACGAAGACATAGAAAAAGGGCTTGAAATTTTATCTGATATCATCAAAAATTCTACCCTTGAAAAATTTGATAAGGAAGTTTTAAAACTTAAGGGAGAAATCAGTGCAGAACTGGATGAGCCAAAAGCAAAAGCTCTGGACAGTTTTTACCGCAACATATACAAAGACCACCCTTATGGCAACTCTGACTCTAAAATAGCAGAAGAGATAGACAATTTGACAAAACAAGACGTTGAAGAAGCCTACAAAAAGCTGCTGAATGAATCATCAAAAGTCATTAGCGTAGTCGGTGACTTTGAAGAAGAAAAAATAATCGGGCTGCTAAAAAAATACTTTGGCGATATACCTAACAACCCCGATGCGGTTTGCAAGCTGTCTGTTCCGGAGTTGAAAGAAAATCAAGTAATAAAAATAACAAAAGACGATGCATCTCAGGCTCAAATTATTCAGGGCTGGCATGTTCCGAGCTTGTATGACAAAGATTATCCGGCCATTATGGTTATGAATACCCTTTTAGGCTCCAGCGGCCTATCATCAAGACTGTTTCTTGAACTGAGGGACAAAAAGGGTCTGGCTTATGTAGTAAGAAGCGGCTATGAAACAAAAGAAAAATCAGCTCTTTTTAACGTTTACATAGCAACAGAACCTAAAAATATTAAAACCTCGCTTGACGGATTTAAAGTTGAGCTGGATAAAATAAAAAACATACCTGTTACAAAAGAAGAACTGGAAAGCGCAAAAAACAACCTGATAGGAAAAAGACAGTTCTTTACGGAAACTAACCTTCAACAATCCAGCCTTATGGCTTTTTATGAAGACAAGGGGCTAGGTGCTGATTTTGAAGAAAAATTAACCAATATGATAAAAGAAGTCACAATAGAAGATATACAAAGGGTTGCAAACCTGTGTTTTAACGGCCCTTATGTTCTGACGATACTGGCACCTGAAAAATACCTGAAAGAGATATAAAATGGTACAAAATCCCATAAAAAGAGGACAAAAAGTCCAGATAGAAGTAGAAACCGGCAGCAAAAAAACTATAATAGACTGCTATATTTTAGAGCCTGATTCTGACAGACTCACACTGTCGTTTCCTGCTTCAAAAAACGAATTTGCGCCATATTTGAGTGAAGGAACAGAAATAAAAGCATTTTTGTACAGTTTCACAGGTATTATGATTTTTGAGTCAATAGTGTATGATGCGCCTTTTGACGGAAAGCTCGTAATTGAGTACAACGAACAGCACCAGATAATACAACGCAGAAAATATTTCAGAATGCCTTATATTACAGACTTTTTCCTTGTAAGAGAAGAGGGTAATATAAAAACACAAACAGTAGACCTCTCAGGCGGCGGAGTCAGATTTCTGACAGATACTAACTTGAAGGCAGAACAAATTTTTAATGCTCAGCTGCGTTTGACAAATTTTGAACCTATGATAAAAATGCAGGGGCAAATATTAAAGAAAAACTTCTACAAAGCCAACGAATATGTTATGGAATTTACACAAATAGACGAAGCAGACAGAAACAAAATTATACAAAAATGTATAAAGATAGAACAATCCCAAAACAGAAAGGATTGAGAAATAACAGTCCGATGCAATGTTTCAAGTTTGCAAAAAAAGGACAAGTATTTTAATATTAAAGTAAAGTGAAGTATAAAAATAAACATGTTTAAGATATTACAGCACAGAGAAAAAAATACTAAAAAACATAACGGGCCGACAAACAATCTGCAAAAAGAGATAGAAAAATGCCAGATTGAACTTGCAAAAGACCCGACAAATGCCGAATTGCACGTAAAACTCGGCGATTTGTTCATAGAATGGCACCTTGATATCCATCAGGCCAGACAGTATATTGATGAGGCTATTACAGAATATCAAAGAGCTTTGGAGTCTTATATAAACTCCGATGAATTATACTTCAAAATAGGAATGGCTTTTTATTATAAAAATGAAATAGACAGAGCCATAAACTACTTTAACCTTGCAACAGAAAAAAATGCAAAAAATGCACAATCCTACTATATGCTGGCATGCTGCCACACAAAAAAGGCTCACTTCCCTGATGCAATGGATTATGCACAAAAATCAATAAAACTAAGACCATTTTCATCAGCCAGAGCGCATTTTTTGAGATACAACCTTTACAGGGTAATGTCTGTCAAAAACTTTAAAACAAAACTCAACAGACACAAAGAACTGTTGTTGTCCATTTTGACACTGCCTTTTGACAAACATGCAATAAAAAGCGTCGGAAAAGTTTTGTCATATTTTCAATTTTTGCCAATGCTGTTTAAAGGCTGGATAATGGTAGCCCGAAACGGCATAAATGAAGCAATTGACCTGTATAGAGAAGCTCTTGAAAAAGCTCCCGGATTTATTCTTTTATACTGCCTTCTGGGTGACATATACAGAGCCATAGGCAGATACGAAGATGCAATACTTGAATACAAAATGGCTATTATTATAGATAGTCTGAACATCACAGCCTATCGTTCATTATGCTCTGTATACGAAGAGCTGGGCGATTTGGACAGTGCTGTGGAAACTTACGAAAAACTTATCGAAATTCAGCCCAACGCAGCTGAATATCACAGCAACCTTGCTAATATTTTGTATCTAAAAGGAGAATCACAGGAAGCAATTGCACATTATCAAAATGCAATTACACTCAATCCCCGTCCTGAATGGACAAGTGTAATAGCGCAGACACTGGGATTTGTTTTTCAGGAATCAGAAAAAAATACAGATGCGGCAATTAGTGCTTACCAGTCTGCATATCTTTTAACCCCGACTGATATAGATATCTTTATAAACCTAGGCAGTGCCTTTTATGACAAACAGGAATACAACAATGCGCTTTCCGTATACAGAAGAGCATTGGAGCTGGATCCGACAAATGCAAAAATACATTGCAACCTCGGATTTTTACACTGGGGCAAAGGGGATATTGATGAGGCAATCAAAGAATACGAACTGTCCATAAAATATGACCCCACTTATGACATTGCATACAACAACCTCGGTGTAATTTATCTTGACGACCTTGGAAGAGTGCAGCCGGCAATAGAACTGTTTGAAAAAGCAATAAAATACAATCCAAACTACGCACTGGCACATTACAACCTTGGCCGTTCCGTAGCAATAAAAGGCGACAAAGTAGAAGCAGCAAAACTTTATCAAATAGCAATGGATTTGAATAATGTAACAAATGAACTTGACCCTCAGGAAATCACAGACAAGATTCAGGGGCTTTTTGATTCATAAACAACTATCGCCATCACAAAAGCACAAGAGATATTGAAAATGAAACACGTTGATGAAATAAGAGTATATTACGCAGACACAGATGCATACGGTGTAGTATGGCATGGAGCTTATCTCAGATGGCTCGAAGCAGGAAGAATAGAATTTACGGACAAAGTTATGGGGCTGGATTTAAAACAAATGCAAGAAGACGGCTGCCTGCTCCCTGTTGTTGAATTGAACATAAAATACAAAGTGTCCGCAAAACTCGATGAAAACCTCCTTTTGGAAACAGAAATAGAGGAACTCAGACCGAGTGCAATAGTTTTTAAACAAACATTAAAAAATAAAGAAACAGGCATTGTTAATATAGTTGCAACAGTAACATGTGTGGCAGTAGATACAAAAACAAACAAAATGTTCAGACGACTGCCTGCCTATATTACAGAAGCCTATACAGCAAAAGCTGCTGTTTAAACAAGGTCAAAATCGCCGTGTTTTTTCAAATGTTCTATTAAACCGCCGTCGTTTAAGAGCTTAATCATAACATCAGGAAGCGGAGAAAACGTTATTTCAGTACCTTGAGTAAGGTTTTTCACAACACCTTTTTTTATGTCGACTTCGAGTTCATCAGCGTCATTAATTTTGTCTGTATCGCATTCGATTAACAAAAGACCGATATTGATAGCATTTCTGTAAAAAATTCTGGCAAATGACTTTGCAAGAACAGCACTTACACCCGCTATTTTTATAATCTGAGGAGCATGCTCTCTTGAAGAGCCAAGGCCAAAATTGTTGCCTGCAACAACAAAATCACCCTTTTTCATTCTGGAGGCAAAAGTTTCATCAGCGTCTTCCAGTACATGTTTTGCAAACTCGTTTAAATCAGAACGCAAATGAAAGAGCCTTCCCGGTGCAATGTGGTCAGTTGATATATTGTCACCAAATTTGAAAGCCTTACCTCTATATTCCATAACAAACACTCCATTTTTATTATTTGTAAAAATTATAGCATATAAACTAGCAAATTATATTTTTACAAACATTATATAATATATAAAATAACAGCGAGGATAAATTTTAAATGAAAATAGGCCTAAATTACGCACTAAATTTTAATTTTTCAAAAAATAACAATAAAAAGAATCAAACAAATAAAAGTTATGTACAATCGCCGATAAAAGCAGGCAGCTACTTTGACTACCAAAACTATGACATAAATGCACTGAGCTTTAAGGCAAGGCTCAACAGAACTCCTGAAAATTTTTACGAACAGGAATTTAACAGAAATAATATGCCTGATACCGTCAGGAACTATCTTTTTGAAGACTACGAAACAAGACGCCACATGCCGCCGGCACAATTGCAAAGACAAGCTTTTGAATACATAAAAATTGCCGACACTGTTGATGAAGTAAAAGAAATGTATCCGGATGAGCCGTTGTTTAAAAATCTAAAATCATTCGATGATACAAAGGCCTCACACGGTATACTGCTGCTTTTGAGATGGGACAAACAAACAAGCAACACCCCTGTCTTTAAAAACAAAGAAGAAAAAGACCTTGCACTCTATCTTTTGAAAAAGGTCTATATTGAAGGAAAAACTATAGACGAAATAAACAAAGACTTTGACAACGATGCTACAGATGAAATAAAAAAAGAACTGGGAATAAAAGACGGAAGATACTTTACAGACTCTACTCTCAGGGCAATGGGCGTAAGATACCCGAACCTTTCTTACTACAACTCATTTCTTGCAACAAGAAACGACAAAGAATATGTTCCGCCTGTAAGAAAGCCCTCTGAAACACCCAGAACAGTATCAGAAGAAACAAAAGAAAAACTAAGCATCGCCTCAAAAAAATGGTGGGCAGGCCTCAACGAAATCGAAAGAGAAGAACAAATCCAAAAAATGATGGAAGGCAAAGAATTTGCCGATTCTATCTTTACAAAATTTCAGGGCCAAATTATGACCATAGCTGCAGCAAAGATTGGCTTTTCAGAAAGGCTGAGCCAGATTTTTGCGGACAAAATGAATGACGAAGAATTTAATCAGGATTTTCCAACCTTTGCTGAAAAATCAAGAGAAATTATGCTGGAATTCTGGAACAAAGATCCAGATTTTAAAGAGCAGTATTCAAAAGCCACAAGGGATACAATTTCCGATTTTGAAACTGCATACTACGACAAAGAAAATCCGCAAAATCTCGAAAATCTGCTGAATCTTGCACTGGAATTAAAAGCAAAAATTCTTGAAAAAGCAAAAATAAAACAACACCAAAGACAAGAAATGCAAAAACTTGCCCCAAAACCAGCAGAACCGCAGGAAATACAAAAAAACAAAGAAAACGACATATCAAATAATAATAAACAATCTGATTTATTCAAGTTTGAAAATTATTCAAGAAAAGATATCAATAAACTGTTCAGACAAAATGAATTAAAATTAATACAAATATATCCTGATACTTTTGCAAAGGCTCTTTTTGAGTTCATGACAAGAAACAATGATTTTAAAACAAAACAGCTTTCAGTAATTCTTCAACGACCGGATGCAAAAGAAATTTTGAAGGTAAATGATGATGAATTAGTAAAAATAATAAATGATTTCCACCAAAAATCAGAAGACCTGAACCACAAATTTGATGAACAAAATACACTGCTCGCAAAAACAAATGAATTTTTGCTCAACGAATTTTTATTCCAAAGCACAAGAGATCCCAAAGTATTTTTTGGAGAAAGAGGCGATGCCTACGACCAAATTAAAGCAGTGCCGGAACTCAAAGAAGAGTTGATAAAAACAAAACAAACCCTAAATCAACAGTTTAAAAAACTGGCAAAACCAATGAACACAAACGATTCTCTTGAATTTTTGAATAAAGCAGTTATTGAAATGCTGAAATACCTATGCACACACAAATCCGAATTCTATACTCTGCCGGAAAACTTTGACATAAACGTGTCAACTATTGAAAACGGTATAGCAAACAGCACAAAATTCAGAAATGAAAGTATAAAATTTATCCAAAATTACAATGCATACATAAAATTTTTAAAACAAAACAAACAGCCTGAACTGCACAACAACATACTTGAACATATTGCAATAGATTATTTTATATTTGTAATGAAGAATCACTCAAAACAAGAAGAACCCGAGCAAAAAACGCAATTAAGTCCTGATGCAAATCAAAAAGCAGGCAAAACAAAAAATGTTTTAAACAGAAAATATAATCTAAATCTTTCATCAGAAAAATCTGTCAAAAATGCAGCAAGAATCCTTCTGAAAGAAGAAATGCGCTGCTATAGTCCGGAGTTTCAAGAAAAACTAACAGACTTTATTTTGAATCATCCGGACATAGATAAAAATACCTTAACCGCCTTTATAAGCATAGAATCAAAGCTGATAGATAAATTAAAACAACAAGACGATTTAACAGAAAAGGTAAAAGAGGGTATCAAACAACTATTTACAAATATAAACAAAGAATTTGATAAAAAATATCCGCTGGAATCAAAAGCCAATGAATTTGCACTGAATCAAACAATATTTGACATTACACATGATTTAACAGTATTGGAAAATACAAGAAAAGATTCTCTCAAATACATAAAAGATAAAGGTATTGAGGCAGAGGTAATTAATAAAAAGCCTCTTATAGAAAAACGCTACAGGGATTATTCTAAAGGATTAAATGATAGTGAAGCATCAGAATTTTTTGAAAATACGATTAAGCAAAAGATTGAGGATTTATACGACAGCAAAGAAGGTTTCAAATTTGAATATCACAAAGATATTGCTCTGAAAAATCAAATGGAACTTTTAAGACTTTTGATGTATGAGATTCCAACAGAAAATATAATTGATTATCTAAAATGCTTTAAAGGTGCGGTTGATTTTATACAGGACAATTCACAGCCTGAAAATGCCCGTGAATTTATGAAAGAACACATAGTTTATTATTTAATGTGTGAACTGATACCAAACCTTATTACAGGTTAAGAAAAAAGCACTGCCTTGATTTTCAGGGCAGTGCTTTTCTTAATACAAAATAATTATTTTGTGTAAGGCTTCATTGAGTCTTCATATATTTGTTTAACAACCTCTTTTGTTGCTTTTACAGGTGCTATACCAAGCAGCCCGTCAAGAGAAGGTGTTGTAAAGCAAAGATTTACGAGTTTGTCTACATCAGCCTCACAAAAACCGTCATCTGTCAATTTCTGAGGTACGCCGACATCAGCAAGCCATTTTTCCACAAGCTCAGCAGCTTTTTCAGCTTCATCCGGTGTACCTTTTAAACCGGGAGCTATAGGCTCTAAGATATCAGCGAGAGTAGCTGCTTTTGCAGGGTAAATAGTTTTTATAACTGCAGGCAAAAGCATTGCCAGACCCAGCCCGTGTGAAAGTTCAGGTTTTACTGCGCTCAGCGGATGTTCAAGAGCGTGAGTGTAATGCAACAAACCATTGTCAAAACCTACACCGCCCAGCAAAGATGCATACAAAAGATAATATCTGTATTCAGGATTTTCCAAATCAGCAGCAGCTTTTGGCAAATATTTTGCGACAAGTCTGATAGTTTCTTTTGCCAGCGTAATAGAGTATGGAGAAGCAACAGTAGATGTAGCTCCTTCTACAACGTGGTTTACAGCATCGATAGATGTATAAAGTGTCTGATTCAAAGACAATTTTGTCATCAATTGAGGATCGTCAATTGAATAAGACGGATAAATGCAATCATAAGCAATTGCGGGTTTGAAATTCTTTTCAAGATTTGTTGCTACAGCAAATCTGTTTACCTCTGTACCTGTACCGTGTGTCAGGTTGATAGCAACAATAGGAGCTGCTTTTTCAGGAGTAAACTCAAATTCATAAAGCTGAGCAGCAGTTTTTTCAGGGTATTCAAGCAGAATAGCGACACTCTTACCTGTATCTATCGGAGAGCCGCCGCCGATTGCAATAACAGCCTTTGCACCAAATGCTTTGGCTTCTGTAACAGCTTCGTCAATAGCAGCTGTTGTCGGGTTCGGAGTAACTTTTGCATAGTTAATATATCCGATTCCGTTATTATTCAAAGCTTTTTCTACATAATCCCAGGCACCTGTTACTTTGTATGCACCACGGCCTGAAACTACTATAACTTTATCAATACCTTTGGATTTTAAGTCTTTTGCTATGTCTTCGATTTTTGTAATAGCACCAACGCCAAAGAAAACGTTTGTTTTAACTCTGATTTCTTGAATTTGCCTAATATCAACGTCTTTTTCCCACATGGCAACATCCTTTCTTTTTCTATCCGATTCTATAATACACTATTTTTCAGACTTGCGAAAGTAGAAAATATATGATAAACTACAAATAATAATTATTCTTAATAAGGTAAAATATGGAAGTATCAAAAGAACAGATTCTCGAAGAAAAAATAGATTACTTAAAAACAATGTGCAAACTCAAAGGCATGAGAGTCACCCCGCAGAGAATTGCTATTTTTAAAGAAGTAGCAAAATCCTGCGAACACCCTGATGCAGAAACAGTATACGAAGCAGTAAAGCACAAAATGCCTAATGTTTCCGTGGATACGGTTTACAGAACATTATCCTCTTTAGAAGAAATGGATATGATTTTCCGTGTAGATAATCAACTGCCAAAGGCCAGATTTGATGCTGACAAAACCCCTCATCATCACTTCTTATGCACACAGTGTAATGAGGTTTATGACATATTTTTAGAACCGGGAGAAGAAATACCAATACCAAAAAATGCGGATAAATTTGGAAGAATAAAAGATATTAATGTACAAATTCGAGGAATTTGTAACAAGTGTTTAGAAAAAAACAGTAAATAGCAAACAAGGAGAAAAAAATGAAAAAATTTGTATGCAATGTATGCGGTTATGTATATGATCCGGCAGAAAACGGCGGAGTAGCTTTTGAAGACCTGCCTGAAGATTATACCTGCCCGTTATGCGGTGTAGGAAAAGAAGACTTTTCTGAAGAAGAATAATAAAATACGATATAAATAAAAAAGAAAAAGGCACCTTATCAAAAAAGGTGTCTTTTTCTTAAAATACTTGCATTTTTTGAATAAAGGCATACAATCAAAACAGAATTAGAAAGGGAATCGGGGATTAGCGTGAAAATTCAATTTAATCAAATGACTTATTTAAAAAATATGTTTTCCAAAACAGGAAGACTCGCAAATGCTTATGTAAAATCAATAACAAAAACAGGAATGGTTTCAAAACAAGATATTATACAAAAAAATCTTCCAAACAAAACAAAAGCTCTCAGCATAGATTTTTCTGCTGCAAAATCAAAATATTATACAAATTCTCAAGACCTTATTGTCTTTAAACCGGACGGCACACAAATCACAAGAACCTACAGCAATGTTGTAGAAAAAAATAGCCGTATTTATTCTTCTGATACAACAATTTATCAAAACGGTAATCCATACGACAATTATACAAAACTAAAACTCTTTAAAGACGGAAAACTCATCAGCTCAAGAATACACAAATAGCTATTTAGTATCTCTCTTTGGCACTTTAAGCAAAAATCCGAACGGTATCAAAATAAACGCTATCAGTGCAAACATTTCAAATACGTCGACATAGGCCATGAGTTTTGATTGTACAAGCAGCTGTTTGTAGAAAAGGCCGCCGGCTTTATGTGTCGCATAATTGCTGGCAAACTGCATAAAATGACCGGCCATGGAGTGCATTCGTGTCTGAAAAGCCAGATTAAAGTTTGACAAATTTTCTACCAGATAAGTCTGATGAACCTGTGACAATCTGGCAACCAGAGTAGAAGACATAGAAATAACAAATGCGGTCATAACACATTTACACAAACTATGCAGCCCTGCACCGTTAGAAAGCTCACTCTTTGGCAGAGTACCAAGCACAAGCCCTGATACAGGAATAAACACGAGGATAACACCAATACCCATCAACACGTTAGGCAAAACAGCAAACTGAAAAGATATAAACAAATTAAGATTTGCATACATAATAGTAGACAGGCCTAAAAAGAAAAATCCTGCGCCAATCAATATCCTGTTATCCAAAAACTCTACCATAGGCCCGATAATCAACAGCATTACAATACAAGAAAAAACACGTGGTGCAAGAGCAAGACCGCTGAGCATTGCATTGTAACCCATAAGGCTCTGCAAAAAGCTCGGCAAAAGCACTATTGTTACATAAATAATCATATTTACAGAAGCACCCAGAACGGTTCCGATAAAAAAGTTTTTGTCCTTAAATACCCTCAAATTTACTACAGGGCTGTGATATTCCAGCTCCCAGACAATAAAGAATATAAAAGAAAAGAGTGAAATACCTGCAAGCCATGCAATCCAAGTGCAATCAAACCAGTTGTACTGCTGTCCTTTATCAAGAACAATCTGCATTGACATAAGCCACAGAACAAGAGCAATAAATCCGACATAATCTACTTTTTCAGGTTTTACTCTGTTTTTTAGCTCTTCAATATTGCAATGAACAAGCACTATAGAAAAAATACCGACAGGTATATTAGCAAGATAAATCCACTGCCATGCGGAATTGTCCACAATAAAGCCGCCAAAAGTCGGCCCCATGATAGAAAACACCATAACAGCAAGCCCGAACAATGCCATTGCCTGACCTCTTTTGTTATAAGGGAAACTTGCTATCAATATAGCCTGAGAAATAGGCATCATCGGCCCGCCGCCAATCCCCTGAATCAATCTGCCTACAACAAGCATGTTCAAACTATGAGCCATAGCGCATAACAAAGAGCCGACTGTAAAAATTGCAATAAACACTTTTAGAAAAAGCACACGCCCCATATAATTTTCCAGCCAGCCGGTCAGTGGAATCAAAATAGCATTTGCAATCATATAGATTGTAATTACCCAGTTTGCTTCATCAACCGTAGAGCCAAAATATCCTGCAATGTACGGTATAGCTACGTTTGTTGCTGATGTAGCGAGCATTGCAAATGATGTTGGCAGCAAAATTGATATTGCGACCAGCCATATAGGCGTTTTCTTAGTATCCACTTCCGAAAGCGGATTTCCTGTTACTGTAGGTGAGTCTATTGCAGCCATGGTTTATTTTACCTTTACCTCAGGAACTACAGACAACCCCGGTACGATATTGTATTTTGAGATATCTTCTTCAAATACAATTTTCACAGGCACTCTTTGTACAATTTTTACATAGCTTCCCACAGCATTTTCCGGCGGAAACAGACTTGCTTTTGCGCCTGTTGCACGTTGAATGCTGTCGACTCTTCCTTTGAATTTTTTACCCGGATAGGTATCAATTTTTATGTTCACCGGCTGACCGGGCTTCATATTGGTAATTTGAGTTTCTTTAAAGTTTGCAACAACCCACATTTTTTCAGGAACTATAGCAAACATCGGCTGGGCAACCTGTACATAATTTCCCTGTTCAACGCTTCTGTTTGTAATAAGACCGTCCTGCGGCGCATAAATCTTTGTATATGAAAGATTCAACTCACATTCTTTAACTTCTGCCTCCAGTTTTTCAATATCTGCAAGAGTTGCTTCTTTTTTTGCTTTTGCACTCTCAAGCATTGCTTTTGCGGCTTTTTGTTTTTCTATTGCGGATTTGTGATTTGATTGAGCAACTGTCAGGCCTGTTTTGCTGGAGTCGTAATCCTGTTTTGAAGAGATACCTTCTTTATACATTGCAGAATATCTTTTGTAATCCTTTTGAGCAAAGTCAAGTTTAGAACTTGTTGAAGCAACATCGTGAGCGGATTCCTCTACTCCAGACTCTGATCTGTTGATATCTTCTTCGGAAATATTTAAAGAAGCTTTTGCCTGATCGAGTTTTGCTTTTGTTTGTGCAAGTTTTACTTCATAATCGCTAGGGTCAATAACAATCAAAAGCTGTCCTTTTTTTACCGGCATGTTGTCATCAATAAGCATTTGCACAACAGGACCTGCCACACGTGGTGCCATTGAGATAATATGACCTTCTACAAAAGCATCATCAGTAGACTGATAATAAATAGAGTGAATCATAAAATATATCCCAGCCAGCAAAAACAATACTGCTGTTATTGCGGGGACAATTACCCTTTTCTTTTTATAGCTGGGGCGGTTGTCCTCATCGTCTTCATCCAAGTCTTCTTGCTGTGAATTTGTTACAACTTGTTTATTTTCAATTTTTTGATTTTCGGAATTATTATTTTGAAAATCATTGTTCTGGTTTTCGTTATTTGTTTCGTTGCTCATTGTGTATTCCTCTTTTTTAATTATTTATATCTGTAAAGAAACTTTATCATGCATATTCAACAACATTTTTTCCAGAATCATAAGCGTCTGCCTCAAGTCATCATCGCTTATGCCGTTTGTTGTAATAGCTCTTAATTTATACATTGTCGGCTGGATTTTATTTCGCATTGCAACGCCTGCCTCTGTCATTGCAATTTTATAGATTTTTCTTTTGTTAACATCCTCAATTCTTTTGACTAGTCCTTTTGATTCCAGAATATTAATTATTCTAGTTATATTGGGTCTGTCTTTATAAGTAATTTCAGAAATCTGCCTCTGATACAACTCTCCGCCGGAATCCATAATAATTGAAAGAACAAGATACTGCTCCGGTGTGATTTCAAATTTTTGCACGGCATATTCCTGCAGTGCCATTACCCTTGACAAAACACCTGTGGCAACCAGCATGGCTCCAACTCTTCTGTTCAACAAATTATTTGTTTTGATTTCTTGCATAGTGTAATTTTTTATTATAAAATTTTCTTGTGTTATTATAATAACACAAGAATAAAAAATGGAAGTAAAAATTTTATGAAAAAAATATTAGCCGCATTAATAACACTTTTATTTGCCATGTCAATTTTTTGTGCAGACTCAGCACAGGCAAAAACAAAAAAACAAAAAAAAGACAAAGAACAACAAAAAATAGAATATCTTAATATTCAATGGTGGGAAAAATACAATGACCCCCTTCTGTCCGGTTATATTCAAGAACTCTATGAAAAAAACCATGACTTAAAAATAGCAGCACTCAAAGTAAAAGAAGGCGAAAATATTGTAAAAATCTCATTTGCAAACGAACTCCCGCAGGTTTCTTTTGACGGAAATCTCGCCAGAACAATGAAATCAAGTGACCAGTATTTTGGCGCAATGGTTATACCTGATTATGCACAATGGGGATATTTACTCCCGCTGACAGCAAGCTACGAGATTGATATCTGGGGCCAGAACAGATTGACAACAAAAAGTGTAGAAAAACAGCTGGAAATAATCCAACAGCAGGAAAGAGCCAGCTACATAGCACTCACTTCTGCTTTTGCCGCAACATATTTCAATCTTGTAAAAACAGACAAACTTGTTGAATTACAAAAGGACATAGTAAAAGTACAGGAAGAAATTGTTTTAAAAACACAAAAAAAATATGATAACGGACTTTGTTCCGTCAATGATTTGTTGAACGAACAAAAATTTCTGACCTCACAAAAAGAAATCCTTAACAATCTCACACACTCGCAGGAAGTGCTGGAAAATCAGTTGAGAGTTTATCTCTCTGACAATGACAAAGAGATAAAAAGAATCAGCTGCGAAAATCTGTCTGTACTAAGCGACCTGCCTCAACAAATCGAATCAACAATAATCGAGCAAAGACCGGACTACATTCAGGCAGAAGATGCCATTAAAAAAATAGGCTATGACGTACGTGTAGCAAGAAGAGATTTCTTGCCGAAATTCATCATATACGGCCAAATCGGGCTTAATGCATATCACTGGGACAAAATCTTTAACAGACCTTCACAACTGGCCAATGCAGGGATTATGCCTTCATTCGACTTATTCTCAGGCGGCAGAAAAATGGCTATCCTAAGATTGCGCAAAAATCAGTATGAAGAAGCAATGCATAATTATCAAAAAACAATTTTATCAAGCATACAGGAAGTAAACGACAGCTCTGCAGAAGTAAAAACAAATCTGAAAAACTATAAACAAAATGCAGAAAGACTCAGACTCGAAAACCAAAAATATGTCCTGATGCAGCACAAAAATGAAATCGGAGCAGCCTCAAATCTGGACGTACTCTACAGCAAAGAGCAGGAGCTTATGACACAAAGTGAAGAAGCTGCCAGCAAAATCAACTATCTGATTTCGACAATAGGGCTTTACAAGGCTGTAGGCGGACAGGATTTGTATTCAATAACAAAAAATACAGAAAAACCGTCTGAAAACATCTAAAATTTCAAATCAATAAAATGCTCTTTTTCGCCAACAGTAGTGACTTTTAATTTGTTGGTATCGGCAGTGTCAAATTGATAAATATTAGCAGAAGAAAAATACGCAGGGCGTTTATTGTTTTTATAAAGGACAACTTTTTCATCTATGCCTTTTGGGAAAAATTTTCCGAGCATTCTTCTGACACCGTTCAGTATCTGGGCCGAGCCGAATATTAATTCATCGGGATTTTGAGGGGATGAATACCCTCTAATATTAAAGAAAACCTTTGGTGCTGTATCTGTATCAAGAGCTGGTTCGTAACCTTTTATATGTTTTTCCAATGCCTTTACCTGCTCTGAAACAGAAAGAGGAAGCGATGTATAATGAGATAAAACAGCAACAGGATATCCGTCTTTTGCTCTTGCAATTACGGCTACAGCATTACACGTTGCCAGAGCATCCGTATAAATAGTATTTATGCCATCGGGTGTAATTTTTGCAGCGGCAGCCTCATTCATTCCCACATGGACTATACTTTTATCACCTGCATTTATTGCATTTTGAAGGCGAAATTCCGGCATTTTATTCATTGCAGCCAGATTATCAGCTGCTTTTGATGAAAATTGAGGCAAAACTTTTCTTGTTAAATTAGTAATAGACATTTCACACCGCTATAATCTGCTCAAATTTATAAAACAAAAACAAAAATAAAATTGCCTGCAAAAATTTTATTTATTATTCTGAGCTTCTCTCTGTGTCAAAATATCCTCAAACTGAGCCAGAGTCTCCATCCCGACAACCTGCTCCAGAGCAGAACGCTTTGACAAATAATCTGCTCTTAATTTGCTCTGTTTGTTTAATGCCTCACGGTAAAATGCATCTACCATAATAACCTGATCATCGGTTAAATTTTGAGATTTAAAAAACAGATTTCTTCTCTTTGCGACCAGCTCATCAGAGCGAATCAGAGCCTCTCTTGCCGTCATATAATCAAGATAATAATTTACGATTTTTCTTTGCAGTTCTTCTATTTTTCTAATCAAAACTACCATATCCGCATCATTTACTTTTGTAAATTTGTAGTTCAAATCATGGTCATCTACACTCATTGAGCCAAGGACACTGCTGCCCATAATAGAAGAAATTGCCGCAACAGGGTTTCCTATCCCGATACCAGCCAGACTACCCACTGTAGAAATCGGCTGTATGATTTTTTTGACAATGCTTTCTTTTGGTTTGTCCTCATCAGGGTTCGAGAGTTTGTACACGATGAATTTTACGGTTTCGCTGTTTTGTGCAGCACCTATCCACAGCATCTGGATATCTTTTAATGCCATTTCCGAACTGAGTTCACCGTTTTCACTAATTTCTTTTGCAATTTGTTTCAAACTTAAATCAGCATAAGTAATATTTTTTATTTCTTCACTGTTTTGGTCTAACTTTGCATCTTTTGAGTTAGGTTTTTTGTCACTGTCAGAAACTTTATACGCCTTTTCCGGAGTAGAGCCTACACCAAGACGATAAGCAGGCGGCATAGGTGCTGTCAGTTCGTCGACAGTAATAGAAAAAGCAGGATAAACACCCGTCAACAAAAACAAAATAAGCAAAAAGAAACTATTTTTTTTCATTTTTTGCCTCCTGTTTTTGTCTCCTGTTTTTGTTTTACTGCAGGTTTTTGAGAATTCAAAAGTTTTTGAGAAAACAACTCATTTTTAAAAGCATACTGATACAAATTCAGATTTTGTACTGTTTTTGGGCCGGCAAGACGTTCCAAGTCCATTTGATATTTTCGGGCTTCTCTCATTTGTTCAAATTCTTCGAACAACAAATCATCATACATCGCACCGGAAACAATAATTTCCATTTGATTGTCACCTTTTAGTGCATTGGAATAGTTTTTGTTATACAAAACGAGTCTTTGTCTTGTATCCTTTACTTTATTCAAAGCCATTTTGTAATTGTAATAAGAGTTAATTATCTGATCCTGCAAAGACTCTATCATACCGGCAAGCTCAATCAGCTCCGTGTCTGTCAGAGGAACTTCCTTCGGATTATTAGTTTTTGCAATATAATTGTTAGCCAGTCTGCCTGTTGCATAAGACGCTGACTGAATCATATAATCCGCACCAAACATTGCCGGTATAAAAGATGCTCCGTTAACAAGAGCAGAAACTGATTTTGCCAGCAAGGATGAATGATATCTCTGCTGCTCAGGCGGTATAGAAAGCTTTTTCATCGCAAATTTTATGATACTGTTATTTTCTACAGTTGCTTTCCACAACATTTCAATATCTTCAAGGTCTTTTTGCTGCTGCAGAGCGACAATTCCCTTTAGAGCAGTATCTTCATCTATTGTAAGTTCTTTTGTTTCTTTTGTGACCTTAGGGGTATATTTTACCTGCTGTGTTTTCACATTTTGCAAATCTATCTCCTGTGCAATAGCACAGTCAGCAAAACAAAGCGAGGATATTATTACTAAGGATAACAATTTTTTCATACATCTACTTTATAACACATAATTTAAGCCGAAGAAAATTTCTAATATATAATGTAAAATAAATGTAACCGAGGAGATTTTAATGATGATAGAAAATATTTTAAAAGAAATAGCAGAGGCATACTCTAAACTGGAATGTGTCTATGCTGTAGTGCTAGCCGGTTCCAGAACAGCAAAACAGAGCGATGAATTGTCTGACTATGATATTTATATCTACACAGACAAAGAAATTCCCGTTGACTTTAGAGAAAATCTGGCAAAAAAATATGCATCAGACTATGAACTGGACAACAGATATTTTGAGACAGGGGATGAATGGCAGCTAAAGGATAGCAATACCTGCCTTGATTTTATGTTCAGATGCCCGAACTGGATAAAAGATTGTGTAGAAAATGTCTACAACAAGCACTATGTCTCAAACGGCTACACAACCTGCTTTTTGCACAACATAGCCACTTCAAAAATTCTTTTTGAAAAAGACGGATGGTTTTCCAATCTGCAAAACCAAATAAAAGGCTCTTATCCTCAAGAACTCAAAAACAACATAATAAAAAGAAATCTTATGCTGCTTTGCGACAAAAAATTTGCCTCATACAAAGAACAAATAAAATGGGCAATAAAAAGGAATGACGAGGTAAGTATAAACCATAGAATTTCGGCATTTCTTTCGAGTTATTTTGATATAATATTTGCCCTGAATGAAATTTTCCACCCCGGAGAAAAAAGACAAATAAAATACGCAAAGGCGCATTGCAAAACCTTGCCGAAAAACTTTGAAGAGAACATAATCTCACTTCTAAAAACAGATAACGAAAACAAAACAGCTGTCTTGAACAACATAATAGACGAACTAAAAAAAATATTATTCTGAATAATTGCTGACAAGAACAATTTAAAAATTTGCTGACTTTCTTAAAATAAATGTAAAAATAGACAGGGGGCAAAATAAAATGGACGAAAACAAAGAATTTAAAGAATGCAATTGTGACGAACACTATCATAACAAGACAGAAAACTGGATAAAATTTGCATTGATACTTCTGGCACTGTTTCTGGCGTGTTACCTTGCCGTGTATTACATTATGGATCAAATGCGCCACGCATATTATGTTCCTGCAATGCCAATGGAAAATATTGACAGAATAATGAGAGAACAGGACAAAATGTTTGAAGATATGGGCGCACTGCCTATGAATAACAAGGCATTTATGAACATAAAAAATCCTGTTGAAACGTACAAGGATGACTCAGACGATTCCTATAAGATGATTATTGATTTAAAGCCCTTTAACAACAATCCGGATAACATAAATCTTGATATTCAGAACAACAAAATCAGCATCTCCGGCAAAGCAGAAAAGACAAAAAAACATTCTGAAAATGTATACTCATTCTCACAGAGTTTTGTGCTTCCGGAAAACATAGACACAAACAACGTCAAAAAGGAAATCAAACACCACAAATATATAATAACAATGCCCATCGAGGACTAAAACAGATATTGAGAGGAAGCAAACACAACACTGCTTTCTCTCATCGATATTTAGATAATCAGTTTTTTGACCTTAAACAGATTTTTTAATTCGCCTGTAGAAACTACATTCTCTATTGTATCCAGAACCGTCTTTAACTCATCTTCGGAAAGTTTTTTTATCTCATCCGGCAATTTTATATCCGCAGTCGTTTTTGCATTTACAAGAAAGTCATTCATTGTAAGAAACTCTTTATAAATATTCATAACCTGTGACCAGTCCTCAGGCAGGTTACAGTTTTTGCCGAGATAATATTTGCAATCTTTTTTTAATTTTTCAATATAATTTATTGCATAATTTACCTCAAAGAGCATCTCTTCTTCTTTTACCTCTGCGCCGTCAAAAGAGTTCTCCAGAATGTCTTTCGGGTCTTTATGAAAATTTTGAGAAATAAAAGCCGCCCACAACAAACACCCGAGATAAAAAGACACAGTGTGTTCCAGGAGTTTTAGCAGCTGAGGATAAAGTATCTGGAACTTAAATTTTCTTTGATGCGGTGCTTTTATAGAAAACAAAACATTATAAGCTGCATCGATATTCTGTGAAAAAGGCAAGGTATACTTTGAATACCCCGGATCAAATAACACACCTTTTGAAAAATCCATAAAAAACCTGCCTCTCTCAAACTTTTACAATAATAATTATAGAGGTTTTTCAAATAAAAATAAAGTTTGAACTTATCTCTTGTTTTAGTTATATTTAAAATATACTTAGGAGAGGTAAATATGGCACTAAACGTATATTTAGGGATAGATGTCGGTTCTGTAACGACAAAACTGGCTCTTGTTGACGAAACAGGCAAATATGTCGACAGCTATATGCTGAGAACCGCAGGAAAGCCCGTAATCGCTGTACAAACAGGCATGAGAGAATTACTAAAACAGGCTCTGTGTGAATATAATATTCAAGGAGTCGGCACAACAGGCAGCGGCAGAAACCTTGCCGGCGCACTGGTCGGTGCGGATGTAATAAAAAATGAAATCACTGCCCATGCTGTTGCAGCCAGCACCTATGTCCCCGGGGTACAAACAATTCTCGAAATCGGCGGACAGGACAGCAAAATTATTATTCTAAGAGATGGTATTGTTACTGATTTTGCGATGAACACAGTATGTGCAGCCGGTACAGGAAGTTTTCTTGACCAGCAGGCAAACAGACTCAATGTTCCTATTGCCGAATTCGGCGAAACTGCACTGAAATCAACAAACCCTGCACGTATTGCGGGAAGATGCGGTGTATTTGCAGAAAGTGACCTTATTCACAAACAGCAGCTCGGATATCCTGTAGAAGACCTTCTGTACGGTCTTTGTCAGGCTCTTGTAAGAAACTATCTGAGCAATCTCGCACTGGGTAAGGAAATCCTTCCGACAGTTTCATTCCAGGGTGGTGTTGCTACAAATTCCGGCATGGTAAAAGCTTTTGAAGAAGCATTAAACACAAAAATAGTTGTTCCGGAAAATCACCAGACAATGGGTGCAATAGGGGCTGCCCTTCTGGCAATGGAAAATCACCAGTACACTGACAATCCGACAAAATTCAAAGGCTGGGAAGTAGGTAACATGCACTTCAACTCTATAACAAACCAGTGCAACGGATGCTCCAACAACTGTGAAGTAATTACCATTGTAGAAGGCGAAATGCCGGCCGAACACCCCAAGGATATCAAAGATATCAAAGGCAATATTATTGCAAGATGGGGCGGAACCTGCGGAAAATGGGACATATCATAAATATTAAAGACACCTTTTTCAGGTGTCTTTTTTAATATTCTTTTACAAATTAACAAATAAAAAAAATTACACTTTTTATAAAACCATAATGAAAATATCTGCAATAAACACATATTCATATTACAAAAATCACGGACTACAAAACACCTCACAGTATTTGATGTCCGCTCCGGCAACCTGTCTTCAATCCGACAGTGTTTCTTTTTCGGGAAAGACAAAAAACAAAAGCAGCTATTTTGTATATGATATGAGAGAATTAGAGGGGCTAACCTGCGCCTGCTGCGGAATAAAAATGCTAAAAGCAAGCGATGCAAACAAATTTTTGAACAACAAAGTTTATTACCCCGTATATGAAGGCCTTAACAAAATGGTAGAAAATGGCCTCATAAATCCAAACAGAGAAAACGAGCCAATGCAAAAAGCTTTTAGTTTTATGTACAAATTTTCACGGGAAAATCAACAGATGACCCTAAACGAGTTTTATACAAATGACTATGTAAAACACCAGAGAAAAAAATTAACCGCAGCCGAAAACAAAGCTCTGGACGAACTGAGAGAAAAAATAAAACTCGTTGCGCACAGCTCAGGTTATCTTATTACTGAACTTACAAAACTAAATCCGCCTTTTCAGGAGCTTGAACAAAAAGTATACAAAGAGCTGTATACACTGGCAAAAATGCGCCCTGACGAAGACTTTAACACAATTTTAAACAAACCTGAAATTAAAAAAATATATCTCAACAGCCTTAAAGCAAAACAGCTGAGGACACTAAATAATATACAACCGGTCATAAAAGATTTGCCGTACAAATACAAAAAGCCTCTTGAGGATGCAATAGAAGAAAGCAAATATATTTTTACTGACGAAAAAGAAAATACAATACACAAAAGAAAAAGAGTAATAGAAACCTTTAGTACAATAACAAACAGAATGCAGGACAAGCAAAAAGCTGCAGAAATTCAAGAAATACTAAACACTCTGCCTAACTCAAAAAATGATGTTGATGCATTTATGGTGCGGGTAGCAAAAAAAGACCCGAACGCCATTATGGAAATCTTGATATCAAGAATACGCAGCACAAATGAGCATGTCATTCCTCATCACAGAGAAGACAACAACGGCCCGAGCAACAAAACAAACTATATATGCCTATGCGGAAAATGCAACTCCGAAAGACAGAGGACAAGCTACGAAATATTTGTCGAACACCATCCGGAAATGATAGCCAACACTCAAAGACAAATGGATAAAATCATTTATTTTATAAACAAAGGTATACTCCTAAACCATGATGACTATCCTGAAGCAATAAAACAAAGATTGAACATAGAATCAGGCGGCACAACAAAAACCAGAGGCAAAATCTATCTGGACACAAGCGCACTTGATATAAATCAGGCAAAAGTAAACAGAAAACTAAGAGAAGAAAAATTCAGCACAGGAAAAACGCAGCGCAAACTGATAGAAGAGTTTGGCGAGCTGTACAAACACAGCAACAGAAAAAAATCTAAACATTCATAATAGAATTGATTGTTTCGCCTTGAGGGATTTCGCTTTTTTCCACAACAAAACGTGGTGTATAATCCTTCAACACGAGCATTTTATTAATTTCTTTGCTCAAACCTGCAAAAGACAGTGCAATTTGTGACGGTTTTTTAGAATTTCTTTCATAAATAAACCCTAGCACTGTGTCCAAAATCTCAAGCAGCATGGCTCTATTGATATGCGCAAATTCAAAATCTTCAAAAACCTCCATCAAAAACGGATAAGCATCAAGAGCATTGAGTGCGTTTATTGTTTTTATTTTTTTTCTGATTTCAGCATCATGTAAATCAGCAAAGGTAATACGAAGATAGTACATTGCGTATCTGTAAATATTTTTTATAACGATTTCTTTTTCCTGATATTTTGTAATTTTTTGATAAAAATCAAGAAACTCGTTCAAAAGTTCTTCTTTTTTAGGAATAACAGCGTTTTTTTGTATAGTAAGATAATCTACCAAAAACTTTTCCATCAAATTTTGATTAACTTTTTCCGAAGCAGAGAGAAAGAGGTTCTCCATCTCGAGCCAGAGATTGTTGTATACATCCAAAAGATTAGCATTTTTTAAATCAGAAAAAACAAATTTTCTGATTTTAGAAAGTTCGCTCAATTCCCCAAAATTATTGCTTATAGTTTTCATAAAATATTTCCGGCCTCATTTAAATTGATACTGGTAGAACCTTGAACTTTCCTTTGTTATACAGAATCCCTTCTCCATGCTAAATTTTGAAAGAAAATCAGGTATACTCCCATAACAAGTTTAAAATATACAGGAAAAAAAAACAAAACTATTAAGCAAATTAATAAAAAATTGTAATTAAACTTCAAACAATTTGTGAAGACGATAAAGAACATCTTCTTCATCCAAATCCTGAGTAACTACATTCAAATCCAGTGACTGCTGCAAATATTTTGCTGCTTTTGTATTTTCGCCCAGCACTGCATAAGCACGGCCGAGATTGAAATAAGCCAGAGTATAACTTGCATTGTTATTGATAGCTTTTGTAAACAGCTCCACAGCCTCATTCACGTTACCGATATCATCAAGGTAAATTACACCAAGATTGTTATAAGCAATAGCGTATTCAGGGTTCAGTGCAATAGCCTTGTGATAAGCAACAATGGCCTCTTCTGTATAATCTTTTTCCCACAGTGCCATACCGCATTTGCAATAAGCTTTTGCATTTTCAGGATTGATTTTTATTGCATCGCAATAGGCTTTTATAGCATTGTCATAATCTTCAATTGAAAAATAAGTATCACCCATAGCAAGATGACTTTCTTCTGATTCAGGGTTCAAAACAGCTGCTGTCTGGAACAAAACAACTGCAGCTTCAGGATTATTTTTAATTTCTGAATAGACAGAACCCAAAGCCTGACAAACAATAGATGTCCAGTAAGGATCAGGGTTTATATTTATTGCCTTTTGATAATGTTCAATTGCATCATCATACTGTTCCAGCTGCACAAGAGCAAATGCCAGACTGTTATGGTAAAAAGGATTTTCCTCGTCTTTTTCGAGTGCAATTGTAAAAGCATTCACTGCAGGCAAACTCTGATTTTTCTGCAGATACAAATGCCCGAGTTCATAATAGATTTTATCGTTTTCCGGCTCCAGTTCCAGAAGTTTTGTATAACAATCTATAGCATCATCGCAATCGTCCGGAAAATGTGTCTGTATAAGAGTAGCAATTTTTACAAGAGCATCTCTGTCATAAGGATTTGATTCAAGAACTTTCTTGTATGCATCGAGTGCAATTTCAGGCGCATGCTCTTTTATGCATATATCGCCTATTCTGTTGTAAAAATACTCGTCCCTGCCTGTATTTTCTGCAGCAACGTCATAAGTAGCAACAGCAAGAGAACTGTTTTTTATTTTTTCCAAAAAACCGCCGTAAGTCTTGTACATAAAAACAAGAGCATCATCAGAGATGTTCTTGTACATCATTTTTAAAGACGCAATGTCCCACAGCACTGTAAGACATCCTGAAAAAGCATAATAAACCATGCGCACAAAGTCGACAAATGACGGCTTAACTTTGTTAATTTTTTCATAAAGCATGGTCGCCAGAATAAGACGCGCACGTGCGGAATTTATTGGATTGATTTTTATTGCGTCTTTAAATTCCTTCTCTGCTTCATCAAAATCACGTGCAAGTTTTAGAAAATACCCTGTATACAAATGTGCATTTGTGTTTTTAGGATCAATATCCACAGCCATTTTGCACTGTTCTATGGCAGAATCAAGTGATATTTGACCGTTTTCGAACATAAGACTGGCCAATCTGTAATATGTTTCAGGAATCTGCGGATTCTGTTTTATCGCCTGGATATAATAATTTACAGCGTTTTCCAAATCTGTGCTGTTGCATCTTAACAAATATTTTTCATGAAAAAGTCTGGCTTTTTCCAGCATTGCCAGCACAGTCTCTTTTTTCTCTTTATCCTTCAAAATATCAGTTGTGTCTGTATCTTCCATTTTATGTTGATTTAGCATGCCTACCTCAGTCTCATGTCTATATAAACGTCGGATGGCATGCACAAAAAATTCAAAGTTTTTTAAATAAATCCTCTTTTTATACCAAATTTTAAAAAATTCTAAATTTACGGTACAAAAATTTGCCTAAAATTTTTCTCAATGGTATTATATCAAGGCTATGGCAAAAACTAAAGAAAAGCCTGAACAGGAAGAAAAACAGGCAAAAAAGGGAAAAACAAAAAAAGAAAAGGCTCTTGTGATAGTAGAGTCTCCTGCTAAATCAAAAACCATAAAAAAGATTCTCGGAGATTCTTATCAGATAGAAGCAAGTTACGGACACATCAGGGACTTTCCGCCGAAAGTTCTGGGTTTTGATGTTGCAAAAAACTTTGAGCCGTCTTTTATAGTAATTCCGGAAAAAAAAGTTGTTGTAAAAAAATTAAACGAACTTGCAAAAAAATCCGACAAAATTTATCTGGCATCCGACCCTGACCGTGAGGGAGAAGCTATTGCATGGCATGTGCGTCAGGTGCTTGAGGTTCCGGATGAAAAAATTAACCGTATAGAATTTAACGAAATCACCCCGAAAGCTATAAAAAATGCGGTGGAACACCCCAGACAAATTGATATGGAAAGGGTAAAAGCTCAGCAAACAAGACAGATTCTTGACAGGCTCGTGGGTTACAAAATCAGCCCTGTTTTGTGGGAAAAAATGAGAAACTACAGGCTCTCAGCCGGCAGAGTACAAAGTGTTGCTCTCCGTATGATTTGCGAAAGAGAAGATGAAATCGATGCTTTTGTTCCTGTAGAATACTGGTCTATTACAGCCGATTTGTTAAAAGGCAAACTTCCTTTCAGTGCTGAATTGACAAAATACAAAGATAAAAAAATAGAAATAAAAAACAAAGAAGAAGCTGACAAAATAGTAGCTGACCTTACAAAAAAGGGTCTAAAATACGAAGTTTCCAAAGTAACTTTCAGAGATACGCAAAGAAAGCCGGCTGCACCTTTTATCACATCTACACTGCAAAGAGAAGCCAGCAGCAAACTCGGTTACGGTGTATCAAAAACAATGCAGATTGCGCAAAAGCTGTATGAAGGTATTGATATAGGCGCTGACGGGCCTGTCGGTTTGATTACATATATGAGAACAGACTCCGTAAGAATCTCCGACGATGCCCAATCAGCCGCAAAAGATTTCATCACAGGGAATTACGGTGACAACTACTACCCCAAAACCCCAAACAATTACGTCAAAGGCGGAAAAAACGTTCAAGACGCACACGAAGCTATCCGTCCCTCATACATTGACAGGACGCCTGACAGCATAAAGCAATACCTTACATCAGAGCAGTACAGATTGTACAAGCTCATCTGGTCAAGGTTCATAGCTTCGCAAATGGAAAACGCAAAAGTTAAAAACACGTCTGTAGACATTCTTGCCGGTGACTATCTTTTCAAAACAGGTACAAGCAAAGTTACCTTTGACGGTTTCTTAAAAGTTTACAACGAAAACGATGATGAACCTGATTCCAGCAAAATTCCTGACCTTGAGCAGGGCGATGAAGTAAAACTGCAAAAGATTGACCCGAAACAGCACTTTACACAGCCGCCGCCAAGATATACAGAAGCTTCGCTTGTTAAAGCTCTGGAAGAACACGGAATAGGCCGTCCGTCTACGTATGCGCCTATTATTTCAAAAATTCAACAAAAAGGCTATGTGGAAAAGCTGGAAAAAGCACTGGCACCAACGATTCTTGGTCGTACTTTATGCAGAGAACTCGTAAAATATTTTACTGACATTATGAACTATGAGTTCACTGCTCAAATGGAAACAAAACTCGATGACATTGCAGAAGAAAAAGCTGTATGGACAGATGTTTTACAAGAGTTTTACACTCCGTTTAACGATACTGTTGATTCTGCAAAAAAGAACATGCCAAAAGTTCTTATAGAATCAGACATTGTTTGCCCGAAATGCGGTAAAAAAATGATAGTCAGAACCAGCAGATTTGGCACCCAATTTTTGGGTTGTTCAGGCTACCCTGAATGTAAAACAATGATGCCGCTAAACAAAGACGGCACAGCAGCACCTGTCGACGAAAAAAGCGACGAAAAGTGTGAAAAATGCGGCTCTGAAATGATTATAAAAGTCGGCCCTTACGGAAAATATCTGCAATGCACAAACGATGAATGCAAACACAGAAAACGACTTGTTATAACAACAGGGGTAAAATGCCCAAAATGCAAAGAAGGCGAAGTTATCCAGAGAAAATCAAAATACGGAAAGATATTCTACGGCTGCAACAGATATCCTGATTGTGATTTTGTTTCGTGGAACGAACCTGTTAAAGAACCCTGTCCTGAGTGTGGTGAATATATGGTCAAAAAAATCACCAAAAAGGAATCAAAAATAGTTTGTTCAAATCCAAAATGCGGATATTCAAAGCCCTTAGAAGAGGATGCGCAAAATGATTAAATTTGCAGTAATCGGACATCCGCTGACACAATCGCTGTCAGCTGTTATGCACAATGCGCTGCTCAAACACCTCGGCATAGACGGAGAATACGAGCTTCTGGACACAGAAAGCGAAGATCTCATATCCAGAGTAAAAATGTTAAAAGCACATGATTATGCAGGTTTTAACGTAACAATTCCGCACAAAGTCCCGATTACATTGTTTCTTGACGAATGCGATGAACTTGCGGACATAGCCGGATGTGCAAACACAGTAAAAATTATGCCTGACAAATCCTTATACGGCTACAATACTGATATATATGGATTCCAAGCTGCAATACCAGAAAAAACACAAGAAAAACTGAGAGGAAGCAAAGCCTCTATACTTGGGACCGGCGGTGCTGCAAGAGCTGCAGCCATTGCTCTTTGTCAAACAGGCATTAAAGATATAGACTTTTATGCAAGAAACATTATAAATGCAAGCGAAATGGTTAATTTTCTGAGAGGAAAATACCCTCAGGTTAACTTTACGCTAAAACAGATGCAGAGTTTAAGAGATTTGTCAGATTCAAAAATGCTCATAAACTCAACTCCCGTAGGCATGCGTGGCAAAGCTATGGGCATAAGTCCTGTAGAGAAAGATGTAATAAAAACATTGAAAGAAGATGCAACGGTATATGATATAGTTTACAATCCGTTGAAAACAGAGTTTTTAAAGCTTGCTCAAGAGAACGGATACAACACAATCACCGGGCTTGATATGTTTGTTCATCAGGGTGCAAAAGCCTTTGAAATCTGGACAGGACAAAAGGCAAACACTGATGTTATGAAGATTGCTGCACTCGAAGCACTTGCAGAGTAAAATCTGTTGATAATATTTTTTATATAGTTTTATATTTTGTTTTTATTTAATACAGATAATTATTAAAAAAGACCTGCGTCTATGTTCAAGCAGTGAAATTTAATTTTTCAACCTGATACTACGCTTTTACATCAACTAATCAAAACTCAAGGCTCGCAACTCGGGCTGTCAAAATAGATTTTCTAACAAAAATAAAAAGTGTTTGTTATAATTACCCAGCCCTCAGACACACTCGCCCTGCAGATGTTTTGATAAGTTGTTGTACAAAGCTTCGTAAAAGGTTTCAAAATCAAATTTCACTGCTTGAATAAGAGGTGTAAGATGTTTGCTTCGGAGTGACTACGAAGGAGGGACGACGAAGTCGGAACGAAGAAGTAAATGTCTTATACCTCTTTGAAAGCTAAAAATAAAAAACGAATTACATAAAAAATATTATCTACACATTCTATTTTTTATGTGGTTCGATTTTTTCGCTTATCCAGTTTGCAAACGGAGTAACAACAACAGGGCCGACAAATCTGTATATTGTAGTAAAGATTACAAGCGGCCCGAGCAGTCTTATACCGGTTAATCTTCTGTTCATAACCTTTTCTTCCAGCTGCGGATTCATACGTTTGTAAACTTCTTTGTATTTATCAAGTTTTTTATTGATTACGCCATCGAGTTTGTATGCACCAATAGTACACAACAGAGCAGTGATACCCTGATTTAAAATCATCGGCAGTTTCTGGTCTTTTTCAATTTTTTTAGATTTTGCAGTCTGCTGCATATAAAAACCTGACAGCCACAAACTTTCACCGGCAATCAAATGAGGGAACCAGTTTTTCTTTTCGGCAAACCAGTTTATAAACCTTTTTGCTGCATTTGTATCTGCAATTTTACCAACACCTTTGGCAATGCCTTCTGTCACCATGCTGCCTGCACCTTTAAAAGATGGTGTATTGGATTTTGCAAATACCTTACCTGCAGCAATATCATAAGAAGACTGAACTTTTTCAAAGCCTTTAAAAGATTTTGATGGTTCTGCACCTTTAAAACTCATAAATGAGTAATCAATTTTTGCTTTATCCTGCGGACTCAAAGGAGTAGTTTCTTTGGACAGCCCGAACATTTTTAATATAGGCGGAACAATTGCAATAGTAACAGCAGCTCTTAAAGGAAGGAATAACGGCTGATGGATTCTGCCTGCAGTTTCTTTAAATACACGGGCATGCTCTTTGATATATGAAGCATCATTCTTCATATACTTAGAAGGATTGTTCATCAACTTTTTAACACCACGTTTTACAGGCTCTGCAGCAACAATTGTAGTTAAAAGTCCAAGAACACCGGTAGAAATAGAATGAGCAACCTGATAGTTGTTTTTCTTCTTTTCAACAGGGTCTTTTGTCGGAATTATATAAATTGAAGCAGGTCTTGCGATAGTAGTCAGACCCAGTGCAATTATAGCATCTGCAATAAGTGAATTGTCAGCAAGTATATCAAGAAATTTGTTAAAACCCTTATTTACTGCAAGTTTTTCTCCAAAAGTCTTTGCTATCGGAACAGGGTTTGCTTTAAAACTCAAACGACCGCTCGGATTAACTCCTGCGGTCGTTTTATTCGCATTCTTATTTTGATTATTCTTTGTTAAATAATGGTGGGAATGAATATTATAAGCTAGATTTTCGGTTTTCATTGGTTTTCCAATCTATTTTATGTATCTCGGTATTTAACTAAAGTTTGTAAATATTATTATTTGTCAATTATATTCAAAAATCATTCAAAAAGTAAAGTTTTTTTACAATTCTTAATCAAGTGTAAAAATTACAATTATAAAAAACTAAGCATTCAGCCTTATATACCTTGCTTTTCCCACACCTTCAACAGAACAAATTTCTTTTATTGTAGAGTCATCAACCTCGTTACCTGTGTTGATTATCATAATAGAAATGTTGTCATCCTGTGAACGATTTTGTGCAACGTTCATTCTGGTAATGTTAATATTCTTGTTACCGAGAACAGTCGCAACCTTTGCTACCATTGCGGGTTTGTTTTCGTGAGGGATAAGGAGCATGTGTTTTTCCGGCTCTATGCTGGCATTATAGCCGTTTATTTTAACAATTCTCGGCATGTCTTTTGCTATCAAGGCACCGGATACGGTATTTGTTTCCTTATCTGTAACAAGTTTCAACGTAATTGACCCTATATAGTCTGTAGAGGTATTTGATTTTGTAGTTGATACATCAAAACCTTTTTTCTGTGCAATAATCGGTGCATTTACATAATTTACATCATTAACAAAAAATGACATAACACCTTTTACAACAGCTGTTTCCAGAGGAGAAACATCAAGTTCTGCCAGAGTACCTTTTACAGTAACATATATTCCTCGAAGACTGCCCTCTGACATCTGCACAGCGAGTTCTCCGATATTTTCTGCCAGCTGCATATAGTCCTTAACAGGCTCAAGTTTGTCAGGTTTTAAAGAAGGAATATTCACAGCAGAACGTGCAGAACCGCCTGATAATACATCTCTTATCTGCATAGCAACGTCTTCTGCTACTTTGAGCTGTGCTTCTTCTGTGCTTGCGCCAAGGTGAGGAGTCAAAAGGATATCGCCTGATGTTTTTACCAGCGCAGACTCTGCAATATCCGGTTCGGCTTCAAAAACATCAACAGCAGCCTGAGCAACATACCCGTTTTCCAACGCATCAGCAAGAGCCTGTTCATCAATAATACCTCCTCTTGCACAGTTTATAAGACGAACACCCTTTTTCATTTTAGAAATAGTATCTTTGTTAATCATGTGCATTGTTTCTTTTGTTTTTGGCACATGCACGGTAATGTAATCACAAACAGGCCAGAGTTCCTCCAAATCCTGAACATATTTTGCACCGAATTTTTCCACAACCTCTTTTGTTGTATACGGGTCAAACACAAATATTTTCATGCCAAGAGCCTTTGCTGCTTCTGCAACATGGTGTCCTATTTTGCCAAAGCCGATAATCCCGAGAATTTTGCCAAAGACTTCGTGGCCTGTGAACTTTGAACGTTCCCATTTTCCTTCTTTTGTTGAAGCTGCAGCTTTAGCAATATTTCTGGACATAGCAAGCATCAATGCCACTGTATGTTCAGCAGCTGCATTTGTGTTTCCGTCAGGAGAATTTACAACGATAATGCCCTTTTGTGTTGCTGCTTCCAAATCAATGTTATCAACGCCCACGCCAGCTCTGCCGATAATCTTCAAATTTTTTGCAGCTTCTATTACTTTAGCTGTCACTTTTGTCTGGCTGCGCACCATCAATGCATCATAGTCGCCTATTACCTGACACAATTCGTCCTCAGGCATTGTCGGCAATATAACGCCCTGTGCAACCTCATCAACTATATTTTTTGCAGATTCATTAATTTTGTCAGTAATCAAAACTTTCATTTTACACACGCTCCCCATACATATTAATGACGCAATTATACAATATTTTTAAGGAATGTTACAAGAAGATTACAAATCAAGGCAATTTTTTATTAACAAATGTTTTTATATATACATAAGATATATTTGGAGAGAGATCTATGACCAGCTACACAATTAAATCCGGAGAAAATCTCTGGAATATTGTAAAAAGCCAGTATAAACTGAGCAACAATACAGAAATTGCCAACAAAGTAAATGAAATAGCAAAAGCTAACAACATAAAAAATGCAAATATGATTTTTGCAGGTCAAAAAATCAATCTCGATATGGGATTGACAATTGAACATGAAGAAAAGAAAAAAGATATACCTGCAACTGACCCCATAAAAATGACTCAGGCTCAAATGGCAGCTAAAGAAAGAATAGGCTACAACAATATAAAAAGCTATAACGATTTAAATACACTGGCTCAATCATCTGTTTCTATTTTTGGAACTGACACAAAAACAGCAGAACAAAAAAATACTGCTTATCTTGAATACTCACAGTATTTATTGAACAACTACTATGATACTAATAAAGACGGAAAAGTTACCGTAGAAGAATTTGCGCAGGTAGAACAAAAAGGCTCATTTACCGCAACAAATCTGCAAGGACAAAAAATTGATAATGATGTAATTGCACAATATGAACAAGATCCTGAAATGCTTAAATTCTACGATGTAAATAATGATGGAAAAATTTCACATGAGGAATATACAGAAGGTCTGAAAAAAGCCGGCCTTGCCCCAGTGAATAATGAGGAATTAAACAATACTATTGCTCAAAGATCAGGGAACCTTTTTGCAAAAAATCTTGATATGAATAATGACGGAACAATATCAAAAGAAGAACTTGCATTTTTCAATAAAAATGCAGACGAAATTGATGGAGAATTAGACGGCGTAATAACAAACGCCGGAGAAAGCGGCATGTTTGGCGCAATAACAGGCATGAATGCTGCTGATACAGAAATTAACAGAGTAGTTAATAAATATTTGTCAGGCGAAACATTAACCGCTGATGAACAAAAAATTCTTGAAAAATCTACAAATATAATAAGAACTAATATGGCAAAAGCAGCAGGCATTAATATCGAAGGTTAATCCGCTATTTTACATAGACTTCTTCAAGGTTATGCGCCACACCGCCCAGAGGTGTCGGATAAATATTGGCGAACTTCTTTCTGATTGCGACTATTCTGATAGGCGAATAAAGATAGATTATCGGTTTTTCATCATAAATTAGCTTTTGATACTCTTCATAAATCAGATTTCTCTTATCAAAATCAAGTTCGAGAGAAGCTTTATCAAAAAGTTCGTTGAGTTTTTTCTCCCAAGGGAACAATATTTTGTTTTCCTGAGGTGTTTTTCTCATATTAAACAAATGCAGTGTTCCGTTGGAATACCAGACATTCTTTCCTCCATAAGGTTCCAGAGGGCTGCCAGTAAAGCCCATAATCACGGTATCAAAGTCGTTTGTATTAACAAGCTTGCTCACAAGTGTATTAAATTCAATAGGTTTAAAATTAACAGTCATACCAAGATCCTCCAGATCCTGTTTTACCATAACGCCTATTGATTCACGCTCTGTATTACCTGCATTCGTATATAAGTCAAACTCGACTTTGTGGCCGTCTTTGTCATACAATTTACCTTTTTTCCAATAAAAACCTGACTTCTTAAGCAATTCTCTGGCTTTTTGCATATCCTGAGGATGGCCTTTTGCAACCTCTTCATTCAAATAGATAGAAGAAAGAGGCTCGGGCGTAAACAATGGTGCAGCCACTCCGCTTGCTATATTAAAGACCATATTCTCTCTATCGAGCGCATAGTCTACTGCTGTTCTAAAGTTTACGTCATTAAACCACTTTTGTTTTATTGGATTTACATAATATTTCCCTTTGTCATTTTTTCTTGTATTTAAATTAAAAGAAAAATACATTGTACCCGTATCAGGGCCAAGGTTGTAAATTTTGTAGTCAGAGTGTTTTTCCTGTTCTTTAAAGAGAGCAACATTTGTTGAGCGAAGGCTCACCATATCCAACTCGCCTGATTTAAATTTTAAAAGCTCGTTATTCAAATCACCGACTATTAAAATAATATATTTATCAAGATAAGGCAGTTTATTTCCCTTTTCATCAATCATGTAATAATCAGGATTTCTTTCATAAACGAGTCTTTGAGCAGGCACGTACTCTTTAAGCCGGAAAGCACCGCTTGTTACAAAATCAGACGGTTTTGTATTGGAACTCCAAAACGAAGCAAAAGCTCGTTTTCCTTGTTTTGTAACAGGTTCAAGTACATGTTTGGGGGCAATAGGTACACTGAGTTGTCTTAAAAATGGAGAAAACGGTTCCGGTGTAACAAATTTAACAGTATACTTATCAATTTTTGCTATAGTCGGAAGCTTATCTCCCACATACATTGCATCACGTGTGCTGGTGTTTCCGTATCCGCCAAATATTATTGTATTCCACGTAAAATACACATCATCTGCAGTAATAGGCTTTCCGTCAGACCATTTCAAACCATGGCGAAGCTCTATAATATATGTTTTGTTATCAGGCAAAACCTTTACTGATTTAGCCAGCTTCGGGATAACTTCTCCGGTATAAGCATCTGTTGTCACAAGGGCATCAAACATTATATCAGCAGCCTGAGAAGAAGTAGCATCCATAGAGTTCCAGCTGTTAAAAGTCTTCGGCCCTTCTCCTATTGTGCTAGTCACAAAAGTTCCGCCAATTTTGCCTGCAGGAGTGCGTGACATCAAATAATCCACACCGTTTATAGTCTTTGTTTTTACAGGATAAGGCTTATATTCTTCCTGTTTAAACAAGCTGTCTGAATTCGTTAAATCGCTATCCGACTCAGGCCTGTCAACTCTTATACAAGCCCCGAGAAAAACACATATAAACACTAAAAGAGATATAACAAAAACTATTTTTTTATTCATACAAAACAATTTATCACAAAACTACGGTCTTTTCATATAGTCAACTGACTGCACTAAGAACACTATATTAACGGACTCCGAGCAAATGCTCTTTTGCAAAATCTATTGCATCAACTTCTTTATAAAAAACATTCTCAGCTCCGATTTGTGAAACTATGCTATGGTCTTTCAACTGTTTTAAGACCTCTTCATTTTTTATTACAAGGATAATATTTACCTCTTGCGACTGCAAACGCAATATAATGTCTTCCAATGCAAATATTGCAGATATATCAAGCAAATCATCAGCCTCATAATTTAAAATCAAATATTGAGTACCGAGCATTTCTTCAAACTTTGAGATAAGCTGAGTCGCAGAACCAAAGAAAAACTGCCCTGTGATATGAACAACACGGATTTTGTGTTCATAATCCTGCTCCAGCACTCTTTCCATTTCCATAATTTCCTGGTCGTACACAGGCTTGTGAACAAGATGAGCCTTGTCGGCAACTCTTTTTGCATACAGCAATGCAGCCAGTGTAATACCTGCTCCGACAGCAAAAATAAGATTGTAAAAAACAGTCAGCAAAAACACAAGGAACAAGACATACAAATCATCTTTCGGCGCATATTTTAGCACCTTTAAGAGTTTCATATCAATAATGTCATACCCGATTTTTATAAGAATAGCGGCAAGAACTGCCAGCGGAATCTGTGCAACAAAACCTGAACACTTAAACAGCAGTATAATCAAAAGCAACGGATTTATTACCGCACACATTTTTGTCGTAGCACCGGCATTCAAGGCAGCTACGCTTCGCATAGTGGCAGCAGTTCCGCCAAGAGAACCAGTTAAAGCACAAACAAAATTTCCTATCCCCTGAGATGCAAGAAGACGCCTCGGGCTGTGTCTTGTCTTTGTCAACGAATCTGAAACAAGCCCTGTGAGCATACTCTCAGCAGAAAAAACAATTGCTACTGTAAATGCATAAGGCAGATATTTTATTATATGTTGAAGATTCAAATCCGGTCTGACAAAATCAGGCAGCGCAACAGATACCTCGTTTATCCTGTCTATATTCAGACCCAATTTAACAGAAAGCCACGTACAAAAGATAAGTGCTATTATCTGAGAAGGGACATATTTGTTCACTGACTTTGGAATAAAAAATACAAGAGCAAGGGTAATCAAACCAATAAAAAATGCTTCTTTATTTATAGACAGTATGCTGTTATACATCCCCATAACAGTAGAAATTGTCGAAGGCATAGCCTTGTGTCCCATAAGAGGATTAAGCTGCAGAATTATTATTATAACTCCGACACCGTTCATAAATCCTGAAATAACAGGATAGGGAACATATTTTACCATTGAAGGCAAATTTGTCATTGAAGCGGCAAGCTGAAGCAATGCAGCCATTATCAAAACTGTTACCGCAGCCTGCAAGTTATTGTTAAGAGCTATCATCATAGAAGCAACAACTATAGCAACAGGGCCTGTTGTGCCTGATATCAAAGGAACCTTAGGCCCGAGCATACCTGCAACAAAGCACAAAATTATTGCGCCCCACAGTCCTGCTCCGGCTCCAAAACCCGTAGCCACACCAAATGCCAATGCCTGCGGCAATGTAATTATTGCAGAATTTATCCCGCCAAAGACATCGCCCGTAAATATTTTTAACTTTATTTTCAAATTTTCCACAAAACTCATAGTTAAATATTAGCATAAGTTTATAAATAATATTAAAAATTGTAACTATTAATCTTTTATATACACAGATAATAACAAATTTATATTTGTCCGGCGTTAAAACTAATAACACTAGCTAATAAACCAAAAAGGGAAGATTGTATATGGCAATAAATGAAATTTCGACTCCGGCACTGGCTGCACACAAAACACAAAAAAGTATAAAAAAACAATCCACAAACAATGTAATAACACTGAGTGCATCAAATCCGAATTTGCTGGAGAATTATCTTTCTGCAATTAGTGACCAAAACAGGGCCGTACTATCCTTTGGAAAAAAGCTTACTGTCCTAAACTACAATAACCAATCTCCCATTCAACACGCACAAACTACACCTTATGGAAAAAACTTTACAGTAGATGCTTTTCGTCCCGGTATATCCTCTTATGCACAATGGAAAATAAGAACAGCAGCCACTGACAGAATTTACGGCAGACACCCTTGGCCTGAAATTAAACACATAAATGCCTGGATGGTTTCAGCTGAAACTCACAAATTTATGTTTGTGGGCGGTCTTGCTCAGGTTGCAGCCGATTTGCCGAACAGTTTTAACAGACGATTCCACAACGGTGCAAACAAAATAATTAATATCACACCGCTTTACACTGATGAAAACAGAAAAATCATAACTAAAAATGACAAACTCTATTATCAGTATGCGGTTAAAAATATCAAAAATCCACGTACAGGTGAAATAAAAACAATTGCAAAACAAACAGAACTAACTCCTGTCGGAAAAGTCAATGTACCTATCTACAACCCTGTAACGAACACAAAAACAGAAGATACACAGGTAAACATCTACAGAGCATACACTGACTACAGTAAAGATGAGCAGGGGCGTCCTAAAAATGACGGAACATACTACTATTTCTTAGAAACACCTGCCACAAGAAAAGATGAATACGGAAACACAGTCAACAACGCCCAAATCTTTAATGTAGAAGATCAAAACCCGAAAAGCGCAAACAACGGCACTCCGTACGCAACTAACAAATTCGGCACAGATGAAGTGTTTAGAATGGCGTTCTTCTCAAAAGCTGTATACGAAATGATGAAAGACGCCAAAGAAGGCAGACTAAAAGGTGTTGAAGCACCGAATTCAGTACTGCTCAATGACTGGCACGCCGGCCCTCTGGCTGCTATGATAAACTACACCGCAAATGCAGAAGCAGACACGGGAAAAATCTCAAAAGAAGCCGGTGTATACTTTGACAAACTGCCGATAATTTATATTGCACACAATGTTGAACATCAAGGCTCAACAAACAGTGATGACAACAAACGTACAAGCATTTTTGCGACACTATTTGGCGGTTACAGCGTGGATATATTGAATAATGCAGCAAACTGGCAGCCTGACAACCCAAACTACGGACCAAAGACAGAAGATGCATGTGCTTTGATGAAAGGCAGCGGCTTTAGTTCAGCAATGACAGGCATGTCACTCGCAGACAGAGTTGTCCCTGTTTCCGGACACTATGCAGAAGAATTAACAGAATCAAACGTAAAAGCCAACGGCCTTATGGACTTGATGAAAGCAAGACATTACGGCGAAGGCCACACGCTCACACCGATTACAAACGGTTATTCAAAAGACAAAATTGCTCCTACACAAGAACATATGGATGCTGTCTTAAAAGCCACAAAAGAAGACTTTATTTTAAAAGGAGAAGAGTCAATAGACTTTTCTAACGTAAATCTGCTGCCTTATGCCGACGGAAATCTTGAAAATAAACTCCATAACAAAAACCAGATTATGGACATATTCAAACAAACTATAGAGCGTGAGCGCAAGCTTATAAATTCCGGTGACTACGGCCCGAGAAAATATCTTATGCACGATCCGTTCCATACAGATATCAGCAGCATAAAAGATTTTTCTGACACACCTGTTATTGCTTATGTAGGCAGAGTGGACGCACAAAAAGGTCTGGATTCAATCTTTAAAGATGCAATGTGGAAGTTTGTAGAACACAATCTTTATACACCAAAAGACAGACTGCCTGTGTTCATTCTGGGTGGAAACATTACAAATCCTGAGGTCTACAATGCACTGGCTTACGGTTTAAAAGACGAATTAATCAAAAAATCAAATCAAGAAACAGATCCAATCAAAAAACAGGGCTACAAAAACATAGCAGAACGTATCATATTGATAAACGGATTTGTCAGAACAGACCTTGTTGCAGCAGCTGCTGATTTGTTCCTTGTTCCATCAAAATTCGAACCCTGCGGGCTGACCCAGCTCGAGGCTATGGCAAAAGGTGCTTTGCCTATAGCAACATCTACAGGCGGCCTTGTTGACACAATTAAAGACAATGTTGACGGCTTTAGGACAAAAGAATTCTATGATATAGAAGACGGCTGGAGAACAACAACAAAACTCTATGGCGACAGAAGAACACCTAATATGTTTGCAACAAATGGGGATGCTTACTGTGAAGCTATGGAAAGAGCATTGAACATCTACTATAACAACCACAACAAGTTTGAACAGATGCAAAAAACAGCAATGGAAAATGACTTTAGCTGGGACAAAAAAGGCGGAGCATTAGACAAGTACATAAGCCTAATAAAAACAGGTAAAATATCCGCTTAAATAAACACGTTTTCATAAAAAAATCGGATTATATTCATATAATCCGATTTTCTGTACAAAGAATTTAATACTTACAAATTATAGATAAGAAGCAGCATTTACGGGAGCTCTGTCAGCTTCTGTTGCTTCAAAATAGCTATAGCCCATTTCTTCTGCAGCAAGGCCAGCAAATAAAGAACCGGGGAAAATCATTACAGAGTTTCTCAGCTGAGTTAAAGCTGAGTTGTAAAATCTTCTTGCAGCAGAGATATGTTCTTCCACCTCGTTATAAGTTTGCATTGCCTGCACCATAGTTGCATCAGATTTTAACTGCGGATAATTTTCTACAGAAACAAGCAGTTGGCTCATCAAGTTATCGAGCATACCCTCTGCAGCGAATTTTGCTTTTGAACCGGAAGGTGCATTCATAGCCTGAGTACGCAATTCTGTCACTTTTGTAAATATCTCGTTTTCGTGTTCCATAAATTTTTTAGCAATAGTTAAGATATTAGGAACAAGATCATGTCTTTTCTTTAATTGAACATCGATACCGGAAAGAGCTTCTCTGACAGAGTTTTTATTTCTTATAACCCCTGCATAAACAGAATAAAGAACCGCAGCAATCACTAATACTACTACGCCGAGAATAACCATTGTATTCATACAATCTCCTTTTTATTAATAACACACAACATATTAGCATACAGCGCAAAGTGTAATATCATCTGGATACACTAAGTTTTTAAAATCCCAATGCACGGCTTTGTGCATACTGCATAATATAAGACAAAGCACCAAAACAGAAGATAATCAAAGCTATTTCTATTGCCCAGGCCCACAAAGCCCATTTTCGCTGTACAGAGTGAAATTGATCAAGGCTCTGCCATTCTTTGTTTGCCCACGCCCACTCATTGCCTTTTGCTCCGCAATATAAAGAAAACAAAAGAGCCAGCATCCAGCCAATCATAGGAATAAAAGCCAGCAACACCCCAAGACAGGCTATCGGCGTATTGTTACACAAGCCCCATATAGGAGAAAGTATACAAGCACCCCAGTTAAAACAGTTTATTTTTTTAGGAAAAGCCTGTCCTTTGACTCTGTATCTGTTTTGCTGTTTAAGTTTTTCTTCATCATAACTGAATTGAAGAGCGCTCTGGCTGCCTGTAGAATATATTCTGCCGGCATCAAGAGCGCTTCTTATTCTTGGTTTATTTCTATCGTCTGACACGTATTATACCTTTTTTGTTTATTTTACAGTATAACACATGTTTGGATTAATTATCCTTCTTTTTATTTTTAGAAGATTTTTGTGAATCTTCTTGATTATCTTCGCTATTTTCATCGTCGGATTGTTCAGATTCTTCCCCTTCTGATTCCGATTCAGATTCTGATTCAGATTCAGCGTCACTGTTTTGCTCATCATCTGAAGAATTTCCGTCATCTTCCTGATTGGATTCTTCATTTTCAGTATCAGAAGTTTCATCCTCTTTTTCTTCGCTATCTGAGGTATTTTCTTCGTCCTCTGATTCATCTTCTTTTTGTTGCTGAGCAGCTGCTTTGGCTTCTTCTTCAGCTTTTTCTATTTCTTCAATTTCTTCTCTTGTTCTTGCTCTGATAACAGGGATATTGAGCATAAGAGCAATTTCGTCCCCGTCAGATTCGAGGTTCAAATCAAGAGCTTCTTGATCAATTTCTATATATCTGGAGATTACAGTAATCAACTGCTCTCTCATTTTTTGCATTGTTGCACCGTCAAGGTTTGATCTATCTTGCATCAAAACAAGTTTCAACCTGTTGGTTGCAGTATCTTTAGAACTTGAGTCACTGTCATTTTTATCTTTTTGAAAGAAGCTCAAGACTTTATTATAAAAATTGCTGAAAATATTTTCACTCATTGTCTTTCACTCCTTTCTATTCATCCTTGTCCGTTTTTTTGTTTTTGCCGCTAAAAAAACTTTTTACTTTTGCAATAAAAGCAGCAAAGCCGGTCGGCTCATTTATGTCAAGAAAAGGAACTTCTTCACCCTGAATGCGTCTTGCAACATTAAGATAAGCTTTTCCTGCCATAGAATTTTCATCATTTACAATAGGTTCACCTCTGTTTGTTGAAGTGATAATACCTGTGTCTTCTGGAATAACGCCTATCAAATCGCAAGAAAGAATATCGCAAACATCCTCAACACTCATCATATCATTTGCTTCTATCATGCCGGGACGGACACGGTTTACGAGCAATTTATAAGATTTGATACTGTCATTTGCTTCTAAAAGTCCGATGATTCTGTCAGCATCTCTGACAGCAGACATTTCAGGCGTAGTAACTACAATTGCCTCTGATGCACCGGAAATAGCAGTTTTAAAGCCTTCTTCGATACCGGCAGGACAATCCACGAGAACAAAGTCAAAGTCTTTTTGGAGTTGTTCACAAATATCTTTTAACTGCTCAGCATTAACAGCAGATTTATCTCTTGTTTGAGCTGCGGCGAGAAGGCACAGGTTAGGATTCTTTTTATCCTTAACGAGAGCCTGCTTCAGTTTGCATCTTTCTTCCACAACATCAACAAGCGTATAAACAATACGGTTTTCCAAACCCAGAAGCAAATCCAGATTTCTCAAACCTATATCAGTATCAATCAAAACAACGCTAGACCCGTTTTTTGCTAGTGCAGTACCGATATTGGCAGAAGTTGTAGTTTTTCCTACACCGCCTTTACCGGAAGTAATTACTATTACTCGCCCTGTCATATTAATTTTGCTCCTTTATCTTTCTCTCTTTTTATTTATCGTTAATTTTTAAAATAACTATACTGCCGTTGATATTTCGTGCTTCTTCGGGAGTAAAGGTATTTGATTTTTCTACATAAATATTTTTTATGTAATCCGGTCTTCTTGCGTAAGAATCAGCTATTCTCAACTGGATTGCATTGAGTGTCAATGCACGGATTCTTGCTTTTGTGTTTCCGTTGCAGCCGGCATGTGCAATACCGCCCAGAATGCCCCAAACAGTGATATCACCGGCAGCGTGAATTTCGCATCCCGGGTGACAGTCGCCGATAATCACAACATTGCCGTTAGATTTTATAACCTGACCTGAACGGACAGTCTGTTTGTGATACTGGGTAGACATCTGAAGAATTTCATAATCTTCATCAGTCATTTCTTCTTCCGGTATTTCAAAATTATCTTCTGCCTCTTTTGTCAAAGGCCAATTTTTCATTTCATTAATATCTTTATCATCGCTCAAGATGTTTTCGAGTTTTGTTTCAGAATCAAAGATACTGTCTAGCTGTTCTTGAATTTCTTCTTCCTTTTGTTCTTTGTTTTCTGAACTAAAAACAACAGAGGAGTCAGATTCATTTTCTGAGTCTATAGCAGGCTTTTTAAAAACAATATCAACATCAGCCAGAGAACCCGATTCCTTTTGCTCATCAATAGTTTCGTTATTTTCTTGATTTCGAACTTCAGCAGGCTCATTTTCTGTTTTTATAGGAGCCGTTTCTTTGTCAGCATCATCATCTTCAGAATTTTGTTCATCTACTGTTTCTTTGTTGTCATCTGTAGTGGTGTCAACAGTATTTTCTGCATCTTTAGATTCGGCCTCTTCCTGTTGAGTTTTTTCAGCCGAATCAGCACTATCAGAGCTGTCATCAAGATGCTCTGTCATAGGAACATACTGCAAAGACGGTTCATCCTCAGGAGCCTTTGCCTCCAGCTGGCTGAATTCTTCCTGCAGTTCTTCTTCTACATCTTTTGTACAAATACCCAAAGTTGCAGCAGCAAGTTCTGTTTGCTGAGATTCTGATTCAACAAGGGACAGTGTAGAGTTTATGCTGCTTATAAGAGAATTTATACTCAATAATTGTGACTGATTTAGAGTAACATTACCCAGTTTCAGCCAGATTTTTTGATTTGCTGCATCCTCTTTTTCTATAATATTGCTCAATTCAAAAACAATATCCGCAGGACTCTGAGCCTGAGATAAATCAATAATGTATCTTTTATTTAATTCCATATCCTTTAACACCCGCTTTATTCTTATATTCGGATATAATTTCCGAAATAGCTGTAATTAAAGAATATATTAAATATGTATCAAATACAATTTGTTTATGATTTATTGTTTCAATTTGTTATGAAAAATTTATTATTCTTCATCAGCTGTATCATCAGCAGCTATTCTTGCTTCTACTTCAATAAGAGCTGCTTCTTGTTCTGCTACTAATTTATCATAATCTGTATTTTTCAATGCTTTTAATTTTTCTTTAGCTTTTTCGTGTTCTGATTTTGCATTGTTGTAAGCTCTTTCTGCATCTTGTTCAGCAGCTTCTGCATCTTCTTTTTCTTTGCCTGTAGTGCCGACTTTATCAAGAGCAGTTTGTTCGTCTTTAACAGCTTGTTCAACTGCAGCTTTAGCCTGTTTTTGTTGTGCTTCCATCTGACGCAATTGGGCTTTCATCTGTGTAGTATCTTCACCTGCAGCCTCTGCAGCATCTATATTTCTTTTTAATGAAGAAATATCTTCTGTAATTTTTTTATAATTATTTCTTGCTTTTGTTGTTGCTTTTTTAGCATCTTCATATTCTTCGTTTGCTTTATTAAAGGCTGCTGTTTTTTCGCCTGTTGTTTTCTTTGCAGCTTTCCAATTGTCTTTTGCTTTATCAACTTCAGTCTTAGCTGTATTAACAACACCTTCTTGAGTTTGGATATTTGACTCTTTTGAAGCAGCAAGTTCTTTATTTTTAGCGATGCTTGATTCGAGTTCGCCTTTATAAATTTCAAGCTGTTTGATATCCATATTAGAAATATCTTTTATAGAACCGCTGCCCTGTTGAGGTGTAGAAGTAACGTCACCTGTAGCTTTTTTATAATTTTCTTCATTTTGAGCAGCTTTTTTAGCCTTGCGCGCTTTAACAAAATTCATAATACCATTTGTTAAAGAATACACGCCAAAACCGCCTGCAAGAGCAACTGTTCCCCATTTTGCAATGTTGGCTATAGTATCACCGCTGCTAATATTTGTGCTTGTAGAATTCCAATTAAGAATAGGATCGGAAGAAGAGTAACCGTTCCAATCAATTTTGGGAGCATTACCAAAAATTTCAATAGTGCTTGTTGATTGCAATCTGCCGCCATTGTTTGGATTCAGGTTCGGACGATTCCAGTTATTGCCAGAGTTGCCTGATGTGACAAGCGTATTTTTATATTTAGTTAAACTATTTTCTTGTGGTGTCATTTCAAGCCTCTCTTTAATAATTGATTACTTACATATATATAAAGTATATACTTTCCAAAAAATTGCCTTTTTTGTATATACTTACGTTACATTTCTTAACATATTTATATAAGAAGTCTCCTTAAAATCTTGCCCGTCTGATTATATTTATGATAGAGTCATATTTAAGGTAACTGTTATGGGCGAAAAATTAGATATAATTACAATCGGAGAAAGCCTTATAGAGCTTTCAAGCGGAATGAGTCTTGCATATGCAGACACTTTAGAAAAGTATTACGGCGGAGACACACTTTGTACCGCAGTAGCTGCAGCCAGACTGGGTTCAAAAGCAGGATATATCACAAGAGTAGGCAACGACCCTTTTAGAGAATTTTTAATGGACAGCTGGCAGCTTGAGGGGCTGGACATCTCAAATGTAAAGCTTATTGACGGATTTAACGGAGTATATTTTATAGGTCATCCGGAATTTGAGAAAAAAGAATTTGTTTACTACCGAAAAAAAACAGCTGCAACAAAACTCTCTATTGATGATATTTCTACAGCATATATACACAGCGCAGATATGATTTATGCAACAGGTGTAACACAGTCGCTGTCGCTTTCTGCAAAAGAAACGGTCAAAAAGGCTTATCAAATTGCAAAAGAAAACAACATGATTACAGCCTATGATACAAATTTTGATTGCAGACTCTGGGGAACAGAAGATGCAAAAGATGCTTTTGATGAAATTTCTGACTACATAGACATAATGTTCTTGAGCCTGGAACATGATGTAACAAAGCTTTTTGAAATAGATTCACCGGACAAATGCATAAAAGCTCTGTGGGATAAAGGCATAAAAACAGTTGTTGTAAAATCAGCAAAAGACCACGGCTATTTTGTCGGATACGAAGGTGATATAACTTTTGTAAAATTCTATACTGATGAAATAGTTGACTCAACAGGCTCAGGAGATGCATTTAACGGTGCCTTTTTACATGGAACAAATTCCGGCATGACTCCATTTGAAGCAGCAAGGCTGGCATCGATAGATGCAGGGCTGCAGTGCCACGGTATGGGTGCAATAAAATCAATTCCTTACAAAGAGCAGGTTTACGCTGCATATTACGGACAATAGATAACACTACAAGGACAAAAAATTGGGAAAACACAAACATATAGCAGTTTCCGGTTATTATGGCTTTGACAACTTCGGTGACGAGGCTATATTGTCAGTTTTGACAAAAGAATTAAAAAAACAGGACTATTACGTAACAGTTTTTTCGAAAAACCCTGAAAAAACAGGCACAAAACTCGGCGTTCATTCTGTTTACACTTTTGATATAAAAAAGGTGCTGGAAACTCTAAAGAAATCAGACTTGTTGATTAGCGGAGGAGGCAGTCTTCTGCAGGATGCAACCAGTTTAAAAAGCCTTTTGTACTATCTTTTTGTAATTTTGTCTGCAGAATTTTATAAAAAAGAAGTGATTATATTTGCACAGGGGATAGGGCCTATAAAAAACCTTATAGGAAGAATGCTGACAAAATTTGCGCTCTCAAAATGCAAATACATAACCGTACGTGATGAAAAGAGCCTGTTTCGTCTCAGAGGCTGGGATTTAAAGCCTGATTTGGTATCAGACCCTGTGTGGAATATGGAAACAAAAGAATACCTGCCTATGGGCCGCGTCGGAGTACAATTAAGAAGCTGGAAAGGTTTATCGCAGAAATATTTGTTTGCACTCGCAAGACAAATCAATGCAAACTTTGCAGACAAAGAAATATATATATATTCTTTTCAAGATGCACTGGATTTAGAAATATGCAAACACTTTGAAGCACAGCTAAAACTAGTCAACCCGCAGATAAAAACCGTATTGAAAAACGGGCTGGACATTGATGAAACAATACAATCCTTCGCAAACCTCGATTACTTAATAGGTATGAGATACCACGCCTGCCTGCTTGCGTTGAAATACGGAACCCCGACACTGGCTCTAAGCTATGACGAAAAGGTTGAAAAAATAGCAAAACGCTTTGATTTGCCATGTTCCTTCCTTGATGATGAAGACAAACTTGAACAATATTTTAAAGAATTGAAGGCAATACAACCCCAAAATCTGAAGACAAAAGCAAAAGAATGCGTATTCGATTTTTCTAAAATTCTAAGCAAAATAGAAGAATAACAATAAAAACGGGAGCAACTGCTCCCGAGAATGGTTATTTACTAGCTTATAAATTTATTATATCTAATCTTTCCCCACCCTCCAGCGGAATCCTGCTGTAAGGGATACACCGTTTCGGCCTCCGTTATGCACCATGGCCTGGCCATATGCTGTGAATCTATCATCCTTAAAGCATTTCTGTATACCTGCTCCGTATGACACATACGGGTCTATGGACATTGAGGGCAGTCTTACGTCGTTTGCTGTTACTTTTGTTTCATCAAGTATATTCCATGTCATATTTACTGCAAGGTATGGTTGCCAGCCGGTTTTTGTATTCATTATGAATTTTATTCCGGGGGAGAGTTGGAGTGCATGCAACGGGTCACTTTCGATTCTTACGTTTGCTGCGTTTGTATAGTCGAAAGTATTTATGAAGGAATAGGACATTAAGAAGTTGGGTTGGAGGATATATTTTCCTTGTTTAAATTCAAAGTTATACCCGAATTTATTACCTATACCTGCCATAAGCATTGTATAGTTTTCTGAGCCGTACATGGTTGTTGCATCGCCTACGCTTGCTCCTACTGATACTGTTGTAGCGTTAAAGAAGTTACCTTTGTAGAAGGTAGCGGTAGAGCCGAGGATACCGCCGTTTTGGTAGGCATCTACGCCTTGATATCTTTGGGATGCTCCGTTGTAACCAATATATGCTGTTAAGACTCTATTGAAGCCGTGATTAATTTGTTTAATATCGGAGTCATAGCCGATGAGGGTGCCGTAGTTGATATTGGAGACGGTTGGGCCGTTATTTAGGGGGATAGACTCGAAGGAGGCGTAGGGTTTAACCCAGAATCCGTTGTGGGAGTGGGGGGTAAGGAGAGGGGAGAAGTTTGTTGTATTTAGTGCATATTTATTGTTATTGATGATAGATAGTCTATCTAAAGAGGGGATATTCATGAAGGAGTCAGAGTGTTGGAAGGCGTAGTTAAAGGTTTGGAGCTGGGTGGTATATGCGCCAGCCTGGGTTGCTACTGATGGGGTAAGGACAGCGGGGTTGAAGGCATCTGAGGGGTTGCCTGAGGAAGAGGAGGCTCTATTGAAGAAGAAGTAGCCGAGGTTATCTTCGGGGTTAGTAGAATATGACACGTCGTATTTATATATTGGGGAGTAGGCTATGGGGGAGGGGCCTGAGTAAGATACTTGATTAGAGTAAGAAGAGTCAGCGAATTTAATAGAGGTAGAGTCAGAGGATGCGTCGTTGAGGAGGTTGAGGTAGTTGACAGAGATATGGGCGTCTGGGGAGACGGACACGTTGGATGGGAGGGTATCCATTTGTTTATTTTGCAGGTCGACATCAACAGCCATGTTTATATTGCCGTTGATGTTAGCGGATTTCATGGATTGTTGTTCTGCGATATTGTTTATGAAGCCTAAAGAGCCTGAGTTAATGGTGAAGTCGGATTGTTCAAAGACGTTGTTTTTGCCTAGGTTTAGGTTGATGTTTTCTGATGTTACTTTTGCGTTTATGACTGAGTTGTTGAGGTAGATTGTGCCTGAATTGTCGCCTGTGAGGGCGAGGTTGTAGGCTGTTGTGCGGTCGATTGTTGTGCCGGAGGCTTTGCCGCCGTCTATTTGGTCGTTGAAGACTATTGTGCCGTTGTTTTGGGCTTGGAGTTTAATGGTGGGGGATTTAGAGGATGAAGTTTGGACGAAGATTGCGTTAGGGATTATGCCTCTGGAGTCTTGGGTATAGTTGCCGGAGAAGTATGTTGTTTTATTATCGGCGATAAAGTTCATGTCGTTTGTAGTATAGACTGCGCCGCCTAAGGCGAGGTCGGAGTCTGAGGTTGTTGTGGCGTGGTTGTTTATGAAAGAGCCATATATACCGCCAATCAGATTGCCTTCATCGTCGAGTCTACCGATTGTTCCTCTAGAATTATAAATCGCTCCGCCATAGGCACTAGAAAAAAAAGAAGAAGAAGAAGAAGCATAATTCCCTATAAAATCGCCTGTAATATCCCCGATTGTGCCTTCATTATAAATCGCTCCGCCATAGGCACCATCTCCTTGAACATAATTGCCTATAAAGTCACCTGTAATATCCCCGATTGTGCCTTCATTATAAATCGCTCCGCCAATTGAACCAGAAGAGCCTGCGCTAATATAATTTCTAATAAAAGCACCCGTTATGTCACCAATCGTTCCTTCGTTATAGATTGCTCCGCCATAAGCAGCAGTAGTATAAGATGAAGAAGAACCATAATTACCTATAAAATTAGCGTTTATATTTCCCAATTTTGACATATATCCGACATTATATATAGCTCCTCCGCAAGCATTATTCCCATCAGTAGGAGATCCATAAACATCAGCAGCATTATCAATAAAATCACCTGTTATATTTCCAATTGTGCCTCTATTATAAATCGCTCCACCATAAACGTTATCAGTGGAAAGAGCAATATTAGCAATAAAATCGCCTGTTATATCGCCGATTGTGCCACTATTATAAATCGCTCCACCACCATCTGCAGTACTGCTACGCCCCCATGATCTAGCTGCAAAATAATTACCAACAAAATCGCCTACAATATTATCTATATGAGCATTATTACCATTATAAATAGCCCCACCTAATATAATACCGTTATCACTTTCAACATGATTAAACAAAAAATTACCTGTTATATTTTCAATTGTTCCGTCATTATAAATTGCTCCTCCGCTGGCACTAGTTGATTCAGATTGTGCATAGTTGCCAATGAAAACACCAGTTATGTGGCCAATTTTGCCTTCATTATAAATAGCTCCACCTTCAACACTAAGATTATAATTAGGATCAGAAGAAGAAAAAACATAGTTACCTATGAAATCGCCTGTTATATCTCCGATTGTTTCTTCATTATAAATCGCTCCGCCTCCGGCATCCCTATTTTCAGATTTTGCATAGTTACCTATAAAATCGCCTGTTATATTTCCGATTGTTCCTTCTTCATTATAAATCGCTCCGCCATCGGCTCTACCGGAAGATTGTTCATCTTTTAACCCCACAAAATCCATATCTATATCTTTTCCCAGCTGGTCGGTTGTGATTCGGTCAGTGGATAGACTGTCATTATTTACATAATAGTTGATTGCATATTCAAATGCATTTTTATCGCTATTTGGATCTATTGGCCTAGTTATATCGTATGTTTTTACATCGTCATAGTCTTTTGTATGGCCATAGTCTGTTTGTTTTAGGTCTACGCGGTAGTACACGGGAGTGAGTTTGTTTTCTGTTTCGCTCCATTCGTATTTTGTTATGGTATTAGCCGGAAGGTTAGACGGGTCTTGGGCTTCTATTTTTGTAAGGGTATATGAGTGGTCGTCTGCCGGTTCCTGAGAAAAAGCAGGAAGCACGGATGAAAATGAAAGAGCAAGGGAAAGAGTCAGGGCAAGAGTCAAAGCAAGCGTCAACGAACAGGCGAAATGCCTTGTTTTTAGCGGTTTATCCCCCCCCCGAAAGGTTAAAAGCATTACCACAAGCGGGTTTTGACTCAATTTTAATATCATTTACTTCCATACACATATCCTCTATTTTTTAATACTAATATTTTCTTAATCGGACATGGTCTTATTTATCTTTAGGTTTTTCAGAAACAAATTTACAAAAGTTTATATTAAAATTATTAACAACGATTAAATACTGGGGTTTAGCAAAATACACGCAAAAAAAAACCGACTGACGCCGGTTAAACTTTACCACATATTAGAGAGAGGAATTAGAGAGAGAGAAATTTTAAATCTTTTTTTATTCCTTCTACTTTATATATTCCCCATTGTTAAAAATTAATAACACTTTTTTAGAAAAATTTAATATTTCTTTACAAAAAGAATAAAAATAACAAAAAATATAATTCACATCATTTGAATAAACATCTAAAAAAGGAGCAATATATATGAACAATGTTTCATTTGGCGCAAAATTTACAGGAATGGACACACCGGAAATTTTAAACGTAGTATTTGAAATAAAAACTCAAAATGATAAAAAACACACTGTTCTTTTTGTAAAAAGAAGTGATTATTTGGAACAGGACAAGTTTGAACTTTATACAAACGATAAAAAAACAGCCGAATACGAAACACAAGTCGACAATGAAAAATTGTTTTCTATTCAAAGACTATTAGGGATATACAACATACTAAAAGTAAAAGAAGCCCAAAACAGAGTAAATGAATTAAAAAAGCAACACAAATAATAATCGCATAATGTCATATAAAAAAGCTCCGTAAAATATTACGGAGCTTTACCCTATTAATAAGCTAAATTGCTAATCGTTTGCGTATTCATCAGCTGATTTTTCAGGGATTCTCATTGCATAGAAGGATCTCCATACAAATACCAATGCAATAATCAGGAATATCCAGCCTGCGATAGGTGCGATATGTCTGAAGGATTCATTGATAGAGATTTCCATAGCCAACAATCCGAACAAAGTTGTGAACTTGATAATCGGGTTCATAGCTACTGATGAAGTATCTTTGAACGGATCACCTACTGTATCGCCTACTACTGTAGCGTCATGCAAAGGTGTACCTTTTTCGCACAAGTCACATTCAACGATTTTCTTAGCGTTATCCCAGCATCCGCCTGCGTTAGCCATAAATACAGCCTGGAACAAGCCGAATACTGCGATTGCAATCAGGTAGCTTACAAAGAATGCTACCGGAGCTACTGTCTTGCATGCCGGAGCTGAAAGACAAGCAAATGCCAAAGCAAATGCAAACAATGCGATAAAGATGTTGACCATACCTTTTTGTGCGTATTGAGTACAGATTTTAACAACTTCTTTAGAGTTTGCAACGTTAGCTGTTTTTACGCTTTCATCATCGATTGTGATGTGACGTTTAATGTATTCAACTGCTCTGTATGCACCTGTTGTAACAGCCTGCATAGAAGCACCTGAGAACCAGTAAATTACAGCACCGCCGGCCAAGAAACCGAGCAATGTGTAAGGATTGAGTACGTTCAATACAGCTTCCGGTTCGATACCGAGAGTGTTTTTGATAACCAGAATCAATGAGAAAATCATTGTTGTGGCACCAACTACAGCTGTACCGATAAGTACCGGTTTTGAAGTAGCTTTGAAGGTATTACCGGCACCGTCGTTTTCTTCGAGTTGTGCTTTAGCTACATCAAAGTTAGGTTTGAAGCCGAAATCTCTTTCGATTTCTTCTGCAACGCCTTCTCTTTGTTCAATCAAAGACAATTCGTATACAGATTGGGCGTTATCAGTAACAGGACCATAGCTGTCAACAGCAATTGTAACAGGCCCCATACCGAGGAAGCCGAATGCTACAAGACCAAATGCAAATACTGATGCATAAATCATTACTGTATCAGGAATCATTGTGCTGAAGTAGTATGACAATCCCATTAAGAATACAATTACCATACCAATCCAGAAACCTGAGAAGTTACCTGAAACAATACCTGAAAGAATTGTCAAAGAAGAACCGCCTTCACGTGAAGCAGTAACAACTTCTTTTGTATGCAATGCATTCGGGCTTGTGAAGATTTTTGTAAATTCAGGAATCAAAGCAGCACCCAATGTACCGCAAGAAATGATACCTGCAAGTACCCACCAGAGGTTTTCACCCATTGATGAGAGCAACCATTTAGATACACCGAATGTCATAATGATTGACAAGATAGATGTAATCCAAACAAGATTTGTTAAAGGTTTTTCAAAGTCAACTTTTTCAGCATTGCCGAAAAGAAGCTGTGTCAAACCAGTGTTTACCCAGTATGCAACTACTGAAGTAACAATCATCAAGAATCTCATTGTAAAGATCCAAGTTAATAATTGAATTTGGAATTCAGGGAACACGCCCAGCAAGATGAATGAAACAAGAGCAACACCTGTTACACCGTAAGTTTCAAAGCCATCAGCTGTAGGTCCGATAGAGTCGCCTGCGTTGTCACCTGTACAGTCAGCGATAACACCGGGGTTTCTCGGGTCATCTTCTTTGATTTTGAACTGAATTTTCATCAGGTCAGAACCGATATCAGCGATTTTTGTAAAGATACCGCCTGCTACACGAAGAGCAGAAGCACCGAGTGATTCACCGATTGCAAAACCGATAAAGCAAGCACCTGCAAGATGTCCGGGGACAAACAACAGGATAATGAGCATCATGATTAACTCAACGCTTACGAGCAATACACCGATACTCATACCGGCTTTTAAAGGAATGTTTAATACTTTTAAAGGTTTAGCTTCCAAAGAAGCAAATGCAGTTCTTGCGTTAGCCAGAGTGTTCATTCTGATGCCGAACCAGGCTACACCGTAAGAACCCAAGATACCGATTACAGACCATGCAAGAATAATCAATACACCCTTAAGACCCATGTGCTGCAATCCGCCAAAGTAGAATGCAATACAGCATCCAATCAAAATTTCCAAAGCGAGCAAGAATTTACCCTGTTGGATAAGGTAAGTCTTACAAGTTTCAAAAATAGTGTTTCCGATTTCAGCCATTGCTGAATGAACCTTATAATTTTTGACTTTGATAAATTCTATCAAGCCAAAAACAAGGCCCAGAACGGAAATTCCGATACCAAGCAACAGCAGGTTAAAGCTGTGGGCATCAGCAGAAAGATTTGGTACTACCAAATCGGCTTCCCCTGCAAAAGCAGAGCTAGCGGTCATAAGTATTGCAAAAGCAGATAAAATACCCCCTTTTAGCAAACCAGACCATTTCTCTAAGTTAGCCATCTTTTTTCTCCCTTGTCCTCTTCCATCAAAAGGACCATTTTCTACACATACCCCAATTGTACTATAAATTATGGTTTTAGCAAGAACTTTATATTAAATTTCAACAATAATTATATTTTTTCAATAAGGCTGTTTTTTATAATTTTTTCTGCCTCTTCAAATTTGTATGCCTGCATTGATTTTACATTCATACCTATAGACTCTTTTAGCTTCAAACAAACTATCTCTGTCACTGTATCCTTGATTTTTGGCCATTCTGAAGGTAAGTTTCTCGGCATTGAGCGTTCTACTCTGTCAAAAAAGTCATTAAACTTAAATTCGGAAAGCTCTGTTGAGGGTACAATCCCGGGTTTTAGCTCTTCCAATGCGCCGAGGATAAGCATGCCTGCCGATTTTCTCTGCTGCTGCTGGGTATTATACGGAATTGCCTCGAATAGAAATGTCAGCGGTTTTACTGTCTTTGGAGAATTTGGATCCATTCTGTAAAAATCAATAGCGGTCAGCGTTTTATCCTTCGGGTTAACTATAATATTTGTGCCTGAACAATCAAAAACCATTTTGTGTTTTTTTGCATGACAAATTTGTTTAAAGAGCTTGTTGTATGCAGAAACCGGAAGTTTGTACACCATATCGGTTATTTCTTTTTGCGGAATTTTGCAGTTTGACAAAGGCGGGATAATAAGAGGATAGCCCTCAATATTGCGCATAATAGAACACCCTTCGCCCAGATTTGCTACTATATGGTTTATTCTGTCAGCTTCTGTCAAATCAAAAGAGATACTCTTTTTATAATTTCTGAAACAGGAGTCATCGCTGCCATGGCGCAGCAATCTAACGCAATAGGGTTGCTTTTCCAGTTTATAAACAACAGCATCATCTCCTGCACCCAGTCTGTTCTGTTTGTTTTTTATTGACTCTTCTATACACGCAAAAATCCGTTCTTTCCCTTTTAACAAAATATCTTTTTTTACAGAAGAAAAGGTATCTTTGTTCAAGGGAACGTGCAGACTGACATAAGGTTTGCGCAAGGAAACCCCTGTTTTTACAGAAGACAATTTATATGTAATGTCTTTATAATCAAACATAACAAGTCTAATAAAACAAAAGGCAAGTCTAAATTGCCCTAAAAAAATTAAAGGGAAAATAATATTTACATAATTTCATATAATCGGCCTGACGCTAGCTAAGCTGCGCTAAAATACGTTTGTTTTTGCAATATTTTTAAACTTTGTAATAGCACCCTGAAACAGCAAATCAATAGAGCCGACAGCACCGTTTCTGTGTTTTGCTACAATAACTTCCGCTTTTCCTCGATTTTCGGTATCTTCTTTATTGTAATATTCGTCACGGTAAATAAACATAATGATATCAGCATCCTGTTCGATTGCGCCTGACTCTCTCAAGTCAGACATCATAGGACGTTTGTCCGGTCTGGATTCAACAGCACGTGAAAGCTGTGAAAGTGCGATAACAGGAACATTCAGTTCTCTGGCCAGCCCCTTCAAACCTCTAGAAATACCTGAAATCTGCTGGGTTCTGTCCTCTTTTCCGGATGCCTCCATCAACTGAAGATAGTCTATGACAATAAGCCCAATCTCCTTTTTCTCCATAGCAAGACGTCTGCACTTTGCTCTTACATCCATTACAGTTGCACCCGGTCTGTCATCTATATACAAAGGCGCATCAGCAAAATGATTCATTGCCGTTGTAAGTTTTTCCCAGTCTGTTGACTGCATATTTCCTGTTTTTAGCTTTTGGGTATCCACCTCAGCCTCAGAACACAACATACGCTGTACAAGCTGCTCCTTTGACATTTCGAGAGAAAATATTGCAACAGTCTTTTTTGCTTTCAATGCTACGTTTTGCGCAATATTCAGAGCCAGTGCTGTTTTTCCCATGGAAGGTCTTGCTGCAAGGATAATCAAATCTGATTTTTGCAGGCCTGATGTCATATTATCAAAATCATAAAACCCTGTAGGCACGCCTGTAAGCTCGCCTCTGTGTTCGTATCTGTAAGAAATTTGTTCATAACTGGTCAAAACAAGATCTTTGACAGAAACAAGGTCAGAAGAAGTTTTTTGCTGTGCTATGTTAAATATCAATTTTTCCGCATTATCAAGGGTTTCTTCAGTTGTTGTATTGTCATAGGCCATTTCAACAATCTCAGAACCAGCATTGATAAGCTCACGTTTTATGGCCTTTTCCTGCACAATTCTGGCATAATATTCAATATTTGCAGTAGTAATGGCATTGAGCGCAAGGTCATTGATATATGCACGCCCGCCTATCATTTCCAGTTTGTCAGACTCATTGAGCTTTTCGGAAACAGTAACGATATCTATTGCATGGTTTTTTGTAAACAGCTCTACAATAGCTTCAAAAATATACTTATTAGCCGGTTTATAAAAACTCTGAGGCTTAATCATATCCGCTATTTTGGTAAAACATATCGGATTTGTTAAAATAGCTCCGAGAATAGCTTCTTCTGCATCAATATTTTGAGGCGGAATACGCTGTATTTTACCATCCTGTGTTTTCATCAAGCTGTTTGGCAAAGTAAGTTACCCATCCTTCCTTGGGTAATATTATATGTTAATAAAAATTTTTATTCAGCAAAAATTAAGATAAATTAAATTAAATTAATTTAATTTTTTAATATTGCACAAAAGGGTATTGTAAAAGCCGCTGCGACAATAAAAAATAATTTTAAAACAACACAGGAGAAATATATGTTCAAAAAAATAATTGTCCCGCTCGAAGAACTGCAATACAAACTCGGAAGCATAGACAATAAATATCTGATAAATGAAGGAAACAGGGCGCTGGGACTATTTGCTGCAATAGCAGGTACAGCGATACAGCCTCAAATATCACCGCAGGATGTTTGTTTTTATGTTCTGGAAGGCTCCATTGAAATTTTGACTGATGACAAAATTTTTGCAATGAAAGCCGGTGATATGGTACTTATTCCAAAGACAAGTGCCTTCAATATAAAATTTATTGAAAACTCAAAAATATTTACCGTCAGATTTTAAACAAACTAACTAAAAATCATAAACATTGCCCAGTATCCCATCATATGGTCATCAGAAAACGGGAGATGATAATTCTTTTTAGACGGTCTAAAGAGTCGTTTAAAATCTCTGATTAAACTTTTTTTGAATTTTTTTACCCTAGATAAAACATTTGCCTTCATCGAACTTATCCTCACCTACACTTAACGCAAACTGTGCAAATAAATCGGAATACACAATATATATATAAAAAGTAACAAACGGAAGCAGCAACGCAAAAATCTGACCGTTAATTAAGATTAGGGAAAGGATAAAGTTGCACACAGCAACAAGCAAACAGTCAAATACCAGCAAAACATAACCGTTTAAATTATGTTTTATTAACTCATAAGCCTTTTTAAAATCAAAGAAGGATTTGAGCCTGAAATCCATTGCAAAATTCAATGCAAGCATAATGTAGAATACAGCATAAATAATATGCAATATACAGCCTGTCAATATAAAAGGAATAGACTCAATCGACAGTGAAAACGGAGCAAACAATAACAGCAATCCGCTTACTAAAAAGAACGGGATTGCTAAAACAAATGCACCTATATAAGCTTTTAGCCCAATATAAATATAATAACTAAAGTATTTCCAGGAAGGGAGCTTTCCGTGGAAGTGAACTATTCTGTTGTGTACTGTTTTGAAGAAGTATCCGCATACGGCCAAAGATGTAACACCTACAAGAATTGCGGCCAAACTAACCATATAGTAGTTTATCGGGTCAAAAAGCAGTCTTTTTATTCCTGGAAAAATATAAGCAAAGGTTGGAAAAAACATTAATAAACCGCCGATAAAAATTTTGTTTATCCATTTTTTATCCTGCGGCACAAAAGAAAATGCCTGCTTTAGACTAATACCCATTAGCACGCTCCATATAAATAATAAACACACTATCATTATAACACTTTTTTGAAAGAAATGATAGTGTGTTTTTAAAAAGTTTTTCCTGTTTTTAAGCGTATTTTATACACTTGCAGCTGTTTTTACTTCAGCAAGTTTTGGCGCATTTTGTGTAAATTGGCCCAAGAGATTGTACAACATTAAAGTAACCGCATACATAACAAACGGTACCAAAATTAAGCCAACCATTGTAACAGCGCAAATCACGGTAATAATTATTGATACAACATAAATTGCTACCAAATAAAGAATAAAGCTGCCAATGTTAGAATTTTCTTTCAGCAGTAAAAATGCTCTTTGGAAATCCACCATAGACAAAATCTTTTCATCAATTGAAAAATTAGCAATCATTAATAAAGAAAGTAATGTATAGGCGATTTCGAGCAAAGCATTTATTGCCATAGACAGCATCGCATTCTTGGAAAATAAAAATGAAAAAATTAATACCAAAATAATTAACGGAATGAAAAGAAGAATTCCACCGATTATGAATTTTAAACCGGTGACAAATAATTTACCTATATCAGAAAATTCTGGTAAAGAATCCTTGCCGTCAACAACATTTTTTAAATATTTAACAAAATAACCAAATACAATAAAATTAACTATCGGTATGCAAAACAATATACCTCCGATAATTAACTTTAAAAACCAGCCTTCTGAAGCAAGAGGTGCTTTCAACACTTTTGAAAAATCCATACTCATAAAAATAAACTCCTATTACTATAAATAATTACAGAACAGGGTTTATCTTATAGTTTTATATGAGTTTTGTCAAGTTTGCCATTTCTATAGCAGCTTTTGCAGCTTCTGAGCCTTTATTTCCCGCTTTTGTACCGGCTCTTTCTATAGCCTGTTCAAGATTGTCTGTAGTAAGAACTCCAAAAATCACAGGCACGCCGGTTTCTAGAGAAACATATGCAACACCCTTTGACACCTCTGCTGCTACAAAATCATAATGTCCTGTAGCACCTCTAATAACAGCACCGAGGGTTATTACAGCGTTGTATTTTCCTGATTGAGCTGCCTTTTTAGCAATAACAGGGATTTCAAACGCACCGGGAGTCCAGATAACATCAATAGTGTCTTCTTTTATTCCGTGTCTGACAAGTTCATCTATTGCACCTGACAAGAGTTTTGAACCTATAAATTCATTAAATCTGGAGATGATTATACAAAATTTTTCATTGTTTGTTGTTAAATTTCCCTGTATTACGTTAGCCATTGTTTTTCTCCTGTTAATATTCTTAAATAAATCTTACACTACAAAAAAACTCTTTAAAAGTATTATTATCTCTTTTTTTACAAATTAACCGTTAAAAATTCCTGTCGGGTAATATAAAAATCCCAAATTATGGGCAAAAATCTTTTTGTAAAGCTAATACTTGAGATGGAGAGTTTTTATGTCATATTTGAAAAAAAATACACGGCTGCTTGTTAGTATTTTTTATATTTTTTTAATTTACAGCTTTTTAATAATATGTATATCCGAAATCCTGTAAAAACAAATGGCATGCTCTAATTTTAAAAGAACATCAATAAACACGAATGTTAAGAAAAATTAAAACGAATATTTTGTTAATATTATTGAATTTGAACACGTTTTAAAAATCCGGCTAGCAAAAAAAAGCTTTTTTGAATTTAATATAAACAGATATTAATGGTCGTAATTGTTTAGAGAAAAGAGGTAAAAATGCCAGTTGAAAGTGTCGGTGCAAACAATTTTTCAAAATTAGCTACAGCACAACCAAAGTACAGTAAAGCTGCTGCTCCCCAAACTCCAGTAAATACAGCTCCAGCAGCAAAACCTGAAGCTAACAAAAAAAGTAAGACTCCTTATGTAGCAGGAGCAATAGCATTAGCAGCAATTGCTGGTGTAGGTATTTACGGTCACAAACAAGGCTGGTTTAAGAAAGCAGCAAAACAAGCAGAAAATATAATTTCTGATGGCGGCAAAGCCGGCGGGGCTGTTCAACCTAAAGGAAAAAACAATACTCCAGTAGCATCCAGCATTGAAAAGAAAATTGCAAACCTGAAAGCAAAATTCAAAAGTGATGCAGACAGAGTTGTTAATGAAAACAGAAAAGGTACAATGATTGACCTCGAAGCACTGGATGAAGCTGCAGGCAGAAAATCTGCAGATCTTACCCTCGGAGCAGATAGATTCCATCAGGCAGCATCCTGGATAGAAACAGCCTACGTAGAAGCTTACAAAACAGCTGATCTTAAAGGCGGCAAAAACATGTTCGACTATATTGCAGAAAGAATCGGAGATCACCAAAGACTCGGATTGCCTACAATGTACGTACAAATGCCAAAAGAAGAAGCTGAAGTAAGACTGATGCAATTTGCTAAAAACATAGAAGCAGAAAACAAAGGCAGCAAAGGCAAAACTACACTGGAACAATTTGTTAAAAATATGAAAGAACACTACATGCCGGCTGCTCAGAAAAAAATTGAAGAAAACAATAAGAAACAATAAAAAACTATTTAATTTATAACTAAAAGCGATAACTTTGTAGTTATCGCTTTTTATTTTCCATTATCTTGTTTCAAAGTATTTTCTAACAGTTTGTTCATCATTAACCAGCTGAGATTTCAACTCCGGCAGAGAGTCGAATTTGACCTCATTTCTTATCTTTTTAACAAAACTGACTTTTATATCTTTATCATAAATATTCTGATTAAAATCAAAAATATGAGCCTCTAACAAAAGAGAATGCTCGGTATTAATCGTCGGACGCCTTCCAAGATTGAGCATAGCATTATACTTACCTCCGTCAAATTCCACAATCCCGGCATAAACGCCTCTGGCAGCCTTTATTATATCAGATGGATATTTTACATTAGCAGTCGGAAAAGACAGAGTCCTGCCGATTCTGTTACCTGTAACGACTCTTCCTTTTATATAAAAACTTTGGCCCAATAGTTCAGGTACACTCTCCACATTTCCGTCAGTAATCATCTGTCTGATTTTGGAACTGCTGATAAGTGTATTATTAAATGTAATAGGCGGTATTTCAAAAAATTTGTAGCCGAATTCTGATTGATAAGCCCCGAGAAAAACGGCATCACCCTGTTTGTTTGCACCAAAATAGTGATTGAAACCTGTGGTAATAAATTTTGGATGCAAATTTTTAACAAGAAAATCCTTTAAATAATCCAGAGCAAGAGCATCTGCTATATCCTCATCAAAATCAAGAACATAAGCAAAATCAATACCCTGCTCTTCAATAAGATTTAATCTGTCCTTGAGCGAAACAATATATTGAGGGGTTCTGTTTTGCAAATAGCAGAGAGGATGTTCTTTAAAAGTAATAACAGCAGACTTTAGACCGTTTTGCTTTGCAAGATTTACGGTATTTTTTAATACAACTTTGTGTCCCTGATGCACTCCGTCAAAAAACCCGAGGCATATTGATAAATCAGGATTAGAATTTAGCTTTTCAAAAATCTGCATGCCATTATCATATTTAATACAATGATTATTTTCAATAGATTTATTTTTAGACAGCATAAATATATATAATTTATTACTAAATTCGTAATATTATTTAACATATAAAAGCACATGTTTGCAAAATGCTAAAATAAGTGTTATAATAATAATGTTATTAATGTTTCGGCTAGTGTAAAAACCTTACGAGGGTTGGGATGTAAAATCGAATCGCATTTGCGGCAGAGAGATTACAAAACCCCTCGTTTTTTTTATGCTTATTTTGATTGTTGAGAGATAGAACAGGTTTAAAATCTTTACAATTCTATTTATTATATTGATAATCATGTAAAAAATTTTTATAATAAGAAATGAAAGGTTATTAATTTAAGTATCTCTTTTGACTTTAATGATTACAAGAGGTACTTTTTTTAACTCTAAAATTGATGAAAAAATTAGTCGAATACATATTAACTTTTAGCTTTTTTATTTTCCCTTCTGCAGCTATTGCACAGCAGACAATTGTCACCATGCCATCATCTGATGTACTGCCGGGCGGCGAAGTTATACTAAAACAATCCAACAGATACAGCCCGTTTGGTGATGCTTATGCCTCACTGACACCGCAGGTAATCATAGGTACGGGCAAAGACACGGAAATATCAGTCGGTGCAGGTACGACTATTGATGACAGAACATCTGTAAAACTCAATTTAACAGCAAAAAAAGTTTTTAAAATTAAACGTTCTGCCCGTTTTACAGTCGGCGGGACTCTTTCTCCATCATTGACAGAAGGTCAAAATCCCGATAGCATGATATATGCACACGGGTCTTATTTGTGTAAAAAGACAAGGACAACCTTAACAGCCGGCGGATTTGTCGGAGGAAGAAGGCAGATGCCTTCTTTGACAGGTGTGATGATTGGTATTGACCAGACCATTATACCGAACAAACTGCGTGTTGTTGCTGACTGGGTATCAAGAGATGAATCCTGGGGTGTATTTGCAGCAGGTTTGAAGATAAGACCCGAGCCGACCACCTCTATTACAACGGCGGTCATTATTCCTAACAACCAAGAAGACAGGCTCGCATTTTCACTATCTATTTCCAAATACATAGGCAAAGTGATACCTGAACCTGCACGCAAAGAAAAAGAAGAAAAGGAAAATTTATGAAAAAAAGATTTTTACTCGGTCTGATTTGTGTTTCTATGAGCTGTTACTGCGCTTTTGCTGATGACGACGATCATGAAAAAACTTTTGTGTTTAATATGCTGAAAAAAGATTATCAAGAAGCCTATCTCGAAAAACAGAGCTTTGAGGGGCTGAATTTAGAAGGTTTTAACTTTGAAAAAGCAAAACTCGACAGAACAAACTTTAAAAACGCAAATTTAAAAAACGCAAACTTTAAAGGTGCGGATATAGAAAATGCAACTTTTGAAGGTGCAAACCTTACCGGTGCCAATTTTGAAAATGCAGATTTGGAAGAAACATCTCTTTTAAATGCAAATATAACTGGCACAAATTTCAAGAACACAGAACTTGAATATGCTATCTGGGTGAACGGAAAAACTTGCGGAGCCGGTTCTGTAGGCTCTTGCTGGTAAAATTTATAACATCTTAATAACCTTTCGCATTTGTTTCTTGTATAATAGAAACACTGAATAATTGCGAAAGGTTTTGAATGTTAGAACATATACATGCTTTTTTAGGATATTTTTCCAAGCTGTTCGTTACACTGGACGGCATAGGGCTTGCGCCTGTATTTATAGCTTTAACAGCAAACTCAAAAGAAAAATGGCGCAATATCATGATGAACAAAGCTATTGTTATAGCCTTTTTCATTCTTCTTTTCTTTGCATACACAGGCTCTATTGTTCTGGATTTGCTTGGCATTAGTTTAACAGCACTAAAAATCGCAGGCGGCATACTGCTCTTGATTATGGCTGTAGACCTTGTTCTGGGTAACCCCGAACCTGCTATGAACAACGAAAACAAAGAAGAACGTAAAGAATCTATGAAAAGAACGGATATTTCCGTTTTTCCTCTGGCTATACCTCTGCTTTCAGGCCCTGCAACAATCACAATGCTTACGATTTGTATGAAAAACGCACAGGGCAATGTCATTGACAGGTCATTAATCATTGCTGCACTGTTTTTCAACCTTGTTGTCTGCTGGCTGATATTAAAATTTTCATCAAAAGTAAGCAAACTGCTGGGAAAAACAGGTGTGAGCGTAATCAACAGAATAGTCGGAATACTTCTTGCTGCAATGTCTTGCGAATTTCTTATGACAGGACTTATTGATATCATTAAAAGTGCAAGATAAATAACAAAACTAAGGTAATTAATATGGAAAAAACACAAATAATTGAAGAAATAAAGAAACTAAAAAAAGAACGCAACGCAATAATTCTTGCACATACTTATCAAAATGTAGAAATTGATGAAGTAGCTGATTTTTCCGGTGACTCTCTGTACCTTAGCCAGCAGGCAGCAAAAACAGATGCTGACATTATAGTTTTTGCCGGAGTATATTTTATGGCAGAAACCGCAAAAATTCTCTCTCCGGATAAAAAAGTTCTCCTTCCACGACTGGAATCAGGATGTTTGATGGCAGATATGATTAACCTGCAGCAGCTTAGAGAATTTAAGGCAAAAAATCAGAATATACCTGTAGTATGTTATGTAAACTCTACAGCAGAAGTAAAATCGGAATGCGATATTTGTTGTACAAGCGCAAACGCAGTAAATGTGGTGCGTTCACTCGGTACAAAAGAGGTGCTTTTTGTTCCGGATACTTATCTTGGCACTTATGTAGGAACACAGCTTCCCGATGTAAAAGTCATTACATATCCCGGATACTGCCCCACACACCTGAGAATAAAACCCGAAGATATAATACAGAAAAAGCAGGTCTACCCTGATGCAATGGTGCTTGCACATCCTGAATGCCACAAAGAAGTAACAAAACTGGCAGATTTTGTCGGTTCTACTACGGCAATTATCAAAAAAGCAAAAGAATCCGATAAAAAAGAATTCATTATTGTTACAGAAAAAGGCGTTGTCGACAGGCTAAAAAGAGATTGTCCGGACAAAGAATTTATTCTCGTCAGCCAGAAAGCAATTTGTCCGAATATGAAGTGGAATACGCTGGAAGATATTCTCAACTCACTCCAAAATGACACGTACGAAATAAATGTAGACCCGCAGATTGCTAAAAAAGCAATATCCACCATTGACAGAATGGTGAATATAAATGCTTAAAATATTAAAAGTATATTTTGTTAGATAGCAATTTCTTCAAGAAGGACTACCGCATCAACAGCAAGGCACTTGCCCTCGCCAATTGGCCCCATCCATTCCATGGATTTTGCTTTGATAGAAACTTGATTTATCTCAAGGCTCAAGACGTTTGCAAGATTGCGTTGAATATCCTTTATAAACGGCCCCAATCTTGGCTGCTGCGTTTTTATTGTTGCATCGATATTATTAATTTTATATCCCTCTTTTACAACAAGATAAAGTGTCTGTGCCAAAAGCTCAGTGCTGTCACAGCCATAATACTGAGGGTCATTATCAGGAAAATGCTGCCCTATATCGCCCAGAGCAAGCGCTCCGAGCAAAGCATCTATTATTGCATGACAAAGAGCATCAGCATCCGAATGGCCCAAAAGCCCTTTGTTGTGGTCTATTTTTATACCACCTAGAATCAAATCTCTATCAGGTACAAACTGATGTAAATCAAAGCCCTGTCCAATTCTATATTTCATATTTATCCCCTATAAATTTAGCTACCGCTTTGACAACGCCGTCATTGTCCACGGTTTCCGTAACATAATCCGCTATTTTCTTCAAATCTTCGGTTGCATTACCCATAGCAACCTTTATTCCCGCAGCGAGGAGCATTTCTATATCATTATCCTGATCACCGCAGGCCATAATTTCTTCTTTTTTGATACCCCATTTTTCTGCAAGAAACCTTACCGCATTCCCTTTTGTTGCCTCCGGGTCAGAAAACTCGCAAAATCTCGGAGTAGAGCGAACCACATATAGTTTGCCCTTATATTTTTCTGCCATTTCTTTTTGCAGATTTTCTATTAATCCGGTATCATCATCAATTGCAAGAATTTTATTTAACCCGTTTAAATCAACCTTTTCGCTGTCGCCTATCACTTTATAAGAAATGTTTCTTGCATCAACATACTGACGTATCAACGGGCTGTCATGCTCAACCATAAGCTCATCATTAACATAAAGGTTAAAAAACACATTACGTGATTTCAAATCTTTAATTACCTCACGAGCAAGAGAGCAATCCATCGGACGTGACCAGAGAGTATCCTGATTTTCATAAAAGTTTTTTACAAGACCGCCCTGATAGCAAATAACAGGTGTTTTCAGCCCCAGCTCAGCAGCAATAAACTTTGTTGCCGCATACATTCTGCCTGTGCAAAGTACGACCTTCACTCCATCTTCAGAAAGGCTTTTCAGAGTATTTTGAACCCTCTGTGTCGCCGTATAATCTTTTCTGAAAATAGTTCCGTCTATATCAAGGACGAGCATTTTTACTTTGTTCATTCAGTCTGTAAACTCTCTAAGTTATATCTTGCAATAGCGCAAATAGTCTTTGCATCATTAATTGTACCATTTTTTACGAGATTGTACACATCGCTTAACGGAAGTTCAAAATAATCCAAAATTTCGCCTTCATCGGGCTGTGGTTTGTCAAAAGTCAAATCAGTTGCTTTAAAGAGATACAATTTTTCGTCACAAATTCCGAAAGTTGTAAAAATATACCCTAAAGACTCCCAGTTTTTTGCAACATATCCTGTTTCTTCCCTCAGTTCTCTTTGGGCTGCGAACAATGGGTCCTCGCCTTTTTCCAGTCTGCCTGCAGGGAGTTCTGTCTGGACTGATTTTACGGCATATCTGTTTTGCTTTACAAGCAAGAGATTTCCGTTATCTTTTAAAGCAAATATTACAACGCCGCCCGGATGGTGGATAATTTCTCTATGCCTAACCAGTCCGTCCGAGAGCGTAATTTCATCATCCGTAATCTCAAAAATTTTGCCTTTATAAACCGTCTTTGACGACAATGTTTTTTCTTCAAATTTATCCATATAAAAAGCTTATCGCAAGATTTTGTGTTGTTCAAGTTTAAAACCAAAAGACCGGCGTATACCGGTCTTTTTAATAATATTATTATCGCTACACCTTATGCTCATGCTTTACAGTAGATCTCAGGTGAAGTTCCATCAACTGCTCTTCCGATGCATAAGTCGGTGCATTGGTCATAAGACATTTTGCAGCAGAGTTTTTCGGGAATGCAATAACTTCTCTGATAGAAGTATTGTGAGTCAACAATGCAACAAGTCTGTCCAATCCAATAGCGAGTCCGGCATGCGGCGGAGTACCATACTGGAACGCCTGCAGCATAAATCCGAATTTTTGCTGAACTTCTTCTTCGCTCAAACCTAATGCATCGAACACTTTTCTCTGAACATCTGTTGAGTGAATTCTTACAGAACCGCCGCCGAGTTCTGTTCCGTTGTAAACAATATCATAAGCAATAGAGCGAACTTTTAAAGGCTCTGTTTTCATCTTGTCTACGTCTTCAAGGTTAGGAGAAGTAAACGGATGGTGCATAGCCATTACTCTGTCAAACTCCTGACTGTATTCAAACATCGGGAAGTCAACAATCCACAACAGAGAATGTTTGTTTTCGTCTATCAAATTCAATTTTTCGCCAAAGAAGAGTCTGAATCGGCCCATAACATCATAGGTTGTTTTCTTGTCATCAGCGACAAAGAATACAACATCGCCGGCTTTTGCATCTGCTCTTTGTTTCAGAGCTTCGATTTGCTCTTCTGTTAAGAATTTAAGAATCGGAGATTTTATTGTTCCGTCTTCCATATAAGTAATCCACGCAATACCTTTTGCACCAAAAGAAATTGCTGTAGAGCGGACATCATCCATTTCTTTTCTGGAATATCCGGCAATACCCGGGATTTTAATAGCTTTTGCGATGCCGCCTTTTTTCAAGGTTTCTTTTACGGGTTCAAAAGTTGATTCCATCATAATGTCTGATATATCAAACAATTCCAGCCCGAAACGTGCATCCGGTTTGTCAGAACCGAATCTATCCATAGCTTCCTGCCATGTAATTCTTGTAAACGGCGGTTTTACATCAACGCCTGCAGCCTTAAATGCTTCTACAATAACGCCTTCTGTCAATTCGATTACATCGTCCTGAGTAGCAAAAGACATTTCCATATCCACCTGAGTGAATTCCGGCTGTCTGTCTGCTCTGAGGTCTTCGTCACGGAAACATTTTGCTATTTGATAATACTTTTCAATACCGCCTACCATAAGCAGCTGTTTAAAGATTTGCGGTGACTGAGGCAATGCATAAAACTTGCCTTCCTGTACACGGCTGGGAACGAGATAATCTCTTGCGCCTTCAGGTGTAGTATTGATAAGAATAGGAGTTTCCACTTCCATAAATTCTGCATTATTGAGGTAATTTCTGATTGCAGTAACAATTTTATGACGTAATTTCAAATTATTTGCCATTTGCGGACGGCGAATGTCGAGATATCTGTATTTTAAGCGGATATCTTCTTTTGTATCGTCAGAAGAAAGTTCAAACGGAAGCAATTTAGCTTCTGAAAAAATCTTAACTTCGCTCGGGTACATTTCTATTTCGCCTGTAGCAAGCTCTGGATTGTAAGTTTCAGGAGGTCTTTTAGAAACTTTACCTGTAACTTGAATAACGTATTCGTCTTTCAATTTTGAAAAAACGGCATGCACATCAGGGTTAATCTGAGGGTCAGCAACTACCTGAAAGAATCCTGTTTTGTCTCTCAATTCTATAAAAATAATACCGCCCAAATCTCTGACTGCAGAAACCCAGCCTGCCAGTGTAACTGTTGAGTCGATATCTTTTAGTGTCAAATCTTCGTTATAATGCGTCTTCATGTGTGAAAATGTTTTCATTTCAATATTCCCTATTCTTGAATGTTTCGTAATACAAATCTATAACAAACAAAGCTGATAATCAATTTTTATGCTAAAATACCAGTAGAATCTAATATAGGATACAAAATGATAAAATATGCCGTAAACTTAATAAAGAACACTTTTCACCCTCTTGAAGTTCCGGAGTCGGCGCATGTTGAACACGGACAGCTAGTTCTCGTAAGGACTGAAAAAGGGGAAGAAGTAGCAAAAGTTTTTATTGTAAATCCTCTCATTGCAAAAGCATGGGAAGAAAAAATGCCCGAGCCTGTCCCATTAATAAGACCGATGTCGCAAAAGGACATGGAAACTCTTGAAGAAATTAAAGCGGCAGAAGAAGATGCATTTAAAAAGTGCAAAGAGCTGGTTGCACAACACAAATTGTGCATGAATCTTGTTCAGACAAAATACACTTTTGACAGAAGAAAGATTACTTTTTATTACACGGCACCGGAAAGAGTCGACTTTAGAGCATTATTAAAAGACCTTACTCAGGTTTTCAAACGTGTAAGAATTGATTTAAGACACATAGGAGTAAGGGACGAAACCTCTCTCTTATGCGGAAACGGGCTGTGCGGCCGTCCGTTTTGCTGCTGCACTTTTTTAAGAAAATTTGATTCTATAAACATAAAACTGGCAAAAGATCAGGGTATGCCAATCACTCCGGGGAAAATCTCCGGCACCTGCGGCAGACTGCTGTGCTGTTTGAATTATGAATACAAAAACTACATTGATGCAGCAAAAGATATGCCGCCTATCGGCTCAGGTGTAATGACTCCGGATGGACTCGGCAGAGTTTGTTCTCTGCATTTTTTGAGCAACGAAATTGCTGTTAAAACAGAAGACGGAAAAATTAAAAATTACAAAAAAGATGAGATAGAAATGGTTGATGGAGATGTAAACATCGATATTGATATACAAGATACAAATCTCTATCAGGAACAATCAGATTACAATGTTGACATAAAACAGCTGGAAGACGACAGAAACAGCTCAACAGGAAATGTTTAGCAATCAGACAAACAGGAATTAAATATATGAAATCAACCAGAATGCAATACTGTATTAAAGCCGTACCGAGTGATGATACTTTCCAGATGGAATCCCTCTTAAACGAGATGTCCTCTCTGGGCTGGGAACTATACTCCATGCACGAGGTAGAAGCTGACGAAGGCTTTAACTACAACTGCATTTTTGTAAAAGAATGTGAAATCCAAACAACAGAAGAAGATGATGACGAAAGTATTTTTGGTTATCAATCTCACATGCAAAAAATGATTTCCTCACAAAATGAACCATACGAACAATGTGTGGAAATCCAAAACAAAATTAAAGAAAAAAGAAAACGCATAAACAGCATAAAATCTCTCATTGACGAAACCAATGAAAAACAAAGACAAGAACTCAACAACGAAATGTTCAAAAACATTGAAGAGTTAAAAGAACTGAAAAAACAGCTTCAAAAAACAATTTCACCGGACATTATGCTGGACAAAATCGGTGAAGACAAAATAAAAATCAAACTCAGTGAAGAAAACATAGAGCTTGTTAATCCGGATTTGGATGCAAAACTTGTCGCAGAAACTGTAAAAATAAGACAAAACCTTACAGAAGAACTCGGCTACATTATTCCGAAAATAAAATTTGAAAACGACGAAACCCTGCAGGCCAATGAATTTGAAATAGATGTCAGAGGCGTTTGTGCTGCAAAAGGCGTAGTTTATTGCGGTTACTTTATGTTTTTCAAAGACGATTTGAACCTTGATAAACCGACAAAAGACATGATAAAAGACAATGACCCCATTACGGGGAAAGTTGTTTACTGGATACCGGAAGAAAAGACAAAAGACTTCTGGGCGCACGGATATAATCCCTCACAGGTTATTGCAAGGATACTGGAGTATGTTTGTATCAAAAATGTAGAAGAAATTTTTGACTACAACGATATTAACAATTACATAGAAATTGTCAGCGAAGATAATTTGTATCTCATAGAAAATATTGTGCCTGATTTTGTATCAATAGCAGAACTAAAATACATTCTGACAAGTCTTATAAAAGAAAGAGTTTCTATAAAAGATATTGTCTACATTTTTGAAAAAATCAATGACTTTGCTGACGAAGAAACAAAAGAAGACTTGCTAAGCAGGGTAAGACATGCGCTCTCCCGCCAGATATCCAAAGGCATTGCAAACGAAAATAATGTAATACAGGCTTTTGAACTTTCAGAAGAATCTGTAAAATACCTGTCAGGCAAAGTCTCCGGACACAGCCAGATAATAAGAATAGACAATACAAAAATAAAAACAATAGTGAACAACATCTACAAATCAATTGACAAGCTAAAAATCAATGCTGATGAGATAGTTGTCATTGTTCCTATGGAAATAAGACAGGTAACAAGTGTCGTGCTGTCACAATTGATGCCGTCTGTAAAAGTTGTTGCAAAAGAAGAGATAGCAAACGGCTATAATATAGAAATTTACGACAGGGTATAAACCCTGTAAAACAAACACATAACAAAAATCCTTCCTTAATTTCAATGAACAAGGAAGGATTTTTTGTTTTTATACTTATTTGAACAATCAATTAGAAGTCCAAACCAGCTTCTCTTGCAGCTTCAGCCAGAGCAGAAACTCTACCGTGGTACAAGAAACCGCCTCTGTCAAATACACATTCTTTAACACCTGCTTTTAAAGCTTTTTTAGCAATAGCTTCGCCAACAACTTTAGCAGCTTCGATGTTACCGCCGTGAGAGAGTTTTTCTCTCAGGTCTTTGTCGATTGAAGAAGCTGAGCAAAGTGTAACTTTTGCTACGTCATCAATCAACTGAGCGTAAATGTGTTTTGTGCTTCTGTGAACAGCCAATCTTGGAGATTCAGCTGTACCGAAGATTTTTGTTCTTACACGCTGGTGTCTTTTTCTAACTTGTTCTTTTCTGTTTTTTGTTTTAATCATTTTTCTTTCCTTTCACCGAAGCCTTCTTACTGGGAATTTTGATTTTATTCAAAGATTCTATAAGGGCTTATGCCGGCTTTATTAACTAATTATACTTCAACATATAAACGAATTGCTTCTTTGTCTGCATACTGTTCTGCAGCACTTTTGCTAATTTTTTTAAGCATTGAGTATTCCTTATATGAGTTATCGGTAAAAAATCTTATTCCGTTTTGTGATATACGCAAACGGGCATCAGGACACAAATCTCTACGACTTTCAATGTTTTTGATTATTTTATCAAAGTTACCATCATAGTTACCGTTAGACAATTTACGTGTGTCCTTGTCCAAGCGTTCATCAAGCTGAGCTTGCGTTGTATTATCACCTTTTTTGTAGCGAATTACAAATATTTTACCGAATGATACAGGATTTATACTCATTTACTTAGCCTTACTTTTTACCTGTTTTACCGGCTTTACGTCTTACGTATTCGCCTTCGTATCTAACACCTTTGCCTTTGTAAACTTCCGGCGGACGTTTGCCTCTGATTTCTGCAGCTACGTCACCAACAAGCTGTTTGTTAGAACCGGAAACAGTGATTTTTGTGTTAGCTTCAACAGCAATTTTAATACCTTCCGGAGGTGTAATCAAAATCGGGTGAGAATAACCCAAAACAAGGTTCAAGTTAGAGCCTTCCATATTAGCTCTGTAACCAACACCTTGAATTTCTAATTTTTTAGTAAATCCGTGTTTTACACCTTCAACTGCATTGTTAAGCAATGTTCTAGACAAGCCCCACAATGCTCTAGATTTTCTGTCATCGTGATTAACGATATCAACGATAAGCTCATTATTTTCCAATTTTACTGTAACTTCCGGACGAAGTTCAACTGATTCTGTACCGAGAGGTCCTTTAGCAGTTACTACGTGACCGTCGATTTTAACTTCGACGCCGTCCGGTATAATAACAGGTTTTTTACCTATACGTGACATTTTTTTATCTCCAATTTAATTTTTAACTAATAATTTATAAATATCGTTTAAACAAAAACGGTTATTACCATACATAGCAAAGAACTTCGCCGCCAAGGTTTTCTTTTCTGGCTTTTCTGTCTGTCATAAGGCCTTTGCTAGTAGAAATAATAGCAATACCAAGACCGCCGAATACCTGCGGAAGATCTTTTGCTTTAGAGTATACTCTCAAACCTGTTTTTGAAATTCTTTTTAAGTTAGAAATAACCGGTTTGTTAGTTTCGTCATATTTTAAAGTAATAACAAGAACTTTAAATTTGCCGATTTCTTTTTCGTAATAATCAGTGATGTAACCTTCTTCTTTCAAAACTTTAGCAAGTTCTACTTTGAGTTTTGAAGAAGGCATTTCAACTTCAGGGTGAGAAACGATATTAGCGTTTCTGATTCTTGTCAGCATATCTGCTATAGGATCTGTAAACATATTTCATTTTCCTTTACTACTTACTTGAACTAATATTACCTTTAATCCAGTGTCGTCTTTTCGATTCGAGCAATCAAAGCGCAAAGACTCACTTTTTCAAGCGGTTCGTATATATTTGAACCTGAGTCAGGCAGTATAGTAAAGCAATAGGGTTACCAGCTTGCTTTTACTACACCGGGTAATAAACCTTCATGAGCCATTTTTCTCAAACAGATTCTGCAAAGACCGAAATCTCTGTGATATCCGTGAGGACGGCCGCATATAGAACATCTGTTGTGGAGTCTTACTTTAGGATATTTTCCTTTTGATACAAGTAATTCTCTTCTTTGTTCTTTAGCTATCATTGATTTTTTAGCCACGATTTTCTCCTTTTTATGCAAATTGCATTAATTGTTTTGATTTTTCTTTATATAAAAAGCCTTTACGACTTTATTATTTACTTATGAATGTGATTTTTTCTTAAACGGCATACCGAGTTCTGCAAGCAATGCTCTTGCTTCTTCGTCAGTTTTTGCAGTAGTAATGATAGAAATGTTCATACCAAATACTGCATCAACTTCGTCGTAAGAAATTTCAGGGAACAATGTCTGTTCTTTCAAACCTAATGTATAGTTGCCTCTGCCGTCAAAACTCTTAGAAGAAATACCTCTAAAGTCACGGATTCTCGGAAGAACTACACAGATAAGTTTTTGCAAGAAATCATACATTCTTTCGCCTCTGAGTGTAACCATACAACCAACAGGCATACCTTCTCTCAATTTGAAAGATGAAATTGATTGTTTTGCTTTTGTAATTACAGCTTTTTGACCTGCAATTTTTGTTAATTGTTTTACGATTGTTTCAGCCAGTTTAGAGTTGTGACAAGCTTCACCAACACCCATATTGATAACAATTTTGTTCAATTTAGGAATCTGGTTAACATTTTCATAACCAAACTGTGATTTTAACGCTTCTTTAACTTCTTCGTCGTATCTTACTTTTAAGTCTTTTGTTAATGTTGTCATTTTTCTTTCCTTTTCGTAGAATGTACCTTCATTTTAGTACAAACATAATATTTGTGCGCAAATAAGGCACCCATACTCAAACTAATACAGGGACACCTTTAATTAGGCATCCAATTGTTCGCCACATTTTTTGCAAACACGAACCTTCTTGCCGTCAACAATATCGTGTTTGATTCTTGTTGCTTTTTCGCAAGAAGAACAGTAAACCATAACTTTAGAAGAATCAACAGGAGCTTCTATTTTGTTCAAGCCGCCCTGGATACCTGCCATCGGGTTTGGTTTCTGTGCTTTTGTAATCATGTTAGCACCTTCAACAATTACTTTGTTTTCAGATGCAATGATTTTTTTAACGTTACCGATTTTGCCTTTATCTTTACCTGAAGTCAAGATAACACGGTCACCGGTTTTTACGTGCAAATCATGTTTTTCTACTGGTTTTTTCTTATTTTTCATTGTTCTTTCCTTAATTAAGTTGTTTATCCGCCTGTCAAATCAAAGATTTGTTCGTTCCTTCGCTTTCGCTCCGTCACAACGGCGGTTTGGAACGGTTACACCCTCTGGGCTTCGAGTTCTCGAACCCCGACGGGTTTCACACACCTTAAATAACTTCTGGAGCAAGCGAGATAATCTTCATAAAGTTTTTATCTCTTAATTCTCTTGCAACAGGGCCAAATACACGGGTTCCTCTAGGGTTGCCGTCTTTGTTAATAATAACGGCTGCGTTTTCGTCAAATCTGATAACTGAACCGTCAGCACGTTTGATATCAGCTTTTGTTCTTACAACAACAGCTTTAACAACATCAGATTTTTTTACAGCCATATTAGGGGTAGCGTCTTTTACTGTTGCTACAATTACGTCACCAACGTGAGCAAACTTTTTGTTTGAGCTGCCCATTACACGGATACAAAGAAGTTCCTTTGCACCTGTGTTGTCGGCTACGACTAATCTGGTTTCTTGTTGTATCATTGTCTTTTATCCTTTATTTCTTATTTTTTCAGAAATTTAATGACTAATCTTATTGAAACTATTTAGCTTTTTCAACAATTTCAGCCACGACCCATCTTTTATCACCTGAAATCGGTTTTGATTCTACAATTCTGACTACATCGCCTTCGCCGCAGTTGTTTTGCGCATCGTGAGCTTTATAGTTTTTGTGAGTTTCAATGATTTTGTGATATTTAGGGTGTTTATTGTATTCAGCTACTTTTACAACAGCTGTTTTGTCCATTTTGTTGCTTACAACAACGCCTTGTTTTTCTTTCTTCGGCATATTACTTTACCTCTGACTTTTCTTTAATTAATGTCTTAGCCTGAGCTACTACAGTTTTTAATTGACGGATTTGAGCTGTATTTTCAAGTTTTTGCAAAGACTTTTGCATTCTTAAATCAAGCAGCTGTTTTTTTGTGTCAACTATCAACGCATTCAGCTCATCTATTGATTTTTCTTTTAATTCTTGTAACTTCATTGTTTTTTCCTTTAATTACAGTTGGTAATTATTTGCTGCATTATGCTTGTGCTGCTTCTTTTTCAATAATTTTAACTTTGATAGGAAGCTTTTGTGCAGCTAACTTAAGTGACTCGATAGCCACATCTCTTTGAGGGAAATCAAGTTCAAAGAGAACTCTGCCCGGTTTTACAACAGCTACCCAGTATTCAGGGTTACCTTTACCTTTACCCATACGAGTTTCAGCAGGTTTTGCTGTAATAGGTTTGTCCGGGAAGATTTTTATCCAAACATTACCGCCTCTTTTGATGTTACGTGTCATAGCACGTCTAGCGGCTTCTATTTGTCTGGATGTAATCCAGGCAGGATCACAAGCGATAAGACCGAAGTTACCAAACTCGAGTTTTGTACCTCTGGTTTCATGGCCTTTCATTCTGCCTTTCATTTTTTTACGATATTTAGTTTTTTTGGGCATTAACATTTTTATGTCGCTCCTAATTATTTTATTTCTAACTTATTACTCAGCAGATTCAGAAGCTCTTTTTCTTCTTCTTCCGCCTAATTGTTTTTCTTCATGGTTGCCGGCTTTTTTAGCTTTGATGTTCATATCAGCTTTTTCGCCAGGCATCAAGTTGCCTTTGAAAATCCAAACTTTTACGCCGATTTTACCCATGATAGTATCAGCTTCAGCAAAGCCGTAATCTACGTCTGCTCTGAGTGTTTGAAGAGGGATTCTGCCTTCTTTTACCCATTCGCTTCTAGCAATTTCAGCACCACCCAAACGTCCTGATACCATAATTTTGATACCTTGAACGCCTGAACGCATTGTTCTTTGGATAGCCTGTTTCATAGCTCTTCTGAAAGCGATACGTTTTTCTAATTGAAGAGCAATTGATTCAGAAACAAGTTGAGCATCTGCATCAGTTCTTGCTACTTCAACTACGTCGATAGAAACTGTTCTTTTAACCAGTTTAGCAACGTCAGCTCTCAATTCTTCAATACCCTGTCCGCCTCTGCCGACTACAATACCCGGTTTTGCTGTTACAACAGTGATATTGAGGTTTTGAGCCTTTCTATCGATTAAGATTTTTGATATGCCAGCAGCATACAATCTTTTCTTGATATATTTTCTTAATTTGTCGTCTTCTTTAACGAATTCGGGATAATCTTTTCTTTTAGCATACCATGTGCTTTCCCAAGGTTCGATTATTCCTACTCTGAATCCTTTTGGATGTGTCTTTTGTCCCAAGGTCAGCCTCCTTAATTCTTATTACTTGCTAATTTAACTGTTAAATGAGAAGTTCTTTTGAGTCTTCTGTAGATTCTGCCTTGAGCTCTCGGTTTACCTCTCTTGTATGTCGCACTTTCATCAGCAAAAATTTCTGAAATTTTAAGGTCTTCAGCACTTGCACCAAATTTTTCATTGGCATTTGCAATTGCTGCAACCAAGTTCTTTTCAACAACTCTTGCTGCGAAGTATGGCATAAATTTTAAAATTTTTGCTGCTTCCAAAGCAGACTTGCCGCGCAGCTCGTTGATTACTCTGCGTAATTTGCGAGCAGGCATGCTTATATTTGTTTGTCTTGCCATTGATTCTTGCATAGTTTACTTCCTTTTAGCTGTTTTATCTTGACCTGCATGGCCTCTGAATAACCTAGTAGGTGCAAATTCACCTAATTTATGACCAACCATTTGTTCTGTAACATAAACCGGTACATGGCTTTTGCCGTTGTGAACAGCAATTGTGTGTCCTAACATGTCAGGCACAATCATTGATGCTCTTGACCAAGTTTTGATTACTTTTTTCTCTCCAGCTTCGTTCATTTTAGCGATTTTTTTCTGAAGTGATTCTTGTACAAATGGACCTTTTTTTAGCGAACGAGCCATTCATTATCTCCTTACTTATTAACGTTTTCTGCCTCTAACAATATACTTGTCAGAATGTTTATTAGATTTTCTAGTTTTGTAACCAAGAGCCGGTTTGCCCCAGGGAGTTTTGGGGTGTCCGCCGGGACCTGTTTTACCTTCACCACCACCGTGCGGGTGATCGCAAGGGTTCATTGTAACACCACGTACTGTAGGTCTGATACCCATGTATCTCTTACGACCTGCTTTACCGATTTTCATGTTTTTCTGTTCAGCATTGCCCAATACACCGACTGTAGCCAAACATTCTTTTCTTATCATTCTCATTTCTGAGCTTGGTAATTTGATAGTAACGTAGTTGCCTTCTTTAGCCATTAACTGAGCAGCAGCACCTGCTGTTCTGACCAATTTAGCACCACGACCAGGAATCATTTCTATGTTGTGAACCATAGTACCCAACGGAATCAATTCCAGCGGCAAAGCGTTACCTGTGATAATATCGGCATTCGGGCCGGATATAATAGTATCGCCTACATTAAGGTTTTGCGGTGTTAAGATATATCTTTTTTCACCGTCAGCATAAAATACCAAAGAGATTCTTACATTTCTATTCGGATCGTATTCGATAGTTTTTACAACTGCCGGTACACCAAATTTTTCACGTTTAAAGTCAATAACACGGTAAGCTTTTTTTACACCGCCGCCTTTGTGACGACAAGTGATTCTACCAGTGTTGTTTCTTCCTGCTGTTTTTTTAATCGGCTTCAACAAGGATTTTTCAGGTTTTGAAGCAGTGATTTCAGCAAAATCACTCTTTGTCATACCTCTTTGTCCAGGTGAAGTTGGATTTATTTTCTTTATACCCATTTTCTTTGCTCCTGTTTCTTTTAGGGTTTTGCATAACCATCGGCTTTAAACTTGCCACCGTTATGCTCTGTCACTCACTAGACGGAAAATCCGTCTTCAGGTCAAAAGACCTATGCACCAATCAGATCTTCAATCGGATCACCTTCGATGGTAACGATTGCTTTTTTACCTGATTGAGTTCTGCCTGCGCTATAGCCTACTCTTTTTGCTTTAGAAGGCATATACACAGTGTTTACGCTTTTTACTTTTCTTCCAGGAAAAGCTAATTCGACTGCTTGTGCAATTTCAATCTTTGTAGCGTCTTTTACAACTTCAAAAGTGTATTGCTGCAAAGTTGTTGCTTCCATAGACTTTTCTGTAATGATAGGTCTTTTAATGATATCGTACAGTCTTTCTGTATTGTTTTTCATGCTGCTCATTATTTAGACAACCTTTCAGTAATTTCATTTATTGCTGCTTCTGTAATAATTACGTTATCTGCTTCCAACAGGTCTTTTACATTCAAGTTAGAAGGTAAAATAATTCTTACGTTAGGTAAATTTCTTGCGCTCAGTTCAAGGTAAGCATTTTCTGCTGCTTTTACATCAGCAATGATTAAAATTTTACCTTCAACTTTAAGAGCTTTAAGAGTTTCTGCCATCAATTTTGTTTTAGGTTCATTGATTTCTGAAAAATCTTTAACCAAAACAGTGTTATCGATTCTAGCAGACAAAGCTGATTTAAGAGCCAATCTTCTAGCCTTTTGAGGCATAGCAAAACTGTAATCTCTCGGTTTTGGTCCGAAGATAACGCCGCCGCCAGCGAACAATGGTGAACGCAAAGAACCGGCTCTAGCTTTACCTGTACCTTTTTGTTTCCATGGTTTTCTGCCGCCGCCTGAGACTTCGGCTCTTGTTTTTGTATTTGCACTGCCTGCTCTGCCGTTATTCAACTGACGTCTTAAAGCAAGGTGCATAACATGCAAGTTAGGTTCAACGCCGAAGACTTTTTCGTCAAGAGCGATTTGGCCAACTGCACTTCCTTTTGTATTTAATATTGAAACTTCTTTTGTCATTTTCTTTAACCTCAATTAAATTTGTTATAATTAGAGTTTTCTGTCTTGAAATTGCCCGCTCACGAAAAATGTGATTTTCGTTCGCTCAGGTGCTGGGTTCGTTACACTCACACGGCGCACCCGGGCAATTCCGCTAATTCCATTTAACTCTTGAAGGGATGATAGTAACCATTTTGCCTTCCGGACCAGGTACTGAACCTTTAACCAGAAGCAAGTTGCTTTCTTTGTCAACTTGAACAACTTTTAATTTAGTAATAGTTACTCTTTCATTTCCCATGTTACCGGCCATACGTTTACCTTTGATAACACGGCTCGGTGTAGTACCTGCACCGATAGAACCGGGTTCTCTGTGGTTTTTAGAACCGTGGCCCATAGGTCCTCTTGAGAAGTTCCATCTCTTAACGGTACCCTGGAAACCTTTACCGATTGATTTACCAGTTACGTCAACTTTTTCAACGTTTTCCAAAACTGACAAATCAATTTGTTGTCCAACTTTATATTCTGATGAATTTTCTACTCTGAATTCCTGCAAATTTCTGAAGTTATCAAGACCGTTTTTTGCAAAGTGGCCGATTTGAGCTTTTGAAAGATGTTTTTCTTTTGCCGGCTCAAAACCAACCTGAATAGCATTGTAACCATCTGTGTCAACAGTCTTAACCTGAGTAACTGTCAACGGGTCAACTTTGATAACTGTTACAGGAATTGCAAGTCCTTGTTCGTCAAAGACCTGTGTCATTCCTAATTTTTTACCGATAACGCCTAATCTAGTCTTATTTTTAGACTTCTGGGCGCATTTAGCGTTTGTAGTCATATCTACCTTTCTCCTTGTGAGCGCTACTTGTGTTACTTCGGGCGGTTTGTCCAAGACCGCCTCAATTGTTTTTTACGGACTGTAGATCACATTAAATCTTATTCAATTGTTAATGTGTTAATGTTTCGTCTGCCTATCGAATTATAATTTAACTTCGATATCTACACCGGCAGGTAAATCCATTCTGCTCAACTCTTCTGTTGTTTGTTGAGTCGGATCATAAATGTCAATAATTCTTTTATGAATTCTCATTTCAAAATGTTCTCTTGACTTTTTGTCAACGTGAGGTGATCTTAAAACGCAGTACAATCTTCTTTTTGTAGGAAGAGGAATAGGACCTGCAACCTTTGCGTCAGTTCTTTTTGCTGTTTCAACAATTTTTTCTGCTGACACATCAATAAGTTTATGATCATACGCTTTTAAGCAAACTCTGATTCTTTGTCTTTTTTGAGCTGTACTCATCTGTTATACTTCCTTTGCTTTTAACTTATTGTTTTAATAAACCGCTGGGGATGCTGTGATGGTAGGCTTTTTCAAAAAAGCACACATTTATGCGCATAGCCAGCTAGTGTATAAATAACCTTATATTAAACAAAATTGCACGTCAACAGTATTTTTATGCTTTTTTCGACAATTTTTTAAAATTTTACAAAAGTTTATAATAAATAAAAAAGCTGCCTGCGATAAACAGCATTGGCAGCTTTTTGTATGAGAGTTCTTTATGCTTAAGATTTTACTTCTGCAGGCAGCTCTGTAACATTTTTTGTTCCGTCGGGAAGAAATTCCGTTACTTTTTTTGTTCCGTCCTGTCTTGTCAGTGTAAGTTTTGTCAATTTAGGTTTTTTACCGCTTATGTCATAGACTTTTTCTTGTTGAATACCTTTGCCAAAGTACTGTGTTACAGTCTTTACTTTGTCTTTCATGTTATCAACAACTTTGTCTATAGTGTGACTCAGTACGTGATGAGTTGTAGTAGGATGTTCAACATACATACCGCCGTCAGTAAAAGAGCTTAAGCCTTCACCTGTTTTTCTAGCTTTATTTATCATTTGTCTTTTATGCATTGCTTTCATTTCGCGTGTAATTGTTGAAGAATAGACTTCTTTGCCGTTTATATCAAAAACACGTACTTTTTCAGAATTACCTTTTAGATGTTCAGTTTCTTTAAAGATTCTTCCGTTTTTTAATTCGGTACTTTTATCAATACCGCCTTTATTATAAATATCCATGTTTGTTACATTACCATTCGCGTCCAACGACTTATATGTAAAAGTTTTACTCATGTAGTCATATTCTGTAACAGATCTATCACCGATTTCTACTCTTTTAGAAAGAATTCCTTCTTTTGTATAATATTTTGTATAATTATGCTGGCCTACTGATTTTAAAACCCCGTCTGGATAATAAGTACGGGTAACGCCTAATGCATCGTCATAGACTTTTGCTTTATTACCGTTTGGATAATAGTTTGTTGTAATTTTTGTTTTATAATCAGTAAATTGTTTTTTTACACCGTTTTCAAAATATTCCGTATAACTTAAGCTTTCACCTGTCTTTTCATCTACAACTTTAACAAATTTTCTTTTTCCGCTCGGATAAAATTCTTCTACATTTTTAAATACAGTTTCAGCTGCATCGTCTGCTTTTTTTGCAGAATTTTTAATCTGTTGTGCTGCATCATCTGCAACGGTTTGAACTTCTGTTTTAATTTCTTTTACGATTTCTTTTACTTTGCCGGTTTTTCTTCCGAGGACAAAAGCTGCGCCCAATGCACCGAGTCCGATTAGAGAAAGTGCAATAGTATTTGTATTTGTTGAAGTCTTTTGCGGATTTGTTGAATGCTGTTCATTTTCTTTAACATATTGCTCTTTTTTAAATGCAACAGGAACAGAATAATTAATCTTTGATACTTCCATTTTAACTTCCTTTTTTATTTTTATACAGTGACCTTATATTCATGAAAAGACAAAGGTGCAAATAATTGCTACAGGCATATTCCAGCTTCATCTATCCTATCCTATTAGGCATTATGAGTGGGTTTGAGACCATGTCAAATTCATATTTACATTCTGTTACAATTTGGGTAGTGATAATATTTATTATGTAGTTTTTGTTTTTGAACTTTTTTGCAGTGAAATTTAATTTTTCAACATGAAAGTTACTACAGATAATTATTAAAATCAGACCTGCTGCGTCGTTCAAACAGAAAGTAGCATATACCTGTCTCGGCAACTCGGCACGTCAAAATTGCTAAAGTACAAATATTATTTGTGGTTCAAGTAACTTCCCCGTGCCTCGGACAATACCTTGTTTGCAGTTGTATATGCAACATTCTGTAATTCACTTTGCAAAGGTCTTTTTTTAACAATTATCTGTATGCAGCGAAGCTGCACACGAAAGTGTTTTACGGCTTTGCCGTTGTGACTTTAACTACAGACTCTTTGTATTTACGAACAAAATTTTCGTTAGCGTCAGCGTTTAGAAAATTTTGGAGATAAATATATTAGAGTCTGTTTTAATCAGCGTCCTTTTTCTTTTCTTTGGTTCATTTCTTTTCTTTTTCGTCGCAAAAAAAGAAAAGAAATGAACATATAAAACAACAATAAAAAACAAATCTTACATAATAAATATTATTAACATCACAGACAATTTGCGCAAAATTGAATTATTAATTATAATAGCCCTATGAATTTTAAAGTTGAGTATATTAACAAACTAAAAATCTCAATAACAATTTTTATAATTATACTGCTATCTGTTTTTGCATACTTTTTTAAGGATGTTTTTGATTATTTTGAAGAACAACTCATCGATGCAAGAAGTTTTTTAAGCACGGATGCAGGATTGTTTTCACAAAAATTCCAACACGCTGACAATGATATTGTGATTATTTCCGTAAACGATTTGACACAATATGAGGCAGCACGCTCATCGGAATTGAACCTCACAAGCTGGCCATGGTCAAGAGAAGTCTGGGCCAAAATCATAAACTTTCTGGAAAGACAGGAACCAAAACTCATTGTAGTTGACCTCAATTTTTCAAATTATGAAGATATGTCAAGAAACTACACCTCTCCTGATATGATACTGGCGAACACTCTCGGCTACTATGACAACATTGTGCTGGCAACTGCGCTCAGGACACCTTATAGCGAAACAGAAAACATTGATCAGGCAAAAATATTTGACAGCTTTGCAAACCCTTACAATCCGGCAAGCAACACATTAAATATGTACATAGATAACAAAAAGCTGGACAAAAATATTTCTTATTTTTCTCATACACCTATCCCGAATATTTTCACAAACAGCACGACAATGGGAGTAACAAACCTTGTTACAAACAACAAAAATAAAGAAGAAAACGTAAGATACTCTCAGCCAGTATACAAATTAATAAAAGGGAACAAAGAATACTATATCCCATCCATTGGTCTGGCTGCATTAATGAAAAAAGAAGGAATAGGAAAACTTGCAGAAGAAATTCCTATAGAAAGTAATGTTTTAAAAATAGGAAAACACAGAATAAGACTGGATGACAACGGTCAGGTTTTGATAAACTGGCACTCGCATGCAAATGCTTATACAGATATTCCGGTAAATTCCATTCTGCTGAGCATGGTAAGAGGCACAAACTATTTTGTATATGACAACATCCGTTTTCCTCTGAGTTTTTTACGTGACAAAATTATAATAATTGCGCAGACTCAAACAGCAACCGAAACTCACAACACACCTGTTGCAAAAGAGCTGACAGATGCCCAGATAAAAGCAACAATCATTGATAATTATATAAATGATTCTGACATAACAAATGCTGACAAACGTCCGTTTTTAAAGAAAATCACACCATACAAAGGAACAATAATAACCGTTGCTTTTTGCCTTGCAATAATTTTTGTTATGCTGATTGCAACAAATCTGCCTCTGGCATTTATAAACGGTGTGCTTATTTGTTTGATTTACTTAATTTTCAACATAATACTTTTCTGCCACCCGAGATTCAGAATCATACTGGAAATGGCAATGCCAATGTACTGGATAGTATCGATATTTTTATTATCTTTTATTTTAAAAGCGCACCATGAAATAAAGAAAAAGAAAAAAATCGAAAGAATTTTCGGGAACCTTGTTTCGGAAAATGTATTAAAACAGCTGGTCAACAAACCTCACAGGCTAAATCTAAAATCGTCCGTACAAAAAGTGACTGTAATGTCGTGCAACATTTATAACAACCTGAAGCTGTCAGAAGAAATTCCTCCGGAAAAATATGTTGAACTGATAAACAAGGTCTTTAACACTATAGAAAAAATAATTTTTGATTATAACGGAACCATCAACAGATTCGTGGGCAATTCAGTTCTCGTTTACTGGGGATATCCGATACATGCCAGAAAAGATGCAGAAAATGCAATACGAGCAGCTCTTGAAATTCAACAAAAAATTGATGAATACAATACAAGTTTTAACGAAATCAATTTTGATGAATATGATGAACAGAATTTTGATGAACAAAAGGCAAGAAAAGATTCTATAAACGTAAAAATTGCAATAAATACAGGTGATGCACTTATAGGGCAGATAGGTTCTTCCAGTGTTTCTGATTTTACGGTAATGGGTGACACGGTAGATGCAATAGAAAGAATAAAAGATATAGCAGAAGAGTTTCAAAAAGATATAATTGTTACCGAAAATACACTCGACCAGCTGGATGAAAACATACCGGCCACTTATCTCGGTCAGGTGCGATTGAAAAACAGCGATACAAAAATCAAAATATTTGAGTTAAAATTACCTTCGGACAATTCATCAAACGAAACAGAAGAGTAAAAACTAATGCTCAATATAGATTCATTGCTTCTCGAAGCTTTTGTTAACCAGAACAGAGATTACTTTACGGGTGCAAGGGTGCAAAAAATTCAACAGCCCACACGCCGTGAAATTATACTGCAGTTGAGAAACAACAATGAATCAAAAAAATTATATATAAATATAAACCCGAGTTTTCACCACGTTTGTTTTATGGACAAACAAAACGAAATCAGAAGAAATATAGAAATTCCACAGCAGCCTCCCATGTTTTGTATGCTGTTAAGAAAGCACATGGAAGGTGCAAAAATCTTAAAAATAAACAAACCGGAATTTGAACGAATAATCGAACTGACTTTTGAAAATTATAATGAAATCGGCGAAAGAATAGAAGAATGTCTGGCCATAGAACTTATGGGCAAACACAGCAATATTGTCCTGTACAATACAGACAACAATATAATCATAGGCTGTGCGCACAATATAGGTGAAGAAAAAAGCAAAGAACGAGAACTCGCCGGCGGGCTGCCTTACATTTATCCGCCCAAACAAAATAAGAAAAATCTTCTAAAAACAAAATTTGAAAAATTTGTAAGCACTCTGCAAAAACAAGCAGATACCGTAAAAAAATCTGTTGCCGGCGGATTTTTTTCTCTTTCTCAAGCTGTTGTTGAAGAACTCTGCGAAGAAAACAACATAAACCCTGACAAAAGTATTGCTGATTTGTCAGAACAGGATTTTCAAATTCTTTTTATAAAACTCCACGAATTTTTAGAAAACGAAAACAGAATATATTCTACTGACAAAAATTATACTGTTTTTTCCTGTGTAAAAAAATTGGACATAGAATATTCCGATATAAACAAACTCATCGATGATTATTTTTCTTACAACATAGAAAAAAACATTGTAGAAGGTTTAAAAATAAGTTTAAAAACTAAAATTAACAAAGAACTGAAAAAGCTGAAAAACACCCGTCAAAATCAGCAAAAACAAATAGATAAAAAAGACAAAGCCCTCTTATATATGACAAAGGGAAATCTTCTTACCGCAAATGCCTATGCAATAAAACAGGGCGAAAAATCCGTTGCGCTTATGGATTACGAAACAAACAAAATGATAGAAATTGCACTGGACGAAAACCTAACCCCCATCGAAAACGCAAAAAGATATTTTGACCTTTATACAAAAAACAAAAAGGCCGCCGGTGTTGCGCAAGAGATGATACAAAAAACCATTGAAGAAACAAAATACTATGAACAGCTTTTGTATGACATAGAAATTTGCAGCAGTATAACAGAGCTAAAAGAAATTTATTCGGAGTTTGAACCCGAAAAATCCGCTCAAAATAAAAACAAAAAAACAAAAGAAGGAACTATAAATATAGAAAAAGAAGAAATCGACGGGTTTGTTATTTATATAGGAAAAAATAACAAACAAAATGATTATTTATATTCAAAAATTTCTTCGCCAAATGATATGTGGTTCCATGTATTGAACACTCCGGGGTCGCATATCATTGTAAAAGCCCCGAATTCTTCCGCAAAAATCAGCGATGAATTAATACTGAAAATTGCTAAACTGGCAAAAAAATATTCCACGGCAAAAAACTCTTCAAAAGTTTCTGTTGTTTATACACTGAGAAAATATATAAAAAGACCGAACAATACAAAATCAGGATTTGTTGTATACAAAAATGAAACAGAAATCGTCGTAGACTAAACTTTTTTGTTAACAAAAATACCGGGAAGTTTTGAAAAATTCATAGCAACATTTATCGCATCCTGAGGCGCAACTGTTTTTATTAATTTTTTTGTTTCGCTGTCCCAGACCTCTATCATATTTGCTGCATTGACACGAAAATGATATTTGTCAGCATCGTCATCCTCAGAATCTTCTAAATTTATTGCGTCAGGAATATTCTCAGGCTGAGGTTGTTCTTGTTGTTGTTCGTCTTTGTTTTGAGAATTTTCATCAGGTACAAAAGGAATAGTTCCGTTAAAAGCAGCATCAGGGTCTTTTCTTCCTGCTTTTTCTTTTTTGCCTACCCCGTCGACATCAGCCATCTGGTTTTCCAGAGCCTGCTTAGCCGTAGCTTCCACCTCATTGGCTAACTGTGCCGAGGTCAAATTACGATTAAGCCCGAGATTGGACATTGAAAACCCGTCTATACCCACAAAAACCTCTCTTTATTATTTTGAATAAACCGTTATATATGATATTATAATACACATTGGACAGATTCAAAATAGTGGAGTTAGTGGAATTTTTATGGCACAAAACAATTTGGACATTCTTACATCTATGATTATGGAGATTCCGTTATGGATTCAGGAAGTTGTATACATAGATTTAAAAAAGAACCTTGAACAAAAAGTACAGGGCATAACTTCTCCGAACAAAGAAAGTGAAATTTATTCTATTTTTGTTCCGGAATTGACCTTTAAAGGCAAACAAGAAGTCAAAACCCACGAACACAAACACGAATTTAATATATATAAATACTTAAACTCTGCAGCTCAGGGAATGAGAGTGGTAGACATTACATTAAATAATTTATGGTCTTTAGAAGAATCTTCAAAATACCTTGTGGAATGCATAAAAAATGAATACATAAAAAACCCGCAGGATGCTGTTTTAAATAGCAGTATATATTATCTCGCAGGAGAAATCAGACTGGGCGAATATGTAAAAAGACTGAATAAAATTAATGCAGAAGAACTAGATGTTGTATTAAGAAAACAAAAAATGCACAACGAACAAAACGAAAACACAAAACTCAAAATCGGTGAAATAATGATAAATATGGGCTATATTGCCCACAACGATATAGACAAAATTCTTTTTACAAAAGACGAAGCAAAAAGACGTTTTCTTGTAGACATAGCACAGCTTGCACAAAAACAAACAGGCGGAACAACTCCATCTCCATTACCTGCTGCAGCAAATCAGCCTGATACTCAGGAACTGCTGCAAAAAATACAAAAACTCACTGCGGAAAATAATTTGCTAAAAGACAAATTAAGAGCTATATTTAACATACAAAATAAGCATAAACCGCAATAACAGATTATGAAATTAAAATCCGCCATTTTATTACAAGAAATACGTAACAGCCTTGTTGAACTCGAGTTTTACGGCTATATAATTTTTTGCGATAAAAACAAAAATATACACAGCTACGGAGAAACTCAGCGTTATCCGTTTTTTCATCGTTCCTGTGCAAAGCCTCTGCAGGCGAGTATTATACAGGACTTAAGAACAAAAGATTATTATAATCTGTCAGAAAAAGAAATAGCGGTCTGCTGTGCTTCTCATACAGGAGAACCTGTCCATCTTGAAATTTTAAGAGGCATATTAAAAAAAGCAAACCTTACGGAAAAAGACCTGCTCTGTCCGGCGATTGAGCCTTTGAATAAAGAAGAGCAGAAAAAATTTGAAGTTTATTCGCCTCTGCACAACAACTGTTCAGGCAAACATACTCTTATGCTGGCTATATGCAGACAAATGGGCTGGGATACAAAAAATTATCTTGATATAAATCACCCGCTTCAGCAAATGATTTACAAAAAAATACAAACCCTTTGCGAAGAAGAAACCGAACTGCCTGCTACCTTAGACGGATGCGGCGCACCTATCTGGGCGACTTCTCTCGAGGGATTAACCAGAGGTTTTTACAATTTATTTTGCACTGAAGAATATCCTGATATAAAGAATTCAATTCAGCACAATCCATATCTTATCGGCGGAAAAGACAGACCTGACACTCAAATTATGGAACTCAATCAAGACCTGATTGCAAAAGCCGGAGCCGGAGGCATATTGTGCATAACTAACACACGGACAAAAGAAGTTCTTACCGTAAAATTGACGGCTGCTGATATGAGAGCCAGAAGCATAATAGCCATCGAAACAATGATTAAGTTGGATTGGATTAATAAAAACAAAACTGACATAAATCTCCTTGATAAAGCATTAAACAAAAAAGTTCTTACAGAAACAAACCGTCAGGTCGGTGAATATGTATTGTGCGATGCTGTTGGTGAATGGATAAAAAACTTAAAACAAACAGTGTGACAACTCATAAAAAACTATAGGGATTAACCGAAAGTTTTAAATGTTTCTTCAATGTTTTTATCAATAACTTTTTTAACAGAATCCATTTCTGTTTCTATAGCTTTTTGTTCAGTAGAAAGCTGCTGAATCTGAGTATCGAATTTCTTGTCAATACGTTCCAATTTTTCTACGGTAGCATCATATTCAGCATTAGCAATTTTATAATCGCCTTCGTCAACACCCTGATAAATAAAGGAAGAGCCGGCTATAGAAACATCAGCCCAGTTGCCTTCTTGGGTGTATTGTTGAATAAACCAGTTGCCTGTTTTCAGGTTGTTTTCAAAATAATCAGCCTGAGTAGCATAAGGCTCTACCACGTAATCGGCAACTGTTTTTCCTTCCGGCAGCGGATCCGGGAGTTCTGTAACAACTTCTCTGCCGTAAGAATCTCTTACCTTCATACCGAGCTGGCCTTCTTCATTGCCCGTAACAATTTGATAGCTCAATCTTGGTAAATCAGTAGTAGCAGAGCCAGATCCATTTGGATCATAATAAAGATGCTGGATATTCATGCCATCGCTCCACAGATTTGCCTCTGTATCAATCTGGTTTGCCAACATTAACTTTTGCTGGGTCAATTGTTGTATTTGAAATTCTACGTTATTCTTTCTTGCAGTCAGACATAGATAGCGTGCCTGTGAAGCAGACATTCCCATAAGATAATACTCCTTTTGTTACATTATATTTATCGGAATATTTAGAGATGTTCTTTAAGATTTTGAATGAGATTTTAACATTTATTTACAATTAATGTAAAAATATCGTATACCTTAAACACTAACTTATTTTTGAAGTATAATTATTCATATAATTAAAATTTGAAAATAGTAAACAGAGGCAAATATAGAGAAGTATGAAGGAATTATTAAAACAAACCGCAAAAGAACAGCGTGCAGCTCTTTTAAACAAAGAAATCTCTGCGGTAGATCTTGTTAATGCCGAATACGAAAGAATAGAAGAAGTTGACGGCAAACTCGGTGCGTTCAATTCTTTATGCAAAGAACAGGCACTCGCAACAGCAAAAGAAGTTGACAAAAAAATAGCAGCAGGCGAAAAACTGCCCCCGCTGGCAGGTATTCCGCTTGCATTAAAAGACAACATAAATTTAAAAGACACAAAAACAACAGCCTCAAGCAAAATACTGGAAAACTTTGTTTCTCCTTATGATGCAACTGTTGTAACAAAGTTAAAAGAAAATCTTATCCCGATTTTGGGAAAGGTTAACCTTGACGAATTTGCAATGGGTTCTTCAACAGAAAACTCTGCATTTAAAATAACAAGAAACCCCTGGGACACAAACAAAGTCCCCGGCGGCAGCTCCGGCGGTTCTGCAGCATCTGTTGCAGGTTATGAAGCAACAATCTCTCTCGGGTCTGACACAGGCGGAAGTATCCGTCTGCCGGCTAGTTTCTGCGGTATTGTCGGTATGAAACCGACCTACGGAAGAGTTTCCAGATACGGATTGATTGCGTTTGCTTCTTCTTTAGACCAGATTGGTCCCTTTGCAAGAAGCGTAGAAGATTGTGCATTGCTGTTAGAAGCAATTAGCGGCCACGATACACACGACTCTACTTCACTGGATATTCCCGTACCGGAATTTAGCAAAGCTCTGACACAGGACATAAAAGGTGCAAAAGTAGGTGTAATTAAAGAATTGCTGGGTGAAGGCGTTTCTGCTGATGTAAAAAAAGCAGTGGAAGATGCTATTTCGACTTACAAAAATCTCGGTGCCGAAATTGTAGAAATTTCATTGCCGCTTTTAAAATATTCTATAGGCGTTTATTACATCCTTGCAACAGCAGAAGCCAGCTCTAACCTTGCAAGATTTGACGGTGTAAAATACGGCCACAGAACAAAAGATGCAAAAAATCTTCTTGAAATGTACACAAAAACCAGAGCAGAAGGCTTTGGCGATGAAGTAAAAAGAAGAATTATGCTCGGAACATACGCTCTGAGTGCAGGATACTATGATGCTTATTACAAAAAAGCACAGCAGTTAAGAAGATTAATCAAAAACGATTTTGACAAAGCTTTTGAAAAAGTTGATATCCTGATTTCTCCGACATGTCCGAATACAGCTTTTGAAATAGGTTCTAAAGTAGAAGACCCTCTCAGCATGTATCTGACAGACATCGGAACAATCAGTGCAAACCTCGCCGGAATTCCGGGCATGAGCCTGCCTTGCGGATATGATTCTGACGGAATGCCTATCGGGCTTCAAATTCTTGCGCCTGTATTAAAAGAAGAAAAATTGTTCAATATGGCTTATAATTTTGAGCAGGCAGTCAAAGACAATCAAAGACAACCCAATCTTTAAGAAGTAGAATTGGAGAGAATATGAAAAAATTATTTATTTTATTAGGTTTAACCCTTTTACTCGGTGCAGGTGCAAATGCAACTTTTGCTTATTCAACAGAAGGTGCTATGTATTACAACGAAGGTCTTGATTATTATTCAAGAGGCGAATACGGAAAAGCAATTGACTCTTTCAAACAGGCTGTTGCAAAAGACCCTGATTTTGTAGATGCATATTACAATATGGGTGCTTTGTTTGAATATTTAAAAAGCTACCAGTCTGCAATTTCTTGCTATTCCAAGATAAACCAGCTTGACCCGAATGATAAAGAAACTGTCTTAAAACTGGCAGAACTATATTACAAACTCAACAACTATGAAAGAGCTTTGTTCTACATAACAAAAATAAATGAAAAAGACGACCTCTACAGCAAAGCTAAAAACCTTAAAAATCAGATAGTTGTAGCATCTCAAAAAGCTGCTGCAAAAAATGCTCTTGCCAATGTAAATACAGCAAACGATGCATACAGAAGTGTTGTTGACAAATTTTCCGGCCCGACAGGTCTTGCTATGGACTCAAGAGGCATTTTGTATGTAGCAAGCTACACAGACAACAGTATCTACAAAATTATGCCTAACGGCCAAACACAGCTTTATTCAAAAGCTCCTCAGCTGGGCGGCCCTATAGGTCTTGCTTTTGACTCTATGGACAACCTGTATGTTGCGAACTACGCAAAAAACAACATCTTAAAAATCAACAAAGCCGGTCAGGTTTATACATTTATGACAAAAATCACAAACCCGTATTACCTGATTATCAAAGGTAATTATATGTACATTACAGAACAGGGTAACAATACTGTTATCAAATACAAATTGTACTAATCAATTACAAATAAAAATCAAAAAGCCCTGCCAAACAAAAAAAGGCAGGGCTTTTTATCGGATACTTTTCAATTACCTGACAGGATAAATTATTCTCTGTTATACAAATTATTGTCCTGAGTTTCATAAATTTCTGATTCATAATACTCAGGAGTAAACTCTTGAGATGTGATTTTTACATCAGCGATTTCTTCCAGCATTTTTGCATAATCAATACAACTTTTGCCCTTGATGCCTTCTGTATGCATCTGCACTGTGCCGTCAGGTAATAGTTTTATTTTTATCTGTTTTTCTGCCATAATAATTTTTCCTTAAAAGATTAATCAATATTTATTGTCAAAACAATAGAATCATCCTCAAGAATTTCTTCATTATCAATTTTTAAATTCTTATTTGAGATTCGTTCTTTTATTTTCATATAAGTTTCTTCCTGAACATTGAGAGCATACTCTGTATTCAAATCATTAATCAGAGTCGCTTCATCACAGCTCGTCACGCTGTAAACACGAAGATAATAAGGCTGTGTAAGCTCCTGTCTGTAGAAAATCATATTAAAATTATCCACTCTTGCGCTTATTGTTTCACCGTCTTGAGTAAAATCAATAAGACCGTATTCTTCAAGAGTTTTTATCAAAACATCCTTGTCCATAAATACGGTTTTGTATTCTCTTTTTAATTGTGCAAGCTGAACCGGAGTAAGCTCTTCCGCTGCCTCTCCCTGAACACTGTTTATGTGAGCCTGCATTTTTCTTTCGATTTCTTCATTATTAATTACACGGGAAGAAGCTGAATTGTCTGCAGCTGCAGTCAATGCCGAAAAAAGTAAAAGAAAAGGTAATGCACTAATTGTACAGGACATATCGTTCTCCTAAAAATCTAAAGCTCTGCCACCACGTGACTTTTCTATATTATTAATATCTTCTGCCGCTGCAGTGTCTTTATACTGTGACAAGTCTTCTTTTTTGGTTGCTGCAACAGCACGTACATTTGCCCATTGACGAAGAGAAAGAATCTGCTCCTTCTGGGTCGTGGACAAAGGCACTGTATTTTTAATTGTTTTTTCCAAATCTTTAAATTCCAAAGCACGATTTTCAAAAAACGCCTCATATAGAGCAGAAATAACTACCTGCTCAATTTCTGCACCGATAAACCCTTCTGTCATTTCCGCCAGTTTTGTTATCAGAGCATCATCAAGATTTATCTGAGAAGAAATCTCTGGATTCTTCAACCTTTTTGTCAAATGGAGTTTAAAGATTTCTTTTCTTTCATTCACAGTAGGAATATCAACAAAGAAAATTTCATCGAACCTGCCTTTTCTAAGCAGCTCCGGAGGCAGATTATGAATATTGTTAGCAGTAGCAATAACAAAGACCGGTGCTTCTTTTTCCTGCATCCAAGTTAAAAACTGCCCGAAAATCCTTGAAGAAACACCGCTGTCATTGCTGGAATTTACACCGCTCAGGCCCTTTTCTATCTCATCAACCCACAGTATAGAGGGAGCAACTGCCTCTGCAGTAGCAATTGCACGGCGCATATTTTCTTCAGAGCTTCCGACTAGTCCGCTAAAAATTTTGCCCAAATCCAATCTGAGCAAAGGTAGTTTCCAAATCTGGCTCATTGCTTTTGCAGTAAGGCTCTTTCCGCAGCCAGGAACACCGGTAATAAGAACCCCTTTAGGTGCAGGCAGGCAATATTTTTTAGCTTTTTCCGACCAAGAATTGTTTCTCTTTTTCAGCCAGCTTTTTAAATTATCAAGACCGCCGATATCATATATATTTAAGTCTGACTGCACAAACTCAAGAATACCGGTCTTTTTTATAACCTGCATTTTTTCTTCCATAATGATTTTTATATCATCAACGGTAATTTTTGCATCATTTACCATTGCAAGGGCAAATGCATTTTCTGTTTCCTGCAGAGTCAGACCGAGTGCGGCTTTGCACAGTTTTTCTTTATCGTCTTCCGTCAAAGTATCTGATTTTACAGACTTATTTTGCAAAATCATAGAATCCAATTTTTTCTTTATCTCTTCCATAGTAGGCAGAGGGAAATTGCATATTGTCATATCTTTTTGAAGAGTTTCCGGAATAACAAGCTCAGGCGAAATAAAAAACACATTTTTTCGAGCCTGACCTGTCTTCAAAAAAGGCAGCAAATCTCTAAGTTTTCTAACCAGTTCAAAATCAGGATTCCTGTTCTTTACACCAAAGAAAACATGCATATCGTAAAAAATAAATACGGAATCTTTTTCATGGTTCTGTACAAAGTCCAGCGCCTTTAGGGGATTTTCCGTATTAGTAACAAATTTTTCCGTTTCTTCATTAACAAAACCGTTTGTCTGAGTCCAGATATAGACTTCTCTGGGTATTTTTACGAGTTTGGGTTCACGTGCTATTTTTTTGATTAAAGAAGTTGCTCTATCTTCTTCATAAGTAGTCATATATATATAAGGGAACCTTGCTCTGATTAAATTTGATATTTTTTTTACTAACAACATATTCACTCCACAAATTATGTACGATTATACTTTAATTTCCGGTACCTGTAAACAAAGGTCATTCTCTATTTTGTCAAAATCAGCCATCCCGTTGACGAATAAAAAACCGTTTTTATCAATCCGGATTTCGAGCTTGTTTTTATATTTGTTGATATCGTCTATAGAATATCTATCCGTCAAAAAATGATACCTCTGATTTTTTGAACCAACCCACGGACGGGACAAATCAAATTGATTACTGTCAAAATGGCCGTCCACAAGCAAATCCGTATGAGCCAACAGTAAATCAAACCCTTTGTCTTTACAGTATTTTAAATCTTCTAAAAGCGCACCGGTGAAAGTCATCACAGACAACCCCAGAGATTGCACCTTTTGTGCCAGCAAACCAAGAGCATCTGCCTGCTCAAAAGGCTCACCGCCCAGAAAAGTAACACCTTCTATATCTTTCTGCTTTTTTATAAGTTCAAAAATTTCGTCAACCGTCATTATTTTATTTGGCTTGTGCGACCATGTTTTTTTTGCGTGGCAGCCCTCGCATTTTCTCAAGCATCCCTGCACCCATATACAGAACCTCTTCCCCGGACCTTCCACCTCTGTTTTATTTAATATTTTAAAAACATTAATTTCCATTAAATATCAATAATCCTCTCTGACTTAGCCCTTTTAACTTTTTTCATATTTACTTTATTTACACAAATTATTTTACGTATTTGTTTTGCAAAATGAGGTTTTATATTCATAACAGTAATAAAATCTTCTACAGATTTAAAAGGTCTTTCATTTTCCCTAAAATTTATAACTTTTTTTGCAAAAACAACATTTATTCCCGGCAGAGCAGTCAATTCCGCTTCTGAACAGTTATTTACGTCAGTAAGTTTTTCCGTTTGCGCTGCCGATTTTGTCTGAGAAGTCAGGTCTATTACTTCTCTTTTATCATTTTTTTCTTTTATATTTACAGCAGTCTGTTTTGATTCATCAGGCAGAATATCAACGCTCGCCGGAGCCTCAGGATTGACGCTGTATACAGATTCATTGATTATAGAAATAGAACGCAAAAAATTATAAACGACTGCATAATTTGTGCCGTAATTAAAAGAATCACAAAGCATATCAAAATATTCATCCGGCGTCATAGGCGCAAAATCAGATGCATACAGCATCATTTTTCTGCCCTGATTGTCATATACATTGCTCAAACACATAAAACGTTTGTCCTTATTATAAAAAGTAAGGGTACAAAATTTGTTTGATAGCGTCAAATTGCCAAAAATTTTTTCATAAGGCTGCAAATAATTTTGTGCTTTTTTAAGTGCTGTTATACGACGGTTTCTCTTTTGTATAAATTCAATTATCCAACCGAACACCCCTCGGTTTCGATAATAATAATCATCACCCGCAGAACCGAGTCTAAATGATCTGCTGTTATATGTAAACAGACGTACAGCCGCAGCAATAGCAACAATCAATAATTGTACAAAAAAATGGGGCATATAAAGGTACCTTAATATTTATTTATTACTATTAAGAATATATGCACTGCTATTATTTAAAAACAGCCAAATGAAGTATATCGTCCGTTTTTATTTGTGTTTTGCTTCCAGTTCTTTCAATTCTTTTTGATACGGAGATATTTTATTCAGCTTAAATATAACTTCCGGAAGAACTTTCAAGACATAATCGATTTCTTCTTCCGTAGTAAATCTGCTTAGGCTGAAACGAATACTTCCGTGTAAAGATTCGAAAGGAACGCCCATTGCTTTCAATACATGACTCGGTTCCAAACTGCCTGAGGTGCAGGCACTGCCGGAGCTTGCACAAATACCAAGATCGCTTAAATGAAGCAAAATCAACTCGCCTTCAATATACTTAAATCCGATATTTGTTGTATTTGGAACACGGTTTGTTGTAGAACCATTTACACTGGCATTATAAACCCTTTCAAGGATTCCGTTCTCAAGTTTGTCACGGAGTCTTTTTACCTCATGCAATTCATAATCCATAGCCGCTTGAGCAAGTTCACAAGCTTTGCCCAGTCCGACGATATAAGGTACATTTTCCGTACCTGCTCGTTTTCCGCGCTCCTGATGTCCGCCAATAATATAAGCAGGTAAAAGGGTTCCTGTTTTTACATACAACGCGCCAATGCCTTTTGGTGCATGGATTTTGTGTCCTGCTATTGTCATCAAATCAATATCAGTATTTTTTACATCAAAAGGAATTTTGCCTGCTGCCTGAACAGCGTCCACATGGAATTTTGTTTTTGGATTTTTTTGTTTAACAATTTTTGCTGCTTTTTCAACAGGCAAAACAACACCCGTTTCATTATTTGCATACATTATGCTGACAATAGCAGTGTCCTCGCATACTGCATTGCTCAGTTGATTCAAATCAAGATTCCCCTGAGAATCAACATCCAGATATGTAACATCATATCCCTGTTTTTCAAAATATTTAAACAAATTCAAAACAGCAGGGTGTTCTATTTTTGTTGTGATTATATGTTTTTTATTTTTATTTGCTTCTAATATGCCTCTGATAGCCATATTATCGCCTTCGGAGCCGGAGCCTGTGAAGATAATTTCCTTTGCATCACGTGCGCCGAAAAACTCTTTTACCTGTTCTCTGGCTTTGTCAACAGCGTGCATAATACGCCCGCCAAAAGCATGCATGCTTGAAGGATTTCCGTACAATTCACAAAAATACGGTTTCATAGCTTCAAAGACCTGAGGGTCCACCATTGTGGTGGCATTATTATCCAAATAAACAACTTTTTCTGTCATATTACACCTCTACAACTTCAATATCAGGAGAGATATGTTCCTTCAACGAAGCTTCTACAAAATTTGTCAAAGTATTAGAAGAAAACTTGCAGGACTTGCACATACCTTTTAATGAAACAAATACCTTATTTTCTTTTACATCAACAAGCTCTATATCCCCGCCGTCTTTTCTCAACTCGGGTGCGATATGTTTTTCTATAACATTATTAATCTTCAAAACAAGCTGAGTAACAGACATGTTCTTGATATCAACTTTTTCTTTTTTATTTTTAATTTCGTCAATAATTTTTTGTATTGCAACGTGGCACTGACCGCATGCACCGCCTGCTTTTGTATAATTCATAACATCTTCCAAATCTGTAAGATTGTTTTGCTCAATAGCCTCTCTCAATGCGCTTTCTGTCACGTGATAGCAGGTGCAGATAATTTTTTCGTCGCAGTGAGTGGCTGCATCTTCGCCTCTATAATTTGCAATAGCTGATTCCAGAGCCTCATGTCCCATAACAGAACAATGCATTTTTTGAGGCGGCAATCCGCCAAGCGCATCTGCAATCTGCTGATTGGTTATTTTAGAAGCTTCATCAATAGTCATACCTTTGACCATTTCTGTCAAAACACTGGACGAAGCAACAGCGGAACCGCAGCCGAAGGTCTGAAATTTTGCGTCTGTAATCACGCCGTTTTCATCCACTTTTAAATATAATTTTAAGGCATCACCGCAAACCAGAGAACCTGCTTCGCCAATAGCAGAAGGGTTTTCTATCTCACCAACGTTTCTCGGATTTTTATAGTGATCCATTACTTTATCTGTATAATCCCACATAGTCTATATCCTTTTTACTAACGATACAAATGTGTTGAATACAATTTTCAACACATACATTTTAGCGCAAAGAATATTATTATTAAATACAAGAAAGTATTATTAATTTTTTATATTACAGTCTATTACCAGTCTGCACATCAAAGAAAAGAAAATCGCCTGTATTAAAATTCAACGTAATATCTTTATCAAACTGTTTTTGTGTATCAACTTTAGCTGAGCATTTTGCACCGTTTACATTAAAATAAACAATCTTTTCACTGCCAAGCATTTCAGAAATTTCTACAGGAACTGTCAATTCGCAATTCGAAGACAGAGCGTCCATTTTTTCTGGACGGATTCCTACAATAACCTCTGGTCTATCAGATATCAAAGACTTTTGTGCATCATTTAAATAAACAACCGTATCATTAAATTTTACAGTACCGTTTTCTATCTTTGTACGGATAAAGTTCATGGAAGGAGAACCCAAAAATCCGCCTACAAAAGTATTTGCCGGAGAATAATAAATCGCCTCGGGTGTATCAACCTGCTGTATAACACCCTTATCCAGAACAACTATTCTATCTCCCATAGTAAGAGCCTCTGTCTGGTCGTGCGTAACATATATAAAAGTAGTCTGGAGTTTTTCATGCAATTTTTTAATTTCTGAACGCATTTGTACACGCAGTTTTGCATCGAGGTTGGACAAAGGTTCATCCATCAAAAAGACTTTCGGATTTCGTACAATTGCCCTGCCCAGAGCCACTCTCTGACGCTGACCGCCTGACAGTTGTTTGGGTTTTCTTTCCAAAAACTCCGTAAGGTTTAAAATTTCTGCAGCTTCTTTTACTTTTGCAGCAATTTCCTCCTTTTTAAAACCTCTCATTTTCAGAGGAAATGCAATATTTTCATAAACGGTCATGTGAGGATACAGAGCATAACTCTGAAAAACAAATGCAATATCTCTGTCTTTTGGATGGACATTATTTACACATTTGGCACCAATATAAATTTCTCCGCCAGTTATATCTTCCAGACCGGCTATCATTCTGAGAATAGTAGATTTTCCGCAGCCGGATGACCCAACAAGAACAAGAAACTCCTTATCCTTTATTTCCAGAGAAACATCATTGATGATAGTTTTTTTGTCATATTTTTTTATAACATTTTTCAAAGTTACTTTTGCCATACAAATTCCTCTTGGCTGTTTTCTATTACAGGCTAATTTTTTCCGCAGGGATAATAAATATAAAGCTGCTGCCCTTCATAGCCTCTGACTCTGCCCAGATTTTACCTTTTAAGAGTCTTACCAGATTGTACACAATCCCCATCTCAAGACTCTTGGCTACGGCTTTTTTGGCAATATATTTATCAATATTTGCATACGGGTCAAAAATATTATTCAAATCAGATTCTGCTATTCCGGAACCTGTGTCCACTATTTTTATCATAAGATAAGATTTTTCCGGAGTATTCGGACTTACCTTAAACCCTGTAACCTCTAAAAAGTCATTGTCAGGATGGCTGACTATGACTTGAATAGAGCCGCTTTCTGTCTTGCTTATTGCATTTTCAAGCAGAATATCCATTATTTGTTTCAAGACACTTTCGTCAGAATAAATATTTCTGCGGCCAAGACTGTTTAAATTAAAATTCAAAATCAACTTTTTATCATCAGCCTTCAGCTTATACTGTGTAAAAAGTGATGTCATAAAAGTTACAAAATCAAAGTTTTTAAATTCATATTCATACAAGCCCGATTCCAGCTTTGAGTATTCAACGATACTGTTTACAAGCTCGAGCAGCTTTGTTGAATTTGTATTAATAATTTTCAGATACTTTTCCTGTTTTTCATTCACATCACCGCCAAGCCCCTCTAATATAGCCTGAGAAAAGCCGTTTATTGAATGTATTGGAGAGGTGAGTTCTCCGGAAATTTTTGTCAAAAAAGTATTTTTATTTTTCGTAAGTTTGTTCATATACTCATGCTCAAACAACAGTTTGTTCAACATTTTTTGGCTGTGCGAAACATCTCTTATCGAAATTATTATTTTTTCTTCACCGTCGTTATATTCAGAGGCTTTGATTTCAAAAAACAAATCCTCATCCAGTTTCAATTTTGAACGGACAATGGCGGAATCTGCTGATTTAGCCAGATTGCTAATCAAATTAAACCCGCCGTCAAATATATCCAAAAGTTCCATATCAAACAACTCTTCGCTTGACAGTTTGAACATATTCAAAAGATTTTCGTTTGCATAAAGTATCTCTCCCGAAACAGAAGCCACAAGGACTGCATCAGGATAATAAGCCAGTGTATTTTTTTCTGTTTTCTTTTTAAAAAGCCAGGATAATATATTCATTTTTTGTATAACTCCCCCTTGAATATATCTAATATTATCATAATTTCAACAAAAAATAAAAATAAAATGCGGCGATTTTTTAAAGGCCGCATAAGTCAAGAAAGGAATGGTTAGACTATTAATATGTTTATTATTGCAATATTTTTTACAGGGTGCAAATTTATAAACAATTGTTAAGCAAATATGCTATAATAAAGCCATCAAACATCTGGAGTTAAAATGAAAACAGGCATAATCTCACTCGGACTCATAGGCGGCTCTTTGTTAAAAAGTCTGAGCGCAAAAAACAAAGACATAATCGCCGTAACAAGAAACAAAACTGCAATTGAAGCGGCAAAAGCATACACAGAGCATGTTTCTGACGACATAACAACGCTTAAAGACTGTGATATTGTATTTGTCTGCTCTCCGATGAACAAAACGCTTGAAATATTAGACAGATTAGAAACAATTGTAAAACCCTCCACTATAGTTGCTGATGTCTGCAGCCTGAAGGAATTTGTTATGCAAAAACAAAGACCATATATTTTTATCGGGACACACCCGATGGCAGGTACAGAAAACAGCGGTTTTGATGCATCTTTTGAAGAACTCTTTAACGGGGCAAAGTGGGTAATCACTCCACACAAAAACACACCTCAGACTGCAATAAACAAACTCTCGGACATAATAACATTAACCGGAGCCAATATCATATTTGCAGATGCAAAAGAACATGACATGGCAGCAGCACTGATTAGCCACATGCCAATGCTTGTATCACAAGCAATTATGAAAACAGCCCAGAACAACCGGCTGGCCCTGCAGATAGCGGCTAGCGGATTTAGAGATATGACAAGACTCTCAATGTCCAACACCCAAATGGCAGAAGACATGGTTTCTTTTAACAAAGAGAATATACAAACTGCACTAAATACACTGGATGAGAACATAAAAAACCTTTTAAAAGAAGACTATCTGCAGCAAATAACAGATATCAAACAAAAACGTTCCAAAATGTATAACAACGAAGGTAAAAATATATACAACCAAAGTTGTAAATAGTATCAACTTTCCTCCAGTTAAATAAATCTTTCAACCTGATATCATATAAATGTTAGGGAAAACGTATACAAACAGTCAGGGATGAAATATGAAAATCAGGGATGTTGACAAAGTTTGTATTGTTGATATATCAGGGAATGTAATATCACAATCAGACCTAATAAAATTTAAACGACTTTTCAAAGAAAGAGCCAACAAACAGCGTATCGGCATCAATCTTGAAAAGGTACTCAGTATTAATCACGATTTTATTGAATTTCTGCAAGAATCCTGCTTTAAACAAAAGCTCTCAATTTTTAATGCAAACAATGAGGTCTACTTACTACTTTTTGTGTCAAAAACAGATAAATATGTAAATATTTACCTGAATGAAGAAGATTTCTTTGAGGACAAACACTGTATCGTATACAGACGTCTAAAACTGCTAAAATCAGCCTAAGGCATTATTCTTTATTATTCAACAGCTATATCTGTTTGTTTTCGTGCTTATTTAACTGGATAAGCGCAAATTTTGCACGCTCTGTAATCTCTTTTAAAGATGCACCTTTATAAAGGCATCTGCCCATTCCGACAGCAACAGCACCTGCATCGAGATAATCCGTAAAATCTTCAAGACTGACACCGCCTGATGGCATAAGCTGCAAAAAGGGCATTGGTCTTAAAACATCTTCTATATACTCAACCTGCCCCATAGATTTTGCAGGGAAAATTTTTATCAAAGGTATTCTTGATTTCCATGCATTGTATGCCTCATTAGGCGTAGAAACAGTTGCAATATAAGGAATTTTATTGCCAAGGCAAAATTTTAACAAACTGACCTGAAACACCGGTGAAACTATAACATCAGCCCCGCTATTAATTGCAGACATAGCACTCATAGATGTGACTATGCCTCCTGCCATTACGGTAATATCAGGTCTTTTTGCAAAATTTTCAATTGCAGGGAGCATATCTTCTTTTTCAACAGTTATTTCAAAGACTTTTAGCCCTGCCTCTATCATTGCATTGGCTTTTTCCACAGCCTCTGCATAATCCTCTGCTCTTATTACGGCAACTATTTTATTTTTATAAATCTCTTGTATTGCATTCATGGTGTTATTTAGACATTTTGTCATTCTTTTTTTCAGAATATGATGACTGTTTTTTTGTTTTAATTTTTATAAAATTAAAGACTGTTTTGTTTTCTTCAACAAAATCTTCATCTTCATAACCGAGAAGAATTTCCAAATCCTTTTTCAGCTGTGTAATATCATCATACTTTTTCAAAGTTCCGTCCAGTGCAATAGAAACATCTCCTGTTTCTTCAGAAACAACCAGACACGCAGAATCAGAAACCTCACTCATACCGATAGCAGCTCTGTGACGGGTACCGTATTTCCAGCTCAGTTTAGGGTCTTCTGTTAAAGGAAGCAAAACACCTGCCGATTTTATAACGTCACCCTCGATTACAACAGCACCATCGTGCAATGGGGTATTGGGATGAAAAATCGTAAGCAAGAGTTCTGTAGACAATGTAGCATCCAGCTGCGTACCTACATCAGAGTAGCTGTTAACGTCATCTTCTCTTTCTAGGACCATTAATGCACCTGTACGTGTTTTTGAAAGGTATTTTACTGATTCTATAAGCTCTTTTATTACATTGACTTTTTGTGTATCTTTTACATTACGTCTTGTAAAATGGTTGTGAAAAAGGTTCGATTGACCGAGATATCCTAAAAATTTACGGATTTCCGGCTGAAATATAATAACAGCACCAAACATTATGACGCTGACCATTGTCCTTAAGAATACACCCAGAATAAGCAGGTTAAACTTAATCAAAATTTCAGCAAATAACCACGCAAATAAGAGAATAAAAATCCCCTTAACAAGTTTTTCAGACTGAGTACCTTTAATAAATTTTTGATACACAAGAAGCAAGAAAGCGACTATAACAAGGATTTCCAGCACGTTTACCCAGCTAAACGTAAGGTTAAGCAATTTGAGCTGTCCTATTAAAATATCCTTAATTTCGCCAAGCACTTAGTTCTATCCTTATTTTTCCAATCTCTGAGGAATAACATCCAGAGAAACCAGATGTTCGTAACTTTCTCTATTTATAATAATATCAGATTGTGCATTATTTACAAGTACCGCAGCGGGTTTTAATACACGGTTATAATTGCTGGACATAGAATATCCGTAGGCACCTGTATCATAAAAACAAAGTATATCGCCCTCTTTCAACTCCGGCATTTGAATATCTTTTATCAATATATCACCGGACTCGCAGAATCTGCCTGCTATTGTTACAGTCTCGACAGGTTCGTCATCGGGTCTGTTTGCAACCTCTGCCGTATAAACAGCCTGATACAAGCTCGGACGTGGATTGTCAGCCATACCGCCGTCTACAGCAACATATTTTTTGCCTTTTGGAACCTGTTTTGAGCTGCCTACGGTATACAAGGTCACACCCGAGGTGCCTATTATGCTTCTGCCCGGTTCAATATGAATTTCAGGTTCTTCCATATTATATTTAGGCGCATTTTCTTTTACTGAAGATATGATTTTTTCCGCAATTTCATTTACTGACGGAGGACAATCATTTTCCGTATACTTTATACCAAGACCGCCGCCAAGGTTTATGTGAGTCATCACAATTCCGAATTTATCTTTTATACGGCTCATTTCTTTTAAGAGAACTTCAACTTCGTCATAATAAATAGACGTTTCAAAAATTTGTGAGCCTATATGAGCATGAAGCCCTACAAGATTCAAATTCTTGTATTCATCCTGTATAAGTTCAACAGCATCATCAGTTTGGGTCAAGTCAAATCCGAATTTTGAATCCAGATGGCCTGTTTGGATGTATTCGTGAGTATGGCATTCTATCCCCGGAGTGACTCTTAGCAGGATATCAACCTTTTTGTTATTAGATTTTGCAACATCATTTAGAAGAGCAAGCTCGAGAAAGTTGTCTACGGAAATCAAACCGATACCGAGTTCAACAGTCATTTGCAATTCGTCATAAGACTTGTTGTTGCCGTTAAACAAGCATTTTTTCAAATCCGCACCTGCTTTGTATGCGGTATAAAGCTCTCCGCCGGAGACAACATCAAAGCCAAATCCCTCTTCATCAAGGATTCTGACTACAGATTTTGTCATAAAAGCTTTTGAAGCATAAAGCATACTAACTTTCGGATAAGCTTTAAAAGCCTCTTTATACTGGCGTGCCATAGTTCTTATGGTTTGTTCATCAAAAACATAAAGAGGTGTACCGTATTTTTCAGCCAGCTGAACTAAGTCGCATCCGCCTATTTCTATATGTCCGTTTTCATTAATTTTTGTTGTCAGGGGTTTTAAAGATTGATTTGCCGTTGTCATAAAACATTATCTCCTTAACTCTCGTGATTATTTTACCACAAAATAATGGATTGAAAAGCAGTACCACAGAACCTTTTTGATATTTTTATTAAGAAATGTAACAATATTGATATATATTGAATATAGCTTTTGTATTTTGTTTTTATATATATGTAAGTAATGTAAGTAAACTAAGTAGTAAGGAGCAAACAAAATGGGTTTAGCAGCATCACAAGCAAGATTGTTACTTTTAACAGCTAGAAAATCTGATTTGGAGTACAGAGCGCAACAGATTACTAATTCTGAAATGATTCTTGCAATGCAGACTGAGCAGGTTGCTAGAGAATATTCTACAAAGATTAGCGATCAGACTCTTTATCACATTGATGCTCTTTCTACTGACCAAGCTACAGTTCAAGTTAGCGCACAGTGGTTAAAAGACCAAGGTTACAAAGTAATGTTATTAGAAGGCAACGATCCTGAAAACGGATTTTACGAATGGTCTTCTACTTACACTAACAATACTGAAATGGTACACAAAGGATTGAATGGTGAAGCATCTATTCCTGACAGCGTATACAATACTCTTTCTGAAGAAGAAAAGAAAAAATACGATGCAACACCTGTTGAAGTTACAAGAACTGACAGAAGATCTGACAATCTTACAGGATATCAAATTCTTGAAGCTTATAACAGAGGCACATTAAAGATTTATACAGCTGACGGACAGGACATTGATTTAAACGGTAACAACAGCTTTACACAGTCTTATTACACAGACAATGACAGAGAAGCTGAAGCCGAATATGAAAGAAAGACTGCTTCTATTCAAGTTAAGGAAAAACGTTTACAGAATGACTTGAATCAGGTTGAAACTCAGCAAAAGGCTTGTGATACTGAAATCGATTCTGTTAAAAAAGTTATGGAAAAGAACATTGAAAGAACATTTAAAGTATTCAGCTAATTTTTCATATAGTCAACTGACTCCGACCACTTATTGAACCTGTGCATTTGGCAAGTCCATTTTATTCAACAAGTCCGGCACAGGCAAAAAGCGGAATCAGACGGGGCTTTGCCCCTTGTGAACGGAAACGTTCAGTTTTCGTGAACGTCTGATTTCAAGACGGTCCAGGGGGTCACTTCCTCAGAATAAATGACTTATTAAACAATTTTTTATAACTTACAAGTTTAACTTACTACTATTCGCAAACCCTTTTTAAAAAACCGCCAAATTCAACTTCTCCGGCGGTTTTTTTATTGCGTTTTTTATTTCTGCTTTTCGGGCATTGGGTACCTACGCAACAAAACTGATGTGGATAATTGTTATGATTCTAAGAGGTGTAAGATATTTACTTCTTCGTTCCGACTTCGTCGTCCCTCCTTCGTAGTCACTCCGAAGCAAACATCTTACACCTCTTTATTGATGCAGTGGAATTTGATTTTGAAACCTTTTACGAAGCTTTGTACAACAACTTATCAAAACATCTGCAGGGCGAGTGTGTCTGAGGGCTGGGTAATTATAACAAACACTTTTTATTTTTGTTAGAAAATCTATTTTGACAGCCCGAGTTGCGAGCCTTGAGTTTTGATTAGTTGATGTAAAAGCGTAGTATCAGGTTGAAAAATTAAATTTCACTACAAGAACAAAGCAGAAGGTCGACTTTTAATAATTATTTGTACAAACAGAATTTTTATCACACCTGCTGCTGGCGACCTAACGGGCAGCGAGTTTGTCAGATTTTTCTATTTTTTCGAGAATCAAATCAATTTGTTCTCTTATCATTTTCAAAAAAGAACCAAGCTCTAATTTAAAACTATACGCACCTGGCCACATTGTTTCCATATTATTTACTCCTTAACTTATTTCATTCCTACAAAGGTTATATCGGAGTACAAACCAAAAAACTTTAGGTCTACAAGTGCAAAATTTAAAAAAGTTTACACTAAGAATAAACTAAATGCTTGCCAAATCATCTATATTTTCAAAATTATCTTTCATAGTCCAGACACCGCAAGGGCAAACACCCGCACACAACCCACAGCCTATGCAGCGTTCTTCATTTGAGGTATAAACGACATTGCCGTTTACATCCACAAATTTGCTTATTGCCTGTTCAGGACAAGCTTCAAGACACATTTCGCAATCCCTGCACAAACCGCAGGACATGCATCTTTCCTTTTCGTCCCATGCATCAATCTGCTGCACCTTCATAGGAGAAAGCCCTTGATAATATTCGGTTTTCACCTTATCTCTGGGCAGCATAGGTGCTTTTTCAAAAGTATCCAGCTCTTTGCCGTTCAAAAAGTTTGCCACATTCTTAGCTGCATTGTTGCCGTCTGCTATAGCGTGAGTAAAAAGCCCCTGTTTTATCACGTCACCGGCGGCAAAAACTTTTTTATTCAAAGTCTGTTTATATTCGTTAAGTTTTAAAAATCCACGCTCATTGAGCCACTCCGGGCTGACAAAATCCAGTTTCGGCCTGTCACCGATAGAAATAATCACTGTATCAGCCTCTAAAAGCGTACCGTCACTCAGAATAACACCCTCGTCCGTCACTTTTTTTGTAAAGCAGGGATACAAAATTTCTGCACCCTTTGCCTTCACGTGATTGATTTCTTTATCAAAAGCAGCAGGCTTTTGTATATCAATAGCAGTAACTTTTTTCGCACCGCAATTATAAGCTTCTATAATTACGTCCATAGCCGCATTGCCTGCGCCTATAACAACAACTTTTTCTCCGATATTTTGTTTAATACCGTTTTTAACATTTTTCAAAAATTCCAGCCCTTTAACAAGTTTTTCATTACCTTCAAACGGAAGGACAACAGGGTTGTGCGCACCGCAGGCAATTACAACCGCATCAAATTTAGCTTCTATCTCGCTAAAGAGTTCTGCTGTCATTTTTGTATTGAGGCTAAAATTTATACCGCAATTTAAAATTCTTTCTATTTCAGCATCAAGGTTCTCTTTTGACAAACGTTCAAAAGGAATTACCTGTCTGAGTTTACCGCCGATTTGTTTGTCTTCATCAAAAACAGTAACGCTATAGCCCTGTTTTTTCAGCTGCCAGGCGGCGGCAAGGCCTGCTACACCCGCACCGATAACAGCAACGGACTGATTTTTTGTAGTTTTGAAAGGCTCAATCTTAACATCTCTGCTCATCATACCGAGAGCATCAAATTTTATCGGCTCATCAACATAGCCTCTGTTGCACTCTTCCATACACAAATTAGGGCAGAGGTTCCCGCACACACATGCCGGAAAAGGCGTATAATCAAGCATCATCTCCAGTGCTTCTTTTAATTTATCATTTTTGATAAGGTTTATTCTCTTCTGGGTCGGGATTCCGATAGGACAATGACTTTCACACGGCGCAGACTGTGTATAATTGTCCCAGCTCGGGTATCTGAGCCTGTGTGTACCTTTATTAACTATTGAGTAAACTTTAAAATCATCCTCATACACATCTGAAAATATACCGCCGTCGTTTTCCTTAAACCACCTGTTTAGTCTGAAATCCTTCATTGGTATAAGATGATTTGCTTTTCGTTCTTCAAAAGTTTTTGCAACAATTTTGTTCCACTGAGAAAAATCAGTAAGCTTTTGATAAAGCTCAGGTCTTTCGATTTTTTCAAGAAATTCATTTAAACCATTTGAAAGAAATTCTTTATCATTTTCGTCTATATCAACAAGATAAACATCATTGGACAGGTCGCAGACATTCCCTCTGACATATATTGTTCCGCCTACCATACCAACGCAGGAACGGGAACCTATCACGGAAGGGAATTCCTCACAATCCAACCCGCAGACTACAGCCGTACCGCCGCCCATAAACTCAAACGAAAAAGAGCCGGTATTTTTTAACACCCAGAACTCAGGAGCAGGATACTTCGGGTCGTGTTTCATCAGCGCACCGGAACGTGTACCGACACGACCGGCAACATAAATTTTTCCGCTGGCTGCACAGTGAGCAGTAGTGTCACCGCCGTCGCCTTTTAAAATTATTTCCGCACCTGAATTGAGCCAGCCCACATCAGCAGGAGCAGAACCGTCAATTGTAATCTTTGTGTTAGGCATACCCATTGAGCCTGCACGCTGACCGGGGTTTTTAAGTTCAAATTCCAGTGGCGTTCCGTCTTGCGTCCACAACGGGCCGCCTATATTATGCTGGCCTGAGGCTGTAATTTCAAAAGAGGTATAACCTTCTGCCATTTTGTCATAAATTATTTGCAAAAGTTCTCTTGTTGAAAGTCTTTTATTGTCTTTTAAACTGTCTATAGTATATTTTTTCATTGATATTCCGTTATTTTAGTGCTAACACACGTGTTGTATTTCCAATCTTGTTGCAACATTTTTGTCTACAGTGACAAGAGCATCCGAACGGCCGACAGGCAGAGAGCTGTTGCCGATAGGAGCGAGCAGTTTCTTTAACTCTGTATCAGTTGCAATAAAGTAATTAACAATATTTTCTGCCACCTTATCAACATCGAGCCTGTCCACAAGTGTCTTGTTCTGTGTGGTGATACCAACAGGGCAAAGTCCTGTGTTGCAGGCATTACATCTGCCAAAATCATTGCCCACACAGCCTGCTATCTGCAAGATAAGTTTGCCGGTGAATACACCGTTTGCGCCCAGACAAATCATCTTAAACGCATCAGCGGCGAGAGTTCCGTTCATACCTATACCGCCTGCTGCCCAGAGCGGAATCTGGCCTTGTTTGCCCTGATGAACAGCCGCAAGATAACAATCACGTAATCTGGAAACAATCGGATGCCCTGTATGATCGAGCGAAACCTCATGCGCTGCACCTGTACCGCCTGCGATACCGTCCAAGAAGAATCCGCCTACAATATTATACGGATCACGCAAAAGATTGTTATAAACACTCACGCTAGTAACAGAGGCTGCTACTTTTATGGCAACCGGAACCCTGAATTTAAAAGCAGAGTTCATTGACAAAAACATTTTTTGAACGCTTTCTTCAATAGAATAAAGTCCCTGATGGTTTGGCGGTGAAAGCAAATCAGACTTTGGCACCCCTCTTATTTCCTGAATATGACGGACAACCTTTTTAGCCATTAATAGTCCGCCGTCACCGGGTTTTGCCCCCTGACCGATTTTTATCAAAACGCCTGCAGGGTCTTCTGTCATTTCCGGCATTGCATTAATAATTCTGTCCCAGCCAAAATGACCCGAGGCAATCTGCAAAATCATATATTTTAAATATCTTGATTTTAAAAGTTTTAACGGCATTCCGCCTTCGCCTGAACACATTCTGACAGGCAGCCCGACTACCTCATTCAAATAAGCAACCGCCATTGCCACAGCTTCCCACATACGTGTCGACAAGGCACCGATTGACATATCCCCGATAATAATCGGATAAATCCAGCGTGTATTTGGAGCTTTGTCGCTCATTTGCAAATTGCCGTTTTCATCAACGGTAAACGGCAATTTTTCCGGAGGAAGAACTCTGCCAAAAGGAGCCAGAACATCAAATGTATGCCTCATTGCATCCAAAGAAGGGTCAGTCATTTGAGAGATACGACCGATTTTTATTTTATCGAGTGTTCTGCCTTCTGTATGGAGATTTGTGCGGCCGCCTCTTTTGGGAGATTCCGCATTTTCTGCTCTATATATTACATCCATTCTGTTATGGTCGCTGTACACGGGTTTTATAGCTTCGTTAGGGCAAACCTTCTGACACATTCCGCAGCCGACGCAGTTTTTATTTTTACGGACGATCTGTTTTACTACAGGTTCAGTTTCCCACGTTACGGAAGGTTTTGGCACGGAGCCTGTGCTTTTTACTTTTCTTCTTCGTTCCACTTTGAATTCTATTGCATTAAAAGTACAAGCCGCACAACATTTTCCGCACAATGTACATCTTTGCGGGTTATATTCTATCTGCCATTTCAAATCATTTTTGGCAACGTCATTTGTTTTTATAACACGAGTATCTATTGGTGCCACCTTTCAATATTCAGATTGTTGTCCACAACAACCATTTCTCTTTCATTTGGATAAATATCCTCTGCTATATCTCTATCAGGCATAAGTTCATTTACACCCGTAACCTCGGATGTGATAATCACTGTATCATCAGTTTTTCCGACAACAACGGGTCTGAGCTTTTTAGAGTCGCAGGTCGTAAATAAAGTTCCGTCAGGAGTAACTGCTATGATTGAATTCGGCCCATTTACCTCCAGATGAGCGAGCGAGGCTTTTATTCTCAGCAAAATTTCGGAATCTTCTCTTGCCAGTATTTCGTCATACGGAAGAGGAGTTATAACGTGTTTAAAATATTTTAAAGGCCATTTTAAGATTTTATTCACATAATGCAAAGTGTACAAAAAGCACTGAGAATCACTTTCAAAACCTATATAGCCTTTATGCAGTTTTTGCTGAAAAAGCTTATTTTTTTCATAAAAAGTATTTTCTCCGTTAGCCAGAGCCGTATACCCCTGCAGGAAAAAAGGATGCGCAGCATAACGGACAATATCATAATTTGTATTCTGTCTGCACTGGGCAGTTATAATTTTTGCACAAAAATCTTTGTTTTCGTCCCACAGACCGAAATATGTACCGATATCTCTCGGATCGCCGATTTCTTTGAGCATCAACACATCCGGCCAGAAGGAATACACATAGCCTTCATCAGCCTGTTCCAGTGCTTTTCTGAGTTTTAGACGTGTATCGAGAAGCAGAGCCTCTTTTTCTTCTTTTGGTGCATATTTGTAAGAATGAGGATAATTAAACACCTCAAAAACATAATTGGGCATTGGTTCTATATTCAAACCCTCTATGTCATTATGCACATCAGGCGCCCATTGCATTACCCTGACAAAACCGATGCTGTGCAGAATATCCTCAGCGATATGCATTCCTTCGTTTGTACAGGCCATAGACAATATGGGCAAGCCTTTATAATTTTCAAAAACACCGCCCAAATCCTGCATAACAAAAGCAAAACCGGAATTGTCATGTCCTTTTTGCTGTGAGCGCATAAGCTCCAATGCTTTTGACGGGTGTAAATACTTTTTAGATTTTATAGCACCAATACGACACATTCTTAATTCTTCACCTTATAAGTCTGGCTTTTTTAGCATATTTTCAATTGCTATTTGTGTCAACAAAATAAGGCAAATTTTAATAAAATCTTTATACGGTTAACAACTCTTTGGCACGGCATACAATACCGTTTCAAAAACTGTATCGGTATAATGCCTCAAATAAAAGTCATAATCAGGATTTATATTCATTATGGTTTCTGGCAGTTCTCTTATATCCTCTGCCTTATGATATGCACTGACTGCCAGCAGAGAACCGTTTTTGATTAATCTTTTTGCGCCTAGTATTGCTTCTTTTTCCGCACCTTCTATATCCATTTTTATAAAAGCCCTGTCCTCTTTTACAATAGAATCAAGAGCCTTGCCCTCTACCAGCAGGAGTCCTTCTTCTGTAACCTTGCTGCCTGTATTAAAGTCAGCACTGAAGTTCAACTGTTTTTCACAATCAGTCACTGCTGCTTTAAAATATTCAATATCTCTTAAAGCCGCTGTTTCATCTTTTCCTTTTTCAAATGTAGCAGGGTCAGCCTCTATAAAATATATTTTTTTATATTTATTATGAGTAAAGCTGCAAAATCCCAGTGCAGTATCCCCGCTATACCCCCCGCAATCAGCAAACGGATACTCGTATCTGAAAACCTCCGGAATAAAATCCTCAAAATACTGTTTTGCCAAAGGCTGCTTAACGCTCTGGTAAACTTCAATATCAAAAGTTTTTCTAAACTCTACCATTGCATCAAAAGTCTTTTGTGACAAATCATCGCACAAAAGATTTCGTATTGTTTTATAGTCTGTTTTATGTTCAAAATAGTCTGCTGCAAGATTTTTTATAGAAGGATTCTGTTTAAAATTTAATCCGGTGCAAAATTCCAGAACATAAGCCGGCAAAATATTTTTAAAACCGCTGTTTTCCAGCTGCTTTTGTATTTCATAAACATAAGTTACCGTAGCAATAACAACTACACAGCCGTCCTTGTACTTTTCAATTTCATTTAGCGAATATATTTTTTTGCCAAAAAACGTATCATTTGCGCATCTGTTGTTATCAACAAAACCTGCAACATCTATGTTCGCAGCAGAAAAACAGTTGTACACATCTTCTGCCATACCTTTTGTACCAAACACAAATACAGGCAGCCCGCTTTTTACTATATCAGTATTAAAGTTTTTTGAAATACTTTCTTTTGTATCAATCAAATCAGGCATATTATGCTGTCCTCGGGTCTGTAATATATCCTGTTATTGCGCTGCAAGCAGCTACAGCAGGAGAAGCAAGGTAGATAAAGCCCTTTGTATTGCCCATTCTGCCCTGAAAATTTCTGTTCTGAGTAGCAAGACAGACCTCTCCGTCGCCCAGTATGCCGGCATGCACCCCTACGCAAGGGCCGCACCCTGGGCCGAGAATCTGCGCACCGGCATCCACCAGTGTTGTTATAACACCTTCTTCTATCGCCTGTTTATAAACCTCTTTTGAAGCAGGGACAACAAGCATCCTAACATCGGGATTAACCTTTTTGCCTTTTAATATTTTTGCAGCTATTCTCAAATCCTCGATTCTGCCATTTGTACAAGTCCCGACAAAGACCTGATTAACTTTAACATCTTTTAATTCTTTCGCCAATTTTGTATTGTCCACTGTGTGCGGGCAAGAAACAGTCGGTTCTAATTTTGATGCATCAATTTCTATTACACGTTCATAAACAGCATCGGCATCGGGTTTGACTTCTACAAATTTGTCTTCACGGCCGTGCTGTTTTAAAAATTCTTTTGTTTTTTCATCAGTAACAAAAAGACCTGCTTTTGCACCGGCTTCTACAGCCATATTAGCAAGAGTAAATCTGTCTGACATTGTCATATTTTCTATAGTAGAGCCGTGAAACTCCAATGCACGGTAAGTGGCACCATCAGCACCGATAAGGCCTATTAAATGCAAAATCAAATCTTTTGCATACACACCGTTCGGGAATACACCGTTTACGACAATTTTAAAAGTCTGAGGAACTTTAAGCCAGGTTTTGCCCATAGCCATAGCGACTGCAACGTCAGTAGAACCCATGCCTGTAGCAAAAGCACCTAACGCACCGGATGTACAGGTATGAGAGTCAGCACCGACAAGAATTTCTCCCGGGTTTACAAAAGACTCGACCAATCTCTGGTGACAAACACCGCAGCCTGTTTCGGATAAAATTGCGCCGGTTTCTTTAGCAAATTCTCTCAACACAATATGTGTATTGGAAAGCTCTTTTCTCGGGCTGGGAGAAGCGTGGTCAATAAACAATATACAACGCTTTGGATTCGCAGGTTTTTCTTTACCGAGTTTTTTAAACTCCTGCACCATCAAGGGGCCTGTCCCATCCTGCACTGCTGCTACATCGACTTTTGCAATACAGAGTTCTCCTGCTTTGACGCTGTGTCCGGCGTGTTGTGAAATAATTTTTTCTGCTATTGTTTGCCCCATGATATTTTCTCTTTTCTATACTCCTACTCAAACTAATATAGCAAATTTCGGCTCTAATGTACACAAAAATACGATTTTGGTTTAGAAAATAAAAGAATTGTAAATATATGTAAAATATATACAGAATATATGTTATATAAATTGAATAATGGGAATTATATTAATGTAGCCAATTCTCTTTATACTTTCTCTTCCACTCCTTTTCTCCATGATGAAAACTTTGCCGACGTGTCAGTCGGCTTTTTGTTTATTATCCATAATTAAGATGATTACTTTTTAATTGCAGATATTATAATATTAAAGAGTAAATTTATAATGCGCATGAAAGTAATCTAGATGAATTGCCCCAAATGTCAAACTCCAATTGGTGATAAAGACTTGGTTTGCCCGAAATGTAAAAAAGTTTTGAGGCTGAAATGTCCTGTGTGCGGAGCAATCACAAAAAACACCGTATGCGAAAAATGCGGTGCAGTTACGATAAACAAATGCTACAAATGCGGCAAACTCAATTCAACAGCATTTGAAAAATGCCCGAAATGCGGAATGGATATAAATGCCAGCATAGGACTCAGAGAATCCGTTATAGAAGAATTTGCCGTACTCACAATAGAAATTACCAATCTCGAAGACATAAAAAATGCTTTTAAAAGCGACAAAATCGTCGAACAGTTCAAAAAAAACTTATATACTCTCATAAAAAAAACAGCGGCCAGAAAAAAACTGCGAGTGCAAATACTTGAGGATACTTTTATCATCCGTTTTTGCAAGGACTACAGTTTTGTAGAGTCCTGCAGCTCTGCCATTGATTTTTCAATTTATGTTGCACAAACAATTACTGAAATAAACCAAAAACTCTTTGAAGCAAAAGGAATAGAAATCAAAGCACAAATGGCTGTGCAAAAACGTGACGTATATTCAAAACCCTCGGAATACAAATCAGGTATTAACATAAACGTTGTATATTCATCAAACGACAAGGCGCATCTTTTCCACAATACAGAAGTAGTTGCAGACTCATACGTATATCAGGCAACAAAGCTAAAATACCCGTATCAGTCGCTCAGTGCAATTTATGTAAAAAATCAGATGGTAATGTTTTTTGAACTGATTCTGCACCAGATTATAAAACTCGAAAAAGAAAAGCAGCCTAATATAAACAGTGTAAAACTGCCGCAAAATGTTGATTATGAACCGGAAGAAGAGCCGGATGAAAAACAGCTGATAAACTTCTCCAGCCTGAATTGCACTTTCTTGAGAGCAAAAGCGGACACACTGCTCAATGAGTTTGAAAAAATACATTCTCAAAATATAACAAATCCTATTATCTCGATACGCTCTGCCGACAGGCTGGGCAAACTCTCAATGATTGAGACAGAAGATATTCACAAAATATTTTCAGAATACAATGTTGTGCGATTCAGCTGTCCTAAAGAAAACAAATACAGCCCTTACGGCTTATTCAAACAGCTTATACTTGCATATAGAAACATTGATGAAACAAATTTGCTTTTGCATCCCGAGCTTGTTAATGCAGTATCACAGGATACGAATATTCAGGCACTATTCAAGATGGAACCTCCGTCAAAAGTCCATCCGGAAGATTTGAGATACAACTATTTTGAAGCCTTTACAAACTTTATCAGAGGAATCCCGTACAAAACAATTTTTGTGATTGATGATATGGAAAACACGGACGAAGGCTCGCTTGAGATAATAAAATACCTTTGTGAAAACAATGGCCTTGGCAACATAGGTTTTATTGTTTCGTGTGCTGATGAATATTCTCTTCACAGAAAAATTTACAAACTCATGACTTCGGCAAACTACTTTGAAATAGAACTCAAGCCCTCCTCTAACAAAGCAATAGTCACAAAAAATATTGACAGGATAAAACAGATACAGGACTCTTTCTTCTATGAAAAAGTTCTGGAAAACACAAAAGGCTCGTATTTCTATTTTAACGAAGCTCTAAAATATCTGGTAGATGACAGTGTGCTTGAACAAAAAGACGGCAGCTACAAAGTATTGCACGACAAGATGATTGTTATTCCAAAAGACATAAATGAACTTGTCCAAAAAAGAATCTCTCATCTAAAACGCTGTGCAGACAATACATTTGAACTATACACAAGCCTCTTATTAATGGGAGAAAAACACCAGTTTGCAAATATTCATGAACTGAATATAAAAGATGACATAAAAATATTAAAATACTTAGAAAGCCACAACTTTATAAAAATAATTGAAGACAAAGATATTTTAATCACCAACTACAATCTGTACCGCACAAATTTGATTGAATGCACAGATAAAGAAGAACTGGCAGAGCTTGCAAACTGGCTTTTAGAAAATGTATACATAAAAACTACAGTACCTGACAATGTAAAAGCTCAGATACTGGAATTTGCAAAACTGAAAAAAGAAGCCTTTGCTCAATGGCATTCCATAGCAATGATATCCAGCCAAATCGGAGATTTTTGTGCATACTTAAACTGCACAAACAAATTCTTGTCCCTTGTTGATAATGTCATTGATGAAGAAACCGACAGAACCGTAGAACAGGTCAAAATGGAGGTTTATGCAGAGCTTGCATCTCTTTTATACAAATATTATCCGGACAAAATCCTGAACTTTTTACAAATGCTTTTGACAAATCTGGAAAGCCGGCAGGAAGACCAGAAAATAAAAGAAGTAGCAAACAAACTCGTACAGAGCTGTTTGATTAGCGGAAATTACAACAATGCACTGGAATACATAGGAAAAATCATCTCAAGAACGCCTGCTGGTTCATTTAATCCGAACAACAAAGATTTTAACCTTAACTATTACCTCGTAAACCTTGTTACGCTGGAAATATATTTTAACCTCGGAAGGTTAAACGAATGCATTGAACTCGGCGAAGAATTGTTCAAATATATTGACCTGAAAACAATAAATCAGGCTATTTTGCCGGAAGGTTTTTCAAAAAAACAGTTTGATGATGCAATACTTGATGCACTGTTTTTCATCTGTGCCGCAAAGGTAATACAGCTCTCACCTGACAGAAGAGAATATATCATGCAGCTGGAGCAAAAGACACCGCAGCATTATACCTGTTTCAAACTTCTTGTGCTGCTCAGTGACTTTTTTGCCGGACAGAATATAATAGAACCTCTCAAAAATCTTGCACGACAGGGGTTAAACGACAAATATTCAACGATACTGTTCCCTATTTTACAGGGGCTTGTGGCGTGGAAATATCAGGACTGGAACAATCTCGGCAACTATATCTACAATGCAAAACTGCAGTCTGCTGCACTGCATCTGCACCAGATGGAATACTTCTGCGATTTGATGATAGGTTTTGCATACCAAAATCTTGGAAATTCCAAAAAGGCTAAACAAATTTTCTACAATATTCTTGATTTGTCCGAACAAAAAGGACTCAAAAACATCACTTATCTCAGCTGGATATTTATTGCCAAAGCAGAAGCAGATGACAATAATATTGATATGAGTGCAGGAATCGTAAACAATTCCATACTCAACATGGAAAATGACACAAATATATCAGACTATTTTGTAATAATATTCAAGCTCCTTTCTTCAGAAATAATGCTGAGAACACAAGACGCAAACACAAACATAGAGCAGGCTCTATTCTGTGCAGAGCAGGCTTTTGATAATGCATACAAAAAAGGTCTGTATATTTATCTGCAGCAAATTGCAGATATGCTGGCATTCTTATACAACGGCATAATAACAAACAATCCTGATGCCCAGATAAAAGAAATATTTAAACACAAAATCGAACACATTAGCAGAATAATTGCACAATGCAGCGAAATTCAAGGACAGACATAGTATGAAAATTATTACAAAAAAACTTATCGCACTTATTTGTATTCTGACACTCAATTTTTCTATGTGTCTGAAAGCAGCTGCACTCACAAAAACAGAAGAAAACGACTACATAAAACTGGAAAGAAAAACAAGACACCTGCACAGCAGGCTCTCAAAAGATTATACGGGATATGATTATATAATACACAATGTTTATAACAAACCTGTCACAATACAAAGCGTAAGCATCTGGGATAATGCGACCAGCAAAGTAGCTTACCTTTCCGTAAAACGCACAGGAGCAAGAGCTGCAGCAGAAACGCTCGGAGCCGGAGTTGCACTGGCACTGCCTACTTTGACACTTTCTTTAATCGGCTCGGTTGTCGCTGTTCCGTTTATTTTAATCGGCAACCAGATAGGCAACATCGGTGCCAATCAAGAAGCACAAAGATACGACAAACAGCTCCAAGCTGCAACTACAATAAATCCGCAGGAAAGTATAGAGCTGAAAACAATGGCACTGCACAGACATGCACCGTCTATCAGGCTGATTTTTGTAAATCCACTGACAGACGAAAATATGGAACTCCTTTTAAAATAATTTTATAAAATTATATTATGCCCTGAGCAATCATAGCCTTTGACAACTTGTCAAAAGCAGCTATATTTGCACCTGCAACATAATTTTTGCCAAGCCCGTATTCCTTAGCAGAAGAACTGCATGCTGCAAAGATATTCGACATAATATCATCAAGTTTTTTATCAACTTCTTCAAACGTCCAAGAATATCTCATAGAGTTCTGGCTCATTTCCAGAGCGGAAGTTGCTACCCCGCCGGCATTTGCTGCTTTTGCCGGAGCAAGCAACACGCCTTTTTCAAGAAAATATTCAATAGCTTCAAGGTTTGTCGGCATATTTGCGCCTTCGCCTACAGCCATCACACCATTTGCAACAAGAGTTTTTGCATCTTCCAGCGTAATTTCGTTTTGAGTTGCACAGGGCAGAGCAATATCTGCTTTTATTTTCCAGATGCTTCTTGAGTTTGTATCTTCAGTATAGACACTGCCTTTTACTCTGTTTGCATATTCTTTGATTCTGCCTCTTTCAACTTCTTTTATCTGTTTTACGACCTCGAGGTTAATTCCCTGCGCATCGTAAACAGAGCCGTTAGAATCACTCAGCGCAACAACTTTTGCACCATATTGCTGAGCTTTTTCGCAGGCATATATAGCAACATTTCCGGAACCTGAAATAATAACTGTTTTGCCCTTCAAGTCAGCATTGTTTTCTTTGAGCATTTCTCTCATAAAGTAAATTAAACCGTAGCCTGTAGCTTCTTTTCTGGCTAAAGAACCGCCGTATTCAAGACCTTTACCTGTCAAAACACCTGCTTCATAAGCGTTTCTGATTTTTCTGTACTGACCGAACAAATAGCCTATTTCTCTCGCACCGACGCCTATATCGCCGGCAGGAACATCAACATCCTGCCCGATATGACGGTAAAGTTCGTTCATAAAGCTCTGGCAAAAACGCATAATTTCTCTGTCGGATTTACCTTTCGGGTCAAAGTCGCTGCCGCCTTTTCCGCCGCCTATAGGCAGACCGGTCAAAGCGTTTTTAAAGCATTGTTCAAATGCCAAAAATTTCATTATACTCTGGTTTACGCTCGGATGGAATCTCAAACCGCCTTTGTATGGCCCGATAGAGCCGTTAAACTGTACTCTAAAGCCTCTGTTGACTTTGACTTCGCCTTTATCATTTATCCAAGGAACTCTGAACGAGATGAGTCTTTCCGGCTCTGTGATTCTTTCCAGCAATGCTTCTGCCTGAAATTCAGGATGTTTTTCTATAACCGGTTTTATTGTTGTTAAAACCTCATATACAGCCTGCAAAAATTCAGGTTCGTTGCTATTTTTTGCTTTTAAATTTTCCAGAACATTATTTAAGTATTGCATTTTAACCCCTCTAATAAAAACTTTTTGCAAATTATAGCACAAATTCTTTTTCTGCGTTAGTACTTGTAAATTTTTTCTAAAAAGATTTATTATTTGTGTCATTTAAAAATTGTTTAGGCTACAATCGAAATGTATGGAAAAAATAAGGAAAAATCAGGAATGAATATTGCCTCAAACTACAATGTAGCTATTATCGGTGCAGGCCCTGCAGGGATTTTTGCTGCACTGGAAATTATGAAACTGAAACCGGACTGGAAAGTCCTTATCGTAGAAAAAGGTCTGAAAATTGAAGAAAGAAAATGTCCGCTGAGAGAAGGCGTAAAAAAATGCATGAACTGCAGAACCTGCGGTCTGTTATGCGGCTGGGGCGGTGCTGGAGCATTTTCTGACGGAAAATTGACACTCACTCCGGATGTAGGCGGCCACCTTGTCGATTATATGGACAGAAAAGAGGTAGAAAATCTTGTAAAATATACGGATGACATTTATCTCAAATTCGGTGCTACAGATGAAGTTTTTGGCACAAACAGAGAAGATTTTGCCGAAATTGAAAGAGCGGCAACACTTGCTGAACTCAAACTTGTTCATTCACCCGTTAGACACCTCGGTACTGAAAGAAGCCTCGGTGTTTTGAAAAACATGCAGGATTTTCTCAGCGAAAAAATCACTATATTAAACAAAAAGACAGCAGCAAGCCTGATAGTAGAAAATGAACAGGTCAAAGGCTTTGTCACTTCCGACGGAGAAGAAATAAGAGCGGAATATCTTATTATTGCCCCCGGTAGAGAAGGTGCTGACTGGCTCACAAAAGAATTTGCAAAAAACAAAATCGGTATGGTTAACAATGCCGTGGACGTAGGTGTCAGAGTAGAGCTGCCGGCTCCTGTATTTTCACACATTACAGACAAATTGTATGAGTCAAAGCTCGTTTATCACTCAAAAACATTTGGTGATGAAGTAAGAACCTTCTGTATGAACCCGTACGGCGAAGTTGTTGCGGAAAACTACAACGGAATAGCAACGGTAAACGGCCACAGCTATGCAGAAAAAAGAACACAAAACACCAACTTTGCTCTTCTGGTTAGCGAAAAGTTTACAGAACCGTTTAAAGAACCTATTGCATACGGTCAACACGTAGCAAGACTGGCCAATATGCTCTCCGGAGGAATACTTGTACAACGCTTCGGAGATTTGTTAGACGGCAGACGTTCTACACCGGACAGAATCAAAGCAAGCATAATTACACCGACGCTGCAATGCGCAACACCAGGTGACTTGAGCCTTGTTCTTCCTTACAGACAAATGACAGCTATTATAGAAATGCTTCAGGCTCTTGACAAAATCGCTCCGGGCGTTGCTTCCAGATACACTCTGCTATACGGTATTGAGGTCAAATTCTATTCCGGCCGTGTAAAACTAACAAAAGAACTGGAAACAGAACAGGTAAAAAATCTCTTTACCATTGGCGATGGAGCCGGTGTCACAAGAGGGCTGATACAGGCCTCTGCCTCCGGTGTACACGCAGCAAGAGTAATTTGTTCAAGATAAACAATCATTTCAAGATAAAAAAGAAGCCCTGCAGATATTCTACAGAGCTTCTTTTTTTACAAATAAATTTTTACGCTTCTTTTTCTTCTTTTTTAGAGTTAATCATATCCTGAATTTTTTCCATTATATCGTCGCCTTTTTTCTGCATATCAGATACAATGTCCTCTGCTTTACCCTGAATTTCTTTAACAGTTTTTTCTGCTTTGTTTTTGAGTTCTTCAGAATTTCTTGCTAACATTTCACGTGTTTCTTCACCTGATTGTGGTGCCAATAAAAGACCCATAACAGCTCCTACTACACCACCAACTATAAAACCTGCTAAAAATTTTCCTGTTGACATAATCGTTCTCCTTTGGACTATTTACTTTTTAAATATTAATTTCAATATTTTCTTCTATATTTATATAAAATACCCGTTTTTACATCTGTCTAAACACTAGTACAGGCGGATATTATACAAACTTTACAAATAATAACATTTTATTTTTTTCTAAAAAGATTAAATGCTGCCAAAAAGCCTTTCATAAAGCTGCCTGACAGGAATTTGAATTTTCCTGCAAAAACAGAAACAAATCCAATAACTGCAGAAACAAATTTTCTTAATGCAGCGACCTGAGTATCAGCATTTCTGGCTATAGCATTAACGCTCTTCATTGTGTCTTTAAATTCTGTCAAAATCGGCTGCAAATCTTTATTTACTATTTCTGTAGTTTCATTGAGGCTTTTTGTCAAAAGACACAGCTCCATTAAGAATTTTACAAGATAAATAGTAACTGCAACTATCGCAGCAATGATGACAAATACAAGTATTATTAAACTTACAGTAAGTGCTGTAGACATATATTTCTCCTAATTCTTTTTTTTTGTTAATTAAAATCGTAAGATCTATCTTCCATTTCTCTGGCTTTTGCCATTTGTTTTGCTTTGATATGAGCATTGATTTTATTATATTGTTTTTCAAGTTTGTATTTCATCATATCGAGCGATTCAAGAGCCTGTTTTTTAGCCTCTTTAATTTCCGGGGCGTGTTTTTGTGCAAATTCATTTATACAATTTTTTACTTCTTCTCTTGTTTCGGCACCGGATTTTGGCGCATACAAGATAGCAGCAACAACACCGCCGATTACACCGGCCAACAGTCCCATACCAAAACTGATAGAATTATCCTCTTTTGACATTAGTGTCTTCTCCTTATTTTTTCTGTTGAAAATAGTATATCATTTTTTAAGAAATTTTACACTACTTAGCGGGGTAAAAAATAAATAACTACTTGAAAAACTTTTTTTTTATTGATATATTGGCTATACGATTGATAACAGATGTGTTATAGCTAAATCAAAAATTAAAAACAACATTGTGGCGGGTATCGTCAAGTGGTTAAGACCTCGGATTGTGGTTCCGATATACATGGGTTCGAATCCCATTACCCGCCCCATTTACATCAAGAGCTTCAAAATGAGGCTCTTTTTTAGTATTCATAGGTGTTTCTAGGGTTCTAAGGCTGCTGTTTTTTTCAGTTTCACATACACATTTTTTAACACTTTGTAATGCTTTGAATGTGTCTTTTAAAGTAACACCAAATTTATGATAAAATTGATTATGTGAGGTAAATATGAAAAAGCTTTTATTAGTCGTATTTATATTAACTATATATCCAACTGTTGCATCTGAAATCGGAACAAAAGATACAATGAAAAGAATTATGGATAGCTGGATTGGTGAAAATTTAGAAACAGTAATCGAACATTGGGGCTATCCGACACAAGAAAAAACAATCGCCGGGAAAAAGCTATATTATTGGATAAACAGTTCCTATAATATATCAGGAAATCAATATGGAGTTTATGGTGGTGAATCTACTTGTAACAGGATATTAGAAGTTGATAAAAATAATAATGTTATAAAATGGCAGTGGGAAGGTAATAATTGCCCCGCAACATATTTCACGGGAAAGGAGCTTGTAAATCCGAATAACAATCCTTGGCGAAAGAAAAAATAAGATTGTTGCAATAAAGTAATTATGGAAGATGGAATTTTTACTAGTTTAATAATAACTTTTATTATAATAGTCCCTATAATTCAGTTTATACTACGATATAATGAATATAAGAACAGTAGTTATTATAAAACTACGCAAAACTCTTTTGTGAATGTATTCTGGAATAGTGGTAAACAAGGAGAGTATAGTTTATATCAATATTTACAGCCATTTGAGTCAATGGGATGTAAATTCTTATTTAATTTATATCTGCCACGAGAAAACGGAAAAACAACAGAAATTGATATTATAATGTTTCATCCTAAAGGTCTATTTGTCATTGAAAGTAAAAATTATAGTGGTTGGATATTTGGTCATGAGTGTCAAAAGATGTGGACACAAACGCTACCAGTAGGTTATGGGGAAAGTCATAAGGAACATTTTTATAATCCAATTATGCAAAATGCAACGCATATTAGAAGCTTAAGGAAATTAATTGATGATAGAATACCGATATATTCAGCAATTGCATTTTCTGATAAATGCACATTAAAAAAACTAACAATGAAAAGTAATAATATTATTGTGACGTATTATAGTCAACTTTCAGCTAATTTAAAGTTAATATTAACTGAAACAACAAAAACTACAATCTCTCAAGATTTAATAGACGAAACATATAAAACACTATTGCCTTATTCACTGGTCAGCGAACAAATAAAACTAGAGCATATCCGTAATATATAGTTGTCGTATTATTTACCAGCTATATGAAATCTTCCATTGAACATTTTTATGTTCTTGTAAAAATTTTTAATGGAAATTTTTCTGCAAAATTTTTAGCAAAAAAATATATTTACCGCTTTAAATCTAATATGGAAAACAATAACATTTCATTCAAATCAAAAATCAGATTTGTCGACCGTGCGGTCTACAAAATGATGCCCAAGAAAAACTATATTGATTTTAAACACAGCTGCCCGAACATATTAAAAGCGGATGAATTCTTTTCGGAAGGGATAAGAACATGTACTGGAGGCGGGCTTGTGAATCCGAATGTCGAAGCAGAAGGCTTTCACATCTGGGACGATATGACTAACAAAAAACGTTTTCCTCTGATAATAAATTCGCTTTTTCGCTTTGTAAAAAGCCCCAAAAGAGCATTGCTTGTCGGGAGCAAAGAACTTAAAGGCTCCGATTATTCATTAGAACAATTTGAAAGATTCAAACAGTCACTGCAAAGCAGGATTAAAAACATCTCATATTTTCAAAAACACAGATACTACAACTCCGAAACTCATTACCATTATTCGCTGGCCGATGACACGTGGACATTATGTTCTTCCTTCCAGCAGAAAAAAAACGGCAAATACAAAACAGTAAGAAGCCTTAAAGACCTTCTTGATTGTTTTGAACATATTTCTATTGCAAAAGGGGACAGACTGTTTATAGGCAAAAAAGAAATTCTGCCAAAAGACTGTCCGGAAATTTTTATGCAAAAATAGCGGCACTATTATTCTGATAACAGAGTATTTTTCTTTTTAAAATCCGCTCTTTCTGCAAAAAATGTCGAAATCACAGGTATAAAAATATAATATATTATCCCGAGAATCAAAACCGGCTTGGCGATTTTTATACCCTCAACATACTTCTCGAGTTCAGGAAGATTTTTGTTTGCGGCTTTAAAATTCCTGATAAACTTTTCCGCAGGTTTTTCCAATGCATGGTTGACCGCATAACCGCCAGTCAAACACAGCCCTGTTGAAATTAAAGCATTATAAATTAAAGTTTTTTTCCTGCTTTGTTCAATTTTTTTGCTCTTTGCTGTCTGGTGTGCAAAAGACAGCGTGAGAACAATATCCGTCAAAGAAGCAATATGCTGGGAATAATTTGTATCATAGTATTTTTTTGCAAAATCCTGCACGGATTTTTTATCCAGCAGTTTGCCGATTCCTGCGGCTATTTTATCAGTTGCAGCGTTGTACAGGCCTTTAAAGGAAATTATTTTCGATTTTTGGCTGTTTTTATTTTGAATTTGCTCTTTTTTGTCTTTTCCAAAAAGCTTCATTATCGGCGGAATCAATACACAGGTCAGAGCGGATTTCGGCGCAGCAATAACAAAGCCCACACCCAGTTTAAACAACTGTGTGGCAAAAGAATAGCTTTTTGATTTGGAAAGAGTTTTTGCACCGTTTTGCAAATTCTTTATTGTAGCCTGTTTCAAAAACTTTTCCGGAGCTTTGTCAATCTTTGAAACAGCACGGGCAACCGGCGATGATGCTAAAAGCATAACAAGATACCCGACAGCACTGGAAGAAAGCGACTTTGCGCAGGCCAATTTTCTGTTTTCTTTGTCTGTTTTCGGCGTAGCCATAATGGCTACAGGCCTTGCCACCGTAGACAGGCCCAGAGATACCGTAGCAGAAAAAAGAGTTCCGTTTTTTGCGGCAAATTTCAAACCGTTTAACAAAAGTTTGTTATTATAAATTCCCTTAAAACTGACGGACTGATTTTTATTAAAATTATGAGTTTTGTTTGTAATTAAACTTGTTTTCATCTATTTTTATTAGATAACATACATAACAAAAAGTAAATTACAGAGAGCAGCAATTTTGATAAACCTGAAAGAATTTATAAAAACAGAATTAAAAGGATGGAAAAAACAAGAAATTATAGGACTTTCCATTGTTTTTGTAATAGTTTTTGTCAATGCACTGCTCGTAAAAGACAATATTATCGCAGTAATTTCTGCAGTATGCGGAATTTTGTACACAATAATAGCAGGCAAAGGAAAAATCTCCTGCTATCTTTTTGGCATCACAAGCACTTTTTGCTACAGCTGGCTTTCTTACGACAACGGACTGTGGGGCAATTTATTTTTAAACATGTGTTATTACCTTCCGATGCAGATTGCAGGTATTTTTGAATGGAAAAAACATCTGAAGAAAGAAACAAAAGAAATCATAAAAACCACACTTACCCTTAAAGAAAGATTCATCTTCTGTCTGATTGCTGCAGCAGCCTGCACCGCTGCTATACTACTGCTCTATCACCTACACGACAGCAGCCCTGTATGTGACGGAATAACAACAGTACTCTCAATCTTAGGTATGTATTTGACGGTAAAAAGATGCATTGAGCAGTGGATTTTGTGGATGATAGTCAACGGACTGTCTATGATAATGTGGTTTATACTGATAATGCACGGAGCAAAAGCATACTCCACTTTTATAATGTGGAGCGTATATTTTATTCTTGCAATTTATTTTTATATTCAATGGAGCAAAGAAATAAAAAAAACCGGCACAAGCAAGTGATAGTTCACAGCTCAAACCGGTTAGGTCTGATATGTTCGAAAACTACTTCACAAAATATGAAGCATTAAGGTTTGCGTGCAATTTTATTACACCGCCTTGAATCGGGCTTGCACCTGCAGACTCAGAGTCTACTGCAGCACCGAAAGAAGCGTTTTTGGCAAGCATTCTGTACTGAGGCATAGCACTGGCTGTAGAACAGTTACCGCTCAAGGATTTTATACCTGCCAGTGTATTGTGTGCGGAAGAAGCAAGAATACCTGCTCTTGTATATGCTTTCTTTGCAGCTATAGAAAGAAGCTCGTCACACTGTTTGTCATAAGAAGAAACAGAGAAGTTCAAATCATTGATGTTTGTAGCACCCAGTGCAATGGCTTTGTCAATAATTTTTCCTGCATCTTTTACTGATTTTGTATGGACAATTATACTGTTTGACACTTCGTATTTAACAAGTTCTTTTTTATTATTTCTGTAGTTATACACGGGTGCTGCACTGTAATTTGCTGTTTTTACAAAATCACCGTCATTTTTATTAATCATTGAGGACAATGCAGAATATACCTTGTCAGAAATTTGTTTGTTTTCTTCTGTTGCTTTTTGCAAGGATTTGGAATCTTCTGTTTGAACAGCTATACTGATTTCGACAACATCAGGCGGGAGTTCTGTGTTTGCATAAGTCGTAACAGAAACAAACCCTCTTTCTACCGCATCAGCAGTTGCTTTCAAACCGCCTACAGAAATATATCCTACTGCCATTGCCGCTATCAACGCTGCAGATAAATACTTTTTCATTTTACTCTCCTTTTACATGCTAATACCACGATTTGTATACATTAACGATACAAATTTTAAAATGTTCATTTTTATCATAACTTAATTTGGAATAGCTTTTGTTATGCAGGTTTTAGGGTCATTAAAAAATTTTAAAAACACAACTTCTTCATTTCTCCCCACAACAGGCATGCCTTTGACCAGTACAGAACCCTGAATATCAGGATTTATCATAGCATTGTAGAATTCTCGTATCTGTTTGTCACTAAAATAACAGGTTGTAACATTTGTCCCCCTCTGCCATCTGTGCGTTTCTACATAAACACATTTGCCGCTGCCGTCAGGGGCATAGCCTTTAATTTCGTATGTACTGTTTGAATTATAGGCAATATTGTATTTTGACTCGGAAAAAGCTCTGCACATAGCAAAATTCATTATAAATTGAGGAGTATATTTTGATGCGCTGTGAGCAGCCGGTGCAAAAAACGCCGACAGAATAAAAACACCAAAAGCTACCAATACTGCTGCAATAAGCCCCAGACAACCGGCTAAAATTCTGCGGGCAATTTTATCCGATTTTTCTAAAGCCTCTTCTTCTTTTAGTTTTAACTCCAGATTAAAATTTTCTGCAGAAAGCCCAGTATGCAGCTCTTTTGCCTTTTCGTATTTATTTACGTAATCACTGAACATAGATTTTTCTATAAATGCAGTGTTACGAAGTCTAAAAAAACTCAAAAGCATTTTTATTTCATAACTCATATCACGAAGCAGACAACTCCCGTCAAAATCCTTTTGCTCCGTAGCAACAAGCCTGTAAAAGTCCTGTTCGCAAAAAAATTCAAAATAACACCACCTGTCATTTTCAAAAAACCATTCTTTTTTTGTCAGGGGTTCAAAAATAACCTTCTGGCACTCAATAGCATGACAGTGAGCCATTGCTTTAAAATATTCGTCAACAATATCTCTTTTGTTCTCGTCCATGGGGCTATTTTATAATATTTTCATTAATTAATAAACAGCTAACAAGAGTAATTAAACTAAACATATATTCAATTTTGCAAATTGTGAAAAAAATCACATTTTAAAAAATATAAATCAAGAAGCAAAACCATATACTGCATATATACAAACAACCGCATTCTCAAAAGATTTCCAAATATTCATGAATATTAATAATTGTAAAAATAACACTTGAAATTTTTTCTTAATTACGCTATATTAATAGTGAATAATTTCACGATAAAGGAGATATTACACTATGGCAACTAAAAAACAAGCCGAAACTGAAAAGTTGGAAAAAGCTTTCAACAAATCTAGTGAAGTAAAAACTCATGATGATTTGAAATTAATCATTGAAAGAGCTAAAAAAGCTCAAAAAATCTACGCTACTTTCTCTCAAGAACAGGTAGACAAGATTTTTAAAGCAGCAGCTACTGCAGCTGACAAAATGAGAATTCCTCTCGCAAAAATGGCTGTTGAAGAATCAGGCATGGGCGTTATGGAAGACAAAATTATCAAAAACCACTTTGCTGCTGAGTATATTTACAACAAATACAAAAATATGAAGACAGCAGGTGTTATTTCTGAAGACAAAGCTAACGGAATCAAAAAAGTAGCAGAACCTATCGGTGTTATTGCAGCTGTTATCCCTACAACAAACCCGACTTCAACTGCTATTTTTAAATCATTAATAGCATTAAAAACAAGAAACGCTCTTGTTTTCTCTCCACACCCGAGAGCTAAAAAATGCACAATCGAAGCAGCAAGAATCGTTCTGGAAGCAGCTGTTAAAGCAGGCGCACCGGACGGACTTATCGCTTGGATTGACGAACCTTCTGTTGAACTTTCAGCAGCATTGATGCACCACGAAGATATCGATATGATTCTTGCTACAGGCGGCCCGGGCATGGTTAAAGCAGCTTACTCATCAGGCAAACCGGCTCTCGGTGTTGGCCCAGGCAACACACCTGCTGTTATCGATGAAACAGCTGATATCAAAATGGCAGTTTCTTCAATCCTGTTGTCTAAAACTTTTGATAACGGTATGATTTGTGCTTCTGAACAATCAGTTATCATTGTTAAAGACGTTTATGAAGAAGTTAAAAAAGAATTCTTGTTAAGAGGTGCTTACATCCTCAACAACAAAGAAAGAGAAAAAGTAGCTGCTTTGATTATCAAAGACGGCAGAGTTAACCCGGCTATCGTTGGTCAGCCTGCAGCAAAAATTGCTGAAATGGCAGGCGTAACCGTTGATCCGGAAACTAAAGTTCTTATCGGTGAAGTTACAGACATTTGTGAAGAAGAACCGTTTGCACACGAAAAACTCTCTCCGGTACTGGCTATGTACAAAGCAAAAGACTTTGAAGATGCTGTACAAAAAGCCTATGATCTGGTAGACTTTGGTGGTGCAGGTCACACTTCTGTTCTGTATACTGATGACAGATTCCCTGAAAGAATTGAAGCTTTCGGTTTGAAACTTCATACAAGCAGAATCTTAATCAACTCACCATCATCACAGGGCGGTATCGGTGACTTGTACAACTTCAGACTCAATCCGTCATTGACACTGGGCTGCGGTTCTTGGGGCGGCAACGCAGTAAGCGAAAACGTAGGACCTCAACACTTATTGAACATTAAAACAGTTGCTGAAAGGAGAGAAAACATGCTCTGGTACAAAGTTCCTGCTAAAATCTACTTCAAAAGAGGAGCTTTGGATTTGGCTCTCAGAGAATTGCAAGGCAAAAAACGTGCATTCATTGTTACTGACAGATTCTTGTTCAATTCCGGTATGACAAATTCAATCACAAACACTTTGGATGACATCGGTGTTGATTACCAAATCTTCTTTGACGTAAAACCGGATCCGACATTGTCTACTATCAATGATGCAATGATGATGGTAAAAGCTTACGAGCCTGATGTATTCATCGCACTGGGCGGCGGTTCTTCTATGGACGCAGCTAAAATCTTGTGGTTGATGTATGAACAACCTGATACAGTGTTTGAAGATATTGCTATGAGATTTATGGATATCAGAAAGAGAATCTGCATGATTCCTGAACTCGGCAAAAAAGCTGAAATGGTTTGTGTACCTACAACATCAGGTACAGGTTCAGAAGTTACACCGTTCGCTATTATTACTGATGACCAAACAGGTGTTAAATATGCAATCGCTGATTACGCATTAACACCAAACGTAGCTATCGTTGACCCGAACCTCGTTGACACAATGCCAAAAGGATTGACAGCTGTTTCCGGTTACGATGCTATTACTCACGCAATAGAAGCTTATGTTTCTGCTATGGCAACAAACTTCACAAACTCTAACTCTTTAGAAGCTTTGAAATTGTTGTTCAGATATTTGAAACGTTCTTACGACAACGGTGCAAAAGACCCGATTGCAAGAGAAAAAGTACACTATGCTTCAACAATTGCAGGTATGGCATTTGCTAACGCATTCCTCGGTGTATGCCACTCTATGGCTCACAAACTGGGTGCTATGTTCCACGTACCTCACGGTATGGCAAACGCATTGTTAATCAATCAGGTTGTTAAATTCAACGCAACTGACAAACCTGTAAAACAAACAGCATTCCCTCAATACAAATTCCCGAATGCTAAGGCTAAATACGGTCAAATAGCTGACGAATTAGGATTGGGCGGAAAGAATGACGATGAAAAAGTTGAATTGCTGCAACAAGCATTGATTCAAATGAAGAAAGATCTCGGATTGCCGATGTCTATTAAAGAATTCGGCATTGAAGAATCTGAATTCCTTGCAAAACTTGATGAAATGGTTGAACTCGCATTCGACGACCAATGCACAGGTGCAAACCCGAGATATCCTCTGTTTGAAGAAATCAAACAAATGTATCTCGATGCATACTACGGCAGAATATAATTATTTGAGAATAAGATACTCAAAGGAAAGACCCGATGTTAATTCATCGGGTCTTTTATCTATAAAAAAGGCTGCCTGTTAGATTATGATTATCACTAAACTTAACATTTGCTCATAAAAATTGGCACTTTTATATTTTTTAAAATATAATTTTTGTATTAAACATAAAAAAGGAAAATTTGATGATAAATTCAGTAGTACTGGTAGGACGTGTGGGACAAGACCCTGAAATGAAATATTTTGAATCAGGAAAAGTAAAAACTACTTTTTCTATGGCAATAAACAGATGGGATGCCAAAACGAAAGGCGAAGTTACTGACTGGTTTAATATTGAATTGTGGGACAAACTCGCTGAAGTTGCAGGCGAATATGTAAAAAAAGGCAAACTTGTTGCCGTTGACGGAAAACTAGCTTCCAGCAAATGGAACGATGCAGCAGGCGCAACCAGAGAAAGATTCTTTATACGTGCAACAAATTTAAGATTGCTTTCCGGTGCAAAAGCAGACCAGCAATAAAACAAATCATTTTCAGGGATAGAGATTTTTATGTTCATATCAAATAATATCGGTATTATAGCTGATGACCTCACAGGTGCTGATGATACAGCACTCCAGTTTCATCTGAGAGGAGCAAATACCCAGATACTGCTGGATCTGGAGATATTACCGGAGAATAAAAAAAGCACTCAAGTCTGGGCTATTCCGACAGAAACAAGAAATATTGATGCACACACAGCCTATGAAAGAGTAAAGCAGGCCACAAAAATCCTGTCAGAATCTCTAGGCGTGGAATACTTTTACAAAAAAATGGATTCTACACTCCGTGGACACATTGCGGTAGAAGCTCTTGCAATGCTGGAGGTTCTAGAATGGGATGCAGCCGTTATCATACCGGCATTTCCTCAGGAAGGCAGAACAACAATAGGCGGATACCACCTGCTAAGAGGGATTCCCATAGAACGTACCGAATTTGCCAGAGATCCAAGATTTCCTATTTACGAATCACATATCCCGACAATTTTGAAAAATGAACTCCAAAACCAGCAGGATGATATTGTTGACCTGATAGAACTCAAGACGGTTATAAAGGGAGCCGGCCCCATACTCAAAAAAATGAACGAACTCATTGAAAAAGGGGTCAAACTCATTGTTGTCGATGCAATATCCGTGACAGACATAGAGCAGGTTGTGCTGGCAATGGAAAAAAGCGCGCACAATATACTGCCTTGCGGGTCTGCAGGCTGCGCACAGGTGCTGGGAAATATCTGGCTTCCTGAAATGGAAAACCACCAGCAGGAAAAAACCATCCCGTCTATGCCCAAATTAGTCGTTTCCGGCAGCGCAACTCAAAGCACTGCAGCGCAGATACAAAAGCTGCAAGATGACGATGATATAGACAATACTTATTTCATAAACCTGAAAATGGAAGACATTCTTGAAGGCGTAAATGACGAAATAGTACAAAGAGTATCGGAAAACCTTATCAAAGACAATGTGGTAGTTGTTCACACATCTGACCTTACTGTGGATTCAAAGATAATTTCGCAGATACTTTTTGACAACGAACTTTCCAAAAATCAATTTATATCAAAAATTGGAGATTATCTTGCCTGCTTAACCAAAAAGGTTCTGTTCAATAGAGATGCGATTCTTATCACAATAGGTGGCGAAACCTCTTTTAGATGCTGTAGGGCAATAAACAGCAACAGTCTGCAGATTATTGATGCAATATGTCCGGCAATACCATTATGTATGGACACAAAAGCGCAATGGATAGTGACAAAATCAGGGAATCTCGGCAACTCCAATACGTTAATCGACATTTTAAAATACTTTGACCACCATGAATAAAATAGCTATAACAACTGGCGATTTTAACGGCATAGGGCCGGAAATAATAATAAAAGCACTGAACAGACTATGCCCTGCAAAAGAAAATATTATCCTGATAGGGTCAAAAGTGTTGCTTTACGGGCTTAATAAAGATTATGAAATCGAAGAAATTCCTTTTAAGCAGGAATGGATAAATACAGGAAAAGAAACAAAAGAAGCCGGCGAATACGCATACAAATGTCTTACAAAAGCGTGTGAACTTGCAAAAAATGGCGAAATAAAAGCCATTGTGACAGCTCCGCTGTCAAAAAACACACTGCATCTTGCCGGCCACAATTTTTCAGGCCAGACAGAAGTCATAGAAAAACAACTGGCACGTACTCAGCAAAAGGCGGAGATGCTTTTTGTTTCCGGTGATTTTAGAGTTCTTCTTCTGACAAGGCATCTTCCGTTGAAAGAAATAAAAATCACAAAAGATTTGCTTGTTGAAAAAATCAGCAGAATAAACAATGTTTTAAAACAAAATTTTAAAATAGAGCAGCCAAACATTGCCCTGTGTGCGCTCAACCCCCATGCCGGAGAAAACGGAATACTCGGAAAAGAAGAAATAGAAGAATTTTCCCCCGCTATAGAAGAGCTAAGACAAAGAGGAATCAAGGTAACAGCCCCCATGCCGGCAGATACTTTGTTTGTAAAAGCAGCAAAACCATACTTAAACAAAGAAAAACAGCCGTACGATGTTTATTGTGCCTGCTACCATGATCAGGGGCTTATACCGATAAAAGTTCTGGCAATGGACAACACGGTAAATATGACAGTGGGTCTGGATATAATAAGGACTTCTCCCGCACATGGAACCGCTTATGACATTGCCGGTAAAGGGATTGCCGATGAAAGCAGCATGGTCTGTGCAATAAGAGAAGCCCTTAATATTGTATAAATAATTCTTATTTCAATTCTGACATTTCTTTGTCTATTAATTTAAATGCTTCTTCACGTCCTGTGAAATATTTGTTTTGTTTGATGATTTTTCTGGCATGTTTTAAAGTAGCAATTGCTGCCTTTTTGTCCTTTAATTCAGAATACTGAATCTGTGAAACAGCAAGAGAATCAATCAAAATATCTCTGATTGTAAAATCAGCTGTTTTTAAAAGGAAGTAATCTCTTTTGCCTTTTCGAGTACCTATACAAGCCATAAGCGACTCGTCAGCCTCTTTTGATGTCATTTCAAAAAGACATTTGTCAACAATTTTTCTTTTATAAAAATTAAGAATTTGCTCATTTTCTTTGATTCTTATTTTTTGTATTTTCACTGCTTCATCGTACTTTTTCTGTGCAGAAATTTCATTTATATATGCCTGACAAGATGGTGCAATAATATTTCGGCATGCCGGATGAAGTTTTGCGGCAGGGTCTGCCAAAAAGAATGTTTTATAAATCTGTGCAAGTGTCACCAAAACTACAAATACAACAAAATAAACCAAAGCCTTTTTCTTAGTCATAATAAACTCTCTCCTTCTCATTTTATATTTTGTATCAATATAGCACAGTTGTAGACAGACAGGGAATAACATTTTTAATGTATTTTCATATACTGTGCGTGTAAACAACACAGGAGAAAAATATGACAAAAAAACTAGAATTTTACAAATGCAATATATGCGGCAACTATGTAGAAGTTGTGCTGGAAGGCGAAGGAAAACTCGTCTGCTGCGGACAGCCTATGGAGCTGCAAAAAGAAAAAACACAAGATGAAGAAATGAGAGGAGAAAAACATGTTCCAGTTGTTTCAAAAAACGGAGAAGAATTAGAGGTAAGAGTAGGCTCCATCCCTCACCCGATGGAAGACGAACACTATATCCAGTTTATTGAAGTAAACTCCCCTGACAAAAGATATGTAAAAAGAAAATACCTGTACCCGCATGAAGAACCGGTATTGAAATATAAATGCCATTGCGATAAAGTTGAGGCAAGAGAATTGTGTAACATTCACGGACTCTGGAAGTCGGGAGAAACAGATACCGGCAGCCGGTCTTGATGGATTAAGAAGGAGTAAAAAAATGATTTCAGAAAAAATGAGCGCTGCATTTAACAAACAAATTAAAGACGAAATGTATTCCTCTAACCTCTACCTTTCAATGGTAGCTTACTTTGAAGAAATCGGTCTTAAAGGTTTTGCAAACTGGATGAGAGTACAGGTACAGGAAGAAAATGCCCACGCAATGGGGCTTTTTGATTATCTCATTTCAAGAGATGGCAGAGTATTAATCGACGCAATAGACAAACCTCAACAGGAATGGTCATCTCCGCTCGACTGTTTTGAAGCTGTATACAAACACGAACAGCTCGTTACATCATTAATCAACAATCTTGTTGATATAGCAGAACAGGAAAAAGACAGAGCCGCTGTTTCTTTCTTGCAATGGTATATCAAAGAACAGGTTGAAGAAGAAGCAAACTGCTCTGAAATTTGTGCAAAACTTAAACTTATCGGTGATGACAAACATGCACTGCTGCTCATCGACAGTGAACTTGCTGCAAGAACTTATGTTGCACCGGTTATTGCATAAACTTTATATTTAACAAAGCAAACTATCAAAAGCAGATTCCAAAAGAATCTGCTTTTTTGATGTTATTTGCCTAAATACTCCCTTATAGGTGGTAGAAGACAAGACATAAATGCAACAAAATAGGTTGTATGAAAGAAATTAATCTGGATACCGACTTTATCTTTCAAGAAATAGGAAAAAATATCAAAAAATTAAGAGAAGAAAAAGGTTTAACGCAAGAAGAGCTGGCTTTTTTCATCGATTCAGCAAGAAATTATATCGGATGCATAGAACGTGGAGAGAAACATCCAAGCATAAAAACCCTCTACAAAATTGCAATTGCTCTGGACACTAAAATAAACAAAATTTTGATTAACATATAAAGGGAACAAACAATGATTAACATCTGCTTTGCATCAGACGATAACTACGCAATGCCTACAGGGACAGCCATTGCTTCGATATTAAAAAATGCGGCTAAAGAAGATGAATTGAGTATATATATTATAGAATCAGGCATATCGCAGCAAAACAAGGACAAAATCCTTGCTCTAAAATCCATAAAAGACTGCAATATACATTTTGTTCCTGCATCAAATTATGATTTTAGCCAGTATGCAAAAGTTATGACCTGCCCGCATATTACTATTCCCACATATTACAGGCTCAAGGTAGCATCTTTGTTTCCTCAGCTGGACAAGATACTTTATCTTGACGGTGACTTAATAGTAAGAAGAAGCCTAAAAGACCTTTACAACGAAGATATAACCGGCTATGTATGTGCCGGAGTAGAAGCAATTAAAGACGAAAAAGGCAAAGATGTCTATGACAAACTATATGTCAATGCAGGTGTTATTCTATTCAACCTCAAAAAAATGAGAGAAGAAAACACAGAAGAAGTACTCGCAAATTATGCAGCCGAAAATATAAATGAAATAAAATATGGTGACCAGGATATCATAAACTTTGCACTAGAGGGCAAAATAAAAGAAATAGACTCAAAATACAACATCCAGACCTGCAACTGCTATTATATTTCCGATTATTCAATGGACTATACTATTATCCACTACATAGGCCCGACAAAGCCCTGGATATTCGGCTCATTTATGCCGTTTAAAAGTGAATTTTTTAAATATTTAAAACTTACTCAATGGCACTGCCCGTCAAAATTCTGGCAGGCAGCATCAACCGTCAAAAGCTATGTAAGATTTTTCTTAAGACGGCCCTTGTTTATGACAAGACCGCTTTTTAGAAAATCCTTAATCACAGGTGTGCTTTTTAAATAGGATATATCTATATTAGCCGATATCCTGTTTAAACTCTTTGCCGCCTACGATTTTGAGATGTCTTTCAGAACCGTCGCCAATGCTGACAGAATTCAAATTGTGCTGTTCAACAAGCTCGTGCTGCATTTTTCTTATCTGCTGGTTTTGCGGAGAAAGCTCGACATCTTCGCCGTTTTCCAGTACTTTTTGTATTGCTTCTTTTGCTTCATCAAGAGCTTCTTCTGTTTCGTCATGGAAGACTATCGTATTGTCATCTTTGATTCCGAGTGCTTCTTTCAAAACCTTTTGAACCTGCGAAGTTGAATTTGAACGGACATAATAAACAGGCAGCCTGTATTCATTAGCAAGACTCAGAATCTTGTTTCCGCTCTTTGCAAAATTTTTGTGCGCAATAATTATATCAGCATCATCAATATTTTTTGTAAGCTCTGCATTAAGATTCAATCTTTCAATAGATTTGTCCATAATTGAACGGCTGACAGCATAAATATAGATTTTTTTATAACCTTTGACCTCTTTTACATATTTTTCTCTTGAAAAACTAAAATTGAGAGCATTGTTTGCAGAGGTAATTTTATTGTCCAGCTGTTTTATCTTTTCAACAAGATTCGGCTCAGCAGGCTGGGTCATATCAACTTTTCTTATTATAGGTTTTATCGGCCAGCCTCTTAATATACAGTCCACAGCCTCAGCTGTATCAGGATAAACAGCGAGAGTATTTCTGTCGATAATTTCTATAACAATATCAAAAGTAGGCTGTTTTTCTCGTTCCAGAACAGTTTTCTGGCAGGCACGTCTTTTTGCCTCATCATCACCCAGTGTAACAGACTGAATACCGCCGACCAAATCAGAAAGAACAGGGTTTTTTATCAGGTTTTCAAGAGAATTCCCGTGAGCGGTCGCAATCAGCATAACCCCTCTTTCTGCAATTGTTCTTGCTGCCTGAGCTTCTGCTTCTGTACCGATTTCATCAACAACAATAACCTCAGGAGTGTGGTTTTCAACTGCTTCTATCATTATATCTTTTTGAAATTCAGGCTGTGTGACCTGCATTCTTCTTGCATGCCCGATAGCAGGGTGAGGAGTGTCACCGTCGCCGGCTATTTCGTTAGACGTATCTACGACGACTACACGTTTGTGCAGCTCGTCAGCAACAAGACGTGAAATTTCTCTTAGTTTTGTAGTTTTGCCCACACCAGGTCGTCCTAAAAACAGTATGCTCTTATTCTGTACGACAAAATCCTTGATACAAGCGATAGTCCCTGTGACAACTCTCCCTATTCTGCAGGTCAGCCCGACGATTTTTCCCTGTCTGTTCCGTATCGCACTAATTCTGTGTAGTGTACCCGCTATTCCGGAACGGTTGTCTTTCGTAAACTCGGGGACTCTTTCCGTGATATATTTTATATCCTCATCAACAATATTATCCTCACCGAGATAATCTATATTCCCATCGGCATGCCTTATTTCGGGCTGTCTGCCCAAATCAAGAACCAACTCGATTACGTCGTCCAATTTTTCGTGGCTGAGACACTTTGTAATCTTTGGTGGTAGAATTTCAATTAACCTATCCAGGTCACTGTGAAATTGCACATTGTTCATATTATTAAATGCCCTTTCAATCGGCTGATACTCGGCTTTGGTCTCCTTGTTGTTTATTTTTTCTTACTTACATGTATATTATAACATTTTTTTTAACGGACGGCATTATATAAACGTACTACCTATGTAGTAAATTTACATATCTTTATAAAAACAACAACCGGCTTTTTAATTCATATTCAAATTCTTTATATCTTCCGGCGAAATAGGCTCTTCTTCAGCTTCTTCCTGCTGTTTGTAATCTTCATGTTTTTTATAATTTTCACTGACTACATCAAGACCGCCCAGTCTTGCTTTTGCTTCTACAGAACCGGGGTTTACTTTTATTGCGTTTTTATAGTGATATTTTGCGTTTTTTACATCATCCAGTTTTTCGTAACAAATACCGAGTTTGTAATTTGTATTGTAATCATATTTGTACCCGTGAGTATAAGCCCAATTGTAAAAATCAATGGCCTGAGTGTATTCACCCTCTCTAAAAAACACCTCGCCAAGATAATAGCTCACTCTCGGATTTACCTCATTAAAATTCAATGCCATCATAAGAGCATTTTTTGCATCTCTGAGTCTGTTCTGATACAAGGCTACTCTGGCATGCCCGATAAGCGCATTTTGATTGGACAAATCCAGCCTTGTTGCTTGATAATAAAAATATTTTGCAGCATTAAGATACCTGTCGCCGTTTGATTTATCCTCGAGTTTTTCATAATAATCGAGAATTTTATCTCCCTTTACACAGTTCAAATTTGCTTCCGACTCGGCAGGAGTTTCTCTTGCCAGCACAAAACCGCCTGTAGACAGGCAAAACCCCAGAACAAAAATTACAAAAAGATATATTATTTTTTTCATAAAAAAATTAAACTTAATAATTCACAACATTATTATTATAACACCATTGTCATGTGTTATAAATAATAAATAGCATAGTATTGTTAAGGAGAAGGCACTAAGTGGAGTCAAATGTTTTATATTTTTACGCTCTGTTTTTTGCAATCCTGATTTCGGCTTCAGGCATTATCTTTACGCCAAGGATGTATATGGCACTAATCAGCCTGCTGTGTTTAATATGCTTTTCTTCACTTTTGTATTTGACACTGAATGCACAGTACATCGCTATTTTTCAGTTGATTTTATGCGGATTATTTTTGTGTGCATATATTTTTATTCTGCTAAAAAAAATAGGCAGAACCAATCTAAAGCTAAAGCTTGTTTCGCCGTTTAAGATAAGTGTTTCTGTCATAGTGGCAGGTGTATTCAGCGCACTATGCTGGCTGTTTTTTAAAGAAGAATTTAACAACTCTCTTTATGACATTTTTAATTTTGTAATAGTAAAATCAACTGATGTCGTAAAATTTTCACAGCACCTGTTCCCGCTGCACATTGTGCTGCTTCTTGTCTTTGTAACTGCGGCTGTTTTAAAAATATTCCTCGAAAAAGGAGAGCAGCAATGATAGAAGCAATTTTAAATATCGGGCTTGTACACTATTTGATACTGGTTATGCTTCTGTTTTTAACAGGGCTGCTCGGGGTGCTGATATCAAGAAACATATTAAGAACAATAATGTCCTTGTTCAGTATGACGATTTCTATTGTAATAAGTTTTTTAACTTTTGGTTTTTATTGTGACAACTCACTGGACAACGCAAATATTACGAGCATTTTTATACTGACTATTGCTGTTGTACAGGCAATTATTGCACTGGTTATTTTATACAAAATTTACCAGTCAAACGAATATCTTGATGTTGAAAAAATTAAAGATAAGGAGAATTAATGGACTTTTTTATAGAGAATATTAACCTTTTACTGTTTCTGCCTCTTATAACCTGCATAATAATCGGATTTAACGGTCTTATTTCTTACAAAATCGAAAAGACAACAATTTTTTCGATAAGCATAGCATTATCTTTTATATGCTTGATTTTTGCTATTGCGGCTTTTGACTATTCCGCAATAAAAAATCTGTCAATATCGACAAATTTTCAGTGGTTGTCTTTAGACAGCATAAATTTTTATCTCGGAACTTTTCTTGACAGGACATCTGTATCGTTCCTTCTGGCTGCCGGCATTTTAGGGTTTGCAATACAGAATATTGCTTTTGCAAAATATCGTGAAAATGAAAATTTTCCCAGACTCTTATTCTATCTGAACCTTTTTGCTCTGGGGCTAAACGGAATATTTATCAGCTCAAATATTTTTCAAACCTATTTGTTTTGCGAAATTACAGGAGTTGCCAGTTATCTGCTAATAAATTTTGACTTTTCAAACAGAGAAGAATCAAAAGCAGGTATAAAATCATTTATTTTTAACAGAATAGGTGATTTGACGCTTTTGTTTGCTGTATTGACAATAATGTACTTTGCCGTCGTATACAACAGTCTGACTGACAATCTGGCACTTGCATTTTCTAACATAAACAATATTGCTGCGAGCATAAACTCTCTTATGAGCATACCTGTTTTTGTATTTTTCTGTTCGCTTTTAATATTTGTTGTTGTAATGAAATTTATGCAGGCATTTATCTACATAACTTTTGAGAAAAAAGAAAAATCCCCGCTGAACAGAATCATTTTGTATCAAAACAGTCTGATTGCGCTTGTTGGTTTGTATTTGTTTTTCAGATTCAACCCGTTCTTTTTTGAACTGGGCGCATACTGGGGCTGGACACTTCTTGTTCTGGCAGCAATATTCGTGCTGATAGGATTTATGAACAAATGGTTTATGCCGTTGTGCAGGGTGTTTGGCTGGATAGAAAAATATGTTGTAGAAACAGTGATTAATATAACAGAACTGATAGTAAGGGCCTTGTCATTTTTGAGCGGTAAACTGCAAGGCGGCACATACCAGTCTTATCTTGTTTATTCTCTTTTCGGGCTGGCTGTGATACTGGCTTTTGTACTGGTATTTTATTTGTTGTTATTAAAAGTTTAGGGAACAATTCGGAGTAAAATTATATGAACTTTTTATCTTTAATATGGCTGATATTCTTACCCGTGATAGCGGCAATCATCATAATGTTTCCGCAATTTCCGAATCATCAGGTGATTGTAAGAAGAAGTGCAAAATGGTTTGCCAGTTTTCATTTTATTTATGCACTTTTATTTCTGGCATTTTTTGACACGAGCCTGTTTGGAATGTCTTATGAAAAAGAACTGACATTTTTTGGTATGTCGTGGTTAAAGAGTCTTGGCATCAGTGCAAAATTTGCCGTGGATGGAATCGCACTTTTGCTGGTTGTTTTGACGACATTTATTGTGCTAATTACTCTTTTTATCAGCAAGATACATATCCGCTCAAAACATAAACTCTACTATGCAATGGTATTTTTGCTGGAGTCCTCGGTTCTTGGGATTTTATGCGCAAAGGATATGTTCCTGTTTTTTGTTTTCTGGGAACTGTCATTGATTCCGATATATTTTCTTGTTTCGCAATGGGGAAACTCCGAGGCAAGACGTGCTGCGATAAAATTCACAATTACTTCGTTTGTGGCAAATATGTTTTTGTTTTTCGGTATGCTGATTTTGTATTATTACAACTTTGCAGTGAGCAATGTACTGACAGCAAACATCGAATCACTAAATATGGATGAAAAAATCTACCCGCTGTGGTTTCAGGTCACTGTATTTATAAATTTCCTGATAGGCTTTATGCTGAGGATTCCGTTTGTTCCTTTTCACAACTGGTATCCTGACATACAGAGCAAAGCAGCGGCTCCCGTAAACATTTTAATGTCAGGTATCATTCTGAACACAGGTCTGTACGGGTTAATCAGATTTAATATGCAGGTGTTTCCTGAAATTTTCAAATTATTTGCACCTGTACTGATGATATGGGGGCTTGTTAACATAATATATGCAGGCGCATTATCTATATGCCAGCAGGGAATAAAAAAGATGGTATCCTATGCCAACATATCTGCAGCAGGCTTTATTATGGTAGGGCTGGGATGTTTAAATCAGACCGGTTTTAACGGTGCAATATTTACGGCTATTGCCTGTGCAATTGTATACAGTGCATTGTTTGTTGTGATATCGAGCATACAATTCCGTACAAAAACAACTTATATTACGGCTCTTGGCGGACTTGGGCAGGTAATGCCAAAGTGTATGTACCTTGCATTGATAATTTGTTTTTGTGCGATAGGTCTGCCGTTTTTGATGATGTTTACGCCAAAGTTGATGGTTTTGACAGGGGCAATGCTCTCCAATCTTGATCAGCAGCTTATGGTAAAAATTGCGGCAATAACAGGACTCTGCGCAATAGCAGTTTCTGCAGGATACATTATGTACTTTTTTTACAAAGTATTTTGTTCTGTATTATTGGATCAATGGAAAAAAATCAAAGATCTTTCACCGCAAGAAACAAGCGTACTGTCTGTTTTGTGCCTTGTAATAATTTATTTTGGGATATATCCGATGAGTATTATACAAATTTATCAATCTGTTTCGAGTATAATTTTAGATGTATTACAGGTATAAAAACAAAGACAAAAATATGCGGAGTCGTGTCTGATGTCAGAGGTGTTAAGCGCACAAATTGCACAAATAGCCGGAGCATACTTTCCGGAGCTGATAATAACACTGTTTATAATTTTTAATTTAATAGCAGGACAATTTTTCAGCACATATTTATACAAACTGTCAAAATGGTTCACAATTCTTGGCATTGTGCTTGCGCTTTGTTCTACCTTTTATTTGCAGATAGAGCCTGAGGCTTATGCATTTAACGACACGTTTTTAACAAACATATATACTGTATTCTTTAAAATTCTTATACTAATAAGCGGTTTTTGCCTGACACTGTTATCGAGGAATATGATACGAGAAAAAAGGGACAGAGCGTTTGAATACTTTGCCGTATTTTTATCCGGAATACTTTTTGCAATGTGTGTTGTCAGTTCTGTTGATTTTATATCGCTTTTTGTTTCTTTAGAGGCACTCGGGCTGAGCTGTTATCTGCTTTTGTCCCTGAACAAAAATCCTGATGCAAAACAGTTAACGTTTGGATATATTATACAAAACGCAGTGGTTTCTTCTTTATTTTTAATGGGTTTGTCATTAATTTACGGAATGTGCGCACAAACAAACTTTGATTTAATAAGTCTTTATTTTTCACAAAACCAGCCGCAAATCCTGCTGACCTTTGCAATGATTTTGATGCTTTGCACGTTTTTATTCAAACTCGGACTCGTGCCTTTTTCAAGCTGGCTTCCGGACACTTTTGAAGGTGCCAGCCATCCGATAGGTGCATATATGTCTTTGATTCCCGTGCTGGCAGGTTTCGGGATATTATCAAGAATCTTATTAATATTTCTCAACTACACCTTCACAATAAAAATTGTGCTTGCAAGTATTGCTGTTTTGACAATACTATTTGGTTCTTTATCTGCAATCAGGCAGGAAAATCTAAAAAGGCTGATGGCATATTCTATGAGCGTACAGTCAGGAATAATGCTGCTCGGGTTATGCGTTTTTTCTGTATACAGTTTGTCCAGCGTGCTATTTTACCTTTTTTGTTATGTAATAGCTACAATAGGGGCCTGGTCTGCAATTATACTTTTATACAACTCAGCAAAGCTGGAAAAACTCGATGACCTAAAAGGCGTAATTTATCACAGACCTTATTATGTAATAGCATTTACCACAATTTTGATTGCACTTGCGGGACTCGCACCGACCTGCGGTTTTGCGGCAAAGCTTTATATATTTTCTGCAGTTGCAAGGTCAGGATTTATCTTCCTGCCGTTTTTGATAGCAGCTCTTGTATGTTGCGTAATTATGATATACGGCTACTGGAGAATCATCCGTGCCTTGTTCAGACGTATAGAAACACAAATAGAAATTGATACAAGGGTAATATCGTCAAAATTTATTCTATATGCCTGTGCGCTGGCAACAGTGTTTGCCTGCCTGTTTGCGGACAAAATAATACAGTTATGCCAGCTGGCAGCGTATTATATGTAATACGCCGCCAGCATAGAAAAATTTATTACTTCAAAACTTATGCAACGTTAATTGGTGCAGGCATAATTTCAATGCCGTGATATATATTCCACGGTTTTTTGTTTGCTAAACCGACTGACATAAATTGAAATTTTCCGGTACTGGGATTTTTTACAACACCGCCGGTTTCGAGCAGTCTGCTTGGCATAATCGGCAAAAACTGTTTTATAAGTTTTATAGTATTTTTTACGTAGCCTTCCGGTGTTTCTCCACGTTCAGGATAGTACAACTTTCCTACGCCGAATGTTTCTCCCAGCATATACAAAACATTTCTATCTTTATCTTTCAATGCTTTGCGGATATTTTCAGATAGCAGAACCTCCTGTTTCGGGTCTTGCATAATATCGTTGTAAAATTTCTTTTTATCAAAATATGTTATATCGAATTTCAAACCTTTTTGTTTTTTCTTAAACAAGTCCCACGCTTCGGGCGGCTTGCTTGCACCGCTCACAGTGATACGCAGATTGTCATCCAGTTTTTTGAGTTCCGGAACAATCAGCTCAACAATCCTTTTCAACGGCTGTTCATTTAAATAAACAAGACGTCCTGAAATAGAATCGCAAACAGACGTTGCAAGTTTTACAGTAGCTCCGAAAGAAGGTTTTTGATTTCTTTTATTGTTAAAATTTGTAGTGTTATAAATTGATGAAGAAACAGGTCTTATACTCATATCAGCCTCCAATAAATTCCCAGTAGTAAGACGGAATAGGTTCTTTTGCTTTTTCTTTTACAAAAGACCTCGGCGGATCCAGTTTGTACATAGCTTTTATAAAACCATCCAGATTAGCTTTATTAGAAAAATCCATTAAATCTTTTCTTGCTTTATCATATCCGACAATATCAATTTCCTGTTTAAAAGGGATAAAGTCTTCATTATTCAACCAGTCCGTAAAATTTCTTTCATGTTTTTTGAAAGAATCAATTAACGGTTTAGGAAATCCGAATTTTTTATCATTGTTTTTTACAATATAATCAAGCATTTCGTCCATTTTATTATTTTCAGTTTTTACATGTACGCTCATATAACGAAGTACATCTGGATGCAAATCTATCCTTACTGAAAGCATATCCCCGACCTTTTTCCCCAGCACGGGAATAGCCTCAGACATCAAAGCCCATAGCTTTTTACCATCTCCATAAAGAGATTTAATTTCTTGTTCACTCAACTTTCCGAGCCAGGCATCGCCAAAAGAAGGTGCTGCAGATTTTTTTGGGGAGAAATTAGAAGGGTGTTCTTGTTTGCCCTTTAAATTATTGGCTCTGGAATGTGAATAAATAGATACAGCAGTAACATTCATCTTTTTTCACCTTTTCCTGATTTTATTTAAATTATAAATAATGTACCACCTTTGTAGTATAAAAGGATATACTTTAATGTAATTGTTTAAATATTGTTACAAATTTAAGTAAAAAATTTATGTATAATTAAAAAATGGCAAAACTAAAAACAAAATGGATATGTCAAAATTGCGGATACGAAACAGCAAAATATCTGGGCAAATGCCCTGACTGCGGGCAGTGGAGTACACTTGTTGAAGAAGTGGTAGAAACCTCTTCAAAACAGCAGCACACAAAAATTGCAATGAATGACACAATGCCGTGCCTGATTAATGACATAACAATAGACAATTCCATCAGGTTTTCAACAGGGATAGAAGAATTTGACAGAGTGCTTGGCGGAGGTCTTGTGCAAGGGTCGATAGTTTTGCTGGCAGGCGACCCCGGAATAGGTAAATCGACTATTCTTTTACAAACCGGCAGGGCTATCTGTAAAGGCGGAAGAAAAGCACTTTATGTTTCTGCGGAAGAATCTGCCTCCCAGGTAAAACTGAGAGCGCAAAGGCTCAAGGTAAATTCAGACTCGCTTTATATATATTCCCAGACAAATTTTGAAGCAATAAAACACCAGATAGAAGAGCTAAAACCTGAAATTTTAATAATTGACAGTATTCAGGCTGTCTATACAACAGATATTTCAAGCTCTCCAGGCAGTGTTTCTCAAATACGCGAATGCACAAATATCCTTATGGATATAGCAAAAAACAAGAATATAACTGTTGTTGTAATCGGCCACGTAACAAAAGAAGGCAACATTGCAGGGCCTAAAGTTCTGGAACACATGGTCGACACTGTAATCTATTTTGAAGGCGACAGATACAAATCCTACAGACTCTTAAGATGTATGAAAAACCGTTTTGGTACAACAAATGAAGTCGGTGTTTTCAATATGTGCGATGACGGCCTGCACGAAATCTCAAACCCGAGCGAAATGTTTTTGAATGAGAGGACAAAAAACAACACGCCGGGCAGTGTCATCATTGCGACAAATGAAGGCACAAGACCTCTTTTAATCGAGATACAGGCTCTTGTCGGAACAACTTCATACCCCAGCCCTAGGCGTGTGTCTAACGGTATAGACTACAACAGACTGCTTCAGATTCTTGCTGTGCTGGAAAAAAGAGTAGGGCTAAATCTCAGCAAACAAGATGTCTATGTCAATGTAATAGGCGGACTCGAAATTGATGAACCGGCAGCAGACCTCGGCGTTGCACTGGCTGTTGCGACTTGTGCCAGAGATGTCTGTGTAAGCCCTGACACTGCAATTGTCGGCGAACTCGGTCTGTCAGGAGAAGTAAGGGCAATAAATAATATTGAAAAAAGAATCAAAGAAGCAGAAAAACTCGGCTTTAAAAAAATAATAATCCCGGCAACAAATACAGTAAAAAAAGAAGATTTTAAAAACATAGAAATCATGCCTGTTCACAGACTTTTAGAGGCAATTACCGCCTGCGTGAATTAAAAATCATACATATACATGATTCGAATTCTCTCTCAGAAGGTAGAATATGAATATACCATCATATATTCAAGACTTTTAGGGGAAATCGTTGGATATCAGGCTGAGATGAGTGAAGAACTAGAGTTTAATTCTTATAGCAAAATAAAAAGGCTCTCGGATGAAGAGCTTGAAGCTTTATGGCATGAATATCTTGCAGACAAAACAAAAAAAACTCTGCGTGACAAACTCATTGTCCAGTATATTTATTTGACAAGATATGTAATTAGTCGTGTAAAAATGAATCTTCCAACAACGTTTTCCATTGAAGATATTACAAGCTATGGCGTAGAAGGCCTGATTGATGCCATAGAAAAATACACCCCCGACAAAGGTGCAAGGTTTGAAACATACGCTCTTATGAGAATAAGAGGTACTATTATTGACAAAATCCGTTCTCAGGACTGGATTCCCCGTTCAACAAGAAAAAAAATTAAAGAAATAAAACTGATGGCCGAAAAGCTGAAACAATCTCTCGGCAGAGCCGCCACTACAACAGAACTGGCAGCAGCAATGAATATGGAAAAAGACAAAATTGAAGCACTGCTGGCTGAAGATACTCAAATCGGCTCTATTTATGACAAAAAAGGCACATCAGAAGAAAGTGTCGAAATCATAGACACAATCCAGGATGAAAATTCACAAAATCCGCTTGAACAGCTTGTAGATAAAGATGTAAAAAAAGAATTACAGGCCGCTTTAAAACGATTACCGGAAAGAGAAAGAATGATAATGGTTCTCTACTACCACGAGAACATGACTCTCAAAGAAATAGGAGAAACAATAAATGTTTCAGAATCCAGAGTCTGCCAGCTGCACGCACAGGCAATTATGAAACTTAAAAATATCCTAAGCTCAACAAGAAGCAATCGTATGAAACAAAGCATTGTATAAAAAAGCCTGATTTTAAAAATCAGGCTTTTTTATTTAATTCGTTTTCTTACCGGCAAGTTCATCTTTAATATGCTTATCGTAATTAAGATCACCGTATCTCAAAACTAAAGCAGCACATTCAACACCTGTTTTTGTTCTGCCGCAAGCAATATTTGAAGGTGTTTTGTTATATCCTTCAGGAACAAGCCCCTTGTCTGGATACCAGCGGAATAAAAATACATCTTCACCGAGTGTATTAGGTGCCTGGTTTGCAGTATTTACATCAACAAAAAACATATAATGACTATTTGGTTGAATATCAAAAACCCAGCTCATACCGTCTGCGGTTTCAAAAGCTGTTGTCGGAGAACCATAACCGTTTGCATTCAGACTTGTATATTTTGCTCCGTTTAATTGATAAAATTCTCCTTTACCAAGGCAACCTGACTTATTGTAACATGTTTTTGTAATGTTCATTTTTTCAGAAAACCTGTCTAAAACCTTTGTAGTATCAGTATCAGTAAGCCCCCATCTTTTCATATCGCCGTATTCAAGTTCTGCCATACTGATTGCACCGGACAAAGAAGAAAAGGCTTTTTTACACGCAACCGCATATGATCTTCTTCTTGCATCTTCCTGTAAAGAAGGGATTGTCATAGCAGCAATAACACCAATTATCATAAGTGTTATCAAAATTTCTGCCATAGTAAAGGCAACTTTTGTTTTTTTCATATCAATTACCCTCATCAAAAGATTAATTTTTCTTATTATTTTGTGAAGCAAAATGTTTTTTATAATTCAAATCACCGTATTTTAAAGCTGCAGCAGTACAGGTAAGCCCTCTGCCTGTGTGACAATTTTTGTGATCTCCGGTTCCTGCCGGAACAACACCTTTGTCTTTAATAAGGTTGTACAGGAAAATATCTTCTCCGAGCCTGTTTGGACTCTGGCTGCCGTTTACATCTACAAAGAAAGATGCATAAACAGTGTCAGTCGGCAATTGTCCGTATGAATCCACGCCGCAAGGTCCTTTTTTATTGCCTGTGCAGGTATAAAACACTGCATGCATTCCATCAGCAAATTTTAAATAACGGGCATTGTTCATACCTTTCCAGCTGCCTTTTACACCTGTACCGTATTCAACATAATTGTAATCAGCAAAACAATTTTTAGATTTATCCTCGCCGCAATATTCTTGAAGGTTAAGATTTTTTCTTACATTATCAATAATTTCGTCAGGATCATTCCAGTTCCAGGTTCTTAAAGGGCCTTCATTTTGCTCAGCCAGAGCAACAGCATTGGATATAGTTGAATAAGCTTTTTTGCACCCCGCAACATAACCTCTTCTTCTTGCATCTTCCTGCATAGAAGGTATTGTCATCGCAGCAATTACTCCGATAATCATTAAAGTAACAACTATCTCAGCAAGAGAAAATGCATTAAATTTTATTTTCATAATTTCACCTTTATTAATAATTGATTTTTCCTTCTCTCAAAACACGGGCAGCACATTCACGGCCTTCGCCGTCTTTTTTACAATCACCTATTCCGCCCGCATCATCACCAGCCGGAACAAGGTCTTTTCCGTCGTAAACATAGATAAATATGTCATAACCAAGTTTATTTGGACCTCTGTCACCGTTAACATCTGCTACAAAAAGCAATGAAGAACCTAAATTTGCAGGTCTGGTAACATTAAAACTTTCACCGTGTATATCAAAAGCACCGTTCATACCATCAGCCAACTTAAATGATATTGTCGGAGAACCGTACCCGTTTGCAACAAAATTTGTTGCAGCCCCCCCGTTAAGAGCTTTTACATTTGGTGACCAACAGCCTGATGTTCCTATACATTCTTTTGTAATACTTAAATATTTCTTAATCTTATTCCAATTTGTTACTGTCGCTGCATCTGTAAATGTCCAACTATTAATATCCCCATCCGTTTTTGCCATATCCAAAGCAGTAGAGAATATTACAAAAGCTTTTTTACATCCTTCAGCATAAGCAGCTTTTTCAGCATTATTAATCATAACAGGTATCGTTAATGCTGCTATCACGCCTATTATAGACAAAGAAACCAAAACCTCTGCAAGGGTAAATGCTTTTATTTTTTCATTAAATAAGAATCCATGCATTTTATATAATCTCCAAATAAAGTAAAACATATATTATTAATTTTATCAATATAAACGAATAACAACAAACAATAGATTTTTTTATTAATGCTTGAAAAAATAGTGATTCTCATGTAAAATATTACCTGTAATTGTGATTATTATCACGATATTGGTCTAAAATCTTGTGTAAAGGAGAAAGAGTAAATGAGCCAACAGACTCAAGCCGGAATTGACTACTCAAAGGTCGATGAAATTTTGTCGATTTATGAGTACAAAAAATCAAACCTTATTGCAATTTTGCAAAAAGTACAAGAAGTTTTCCGCTATTTGCCGCTAGACATAATGACATATATCGGAACAAAAATAGAAGGCCTGTCACCAGCAACAGTTTACGGTGTAGCTACGTTCTACGCACAATTCAGCCTGCAGCCAAAAGGCAAATACGAAATAAAAGTCTGTGACGGTACAGCCTGCCACGTTAGAGGCTCTATGCCGGTACTAAACGCAATAAAACAATGTCTGAATCTTACAGACGGCAAATTCACTACCGAAGACGGCCTGTTTTCATTAGAAACAGTGAGCTGCCTCGGTGCTTGCGGTCTTGCCCCCGTTGTTGTTGTCAACGGAAAAGTCTATCCGCAAATGACCGGAGATGCAATAAAAATCGTTATCGAAACGATTATGAAAGAGGAAAAAGAGGGTAATTAAGATGACAGCAACATTGATTGATATAAAAAAAGAACAGGAAAAAGTTAAAGAACAAATAAAGGCTCAAGGCTTGAGAGTTCTTGTTTGCGCAGGTACAGGCTGCGTAGCTAACGGCTCTTTAAAAGTTATAGAAAAATTTCAGGAACTCGGTGCTGATGTACGCCCGATGACTCATCAGGACAAAGTCACCATCGTACCGACAGGATGCCACGGATTTTGCGAACAGGGTGTTCTCGTTGTAATTCCTGACCTTGATATTACTTATGTAAAAGTACACGTAGAAGACGTTGAAGAAATTGTTGAAAGCCACATAAAAGAAGGCAAACCGGTAGAAAGACTCCTTTATGTAGACCCGAAAACAGAAAAACACGTATTTAAAAACGAAGAAATAAATTTCTACGCAAAACAAACAAGAACAACCCTTGCAAACTGCGGAGAAATCAATGCCGAATCCTTAGACGAAGCACTCGCTGTAGGGGCTTATCAGGCATTGCACAAAGTACTCGAAAAATCCGACCCTGACTGGGTAATTGACGAAATTACAAAATCAGGCCTCAGAGGCAGAGGCGGCGGCGGATTTCCGACCGGTATGAAATGGAAATTCACAGCAGCAAACAAAGGCGGGAAAAGCTATGTTGTCTGCAACGGCGACGAAGGCGACCCGGGTGCATTCATGGACAGAAGCGTAATGGAAGGCGACCCGCACAAACTGCTCGAAGGTATGGCGATTGCCGGTTATGCAATAGGTGCTGACGAAGCTTATATCTACGTAAGAGCAGAATATCCTCTGGCTATTCACCGTCTTAGAGTAGCAATCAAACAGGCGGAAGAAAGAGGCTTTTTAGGCAAAAACATAATGGGTTCCGATTTCAATTTTGAAATCCACATTAAAGAAGGTGCCGGAGCTTTTGTTTGCGGCGAAGAAACAGCTCTTATCGCTTCCATCGAAGGCGAAAGAGGTATGCCAAGACCAAAACCGCCATTTCCTGCTAACAAAGGGCTTTTCGGCAGACCGACTTTGATTAACAACGTAGAAACACTTGCCAACGTCGCTCCTATAATACTCAAAGGCGCAGACTGGTTCAGTTCTATGGGTACAGAGAAATCAAAAGGTACAAAAACATTTGCTCTGACAGGCGAAGTAAACAACACCGGTCTTATCGAAGTGCCGATGGGTACAACCTTAAGAGAAATTGTTTTTGATATCGGCGGCGGCATCAGAGGCGGCAAAAAGTTCAAAGCCGTACAAATCGGCGGCCCGTCAGGCGGATGTTTGACAGAAGAGCATCTTGATTTGCCTATGGATTATGACAACCTCATAGCAGCAGGTGCCATGGTAGGTTCAGGCGGTCTTGTTGTAATGAACGAAGACACCTGTATTGTAGAAGTTGCAAGATTCTTTATGAACTTTACACAAAACGAGTCCTGCGGAAAATGTGTACCCTGCCGTGAAGGTACAAAAAATATGCTGAAAATTCTGGAAAGAATTGTAAAAGGCAAAGGCGAAATGCAGGATATTGAAACACTTCAAGAACTTGCAACAGCCGTAAAAGACGGTTCTCTTTGCGGTTTGGGAAAAACTGCGCCGAATCCGGTACTTTCTACTCTGAAATACTTTAAAGATGAGTATATCGCTCACATAAAAGACAAGAGATGTCCTGCAGGTGTTTGCGATGCAATGAAAACCTTTGAAATTGACGAAGAACTCTGCAAAGGCTGTACAAAATGTGCCAGAAATTGTCCTGTTGGCGCAATTGAAGGCAGCGTACGCAACCCGCACCACATTGATCAATCAAAATGTATCAAATGCGGAGCCTGCATAAGCTCCTGTCCGTTCAAAGCGATTAAACAAAAATAAATGAAAGGTTACAGGAACCGGCAATGCCGGAAAAACACGGCAATCTTTGATTGCAATGGCAAAAGCAGACAAACATAAAGGAAATTAATAATGAGCGATAAAAAAACACTTATAATAAACGGCAAAGAGGTTGAGTTCACAGACGAACCAAACCTTCTTGAAGTAATCAGAAAAGCGGGTTTTAATGTTCCTACCTTCTGCTACAGACCGGATTTAACACAATACGGCGCTTGCAGAATGTGTGTTGTGGAAGTTGAATACCCAAACGGAAGAACGGTAATAAATTCTTCCTGCACAATGCCGCCCGAGGCAAATATTAAAGTAAAAACAAACACAGAACGTACAAGAAGAATCAGAAAAACAGTACTGGAACTGCTGCTCGCAAACCACGACAGAGAATGTACAACCTGCGACAAATCAGGCAAATGCGAACTGCAGCAGTATGCTGAAGAATACGGAATCAAAGACGTATCAAAATATGTACAACTGAAAAAAGACAGATACCTGCCTATAGATGACTCAAACCCATCAATTGTACGTGACCCGAACAAATGTATCCTCTGCGGTGCTTGTGTAAGAGCCTGTGCAGAGTTTCAGGGTCATGCGGTACTCGGTTTTGCAAACAGAGGCTCAAAAACAGTAGTTCAGCCTCTAGCCGGCAAACCTCTCGGAAGCGTAGATTGTGTATTCTGCGGTCAGTGTCAGGCAGTTTGCCCGACAGGCGCATTGACAATCAAAAACGAAGTAAACCCTGTATGGTCACTTATCACTGACCCGAACAAAAAAGTTGCTGCACAAATTGCACCGTCAGTTCGTGTTGCAATAGGTGAAGAATTCGGCCTTGAACCGGGAGAAAACACAATAAAATTAATCAATGCAGCATTAAAAGAAATAGGCTTTGACCTTGTATTTGATACAAACTTCTCTGCTGACCTTACTATTATGGAAGAAGCTCACGAGTTTGTTGAAAGAGTAAGCAAAGGCGAAAATCTCCCGTTGTTTACCTCCTGCTGTCCTGCGTGGGTAAGATATCTTGAGCTGCAGCATCCTGATATGCTGAACCATCTTTCCAGCTGCAAATCTCCTCAGGGAATGCTTTCTCCTGTATTAAGAGAGCTTGTTCCAAAATATTTTGAAGGTTTTACACCTGAAAATCTTAATATTGTTTCTATAATGCCTTGTACGGCAAAGAAAGCAGAAGCAAAAAGAGAACAGCTCTCTCACGACGGAAAATATGAAACAGACTATGTTCTGACTACACAAGAACTGGCAAAAATGATAAAAAGCGCAGGTATTGATTTCAAATCACTTGAACCGGCAGAAGGCGACTCTCCTTTTGCTCAATACACAGGCGCAGGTACAATCTTTGGTGCATCAGGCGGTGTAGCCGAAGCAGCTGTCAGAACAGCTTATGAATTTGTAACCGGTGAACCGTTATCCGACCTTGACATAAAAGGTATGAGAGGGGTTGACCAAAATCACCGCTGCAAAGAAGTTGAAATAGACATCAAAGGTACAAAAATAAAAGTAAGAGTGGTGTCTACTTTAAAAGAAGCAGAAAAATCACTGCAGGAAATCAAAAACGGTACTGCTGATTTCCAAATGCTTGAGGTTATGGCCTGCCCCGGCGGTTGCATCAATGGCGGCGGACAGCCAAGAAGCTGTGATGATTCTCATATTAAAGAAAAAAGAGCAGCGGGTCTGTATAAAGAAGACACAGAACTGCAATACAGACGCTCTAACGACAATCCGGATATCAAAAAACTTTACAAAGAATATCTGGAAGCACCCGGCTCTCACAAAGCACATGAGCTGCTGCACACTACGTATGAAGATAAATTCAAACACTCTTACAAAGATGTAGTAAGAAACTAACGCTGATACAAATAATGAAAAAAGCCTGTCCTAAATAATCGGGGCAGGCTTTTTATTTATCAATAAAAATATTTAAAACAGGCTCAACTGGTTTAAGTTATCTTTTTCTTTTAGTTTTCTATGGTATTCTTCAATATTCAAAAGCTTATTTTCAATATTTTCAAGAAAAGGTGATATCTCAAAGTTCTGAATTGAGCCGAACCAGAATCTTTTTATTGCTCTTGTAAGGTACAATCTTTGCTTTGCTCTTGTCATACCTACATATAACAGTCGTCTTTCTTCTTCGATTTCCTGTTCTGTTTCAGCCTTGTACAAAGGCAATATTCCATTTTCCAGCCCTGTAATAAATACACAGTTGAACTCCAAACCTTTTGAGGAATGCAATGTCATAAGAGCAATTCTATCCGCACGTTCATCAAGTGTATCAGACTCTTTCAAAAGAGAAACCTCGTGGATAAAAGATTTTCTCTCCGTATAATTTTTTGCCATATTTAACAGGTATTTAAATATGTAATCCTCTTCGATTTTATCGGATTGCTTTTCAATCTGTTCAGCAAGCGGTGAATCATCATTTAAGGATTTTAAAAGATTTCGTACGGATTTTTTTGTACACAAAAGGTCATCAGACAAATTTACAAACGGCATCCCCGAACGCTGAAGTGCTTCTTTCAGAGTCTTTAGCTGTGCGGAAGTTCTGTATAGAATAGCAAAATCTCCAAAAGAATAATCTTCTTTCTGCCCGTCAGAACGGTTGGAATCAATAGAAAACAGACTGTGTCCGCCTATAAGATTTTCTATTGTACTTACGACAAATTCTGCCTCAGCTTTGTCCGTCGGTGCTGTATGGATAGTGATTTTATCATTTGAGGCAAGTTTTGCGATTATATTGTTTTCGTTAATTACCTGTCCTGAGGCATTTACAATAATATCTGTAGAGCGGTAATTGTTTTTTAAAGTAACTTTTTGCGCCATAGGATAATCGGCTGAAAAATTGTTAAAAAACTTTGAATCACCGCCTCTAAAGCCATAAATTGCCTGATTCGGGTCGCCTATTACACAAATATTTTTGTTTTGATTTTGCGGTGCCAAAAATTTTATTAGGTTGTACTGATTTTCGTCAATATCCTGATATTCATCAACAAAAATATATTTAAATTTTTGGTTGTAATAGTCCAAAACATCAGGGTATTGATTAAAAAGCTCGAGAGTACAGGTTATTAAATCGTCGAACTCAAGAACATTTTCCGGCAGTTCTCCGTCTTTGTAGAGAGCTTTTTCCTGTTCTGTTATTATTTCAAAATCTTTATCCAGTTCTGCCTTTTCATAATTTTCTTTTAAAATTGAAAGACATAGAGAATGGAATGTATGAATATTTATCAATTCAGACTTTTCCTGCAGCAGTGTATTCAGTCTGTCTTTCATCTCCTGTGCGGCTTTTCGTGTAAAAGTAATCGCAAGACAATTCTCTGCAGGTACATTTTTTTCTTTTATTAAATATTCTATACGCTTTGTCAGCACAGTAGTTTTTCCTGCTCCGGGGCCTGCAACTATTAGAAGCTGGGAACTGTCAGCCTCAACAGCAGCCTGCTGATACTCATCCAGTGCTTTTGGCTGATTTTTTTGCTTCAAAGCAGGTTGAGTGTTTTGTTTTTTAAACACAAATTCTTTTGTTTCAACAGAAAATTTATTGTCTTCTTTTTTATTTTCCTGCACTGATTGCGGTATTTTTATGTCGAGTTTTAGATTTATAGAATTTTTTTTACTAACTCATCGTCGTTAAAAAGTTTTATAACACCATATTCTCCATCATAACCGGCATGTTTTATTACCTGCTCTTTTCTCAAACGGATAAGAGCTTCGGCGAGCATTGGAGAATCTTTTTCAAGGTCATCTGTTGGTAACTCTCTTAAGATAAACAATTCCGAGCCGAATTTGTGTATCAATCTTTCGTATTCCGTCACTACAGATTTGCTCGATGGCCCGACCTGCATAATTTCTGAGAGGATTTCAGGCAACGGCACGAGGCTGAAAACCTGACCTGCGGTAGCCGGTTTATACGCACTGTCAAATGGTCTGTCAGCAAGTTCATTAACTCTGTTCAAGACTCCAATTGTAAGCGGTCTGCCGCATACAGGGCAGATACCGTTATGTTTTATGGTTTCTTGAGGAGTAAAGCAAACATTACACTTTCTGTGACCGTCCTCGTGGTATTTACCTTCTTCCGGGAAAAACTCTACGGTGCCAACATAACCGTTACCTGTTTTTAGTGCGTTCATTATACTGAAATAATCCGGTTCTGTATCAAAAACTGTAGCTTCTCGAGCAAGTTTTGAAGGCGAATGTGCATCAGAATTTGACACAAGTCTGAATTTGTCCAATTTTGATACTCGCCAGTTCATTTGCGGATCAGAAGACAAACCCGTTTCTACTGCAAAAATATAATCTGACAAATCATCATAGCACTCTTCTATAGAGTCAAATCCGGATTTTGAGCCGAGTACGGAAAACCACGGAGTCCAAATATGAGCAGGGATAATGTATGAATTTTCGCCTGATTCCAGAACAATTTCCAGCAAATTTCGAGAATCCAAACCGAGAATCGGTCTTCCGTCAGAATTTATGTTGCCGATTGCATCGAGTTTTTGTCTGAAATTTTGAGCTGACTCAATATCCGGAGAAAAAACTACATGGTGGACTTTTCTTGTTTTGTCGCCTTTTTTATAGATTGTTGATATTTCTACGGAAAGCAAAAAATACACGGGGCTGTCATTTATCAACACCTGTTTTTCTATTTCGGGTTTTAGTCTGAATACACCATTGCCGGCAGGCACAAGTTTTTCTTTAATTTCATCAAACCATGCCGGATGCGTAAAATCGCCCGTTGATATCACGGACAGACCTTTTTTCTGCGCCCACAAGGCAAGTTCTTCAAGGTTGCAATTTTTGCTGGTCGCTCTTGAATATTTTGAGTGTATGTGCAAATCCGCATAAAAAAACATTATACTAACCCCTTAAAATGTGACTGAACAACAAGCTTACAATGTCCGATTTGCCTGTGTTATATGAAATATTATACTACATCCTTTTTGTACGCAACAGCAAAAGCAACCGCTTTGTCCCTGTCATGCGAAAGAGAAACAGAAATCTCAACAGCCAAATCAATATTGTGCAAAACTACATAAGGTGCGCCCGTATCATGGTTCAGGATTTCTATATTGCTAAAGGTAATTTTGGGATTCAGAGAATTTAAAGCCTTTATAACAGCTTCTTTTGCACAAAATCTGGCTGCAAGATGAGGAGCAGGAAATTTTTTTGAAAAACAATAATCCAGTTCTTTTTGTGTATAGATTTTGGTTAAAAAATGTGTGTCATTTTCTAATGTTTTATTTTCAAATCTTGAAATATCTTCGATATCTACACCGGTAAACAATTTGTCATCCTCTTTTTTAACTGTTACATTTGTGTAATTTATAAAACTTTATAAATAAATTGTATTTAAATTGTTTGTATTATAATACAAATAATAAATATTTTTTGAAAAACAGAATAAATAAACAGTATTAAGAGGAGTAGACTTAATGCTTTCGGCTACAGACGAGAGAATGTTTGTAACAAAATCATTCTTGCCGCCTTTGGGTGAGTATGAATTTTATATAAAAAAAATTTTTGAAAACGGACAGCTCACAAATCAGGGACCTTTACTTAAAGAGCTTGAGGAAAAATTAAAAACTTTTTTGGGTGTTGAAAATTTTCACTATGTCACCAACGGAACCATTGCAATACAACTAGCACTAAAGGCTCTGGGTATTGAAGAAGGTGAAATAATAACAACGCCGTTTTCCTATGTTGCGACAACATCATCTATCTTGTGGGAAAGATGTACTCCTGTCTTTGTTGATATTGAGCCGGACAATTTCACAATTGATGCAGACAAAATCGAAGCAGCTATCACCCCAAAAACAAAAGCAATAATTGCAGTGCATGTTTTTGGATATGCTTGTAATATTGAAAAAATTGAAAATATTGCAAAAAAACACAATATCAAAGTGATTTATGATGCAGCACACGCTTTCGGCTCTTTGTATAAAGGAAAATCGCTGCTTTCATTCGGTGATATTTCTACCTGCAGCTTCCATGCGACAAAACTCTTTCACACAATAGAAGGCGGAGCCTGTATTGTAAAAGACAAAGCAATTTCTGACAAATTGGAGCTGATAAAAAGATTCGGTCATCAGGGAGATGAGCATTTTTGCCTTGGTATTAACGCAAAACAATCAGAAATGAATGCTGCTATGGGGCTGGCTAATTTCCCTTATTTAAAAGAAATTCTGTCAAACAGAAAAAGAATTTGCGACCTGTATGACAGCCAATTGCAAGGGCTTATTGGAAGGCCTAAAAAGCAAGAAGATATTGTTTACAACAATGCTTATTATCCTGTGTTATTTAAAGATGAAAAGGAACTGCTTGCTGTATTTGCGGCATTGAATGAAAAACAAATCTATCCTCGCAGATATTTTTATCCGAGTTTGAACAAATTACCTTATCTAAAAGATGCGGCATCCTGCCCGATATCAGAAGACATTACAAAAAGAATTGCCTGTTTGCCGTTGTTTAACGACATGACAGATGAAAAGGTAAATCTGGTATGTGACATATTAAAAGGGAGTTTAAAATAACAATGTTTGATATGTCAAGGCTGTTTTCTTACAAAAAAGATGAGATAAATATTACCTACAGGATTTTTGGAATTAAATTTTCCAGAAAAAATATGGAGCTTACAAATAGCTCTATAAAAATCCAAGACGGGTATGATTTAACAGCGTTAAGAAATGCAAAAGAGCTTATTGTATGTTTTATACCGAATATAAAGATGATGACAGGCGGAATCCAGTCAATTTATTCGATTTGCAAATATTCAAGAGAGATTTGTCCTCAGGCTCAATGCTTAATAGCTACGGTTCCGGGGAAATACACATATTCTTACAATCCGTATTTTAAAAATGAAGAAAAAATTTATCGTTTTGAACAAATTATAAAAAATGCAAAAAATGTAGAGAAATTAACACTCCACATCCCTGAATATTATGCAGATAAATTTTATAAAGCCTTGAAAAAAGACGAGATTAAATTTCTAAAAGGCATAAAAGATTTACACATAAACATTTTGAATCAAAATATTGAGCTTATGCCCGAGCCTCAAAAGTTAAAAGGGCTGTACAAACTCACAGATAATGTGACCCAAACTATCGGTCACCACAGATATGCAACACAAGAAGTTTGCGACAAATGGCAGATGCCCGCACACTTTTTGTCCGTACACATAGATATATCAGGCTACAAGACATATCCGTTTGAAGAAAAAGAAAAGATTATTGTACTTTCACCAGATGAGGCGCCATATAAAAAGGCGGTTGTGGAAAAGCTGAAAAAAGAACTGACTGATTTTAAGCTTATTACAGTGCAGAATATGACTTTTGATGAATATATGGATTTGATAGCAAGGGCTTATTTTACTATTACCTTTGGCGAAGGGTTTGATGGGTATTTTAACCAGCCGCAGACTGTAGGCGGTCTGGGTATGGCGGTATATGATTCGGCGTTTTTCCCTGACGAAAGCTGGCTAGAATTAAAAAATGTCTACAAATCACCTGCTGAGATGGAAAACAATATTGTTAATGACATAAAAGAATTGTCTGCAAACAAAGAGCTTTACTATTCATTGATAAGCAAAATGAAAGAAAAACTGTCTACCCTCTATGGAGAAGATTTGTTTAAAAGGAATTTAGAGAAGTTTTATAAAAAAGAATTGGCACTTTAGAAAGGTACATTACTAATGAGTGAGAAATTATTGGAAAAAATATTTTCAGTAAAAAATGACAAAGATAGAAAGCATAAAGTTGTAAATATGCTTGGTGCAAAGATAAAATTTAAAAGAAAAAATCCGACAATATTTAATCTAAAAAGATTAGACAAACAACTAAAAGAACGAAACATTAATGTAGTTAAACTTCATATAGGGTGTGGAACAATATATAAAGAAGGATGGTTAAACATAGATAACAACTCATACGGAAATATAGAAAAATTAGATTTACATTTAGATTTGAGAGAAGCGTTACCATTTAAAGACAACTTTGCTGATTATATATACAATGAACATTTTTTAGAACACCTAACAGCTGAAGAAGGACAGGCTGCAATAAAAGAATTTATGAGAGTTTTAAAACCAGGTGGTGTTTTAAGAATAGCAATGCCTGATTTAAAAGATGCAGTTGATGCATATTTGAATGAAGATTGGAAAAATGACGAAGGCTATCAAAAGTTTTTAAAATGGGCTGGTTTAGATTTTGCTAAAACTAGAGCAGAGTTATTAAATATAAACTTTAGATGGTGGGGACACAAATGGTATTACGACAAAGAAGAATTGGAAAGACGTCTTTGCGATGCAGGGTGTACGAACATTACTTTTTGTACACTAAATCAAAGTATGCATGAACCATTAAAAAGCCAAGAAACAAGAAATGAATCTACATTAATAGCAGAAGTCATAAAATAATAAAACATTAGAAACGAAAGTTAAATTGATGCAAAAGCCATTATTAACAGTGAATATTGTTACATACAATCATGCGCAATACATTTCACAATGTATCGATTCAATATTGTCGCAAAAGACAAATTTCGGATTTATCATCAGAATATTTGATGATTGCTCGACAGATGGAACAACCGAAATTTGTCAAAAATATGAAGACAAATATCCCCAAAAAGTTCGATTATATAAAGCTGATCACAATCTCGGGTTAAAAAATTGTGTTTTAATAAATGCATTACGTTCCTACGAAAATATAGAAACTCCATATTATCTATTTATTGAAGGTGATGATTATCGACTAAACAAAAATGGTTTTCAGAAACAAATTGAAGTGTTGGAAAATAATCAAAATGTCGTTTTTTCTGCTAGTAAAAATTATATATATTTGAATAAACAACTTGAAGGTCCTATTCCTTTTCTTAATGAAGGAATATATTCAAAACACGATTTTTGTAATTTCCCTGAGACGTTAATGTTTACACACATAAGTTCACGGATTGTAAGAACGAAATGTATAGAAATAGATAAAAAAAATCCATCAAGATATCTAAATGATATAAAACAATTGTATAGTCTTATAAATAAAGGTGATTTTTATTTTTGTGAAGAGCCGTACAGTGTATATAGAATAACAAACAAAGGAATAAGTACAGGCATTCCAGTATTTCAAAGGACAAAAGGATTATTGGATATTTTAATTGATGTAAATACATTTACAAAAAATAAATTTTCTTTAAATTTACTCAATTATTTTGTTTCAACAGTCAATTGGTATTTGTACCAAGAAATGACTAATGCAGTCAAAACTGAAGTAAAAACAGAACGACCAAAAGTCAACAAATTAAAGGAATTAAAGCACTACCTTCTTCCACCAATTTTTTTAGATTTTTTCAATTTACCGAGAGATATTTCTAGAAAAATAAGAAGTAAAGGCAAAATAAGGCGATATTTTTTAGCACCAATAGCTATCGATTTACTAAACATACCAAGAGATATTATTAGAAAAATAAGAAAGTACATGGGTAACAAATGAAAGCTAAATTTAATAACATAAAAATCTCTGGACTATCAGTTGTTGTGCCGGAAAAAGAAATAAATATCTACGACGAAGCTCAATATTATGACAATTCTGTAAAAAAAATTGACAGAATGAGGAAAATGGTGGGCTTTTACAAAAGGAGAGTCTGTGACTATGAAACAACACCATCAGATTTAGCTTATGATGCAGCAAAAAATCTCATAGAAAAGATGGTTATTGATGTTAAGTCTATAGATATTTTACTGTTTGTAGTACAGCAACCTGATTATGTAAACCCGGCATGTGCTTATTTTTTACATGACAAACTTGGTTTATCAAAAAATTGTTTGGCAATTGATATAAATCAAGGTTGTGCCGGATGGGTATATGGATTGTTTGTTGCAAACCAAATGATAGCAAGTAAAACCGCAAAAAGAATTTTATTGTTAAACGGGGACACACCAAGCCCCAAAATAGATCTTTCTAATAGAACGACCGCTCCTTTGTTCGGTGATGCAGGATGTGCAACTTTAATTGATTATTGTGAAGATAATATTGAATCATACTACAATATAGAAACTCAAAGTTCCGGTTTTGAAGCATTAATTGAACCATACTCCGGTACAAGATTTCGTTTAGATGTGCAAAACGATAACGATTTTAAATTGATGTCTGAACTCAGAGAAATAAGATATGCAACACCAAATGGTGTTTGTGTTTCGCCTTTTTCTGGTTATATGGACGGATTGGCAGTATTTGATTTTACTATGAATGTTGTTCCAAAAAACATTAAAGAACTTTTGAAATATTCTAACAATACACAAAACGATATAGGAACCTTGTGTCTTCACCAGGCAAATAAGCAAATTGTACAAACTGTTGGCAATGCAGCTGGCTTTAACGAAGAAAAAGTCCCGTATTATGCATTTGAAACGTATGGGAATAATACAATGTGTTCAATTCCTACAACGATTGCTACATTAGACAAAAACAGTTCAAAAGAAAAGTTACTATGCAGCGGTTTTGGCAATGGTTTGGTCTGTGCAAGTGCGTTGTTAAATCTGAAGGATACAAAAATTTTAGATATAAAAACATTTGAAAAACCATCTTATGTCAAAACAAGAAACGAATATATAAAATACTGGGAAAAGAAATTTAAGGGAGAAAATTAAAATGAAAAAAGAAGAATTTTTGACTGAATTAGAAGATGTATTGCAAAGAGAAGAACCTTGCAAAGAAACTGATGACCTAAATAGTTATGAAGAGTGGGATTCTTTGTCAAAAATGGCAATAATGGCATACTATGACAAAAATTTTGGTATTAAATTAACATTGAAAGAGTTAAAAGAAGTAAATACCGTCACTGATTTAATTAATCTAGCAGGAGATAAAATTCAATAATGATACAATTTTCTAAAGAGCAAATTTACATAGTTACAGGAGCAAGCTCCGGTATTGGCGAAGCAGTTGCTATTTTGCTGAATGAATTGGGCGCAACGGTAATTGCTATTGCTCGTAATGAAGAACGACTAAACGCAATGAAAGAAAAATGCAAATATCCAGAAAATGTTCACATAGAAATTAAAGATTTGACAGAAGATATAGACGGGCTGCCTAAATATGTTAAATCATTAAAAGAAAAGTATGGGAAATTTTCAGGGATGGCTTATTGTGCTGGACTTGGTGAATTAAAACCTTTTCAACTTGTTCAATATGAATCATTAAAAAATTTATTTGATATAAATTATTTTGCTCCAATTTTTTTGATAAAAGGGTTTGTTGATAGACGAAACAACATAGGCAATGGATGTTCAATTGTTGCCATTTCATCCATTTCAGCTTTATGCTCAGACAAAGGGCATACCTCATATTCTGCATCAAAAGCTGCTTTATGTGCATCTGCTAAAGCAATTGCTCATGAAGTAAGTTCAATTGGGATCAGAATAAATTGTGTATTACCATCCAATATAAAAACACCAATGACTGCAATCGGTGGAGAGGGCTATGAAGACTCGCAAAAATCATTATATCCATTTGGTTTTGGAGAGCCTGATGATGTAGCAAATCTAGTAATATTTCTTCTTTCAAACAAATCAAAATTTATTTCCGGCCAAAATTATGTGGTTGATTCAGGTGGAGTGAGATAATGAAAAAAATATACATTGTAGGAGGCAATGGCTTTGCCAGAGAATGTTATCTAAATTTGCTAAATATTGAAGAATACGGCAAGGAAATTATTTTTGGCGGTTTTTTAGGACATGGAGGTTACGGGAAAACAGTAGATTACAAAACATACCAGCACTTATATTTTGGGGAAGTTACAGAACATAAATTTGCACAAGATGAATATGTAATTATAGGTGCGGCATATCCAACACTTAGAAAAAAGATATATGAAGATTTAAAAAATTTGGGGTTGAATTTCTATACACTGATATCTGCTGGAGTTACATTATCTTCATCAATCACATACGGTGAAGCAAATATATTTGCTTATCCATTTGCGAATACAGCAAATATAAAAATCGGTAATGGAAATGTATTTAATGGGGGTGTTATTGTTGGACACGATACGGAAATCGGGGATTTCAACTTTTTTGGTCCACGTTCTCAAGTACTAGGAAATGTAAAAGTAGGAAACATGAATACAATAGGTGCTAATTCTATTCTTTTACCCAGTGCAAAAATCGGAAATAACAACAAAATTGCACCATTGAGTGCAATTTATAAAGGATGCAAAAATAATTGTTATATGCTAGGAAATCCGGCCATAAAAGTTGGAGAGGTGGAGTAATATGACTTTATCAAAGTTCAATAATGTAAAAATATCAGGAACAATTACAGTTGTACCTGAAAATCATATAAATATTGATGATGAAATAAAATTTTATAAAGATGAAAAAAAACTGGCCAGAAATAAAAAAATTCTCGGTCTTGGCACAAGACACGTTTTGCCAGAAGGCTGCACCTGTATGGATTTATGCGAAGAAGCAGCAAAAATTTTGATTAAAGATTTAAATGTAAACAAAGATGAGATCGATACACTTATCGTTGTTTCTATAAACCACGATTACATAGGCAACTCTGATGCCTGTATTTTACAGGATAAGTTGAGATTGTCTGAAGAATGTGCGTGCTTTGATATGTCAGGACTGGGCTGCACTGATGTTGTCTATGGATTATGGGTTGCACATTCACTTATACAAAGCGGAGCCTCTAAAAAATGTTTGTTATTAGAAGGATCCTCCAGCAGTTTGATATCAGATATAAGAAACAGAAACTCAAATATGCTTTTTGGTGATGCCGGATCAGCTATTCTTTTAGAAAGAACAGAAAACGAAACACCGGCTTATTTCCACCTAATGAGCAGAGGTAAAGATTGGAAAAAAATCACAACTCCAGCAGGTGGTTTTAGATTTCCAATAAAAAAAGATATTATTGATATTGAGGTTTTAGATGCAGAGGGCAATATTGTTCATCTCTGGGATTCTATAATGAGAGGGACCGATATATTTAGTTTTGCAATGGAGATGGCACCAAAGACAGTAGATAGAGTTTTAGAATATTCAAACAAAACAAGAGATGATATAGACTTTTTTGCAATTCACCAGGCAAACGGACAAATTGTAAGAACTGTTATAAACCATGCCGGACTACCGAAAGACAAGGCTTCTTCTGAAACTTTTACAAAATATGGAAACTGCGGCGGCACGTCTGTCTTAGTAAATTATTGTGACCAGATGAAAAATAAATCATGCAAAGAAATAATGCTAGTTTCTTTTGGCGTCGGCCTTTCTGCAGCAAGTTGTATTGTAAATTTACAAGACGCTTATAACGGAGGGGTAAGTTTATTTAAAACGCCTGAAAACATACAATCAAGAGATGAACAAATAAAAGAATGGGTAAAATTTATAAAAAGAGAAGAATATAAAGGAGAATAAAATGTCAAATTTAGAAAAATATACAAAAGCTTTTACAGAAACTTTTGAAATCACAGAAGAACAGACAAACGGTTTGAAATATCAGGATATTCAGGCTTGGGATTCTGTGGGTCACATGGGGCTTGTTGCTGCTATTGAAGACGCTTTTGATATTATGCTCGACCCTGATGATATTGTTGATTTAAGCTCTTTTGAAAAGGGTATAGAAATATTGAAAAAATACAATATAGAAATGTAGGAATAAAATGACAGAAAAAATTGTTTTGCAAAACTTGGATTCACAACAAATCCAGGAATATCAACAAAATAGATATCCTTGTTTTTTTGTTGACAAAATTGTAGAGGCTGTCCCAGGGGAATACGCAAAAGGGTATAAAAATTTCACTTACAATGAGTGGTTTTTCCCTGCACATTTTGAGGATGAACCAAATGTCCCCGGATTTGTACAAATAGAAACCCTAACGCAAGTTTTTCTTATGACTTTTTTGACATTTCCTGAATATAAAGGCAAAAAAACAGGATTTGTTTCTGTTAATAATGCAAAATTTAGAAAAAAAATCATACCGGGCGATAGGTTGGATATAATTGCAGAACTAGACTCATATAGAAGGGGTTTAGCAAAAGGTAAAGTTAAAGGATATATAGACGGTGAACTGGCAAATGAAGTAGAACTTGTTGTTTCTATTCCTGAAATAATGCTGAACTTTAGACCAAATACAAATAAGGAGCAATAATGCCAAGGGTAGCAGATTATGTAATGCAAAGATTATATGAAGCAGGTGCAAGACATGTTTTTCTTGTTACCGGACGAGGAATGTTGTATTTGTCTGATGCATTAGCCAGACAAGACGGCCTTTGCGGAATATCAGTTCATCATGAACAAACTGCTTCTTATGCAGCAATGGCCTATGCTCAAAAAACAGACAATATTGGCGTGGCAATGGTATCAACAGGCTGCGCATCAACAAATGCCATTACGGGGGTATTATGTGCTTGGCAGGATAATCTTCCCTGTGTATTTATCTCAGGTCAAAACAAATTGGAAGAAACAACTAGATATACAAATTTACCAATAAGAACATACGGTCAGCAAGAGGCTGATATTGTCAGCTTAGTAAAGCCTATTACAAAGTACGCAACAATGATTACAAAGGCCGAAGATATTGCTTATGAAATGGATAAGGCACTATTTTTAGCCAATGATGGAAGAAAAGGTCCTGTTTGGATTGATATTCCTCTTGATGTACAGAATATGAGAGTAGAAGAAGAAAATCTAAAACACTTTGTTCCTGACATTTGTATAAAAAAACCGAACAATAAAGATATAGAACTTGTTATAAAAAAAATTAATAGTGCAAAACGGCCGGTAATTCTCTATGGCAGTGGAATACGTGCTGCAAAAGCACAAGAAGAGTTAAAAACATTTATAGCTAAATATAAAATACCCGCCCTTTATTCAGGTTCTTCTGTTGATATTTTAGACAGCAACAATGAGCTTGTAATCGGATGTGTCGGAGCAATGGCTGCAAATAGAGCCGCAAATTTTGCAATCCAAAATGCTGATTTGATACTTGTGCTTGGAAACCGTTTGACAACAATGATTACGGGTAATGATATAAACAAATTCGCCAGAGAAGCAGAAATTATTGCTGTTGATATAGATGAATTTGAACATAAAAAATTCCCTGAAAAAATAAATCAGTTTATCAATTCTGATGTAAAAGAATTTTTAAAAGAATTAAACAAAGAAACAGCCAAAGAAACTGAAATAAAGTGGCAAGAAAAGTGTAAACACTGGAAAAAAGAATTTCCAAAATGTGAAACACATTACAAAAATGCTAAAGAAGTCGATTTATATGAACTGGCAGAAGCATTGAGTGAATATATGGAGGATGACGCTGTTTGCATAACTGATGCAGGTCTTGAAGAATTGATTATTCCGACAACAGTTAATTTTAAAAAAGAACAAAGATGTATTCATCCTGTATCACAAGGTGCAATGGGATTTGCACTACCGGCTTTAATAGGATCATATTTTGCAGATAAAAAACAAAATATTGCGGTAATTGGCGACGGGTCAGTGATGATGAATTTGCAAGAGCTGCAAACAATCGCTTATCATAAAATGCCTGTAAAAATTTTAATTATAAATAATAACTGTTATGCCGTTATTAGAAAACGTCAGAAGGACTTATTCAGAACCAGAACAATCGGAACTGATTCAGGCAATGGTGTTTCTTGTCCTGATTTCAAAAAAGTGGCTCAATGTTTTGGTTTCAAGTATGAAAAAATATTGTGTTACGCCGAATTACCAAAATTAGAAGACATTTTAAAATCAGATGAAGCTGTCATTTGTGAAATCATAGGCAAAGAAAATCAGAGTTATATACACAGCTCTTATAGACGGAATGAAAAAGGACGATTTGTCCAGCCTCCTATTGAAGATCAATCTCCTTTTTTGGATAGAGATTTATTCAATAGAGAAATGGTTATAGAGCCGATTGATGAATAGAAAGGTATGAAATGACGATAATAACTTTAAAAAACGGAGATAAAATAGGCAACAGTCAACAGCCTTACTTTATAGCAGAAGTAAATTCCAGCCACAACGGAAATGTCGAAACAGCTAAAGAAATGTGCAAACAGGCAAAAGAAGCCGGATGCCACTGTGTAAAATTTCAATCCTGGTCGGCAGAAAGTCTATATTCAAAGTCTTATTATGAAAAAAATCCGATAGCAAAAAGAATTGTACAAAAATTTGCAATCTCACCTGATGACTTAAAAGATATTGCCCTTTATTGTAAAGAAATAGGGATTGCATTTTCATCCACACCTTATTGTGAAAAAGAAGTAGATTTTCTCGTTAATGAGTGTCAGGCTCCTTTTATAAAAATAGCATCTATGGAAATCAATAATTATGATTATCTTAGATATATTGCAAAAAAAAATATCCCGCTTATTCTTTCCACCGGTATGGCAGAAGCTGATGAAGTCAGAAAAGCAATAAAAGTAATTGAAGAAACAGGCAACAAACAACTTATACTTCTTCACTGTATTTCAATTTATCCGGCTGCTCCGGAAACCATTCACTTAAATAATATATTATGGCTAAAAGAAGAATTTCCAGAATATCCCATAGGATTTTCCGATCATACGCTGGGGACGGAAATTGCTTGCGGTGCTGTTGCGTTGGGGGCCAATGTTGTTGAAAAACATTTTACTCTTGATAAAACAAAAATGGGTATGGACAACAATATGGCAATAGAACCCGAAGAAATGAAAATACTTACCCAAAACTGTGTAAATGTATACAAAGCACTGGGTTCAAAAGATAGAATCGTATCAGAAGCCGAATATAAACAAAGAGAAAACATGAGAAGAAGTGTAGTTGCAGCTAAAGATCTGGCAAAAGGCACTGTTTTAACTAAAGCTGACTTGATTCTTAAACGCCCGGGAACAGGAATTTCTGCTGATAAAATTGATTCTGTCATAGGGAAAAAGCTAATCAATGATATTGAAGCAGACAAGCTTATATTGGAATCTGATATTGAAAGGTAGTTGATGTATAAATACACATTTGACAATCTCATAATATATCGTTCTGTTTACGAGTTTATAGATTCAAATATGTATGTAATTCTTGAACAAGACAGGGCAATAATAATAGATCCGCATCAGGATGATGAGGTTGAAAAACTTCTTGAGCAAAATAATATTAAAGCTGTAGATGTTTTATTGACACACGAACACCCTGATCATATATCCGGTTTGCCATGGCTTGCAAAAAAATTTGATACAAAAATAATTTGTCATGAAAATTGTGCAAAAATAATTGCCGACAAAAAATCCACAAGACCAATTTTGATTACCTTTGTGCTTGAGGAAAAAGACAGGCTAGACGGAACAAATCTTTTGGAAAAGTTTAATGAAAGTTATTCTCCATTTAGCATAAAAGCAACACAAACATTTAATGATGTCTTTGAATATAAAACCGGTGAATATTGTTTTAAAATTTTTCCGATACCAGGACACTCAAAAGCAAGCTGCTGCATAATTTTAGATGACAAATTCGCCTTTAGCGGTGATTCTCTCATGTTGGACAACCCTACTATCACAAGATTTCCCGGAGGGAACACAAAAGATTTTAAAAATATAACAATACCTTATTTTAAATCACTTAATACAGAAATGACTATATTTCCTGGCCATGGAGAAATATTTAAGTTAAAAGATAAAATGGAAAAGGGGCAGCTAAATGTGGCCATTAAATAATTTTAACAACAATATAGCAATTATTGAAGAAAACGGAAACAAAACAACCTACAAACAACTCGAAGAATATTGCAGCGAGTTGACAAAACATATTGAAAAAAGATGTCTTGTATTCAATCTTTGCAGTAATGAAATCGGCTCTCTTGTCGGATATGTCGGTTTTTTGAATGCAAAGATTGTTCCCTTGATGTTAAAAGCAGATCTGGACAAGGAACTTTTAGATAATTTTATTGATACATACAAACCTGATTATCTAAACGTTCCGGACAATATAGCTGATAATTTTGAAAACAGCAAAAAAGTGTATTCAAATCTCGGCTATACGCTGTTAAAAACAGAATACACAAATGTATTTGAACTCAATGACGAACTCGCTTTGCTGCTGACAACATCAGGGTCAACTGGCAGCCCCAAGCTTGTAAGACAAAGCTACAAAAATATTGAAGCCAATACAAAATCAATTGTTCAATACTTAAAGCTGGATGAAACAGAAAAAGCGATTACCACGCTGCCGATGAATTATACCTACGGTATTTCAATAATCAATACGCATTTATGGGCAGGTGCAACACTGATTTTAACAGAAAAAGGATTGATGCAAAAAGAATTCTGGCAGCAGTTAAAAGAATTTCAGGCCACATCTATAGCCGGTGTTCCTTATACTTATGAAATGCTGGACAGATTAAGATTTTTGCGTATGGACTTGCCGTCTTTAAGGTATATGACGCAGGCCGGCGGAAAGCTCTCACCTGTTTTGCACGAAAAATTTGCAAGATGGGCTATTGAAAACAACAAAAAATTTATAGTAATGTACGGACAAACTGAGGCAACTGCAAGAATGTCTTATTTGCCTGCAGAAAAATCCCTGGAAAAATACGGAAGTATGGGTGTTGCTATACCGGGAGGAAAATTCTCGCTTATTGATGTAAACGGTGAAAATATAGTCGAACCTGATACTGTTGGAGAGCTTGTTTATGAGGGTGAGAACGTTACCCTCGGGTATGCTCAATGCGGTGAAGACCTGAAACTCGGTGATGAAAGACATGGCAGACTTGTCACTGGAGATATGGCAAAGTTTGATAAGGACGGATTTTTCTATATTGTCGGAAGGAAAAAACGTTTCTTAAAAATCTTTGGCAATCGTGTAAATCTTGATGAAACAGAACGATTGATAAAATCAAAATTTTCTCAAATCGACTGTGCCTGTGCCGGTATTGATGACAAGATGGATATTTTTATTACAGATGAAAACTACAAATCTGAAATATCAAAATTTATAGCAGAAAAAACAGGATTAAACCCTGCTGCATTCTGTGTAAAAATAATTTCTCAAATACCGAAAAACGAAGCAGGCAAAACCCTGTACAAAGAGCTGGAGTGTTGCAATGTTTAATTATCAGGATATTCTGAATACAGAACCTTTTTCTTTAAGCCAAAAAGACAAAAATGAATTGCTCTGTTCTTGTCTTAAAGAGCTTACGGAATTTCATTATAAAAACTGTGAAAGTTATAAAAAAATCCTCGACATACTAAATATTGATTTTGAAGATTTGACAGCTGTTGAAAAAATTCCGTTTATACCTGTCAGACTTTTCAAAGAGTATGAACTCTCCAGCATAAAAAAAGACGATATTTTTAAAACAATGACGTCATCCGGTACATCAGGACAGGCTGTGTCAAAAATATTTCTCGACAAAGAAACAGCCGCAAACCAGCAAAAAACTCTCGTAAAAATTGTATCCAGTTTTACCGGTGCTGCCAGAATGCCTATGCTTATAATAGATTCACCATCTGTTATAAAAAACAGATTGATGTTTTCAGCAAGAGGAGCCGGAATTTTAGGCTTTTCTATTTTTGGGGCGGACAGGACTTATGCGCTTGATGACAATATGAATATCGACATAAGTGCAATAGAGGCATTTTTAGAACGCCATAAAGGACAGAAAATATTACTCTTTGGTTTTACTTTTATGATATGGCAGTATTTTTATAAAGAACTAAAAAAACTGAACCATAAAATAGACCTATCCAACGGTATACTGATTCATGGCGGAGGATGGAAAAAACTTGTCAACGAAGCTGTATCAAAAGAGGATTTTAAAAAATCCTTAAATGAAGTTTGCGGACTCAAAAGCGTACATGATTATTACGGTATGGTTGAACAGACCGGATGTGTCTATATGGAATGCGAACACGGACATTTGCACGCAAGTGTTTTTTCGGATGTGATAACGAGAAGAACAAAAGATTTTTCATTATGCGAAAAGGGTGAAAAGGGCATTATTCAGGTTGTATCTTTACTACCAAAATCTTATCCCGGGCACTCGCTGTTAACAGAAGACGAAGGAATAATACTGGGCGAAGATGACTGTCCGTGCGGCCGAAAAGGAAAATATTTTGAAATAAAAGGCAGAATAAAGAATGCAGAAATAAGAGGATGCTCTGATACTTATGAACGACGTTAAATATTTGATAGGGAATGAAAATATAACAGTTTCTCCACTGCCAACTTTCAGTGAAGAAGTTTGTAACTTTTTAAACGATTTGTCAAAAGCGATTTTGCAATCTCCAGCAGGCAGGCTCTATCCAGACTTGTCTGCACTTGCATTCTGGAGCAGAAAAGGAAACATTCAAAAAATCAAAGAAATATATAACCAGCAAGAAATAAGACTGGGCAGAGGGCTTTGTTTCCATATAGCACCATCAAATATTCCGATAAATTTTGCTTTTTCATATTTATTTTCACTGCTCGCAGGAAATGCAAATATTGTAAGGCTCCCGAGCAAGGATTTTCCGCAAGTTAATGAACTTGTTTCAATTATGAAATCTGTTTTTGAAAACTATTCGGAAATAGAAAAAAGAACAGCGTTTGTAAAATATGGCAGGAACAATGAAATAACCCAATCATTTTCACAAAAAGCTGATGCAAGAATGATATGGGGCGGAGATAATACAATTGCAACAGTCAGACAAATGTCAACAAAACCAAGATGTGTAGATATTGCTTTTGCTGACAGATATTCTGTCTGTATTATTGATGCAAACAAAATTTTAGAAGCCGATGAAAAAACAATGCAAAGATTGGGTGAAAATTTCTACAATGATACATACCTTATGGATCAAAATGCATGTTCTTCTCCTCAACTAATATACTGGCTCAACGACAATGACCAAGCCCGTGAAAAATTCTGGAACATTGTTTTAAAAACAGCACAACAAAAATATGATTTGCAGGATGCAATTTGTGTGGACAAATATACAAAACTCTGTGAAGATGCTATTGATAATACAGAATTTATAAAAAGAACCACAAATACCGGTAATCTGTTATACAGAAGCGAGCTGAAAAAATTGTCTGCATACGTTGAAAATTTAAGAGGCAAAGGCGGGTACTTTTACGAATATTCACTGTCTGATATTGAAGAGTTTTTGAAAATTGTAAATGAAAAATATCAAACAGTTACATATTTTGGAATTGATGCAAAAAAACTTGCAGATATATTGCTGGTTCATAATATTGCAGGCATTGACAGAATTGTTCCTATCGGAAAAGCAATGGATATTGATATTATCTGGGACGGACACGATTTGGTAAGAGAACTATCAAGAGTGATTTCATATTCATAAGGTATTTTAAATCATGCATTTAACAGATAAAAAAGTAGCAATAATAGGTATGGGTGCCGTTGGTTCCGGTATCGCTTATGCTCTGACAATAAAAGATATCGCAAACGAAATTGTCTTGATAGACATAAACGAAAAACTTGTAAATGCAGAAATGCTTGATATCCGCCATGGAATTCCTCATATCGGCAGAACAAAAATACGCTGCGGAAGCTATCTGGATATAAAAGACAGCGATTTGATTATTGTTACTGCCGGCAAAAGCAGAAATGCTAATCAGACCAGACTGGACTTGGCTTTTGATAATATAAAAATAGCAGATTCCATTGCAACAGAATTTGAAAAATACTATACAAAAGGCGTTATTCTAATTGTATCAAACCCTGTTGATATTATTACCCACTATTTTACAAAAAGACTGGCACTGCCGCAGGGTAAGATTTTCGGCACGGGATGTATCTTAGATGGGTCAAGGCTTGTAAATGTTTTGAGCGACTATTTAAATTTAGGTCCGGAATTTATTAATATTTCTGTTATAGGTGAGCATGGCAATTCTCAAATCCCTGTATGGAGCCACGCTGAGGCTGCACAAATTCCGCTCGAAGATTATTGCAAAGTATCTAATATTCTTTTTGACAAAAAAATAAAAGAAGAAATGGAAGAAAAAGTACTAAAAATGGGAACAGAGATTATTTCCGGCAAGGGAAAAACATTTTATGGCATATCAACGTGCGTTTGCTATCTTGCTGATGCAATCTTAAATAACAACCCTGTACAGGCAAGTGTTTCTTCTTTTATGACAGGCCAAAACGGATTGTCCGATGTTGCATTGAGTATGCCCAGTATAATCGACTCATCAGGAATAAAACTTGTTTTGCCCGTAAGGTTAAATAAAGAAGAACACAATTTGTTGATGCAATGTTCTGATAAAATGAAAGATTTTATAGCAAACTTACCTTATCATTTTTAACGCATATTTTAAGATTTTGGGGATTGATATAAAGTTTGCCCGTATTATATAATAAATCCGTTATCAAATAAGGAGTATTATATGAACATAAAAACTTTTTTCAAAAGCGGATTGATTGCATTGTGTGTAGTAGCATTGTTTTCCACAATTGTGAATGCAGCTGCAGCACCGTCAAAAAAAGCTTTAAGAAACTATCTTAATGAGCATTCGCTTGTTGTTGTAAAAGACGGACAGACAAACTTTTATGAAGGCAGAGGGATAAAACCCTTGATAAATTATCTTGAAAACAACACATTTGAAAACGCCTATGTTGCGGACAAAAGAATAGGCAAGGCATCTGCATTGCTGCTTGTGTACGGGAAGGTGCAAAAGGTGTACACTCCTATAATTTCAAAACCGGCAATAAAAGTTTTTAAAGACAACAATGTTGAGTATTCGGCTGACAAGGTTGTTGAAAATATCAAAAATCAAACAGGCACAGACCTTTGTCCAATGGAGAAAAAGGTGCAAAATATTGACGACCCGAAGGAAGCCTATGAACTTTTTAAAAGCATAATAAAATAGCCAAACAAAAACAAAAATTATTTATTATCAGGCCAAAAGATTCAACTTGCGGCCTGATTTTATATTTTCGGCCTGAGATTTTATGCTCGCAGCCTGTGCAGCTACTTTATAGTCCTGTGATGAAGGATCGCCTGGAGCCAGTGCCGCTCTTATTACTGTATTTGCGTGGTCAATAGTTTTTTGCGGATTATTTTTGTCCAGAACAGGCATTTTTATAGGCACATGTCCTGATACAGGTATCCCGTCAGAATTTTTCTCAATACTTATTGCACCGGCAAAAGCACCGCCTGCAGCTTTGTGAGCCATTTCGTGAGCGTATATATGATTGTAATTCTTTTGAATCAAATCATCTTTTTGTTTTTGAAAGTCTTTTAACGGAGTTGAAAAAGAATTTGAAAAACTGTTTATTAACACACCTTTACCCCTTGCAGCTTACTTCTCTATTTACATTTTACTACATTTATAGCGATTTGTGAAGTGGGGGTTAATTCTTTTCGATAATTTTTGCAACAAATATCCCCGCCTCAAACAAAAGCCAAGTAGGCACCCCCAGCATAAGCTGGCTCACAACATCCGGCGGAGTAAAAACAGCTGCAAGAATCAGGATAACAACAATAATATAAGGCCGCATATTTTCAAGAGCCTTCACACTCACAAGCCCGAATTTTACACCGGTCAAAACAACCAGAGGCATCTGAAACATCAACCCGAACGCAAGCATCAGACCTGCGCAAAGGTTTACAAAATTTCCCAGCCCGAGAGTCGGTTCAAGCTGTGCTGTTGAAAAAGAGGCAGAAAAATTCATAATCAAAGGCATTATACAAAACACACAAAACGCTGCGCCCAGAACAAATAATATCGTTGCAAAAAACACAAGAATGCCCAGAAACTTTCTTTCATGTTCATACAAAGCAGGCAGTACAAATTTTCTGACCTGATACACAATAAAAGGAAACGCAAGCACAAACGCAAGCACTATCCCTGCTTTCATCTGGATGAGAAAAACTTCCATCGGCGAAAAATAATGGAGCTTCACTATTCCGTCAGGCAAAGAATTTTTTACAAGGAAATTAATAAACTTCGGAGCAGCCCAAAAACCTATAGGAGAAAGCAGCACCACGGCAGCGATGGAGTTTATCAACATACTGCGAAGTGCTTCAAGATGTTGTATAAAGGTTTGTTCCTTATCGTCTTTACTGCTGTCCGTCATCTTTTTTTGATTCCGCTTCAGCAGCTTTTTGAGCATTTTCTGTCAATTCCTGTGCTTCTTTTTTCAGGGTTTCTTTAGCATTTTTAAACTCATAAGCAGCCCTGCCCATTGCTTTTGCAAGCTCGGGGATTCTTTTTGAACCGAAAAGCAGCAATATAACGACTAATATTAAAAATATTTCAGTAAATCCGATTGACATTATTTTATATCTCCTGTTAATTATTTTTTATTATTATATCTGACTTTGTTCGTTAATGGAAACTATTTCTATAGCCTTTGCAGGACAAATATTCTGGCACGCACCGCAGCCAATACAATTTTTTGCTATATAAACAGGTGTACTGCCGGCTTTGTGTTCCAGTGCCTGTTTTGGACAAATTCTTGCACAAAGACCGCATTTTGTGCATTTTTCATAATCCAGTTTCACAAGCCCGATTCTGCAATTTTGTTTTTCTTTTAGCGACATTTTTCTGAGTGCGCCTGTAGGACAAATATCAGAACAGTTTTTGCAATCAAACTCGCACTTCCCTTCAGAAAAATCTATGTGAACAGTTTCGTATTCACTATCCGGCTTTTTAAGAATTTTTCCCTTGCAATGCTGCACACAAAGGCCGCAATTTGTGCATTTTTGAGCGAACCTCTCCACAGAGCCTGCTCCGGGCGGGCATATCGGTCGTTTTTTAAAACTTTCCACAACAATTTTTGCAATATCTTTTCCTTTAGCAAAAATTGCTATTGCAGCTGCAGCAACGACACCTGTTGTGATAAAGTTTCTGCGTGACGGCTCAAATTTTATTTTTTCTTTTTTGTTACCAAATAATATGCCATTGCCCGGGCATTTTGCAACGCAGCGCATACATCTTATGCAGCGTTCATTATCCAGTGATTTTTCATCAGAAATTATTGCACCGGTCGGGCATTCTTTTTCACATTGGCCGCATTTTTTACAAATTTCTTGGGAGATGTACATTTTGCGGCTGCTGAATTTTGAACACAGCCCGAGAGCTGTACCCACAGGGCAAATAGTCGTACAAAATATTCTGTTTTTCCACAGCACCAGTGCTGCCAGTATAACAAGCGGTATAAAAGTCAGCACAGAGGCTGTTTTTATATTTAAAAAGCCTGTAACTAAGTTCCCAAAATTGGAATACGGATCAAGATACCTTAAAACAGCCGTTATGCCTAAAGCCATTGCAGCAAGAGTGATGGCCAATATTGTGTATCTGACATAATAAAAATTTGGAGTCTTTCCGCTTTTTCGTCTGAATATCGAGCCCAGAATATCCTGTAAAATACCCAATGGACAAATAACAGAACAGTATATTCTTCCAAAAAAATAAGCTATTAAAATATTTGCCAGTACAATTACAAGTGTTATCAAAGAAAAGTCAGATATAAGTTTTGCAGCCGCTGCACCAAAATTCAACTGCAATATATAAGACAGAGGCTTAAATACAGGAAAAAATGCGAGCATTGTGAGAATAAAAACAACTGCAGCACAGCTTATTCTTATAAGATAGGGCTTTTTATTGCCATGAAAATTTTTCAGCATTTGTTAAGCACCTTTTAACTGTTTATATTCTTTGTCCACTTTTTCCAGTAAAGCAGGAATATTCAGCTTTTGCGGGCATTTTGTTTTACAAAGTCCGCATTTAATACATTTATCAGCTCTTTCTGATTCTCTAAGAGCCTCATAATGGCTGATAAATCCGTTTTTACCCATGCCAGTGTTATCTTGTTTGTATTGATTATACAAAGAGAATATGCCTGCAATATTAACACCGACTGGGCATTCACAGTACCTGCAAGAGGTACAGCCGATAGCCTGTGTTTTTAAATGAGCCTGTATGGCTTTATCGTATATTTTTTGTTCTTCCTCGCTCAATGGTTTGAGGTTTGTAAAAGTTTTTATGTTATCTTCCAGGTGTTCCGGCAGAGTCATACCGCTAAGCATTGTCAAAATGCCGTCAAGCCCTGCAAGCCATCTGAATGCCCAGGACGCTGCACTTGCATTTGGATTGTAATCTTTTAGAATTTTAGTTGCATCTGCATTAAGATTTGCCAGCGCACTGCCTCTTAACGGTTCCATAACAATGATTGGCAGTTTTGCTTTGCGTGCAATATTGTACTGTTCTTCACCTCTGCAGGTTTTCCAGTCCAGTTTGTTTATCTGCAGCTGCACAAACTCCCACTTGTCATAGTAGTCAATAATTTCTTGTAAAAGCTCAGGTGTATCATGGTGCGAAAACCCCAGATACTTGATTTTTCCTTCTTTTTTCATTTTTTCAAGGAAAGGTATTACATTATATTTTTTAGTATTTTCCCAGTTGTGTTTGTTTAAGCAGTGAACAAGATAAAAATCAAAGTAGTCTGTCTGGCATCTTTTAAGCTGTTCATTAAATATTCTTTCAACATCCTCTTCTTTTTCCAGCATCATAACAGGCATTTTTGTTGTGAAATTAAAAGATGCTCTGTCATATTTTTTCAAGGCATCGCCCATTGCTTTTTCACTTTTTCCGCCCATATACATATATGCGGTGTCAAAGTAATTTATCCCGCTTTCTATAGCTCTTTGAACCATTTTTTTGTTTAACGCATCATCAATTTCGCCTTTTGCATTGACAGGCAGACGCATACAGCCGAATCCCAGCATAGAAACATCTATATTTTTAAATTTTGTAGTAGTCACACCGCCTTTTACATGCGGAGAAGAAGTCTTAAAAGTGCAGCCGCTTAACAAAATTGCACCGCTTGCAGCAAGTAAAGAGTTTTTTATAAATTCACGTCTATCCATATTTACCCCGGTCTATTTTTCCAATACCATAATATATGTTATCACCTGATAGCAGCTCTAAGTCAAGAAAAAATAAAAAACATTTGACTGATAGTTACTATCAAGCTATATACTTTAATAACACAGCCATCAGGATTTTTAAATGAGTATCAATTCAATATCCGTAAACTTTAAGGGAACAACAGACATATATTCAATAACAGATTCCCACCAGGACACAAGAAAGACACGTACTTTGCTCTCTAAAGTCGTTAAAGAAGCAAAGAAAAACAATAATGTCCTGCTCCTAAACTGCGGGGATATGTTTAAAGGCATTTATCCAAAAGAACTTGAGGCAGACAGTTTTGTAAAAGCAAAAGATATGGCACCCGGCCTCGAGATAGTCACCACTCTGGGCAACAATGATTTTGGCTTTAGTGAAGAAAATTTGAATTATTTGATTTCTACACTAAAACGTTTTGCACAAAAAGGTATAAAAACAGTAAGCGCAAACATCTTTGACAAAAAGAGCGGTCAAAGACCCGACTGGCTCAAGCCCTATACAATTGTGGAACGAGATGGCGACAAGAATTTTATAACAGGTTTCTGTATAAATAATATTAATACGGAAGCTCTCTCTATTACCCCTGTAAATCAGGAGGATGTTATAGAAGAGATAAAAAGCTATATAGAAAAAGAAAAACCGGATAACGTTATTTTCCTAAACCACGATTATCTAAAATCAAGCAAAAAACTTGCTGACAAAGCACAAAAAGCTGGAATACACATAGATGCAATGATAGGCGGTCACGACCACAAACCTGACGGACATCTGCATTTTGATGAAAGAATTTATTATCCGCCGCCGTTTAGTGAGGCTGCGTTGCATTTTGAAATTGATAAAAAAGGTGATTCAAAAAAAATTAAAAATCTAAAAATGCTCCCCTATGAAGAAGTAAAAATAGAAGACAGTATGCTCGAGGGACTAAAAGAATATGAACAAAAAGAAGTACTCTTAAATCCGCTGGCACCCTGCCGTATAAACTTTACAAAAAAATATTCCGACCCGTGTTCTCTGGGGTCTTTTCTCGCTGACGAAATAAAATACAAGACAGATTCTGACATTTGTATTTATTCTACAGGTCTGCTGGTAAAACCTCTGCCCTACGGAGAAAAACCAATAACAAACTATGATTTCAAAAAAACAATGATGGCTCACCTGCCCATACAAAAAGTAGAGTTGACACCTCAAGAGCTAAAGAATATTTTTGAACACAGCCTAAAAATGAGGACAATGGATATCTCCGGCAATTCCAAATTTTTGCAGGCCTCTTCTAATATCAAAATCCAAGGAATATGTGACAAAACCGCTCAAAAATATACTGTTACACAGATACACATAAATGGTATACCTGTTCTCGGCAATAAAAACATCTCAAAAATCGTCTGCGCAATAGACGAATACATCGGAAAAGGCGGACAGGGATACAAAATTCTTGCGGATAAAGAAAAACAGAACACAAAACTAACTATCGACAATGCGCTGAAACACGCCCTCACTGTAACTGCAATGGATTATCCGAAAGGTTCCTTATATCCGTCGTATGAAATAAACGAAAGGGTAATAGAATGAACATAGCACCTATTGCTGCTTTAAACCCGGAAGTTTATATGAAACGGCAGAGCAAAAGCTCTCCTGTTCCTTCCTCTGCCGTGCTGGATGAAATGACAAAGAACCTCGACAAACATACGCTTGCAATATACAAAAAAGGCAAAATCACTTACTACAATCAACGGAACCTGAAGCCGGTTTTTCTTGCATTAGAAGACAATGCAAACAATCTGTCAGACTGCTATATAGTAGACAGAAGGATAAGCAAGGCTTCTGCAATGCTTTTTGCATACGGAAATGCCAAAAATATAAAAACGCCAATAATGACAAAGTCGGCAAAAGAATTTTTTGACAAAAAAGGCATAAATTACCACACTGATGAGATTGCAGACAGCGTGCTTGATAAAAATTCAAAAATAAAATGCCCGCTAGAAAAACTCGTACTGGATACAGACGACACAAAAACCGCCTATGAACTGTTGAAACAAAAAGTTTTTCCAAAAGGGATTGATTATGAAAAACAGTTTTACAAGCCGGATATGACACCTGACAAGTACAAAGCTCTTGATAAAAGGCTAAATCTTTTGTATATGAACACACGGGAGTCTTCACACCCTTCTTTTGGCGGGAGTTTTTACGATGCCACTGCTTTTATACAGGCACATACCCTTTTGAACAGAGGGCTGACCAATGTAGGCGGGTGTGCAATTCCACATGCGATAATGTCAAACACAAAAGAAGAAGCTCTTGAAAGAATCGGAATGTCGACAATGAGCGTATTGTTTGCTTTTGTTATGCCTCTGTTTCTTCTGCCCAGATACAACAAATTTTTTCTTTCAAAAAACGGCATTGTAAAGAATTTTTCCAACAACGAAAAGAAAATCATTCAGGTTTCAAAAGAATTTTTAACCGGTGACAAAAACAAAATGATAGACGGCATCCGTCAATCCGCAAAATCACTAAAAGCTGAAAAAGATTTTGAAAACCTTCTGCAACGCTTTAAAGGCAGAGAAGATGAATTGAAATCAAAGCTTTTAAAAGCACATGAGCAGATTCTTCGTTCCGACTTTATATCGACAGGGTTATTGATGGGCAGCATTCCATGGATTGCAACAGAGATTACCGAACACAAAACAGGAAGAAAAGGATTTTCTGCAACTTTTAATATGCTTGACGAAAAAGAGGTTTCTAAAAAAGAGCATAAAAACAGCAAGCTAAAACGTCTGGCAGGTACGCTGGCATTTGCTTTTATCCCGGGGATCATACTATCAAGAATAGTGACAAGAGGGCTGAGTTCCTCTGCGACAAATTTTATCAAAAGAAATGCCCAGAATTTTAATTACACCTCGGGCGTGAGTATGTCAAAGACAGTAAATGCAATGAAATGGGCATTTACGGGGTTTCTGGCAAAGCTTCCTTCTTCCCGTGACAAATACGAGCTGAAGGACAGAACAGCCAGAGAAGGGTCTACTTTTTTGATGTTTTTTGGCGGAGATTTTTTAATAAACAATATTCTCGGCAGGTTGTCCGACAGATATCTCGGCACAAAAATTATGAGAACAGACAAATACAAAGGCAAAAAAATCGGATTTTTAAGAGCTTTTACACTACCTATCAGGAATTTTAGAAAAATAGATTCCCTGCCAAACACCTCTGCCGCAGTGATAAAAAGGACTAAAAACATAGGCGCTGCTCTATACTGGGTGTCTTTGATTACCAATATGGCAGTTTTGGGCTTTACAGTACCTCATTTTTTAAACAGGATGCTCAGGCATTCAGTCCAGAAAGACAAACAAAAAAATACCGGTTATGATTTTAAAACAGCCCAGCACTTTGGCGTATACAATGATATTAATACTTTTTTGCAATAAAACATTCCGGTATGACTAGGTTATCCGGACAATTTTTATTCTCTTTTTGTCGAATAGATAAAACTCTTTAAAAAAATAACATAATTTTATGAGTAATTATAAATTTTTCAGAGTTATATTATTATTTTTGATTTTGATTGTTTTTCAACCGACAAAAGTAAATGCCCTCACAATAGATATAAATACGTTTTACGAATTAATGAACAGTATATTGAATAACGGTGACGTATATAACATCACTAATAATCTTGATTCCAGCGAAAGCATAGGCAATCATTTTTTTAATTACAATATCAATTTTGATGGAAACCACTATTCTATAGATGGACAAAATACTTATGGAGGCTTTATCCTAAGCCGAGACAATACTTTTTCTGAAATAGAAATTAAAAATTGCCAAGGACAATTGTACAACAATTCTAATTTTGCAGGCGCAATTTTTAACAGCGGAGGTCAAACAGCAATAATTGAATCAGATTTTAATGAAAATTTTGTAAGTTCAGGTTCTGTTAACTATGGTGTAGCAGGAGCAGTATACAATCTGAATGGAGGAGCAATGATTATTCAAAATTCTAATTTTAACAACAATCATGCTACTGGTGCTGGTTCTTATGGTGGTGCTGTTGCAAATGGATATAATGATAACGGAACAGCCGAAATGACAATAAACAACACTAATTTTAGCAACAATTATGCAGAAGCAGAGGTATTTAGCGGTGGTGGTGCTTTATATAACAATGGAATTATAAATATCGACAATTCTTCATTCGGACAAAATCATATTGATGCAATAGCAGGTGAGCGAAATCAACCATTTTTATATGGAGGAGCAATTAATAACAATGAACAAATGACAATAAAAAACACTTCTTTTAATGGAAATTATTTAGATGGGGGAGATAATTCCATTTCTTTTGGCGGAGCAATCTATAATAACGGAAGATTAGAAATATCATCATCTTCTTTTAACGGAAACCGAATCGACTCGAATGCTTACGGTGACGGAGGTGCAATTTACAATAACACAAATGCAACTCTAACGATAAAAAATTCAATACTCGAAAATAATGAAATATCATCTTCTTTGTTTTTGGGTGAAGGAGGTGCAATTTACAACGGCGGCACACTCACGCTGGAAGGAACAACTCTAAAAGACAACAAAGACAAAACAGACGAATTAAACGATATTTATAACAACACAACAGCCGTACTGAACTTTTCAGGAACAGGAACAAACTCTGTGCTGAGCGGCATAAAAGGAGCAGGCACAATAAACAAAACTGACAGCGGCATATTAAACCTGGGTGGAGAAAACTCAAACTTTAACGGAACATTTTCTTTTAATCAGGGAACATTGAACCTGCTTGCAGACAGCAGTTATTTTCAAGCGACCGATACAAATTTCGGCAATGATATTAATTTTAATATGGCAAACGGACAGATTAATGATTTAAATTTCGGCAATCTGAATTTGGCCGGAACAACAAACATTTTTGCGGACATGAATTTTAACAACAACACAATGGACAGAATCAACGCAAATTCCATAAGCGGGAGCGGAGATTTATTCGTCAGGGGGCTTCATTTTGAAGGGACACCGGAAGGTGAAAGAATTTTTATACCATTTGCTGATGATGTGCTGAAAAACCGTGTGAGCTACACGCCATCTACAATCGGCACACCAATATACAATTATCAGGTGAGCTACAACTCTTCAAACGGAGATTTTGAACTTTTCAGGCAGGGCTTTAACGGTGCTATACTGGCATCCGAAGTCGCTGCACAACTAGGCGGATACTTAACACAGATTGATACTTACAAAAATATTTTTGCAAACCTTGATATGGTTATGATATCACCACCCGAGATACAAACGGCTTTTTCCAGATTAAACAAAACAGCTTATGCGGACAAAAACTTTACTTTTTCCCCGTTTGTTATGCCTGAACAGCGTACAGGAATCTGGTTCAAGCCATATTCTACATTTGAAACAGTGGGTTTAAAAAACGGGCCGAGAGTTTCTAATGTCAGTTACGGCAGTATGGTAGGTGTCGAAAGCGGGCTGAAAAAGCTGGAAAACGGATGGTATGCGCTTTATGGCGGATATGTTTCGTATAACGGCTCGCATCAGGCATATCAGGGCAACAGTATTTACAACAACGGCGGACTCTTAGGGCTGGATGCAGTGTTCTACAAAGGTAATTTTTTTACGGCCTGGACAGCTAATGTCGGAGCGACATCTTCTGAGTCTTCCACAGAATTCGGACGGGACAATTTTGCGATGCTAAATACAGGCATTGCTCAAATGTCAGGATACAACTTTGAAACCTTTAAAAGAAAATTAATAATTCAACCTGCGATACTTGCCTCTTATTCTTTTATAAACACTTTTGACTACACAACAAAATCCAATGTAAAAATAAACACAAGACCGCTAAACGCAATACAAATAGAGCCGAGAATAAAACTTATCGGCAATTTTAAAAATTTTGTACAGCCATACATTGCAGTATCTGTTGTGTGGAACATAATAGACAGTGCAAAATTTAAAGCAAACGATGTTTATTTACCGGATTTGGCCATAAAGCCATTTGTGCAATACGGTGCCGGAATACAAAAAAGATGGGGTGACAGGGTCACAGGATTTTTTGAGACAATGATTAGAAACGGTGGAAGAAACGGTGTCGCACTGCAATTTGGCCTGCGAATAAGTATATAAACAAACTATTTGTCTTTTTCAACAACTTTGAACCTGGCCCATTTCCTCTTTATTTTATCAGTTCTTCGGGTATCGCATATATAACTGTTTCCAGAAGACAGCTACTATAGTGTCCTAGCCTAAATTCGTAATTTTTTAAAAGTGTTTTTAGATAAATAGGAATTTCACAAAATTGTTCGTTTGAGTGATATATAGAAACAGCGAGTTGCGGTCTTTGGGTGACTAATGTTTTTTCTGCACCTTTGAGAGCATTCATTTCTGCATTTTCTATATCCATTTTTATAAAATCAATTTTTAAATTTTTTTCCTGGACAAAATTATCTATATTTTCTGTTTCTATTGTTATGATTTGTTGTGGCCGTCCATAATCCTGTTTTACAGAGACAACACCAGAGCCTACTTTTGTTTGGAGTTCTTCTCTAAAATCGAGCATTTCTCTTTTGTGCCATAGTCCTTTTTGTATTATTTCTATACGGCTATCATTTTTAATAATTGTATCAAGCAGTGGAGCCTTAAATTTTTCATAACACGGTTCGAAACAAAATACTTTTTCACAATTAGGAAACTTTTGGGTAAATATTACGGAAAACAGACCATCATATCCACCTGCATCTATAACTGTTTTTATTGCATCTTTATTAATAAATTCAAAATAATGATTAACGGAATATGTATTGTCTTTTCCATTGCCTCTAATTTTTTCCTTATGCTTGTCTGCAAAATAGTTTCTGACATCCTGCTTTTTTCTGTCATCGTATTTAGCTTCGTATATAGTTTTATAAAGCATTTTGTCTTCCGTGGTTTTAAAAACATCAACTGCTTTTGATATGTCTATGTAAGAATTTAGAGAATATGAAAGTTCATAAAAAGAATCGGCATTAATTTTATAAACATTTTGAAGCCCAAAACCCTTTAGTATAATTTCAAGATAATTTGCATGAGCAAAAGATGCAATAATAGCCAAATTTATTTCTTTTATATGTTCACAGAGCTTATCTGCACGGTATACAGGCAAATCTTTTAGAAATCCCTCTTTGTTAGAATCTAAAAAAAATTGTACTTTTAAATCTTTTCTGTATGTAGATATTTCATCATACAGTTTTTCTGCAATATTATTCGTCCCGTATATGCATATGTTAGAATTTGCCGGTATTTGGTTCAAAAAGGACTGTGTTTTACATAACATTACAATTCTCCTATAATAAAAGATGTCGTAGATAACAATATGTTATCATTATATCTAAAATAAAAATTATACGAAAAGTTTACGGAAAAAGATTTAATGTATATACCTTACGAAAAAATTGGGAAATTAATATCATTTTTTTTTCCTGAAAAACAAAAAAAGAGTATAAGCTCTTTTTTTTTAGAGCTAAAAATTTTAGCAAATTGCAAATATATAAAACAAAATCGCATAATTGTTCATAAATATTTGAAAAACATATATGGCAAAAGAAAGATAAGAGTCGCCTTTTTGTGCGATGATTCTTCAAAATGGAAGTGCCAGAGTCTTTATGAACTATTTCTTAATTCAGATGAGTTTCATCCGTTTGTACTTGCGACAAAAAATGATGCTCCTTCATACAGCAGCAAGCCAATGACTGTACAGGATGTATTAAACACTTACAAATTTTTTAAAGACAAGGGGATTGAAACTTACTATGCTTTTGATGTTGAAAAGGGAAAATTTATACCAGTAAAAAAGTTCAAGCCTGATCTTATTTTTTACCAACAGCCGTGGTACATTCATACATCACAGGGGCCAGTTGTTTCATCAAAGTTTGCTTTGACTTATTATGTCCCTTATTTTATTGCAAATGTTTCAAGCCCGATGGAATATGATTTGAGATTTCATCGATATTTGTATAGATATTACGTACTAAATGAAATTGTTCGTGATTTTTATGCAGAAAGAATGAAAAACAAAGGCGAAAATTTAAAGGTTACAGGTCATACACAGCTGGATTATTTCTACTTACATCCGAATAAAGATAATTGTGCAAGAGATTTTGTTATTTATGCTCCGCACTGGTCTATAAATTACCCGCCAGAAAACTATGCAACCTTTGAGTGGAATGGTAAAGAAATTTTAGAATTTGCAAAGAAACATCCCGATATTAAATGGGTATTTAAACCACATCCAATTCTCAAACATCGACTTTTAACCCAGAAAATAATGAAAGAAGACGAGATAGAAAAGTATTGGAGAGCGTGGGCTGAAGTTGGAATTGTTCATGAGGACGGAGATTATATGGATATTTTTGAAAAATCCAGAGCTTTAATAACTGACTGCGGGTCTTTCCTAACCGAATTCTTTTTGACAAAACAGCCTGTTATCCTTCTTGTGTCAGATAAAGCAATGCCTTATAACCCTTCTGCACAAAAAATTGTAAAAAATTATTATAAGGCAAACAACATAAAAGATGTCTACCGTCTATTTGACGAAATAATTTTAAATAAAAGAGATGTTATGAAACAGCAGAGACTGGATGCATTGGATAGACTCGGTTTCTTGTCTGTTTATGCAGCAAAAAATATTATAAACGATATCAAAGAGGATATTGGCTGTTAAAATAAATATACAATTTGTATTAAACTAAAAAAAATTGTTATTATTGTATATAAATGTAGAGAGAGTAATAGTATGATTGTTAATTTTTCTGACTATATCAGACAAATCAATTTTCCTTTGCAGTACAAAAAGATAATTAAAAATTTAAAAAATAAAAAAATTGTTATTTACGGTGCAGGCAGTTTCTTTCTGTATCTAATTGAAAATTATGATTTTTCTCCATTAAATATTATAGGGATATCTGATACAAAATTTGAGAAAGAAGATGAAGGCAAATACTTCAAAGGTTTTAGAATTATTCCTAAAGATAAAATTTTGGATTACGAGCCGGAGGTAATTCTTCTCGGGGTGCAAAATTATTATTCTTTATTATTCGATTTTGAGACAAACATTTTTTATGATACCAATATACAAATCATTCCTATTGCAAAAAGGATTGGAATAAATGAGCGTAAGCGCAATTCACAAATGCTTACACAAATTTTTAAAATCGATTGGATGAAAATTCTTTCTTCAAAGAGGAAAAGAATAGTATTAAAAAGACTACTCTGGGAAAGTTATAGAAGATCAATGTACTCCAGAGTAAAAAAGGATTCCAAAAAAGTACGCAAAAAACTTGCACAAAAAGTAAAGAATGAAAAATTAAAAGTTGTTTTTACGCTGCATCAGGCTGAGAAGTGGAAATGTGAAACTATATACAGATTAATGGAGCAAGAAAAAATTTTTGACCCATATATTTTAATCACAATACCTGAATCAGTTAATCCTGATTATCCCAGCTTAAAAAAAAATCACTTTGATGAAACAATAAAATTTTTCACAACCCGAAACTACAAGGTTTTAGAAGGATATGATTGGCAAAAAAAAGAATACATTCCCTTTAATGAGTTTTCACCGGACATAATTTTTTACCAGCAGCCATGGAATGTCGAAAGGCAACAGGGTCCTTTAGAGACATCTAAATATGCATTGACCTGTTATGTGCCTTATTTTATTGCAAATGCGGGAAATGATATAGAATACGGTCTGGATTTTCATTTACAGTTGTATAAACACTATATTTTAAATGAAAAGATAAAAAGTTTTTATGCACAGAAAATGTTGAATAACGGTGATAATCTTGTTGTGTCAGGACATCCTCAGCTTGATTATTTCTGGCTTAACAGAAAAGAAATAGATAGTGCGGAAAAAAGATATGTTATTTATGCACCCCATTGGTCTATTAATGTTCCTGTAGAAAACTATGCTACTTTTGAATGGAGTGGCAAATTTATGTTAGAATATGCAAAATCTCATCCGGAAATAGAATGGATTTTTAAACCTCACCCAATTCTTCGTCACCGTCTGTTAAATCAAAATGTAATGACAGAAAAAGAAGCGGAAGAATACTGGAGAGAGTGGGCTAAAGCTGGTGTGGTCTATGAAAGCGGTGATTACATGGACTTTTTCAAACATGCTAGAGCAATGATTACTGATTGCGGATCATTTTTGACAGAATTTTTTCTTACAAAACAGCCTGTTATACACATGATTTCTGATTCGGCAATACCTTACAATCCATCTGCAGCAGATATTGTGAAAAATTATTATAAAGCGCATAATATAGATGAACTCGAACGACATTTGGACACCGTTATCATTCAAAAAAATGATTACATGAAAGAGCAGCGTATAAAGGCACTCGAAAATATGAATCTTGATAACTGTTATGCTGCAAAAAATATAATAGATGACTTAAAATCGGAACTTATACAATGAAAACAATTTTAACATACGGCACATATGACCTGTTGCACGTAGGACATATAAACATATTAAAAAGAGCAAAAGAACTCGGGGATTTTTTGATTGTTGGTTTATCTACCGATGAATTTAATACAATAAAGGGTAAAAAATCCTTTTATACCTATGAACAAAGAAAAGCAGTAATTGAGGCTATTAAATATGTAGATCTTGTTATTCCTGAAATGACTTGGGAACAAAAAATTGATGATGTAAAAAAATATAATGTAAATGTTTTTGTTATGGGTGATGACTGGGAAGGAAAATTCGATTTTTTAAAAGAATATTGTGAAGTAAAAATACTGCCGAGAACGCCTGATATCTCAAGTTCAAAGGCTAGAGATTTTCTTGGGATGTCATAAAAAAACTCTTATTGAATTCTAATTTAATTTTTAAATTTTGTTAAAATATAATTTTATCAGATATTTAAAAGTAGGCGAAAGCAGTGGAACTATTGGTTTATTCTGGTTTTGTGAATTTTGGAGTATATCTTTATCTATAGATTTTGCAACAGATAAGTCATTTAAAAGAGATACAACTATTACATCATAATCATAGTATTTCATTTCAGATGGTTTTATCGCTTTATATGGAGTCTTATTTGATTCAGAGTCAGTCGTGAATTTCATATCAGAAATTGCTATTATATTTAGATTTGAGAGATCATATTTTTCACAAATTAATTGAAAATATGAACCGGCACCATACATCAATATTTTTTTGTTTTTATATTTTTTTGCAAGTTTATCAATCTGTTTTTGTGCATTTATCTCTTCCAGATACTTCTCTAGTTCCATAAAACATCCTTTTGCATAATTATATTTTATATTTTATTATATAATAAATAGAGGAAATAAAAAAATATTTATTAATTTTACACGATTGAGGTTTTTAGTGGAAGTAAAGTCTGTTTTTTCTAATATAAAGTTTTCTTTGTATGAGAGATTAGTTAGACTGTTGAATTTTTGGGTTGAGCGTATGATATCCAAAAAAAGTTGTTTGGAATTAATAAATAAAAGCGGTGCGAAAAAAATTCTTATAATGAATTCATCAGCTTTTCGCCCGGGCATGTTCAAACAGAGATCTCATCATTTTGCAGAATTGCTTTCAGATGGATTTGATCTTGTTATCTATAGAGCGCCTACTCAGAGAACGGTAAAAAAATGGAAAAACAATATTTGGCTCAGCAGATGGATACCGGATGTCAAATTAGGGAAAAAAGAAGTTTTTTACTATACTACCTCAGTAAACTCATATCCATTTAAAAAACTTTTAAAAAATAAAAAAAATGGATACAAGCTTATCTATGATTATATGGATGAAATGACAGAAGAACTTTCATATTCCAATGATATTAAATTAATATGGGATAAATTAGACAAATTAAAACCTATTTTGTGTATAGCATCATCAGAAAGGCTCTATAAAAAACTAAATAATCATGTACCGGATTGTAATAATATTCTAGTAAAAAACGGAGTAACATTACAACATTTTTCTATTGAACGCAAATATGATAACATACCTGCAGACTTAAAGCCTATTGTTGATATGGGAAAACCAATTGTCGGATATTACGGGCATATTGCCAGCTGGATTGATATTAACTTGTTAAATAAAGCAGCCAAAGCAAGACCGGAATATAACTTTGTTTATATAGGACAGGATTTTAACTCCTCTGATGAATCTTTAAAATTTTTGGACAATGTTTATTATCTGGGCAAGAAGGATTATTCTATTCTACCCGAATACGGGATTTGGTTTGACTGTGCAACAATTCCATTTAAACAAGGGGATATAGCCCGAGCGACTTCTCCTGTAAAATTGTTTGAATATATGGCGATGAAAAAGCCTGTGGTTTGTACAAGAGATCTTTTTGAATGTTACGGATACAACGGAGTTTTGATAGCAGAAAATGAACAGGACTTTATCAATAAACTGGACGAAGCGATAGAGCTTTCTTCCGATGATGTTATTAAGAATGCATTATACAAAGCAGCAGATTCTCATTCCTGGAATTTTGGCGCAGAGAGAATTATGTCATGTATCGGATTGAAAGGTAGTATTTGATGAATAGATACAGTTTAAATACAAAATTAAAAAAAATACTTTTTTCTAAAATACAGCAGAGAAATAAAAAACTTAAATATATGAAATATTTTAGATTTAATAATGATATAAAGCTGCTGTCCGTATATAAAAATGCAAAGAAATGGATTATAAAAAATACCGTATATGGAAAAGGAATCCGTCCATCGGTAGGGCTTGATGATAAAATTACAGATATTGCTTACCCTGAGGTAAGCGGATATTTTATTCCTACATTGCTTAATTTCGGTTTCAGAGATTTATCAAAGCAATATGCAAAATGGCTTTTATCAATACAGCATGAAGAGGGTGCATGGTATGATTATTTAGACGAGTCACCCTATGTTTTTGATACAGGACAGGTTTTAAGAGGACTTATTGCGATATATCCTATTATGCCTGAGGTTGAAAGTGCTATACTGAGGGGATGTGATTATATATTGTCACAGATTAAACCTGACGGACAGCTACCTTCCCCCTCTACTAAATTCTGGCCGGAGGGTATATGCACAGAATTGATTCATCTATACTGCCTGCCGCCCTTAATAGAAACATCAAAAATCTTTAATCGCCCTGAATATGAAATAGAAGCAAAAAGGGTTCTTGATTATTACAAAAAAAATTGTATGGAAAAACTGCTTGATTTTCATACACTTTCACATTTTTATGCGTATATGATTGAGGCACTTGTTGATTTGGGAGAACTTGAGATTGCACGGACTGCAATGGATAAGGTGTCAAAACTGCAAAGAAAGAATGGTTTTATTCCTGCGTACAAAAATGTAAAATGGACTTGCTCAACAGGACTTTTTCAATTTGCGGTTATCTGGTATAAACTCGGAGAAAAAATAAAAGCAGATTTAACTTTTGATTATGCATGCAGTCTACAGACCCAAAATGGCGGATGGCTGGGGAGCTATGGACCAAATGCTCAATATATTCAGTTGCGCGAAATATCGTGGGCTGTTAAATATTTTTTGGATGCTTTAAAACTGAAAATATCTGTTCATTTTGCAAAAACGGCAGATAAAAATGTTCCTATTATGGGAGGAACTTATCCATTGTCTGATTTTATACGTGACGAAGACGGCCGGCTGAAATTAATTCTGCAAAAAATCAACGAGAGCCTTTTACCAAATTCCACGGTTGTAGATGTAGGATGCGGATTGGGAAGAATTTTAAAAAAAGCTGCTGAACAAAGGCCGGATCTTAAATTTTATGGTGTAGATATTGCCCCAGAAATTCTTAAAAATATGCCTGCAACTATTACAACAAAAATAGGGTCTCTGTTATCAATACCGTTTGAAGATTGCTTTTCTGATTTTACTATGACAACAGAGGCGCTTGAACATGCTGTTGACATAGAAAATGCAATAAAAGAACTTGTTCGTGTTACTAAAAAAGGTGGAAAAGTCCTAATTATAGATAAAGACATAAAAGCAACCGGTGCATTGGACACCCCTCCTTGGGAACAATGGTTTGATACAGAACAGTTAAAGACTCTAATGGAAGAACAAGGACTCAAGGTCGAAGTATTAAAAAATATACCATATAATGAAAAAGATGGTTCTGATGGTCTTTATGTTGCTTGGATAGGAGAAAAGGTGTGATTCCTCTTTCGTTTAGATACAGCATCGTAAGGTATATACAGGATGCACTAAAAAATAAGAAAAAAAACTCATACAAATCTGCTCTGACTTCATATACTAGAGAAACTGCATTGTACCGTAATTCTTTTATTTCCGGAGAAAATAAATTTCTTGTACAAAAAGCTCAAAGCGGTGACTACAACTATTTTATTAAGCATCTTGCAAATCAGGACTACAAATATCAGAATCTGTGGGACGATGAATATTTCGAAAACCGATATGGTATGCAAAAAATCTATAATTTGATTCAACAGCAAGGTAATAATAAGCTGCGAATTTTAGATATAGGCTGCGGAAACTGTAAACTGTTAGAAAAGTTGAAAGGACTGGGTCATGATGTATACGGAATTGACCTGTCAGCATTAAGGGTTCTGAAAAACAGACAAAAATTAAAAAACATTGTATTTGCATATGCTGAGGATATTCCTTTTGAAGATGATTTTTTTGATATTGTAATAGCACAGGAAGTTCTAGAGCATGTTTTTAATTTAGAGTCGTCTCTTTCTGAAATAAAAAGAATCTTAAAACCTGATGGGATTTCTTATATTCAGGTTCCGTATTTGAACTACGTGGAGTCTGTTAATCATCTCCGTGTTTTTTCGGAAGAAACACTGAATTATTGGATAAATAAATATTTAAAAGTTGAAAATATAGAACTCATTCCTTACAAAATAGGCAACAAAGCAAACAATATTTTTGTCACTGCAAAAAAATCAAAACAAGTTGATGTTGAATTTTATCTTATGGATGCATTCGAAATTTATCAGTTTCTTCCGATATATAAGGCACTGGAAGAAAATAATTTTTGTGTAAAATTCATATGTGAGCCTTGTAATATAAATCTTGCAAAGGATTGGTTTGATTATGAAACAGCTAAGAGTATTTTAAATGATGAAAATTTAAAATACTCGGAAAAAGCAAATCCCTATGCAGAAATTGCAGTAACAACCCAACGAATATATTACTTGAGCAAATATTTAAACTTTAAAGTAAACCTTCAGTACGGGGCCGGTTTGAATAAAAACAATTTTTGCAGTACAAAAAAAGCAACTGAAGGATTCGATGCAAGGCTAATATACGGAGATTACACCAGAGAAAAAATAAAAGACTATATCAAAGGAAAAAGTATATATGAAATCGGTATACCCAAACATGATGATTTCTTTAATTCCCCTCCTAAAAAAACTGATATAAAAAATGAACTTTGTATAAATACAGAGAAAAAAATTCTTGTATATTTCCCGACATGGGATGAGGACAGTTCTATACAAATCTTTTATGAGCAATTAAAAAATTTAAGAGAAGAGTATTTCGTTGTTTCAAAAGCGCATCACTGCACATACAGACTAAAAGAAAAGAAAACTGATTTGGATATCTTAAATGAAATTTCTGATATTGTACTCGAAGGAAATTACAGTTTTTCAAAAGCTGCTGTTCTCGCAGATATTGCATTAATTGATGCAAAAAGCGGTGCGTCTTGTGAAGTGCCTTATCTTAATCCTGATGTACATATTTTATATTTAACAGTAAAAGAACATCCAGAGAACTATTTTTGGAATAATATTTTTCAAGTTGGTAAACTTATTTGTCCACAAAATGATTTAATTAAAGAATTGCATCAAATAGAGTCAATCGACAGTTATGTTGAATACCGAAAAAATAAAATATCATACTATTTAGGACCAAGAGACGGCAAGTCTACATCCAGAGCGCTCGCTGCTTTTCAGGATATTAGTAAAAATTCTCTGAAAAGATAACCACACAAACCTGAATTTTAAATTTTGTATTATTATTTTTCTAAAAGCTCATCAGGTATTGCATATAGTATTGTTTCATTCAAATCGTAACTGTAATGACCTATATGAAATGTATAATTTTTCATTATTTCGTTTAAATATATAGGAATAGAAACAAAATCCTCTGTTAAGTGATAAATGGAAACAGCAAGCTGAGGACGATCTTCTTCAAGTGTAGACACTGCTCCATGCAGTGCCTGCATTTCTGCTCCTTCTATATCCAGTTTTATAAAGTCAACTTTCTCTATCCCAAGATTCTTCTTAGCTTCATCGATTGTGATAGTTTCAATTTCTACAATATTTTCATGAGGTTTCTTTTTTGAAAAACCTCTTGTACCAATGATTCTTGAGGCACTATGATATGGAACATTTTCACAGAATTCTATTTTTCCACTTTTTTCCCACAAACCGCAGGATATAATAGTCACAAAATCTGCTTGGTTAATAAAATAATCCAAATTTTCATCTTTGAATTTTTCATACATCGGCTCAAATGCATAAATCCGTTTTAGATTTAATAAATGTTTTTTAAAAGCCAGAGAGTTTATTCCATTGCAAAAGCCACCGTCCAAAACAGTTTTAATTACACTCTTATTGATATATTCCAAATACTGAGCATTATAATTTCTGACAGGCTGATACTTTGATATACCATATTTCTTCAGCACAAATTGTTCCAGCTTCTCATAATATCCGCTGCAATATGTTTCCCACAGCATATTGAAAAGAAAACGATCCTCGTCAGTTTTGAAAATAGATATAGCCCGTTTGAATTTTTCAAAGTAGTGAATTTTTTTGCTACTGCACTCAGAAGGCGTGGATATCATTAAAAATGGGATATCAAGATAATTTAAAACAACTATTGTTTCAGGAGCATGCCAGCGTGTTGATACAATCAAAATATCGAACAGTTTCTTTTTTTCCGGGAGGTCTTTTAATTTAATTACTTCAATCCCTTCACATTCTCCAGATTTTTTTGAGTCAACAAAGCACACTATTTTTAAATCAGGTCGATTTTTTTCAATAAAATTCTTTATTTGTACTCCGACTATCTCTGTGCCGAAGATTGCGACTCTACTATCTTTTTTTATTACATCAAACTCTTCAAACATACTCTCTCCCCATTTAGCAAGTTTAACATAATCAGATATTTTTATCCATAAAAAGCTGCATTTTCATACATTTTTAGCAACTTTAAGTCAATCTCATTACTCATGCAGCACCCTTAGTGTAACCGTTCACATGGTTTGAGCATAAGTTGCAGATAGTTTGAGCAAATTTATAAAATTAACGAAAATTTTTTCACAAAAATGCGTGAAGGATTTCACAAAAAATAATAGAAAATAATAACTAAAATTTGCAAAAAATAAAGAAATAGTGTAAAACCTAATTTATATAAAAAAGAGGTATCTATGAAATTTTTGTTTTCTCATCGCAACTTTCCCGCACAGTTCAGACATATTCTAATTGAACTTTCAAAAGACCCGTCAAATGAAATTGTCTTTATTACGGGTACCAAAAACGATGTAAAAATTCCACGGGTAAAAAAATATGAGTATAAATTAAAAAGAAAAGTCCCCGAAAACTGCCATAGGTATCTAAGAACTTTTGAAGAAGCAGTTATCCACGGACAATCTGCCGCAGAAGTTGCAATAAAATTGAAAAATAAAGGGTTTAAACCTGATGTAATCTATGCCCACCCCTGGGGTAATTCTTTGTATCTTAAAGATATTTTCCCTGATGTTCCTCTAATAAATTTTTGCGAATGGTATTATAAATCGGAAAACTCTGATATCGATTTTAGCGGAGAACAAATAAACGAGGATAGAAAAGCCAAAACCAGAACAATGAATGCTCAACTGCTGCTCGATTTGGTTTCCTGCGATAAAGGCATATGCCCAACAAATTGGCAAAAAAGTCAGTTTCCAAAAGATTTTCATCATAAAATAGAAGTCTTGCACGATGGTATTGATACGGATTACTTTATACCTAATCCTGATGCTGTATTAAAAATTCCAAATACAGATATTAAATTAACTGCAAAAGATGAAGTTGTTACCTATGCAACAAGAGGTATGGAAGCATATAGAGGATTTCCTCAATTTATGGAAATGGCTGAAAAACTATTAAAACTAAGAAAAAATGTCCATATCGTCATAGGCGGTGAGGATAGAATCTGCTATGGTCCAAAATTAGAAAAAGGCTCATATAAACAAATTATGCTAAATAAATTAGACCTTGATATGTCCAGAGTCCATTTCACCGGCGGATTACCTTATATGGAATACAAAAAGCTCCTGCAAATATCCTCAGCCCATGTGTATCTTACATATCCTTTTGTACTCTCATGGTCAATGCTTGAGGCAATGTCTTGCGGCTGCTGTGTAGTCGGCTCAAAAACACCGCCTGTGCAAGAGGTTATAGAAGACAACAAAAATGGATTGCTTGTTGATTTCTTTAATATAGATGAACTGACAGATAAAGTAGAGTATGCACTGGATAATCAGGATAAAATGGCAGAAATAAGAGAAAATGCAAGAAACACTATAATCGAAAAATACGATTTAAAAAAGCTTCTGCCACGACATATAGAAATTCTGAAATCAACTGCAAAACAATAGGCGAATAAGAACCTGTTTGCTTTTACAAAACACATATTCTAATCCTTACTGTTACATAAACGTAAACACAAATCTTTACAAAACAAAAGTAGTTATAAAAGGTTGATTAATATAGACTTTTGAATAATTAATATCTTAAAGAACATCTTTTTACATAAATAGTATATACAAACATTAAAAAAAACTGTAAGATGAAACAATTAATGTGATAAAGATAGAAGCATGCCTAATAGGAAAGTGTGAGAGATGAAGATAATAGAATCATTAAGGAATTTTTTTACCCAAAAGAATATAAAAGAGTTGTGCAAAAAAATATGGGGAAAAGAACCTGAACCAGTAGATGAGAGTGTATTTGATGATCCTGACAGATATGTAAAATTTGATGAATGGAAAGACAAACATTATTGGGAAGATAAAAAGAGATATAAAAGAGAGAAAAGACTTTTAACTCTGCGTCGTTTTTGTGTGTCCGTAATATCGATATGGCTGTTATTTCAACTCACAACAGGATTTATAAAGTCCGTAAGTTTATTTGTAAAAACAAATGAATTTTTGTCTTGTATTGGCAAAGATGCCTGTATATATCTTGGTCCAAAGACAAATTATTATTTGACACCTGTAAAATCTGCATACCGAGCAAGCAATAACAATATTTATAAGATATCTTTTTGTCGACCTAGTATTGGTGGAGAATACAAAACAGATTTTTGCTATGAATATTACGATGTTAAAAAAAATAAATTTATTAAGATGAATGCAATAGGGGTGAAAGATATAGAACCTTATGTAATTACTGAAGATATGTCAAAAAATCCAGTATTTATTACGTCCAATAATCCAGTATATTCTGCAAACAATCCCATATATTCATTTAACCTTAAAACGCAAAAATTTCAAAATAGCGATAAATACTTTTTGAAGACAACTTATATAAATAATTCTCTTTCTCTTAATTATCTATATGTAGCAGACTATTTACCAAATTACTTAATATTTGAAAACAAGATTAAGAAATTCTTTGGAGGAGATGATAGGCAAGTTGGAAATAATACTTATTTATCAAAAGAAGAAAGATTGAAATATCAATTGTATTTATATAATGTAGAGAAAAATTTTCTTACAAAATTACCTAAATTGCCTCAAAGTGTAAAGCACATGCCTTTGCCTGCAGATTTTATTGTTTTAGATAATGGAAAAATGATTGTTCCTATTAGATATAGAAATGATAAGATATCTTCTATTCAGGAATTATTTTCTGAAAATTTATATGCAAAATTAGAGTCAATATTGGTATATGATCCAACAAAAAATGCCTTTTATAACCTACCTCCACTTAAGGAAATGGAACACTATTTGTTTTATATAAAGTTACCCAACAATGATGTAGTGTTTATAACAGAGAATTATACATATACTTTTAACAATAAAACTAATCAATTTTCTGAAGTAAGTTCACAAGAAAAATGGAAAAATCGAAAAACAATAGCTAAATTAAAAAATGTATTACAGGAACACCTAGGTATAAAAATAGAAGAATTTTCACAATCAAATGCAGTTAACATAGTACCTTTATCTAAATATAGATTTTTGATAACTTGCGGTTCTATGCATCTTTCTGATGCACCATTAAACTTAAAAGCCAAAGAAATTGCCGGTAAAGCTTGCTTAAATACTGTAATATACGATTATAAAAAAGATAAGGTAAAGCTCGGACCTAAACTTTTACGAGAATCATTGGGTGCCAAGTTTTTTCCATATTCTGATAACAAAGATTATAAAGTTATGATTATAGGTGGATTTCCTACTTCTGATAAAAATACTGCAAAGGTTACACAAAATTGGATACGTCCACAAATTATTAAATTTAGGTAGTAATAATATAGGAGTTTAAATTATGACAATTTATGCAGATCCAACTTACCCCATGCACACATCAAGTGCTGAATCATATTTACAAAAATATTTTGGTTCAAATTATGCAGAGGTGAAGATGCTTTATCCTAATTATATTGATGCATATATTAATGCACATAATGAGGTTGAAAATAGCGCACAAGATAAAGCAAGATATGAGACTGCCTCTGATAAAGAAATACAGAATTGGGTAAATGGTAAAAAGATTGCAGGTAATAACGAAGGTAATTGGTCGCAAGCAATGTTGGATGATTTATTTCAACCAAATGATAGTGGAGGATTTATGCCAAATCCTAACACTTCTTTTATGATTGATCCTGATGGAAAATTTGAGGGGAATGAAAGAGACAAATGTATAGCTGCTTTATTAAATGATGAAAAAAATTTAAATGGAATTGGTGAAAAATTCAAAGATAGTAAAAGTTCTGGTATATATAACATCGACCCATTATTAGTCGACCTTGATGGTAACGGAATAGAAACAACACCGTTAACAGACGGAATGATGATGGACCATGACAAAGACGGATTTAAAGAGTTATCTGCCTGGGTCGGCGGTAATGACGGCATACTGGCATATGATAAAAACAATAACGGTGTTATAGACAATGGAAACGAGCTTTTTGGCGACAATTATGAAAAGACAGACGGAACAATAGCAACATCGGGTTTTGATGCTCTTTCTGATTTGGACACTAACAATGACGGTGTAATAAATTCTTCTGACGAAAGTTTTTCTGATTTGCAGGTAATAAAATCTGACGGTTCTATTATATCAATTGAAGAAGCCGGAATAGCTTCAATTAATTTGTCTCATCAAACAAGAGCCGATTTTGACGAAAGCGGTAACCAACTTTTAGGCTTAGGCTCTTATACAACAACGGACGCTCAAACAAGAGATATAGGTGATTATTCATTACAGGTAAACAAAACCATTTCTATTGCAGCTGAAGAAGTGGAAGTTTCTGCTGAAATAGAAGCACTTCCTTATGTACCAGGCTATGGTGTTGTACATAATTTACATCAGGCAATGGCATTGGATGAAACAGGTGAGCTGCAAGAACTTGTTGAAAGTTTTGTTGCAGAAACAAATGTCGGAGAGAAAAAAAGTATATTAACGCAGATTATATACAAGTGGACCGGTGCAGATGAAGTTGTTGACGGCAGCAGAGGCGAAAATTTTGATGCTAAAAAATTACACGTACTTGAACAATTTTTAAATGACCAATTTATTGGAAAAGAAGGAACACCAAACCCGAACCCTCAAGCAGCAAACCTTTTGTTGAGTACATATACTGACCTTTCTCAGCTTATCTATGCTCAGTTAGAAGTCCAGACAGGACTAGAATCTGTTTATGACATGATTCAATTTGAAACAGACCCTAATACAGGCAATTTATTGTATGACCTCTCAGCTGTTCAAGAACATATTTCAGAAGTTATTGCGACTGATGAGCTGGCAGGACAAATGCTGCTTACTGATTTTTGTCAAACATTTATAACTCTCGGATACAAGGATGAGAGCAATTATTCAGAATTTTATGACCATTTTGCCTCATACGGTCAGGATTATGTAATGCTGCTTGATTCAGCTGATAAAATTGTAAGATACGGCACACAAGGTGACGATAATATTGAAGGTACTGCTGAGCAAGAAGCTGTATTTGGTCAAGCCGGTAATGATACTATCTATACAAGACAGGGCGATGACCTTGTATACGGTGGTGATGGTGATGATTACATTGATACCTGTGAAGACAATGATAAAATTTACGGAGAAAATGGTAATGACACTATCGTTACCGGTTGGGGAAACGATACAGTTTATGGCGGTGATGGTAATGATTCAATCCACAACACAGGTGATAGAGATTATTTAGACGGAGGAGATGGTAATGATACATTAATCGGCTATTGGGCTGGTGGTGACACCTTTATTGGAGGTAAAGGAAATGATGACATTACGGCATCATCAACGAATGATACCTTTATCTTTAACCTGGGCGACGGAAATGATACTATTTTAGACTCACAAGGTACAGATACAATAAAATTTGGAGAAGGTATAACAGCAGAGAACACTATCTTTACGGGATTGGACCAAGATAATGCAATGATAATTACATTTACAAATTCGGATGATTCTATTTTGATAAAAAATGCAACTGTAGCACCGGAAAACAGAATAGAATACTATGAATTTGCAGATGGCACTGTACTTACTATAGATGATGTATTGAGTAAAGTTACTACTCACGGTACATCAGAAAATGATGTATTAATAGATTCACTTCTTGCTGAAAAATTATATGGATATGCAGGACATGACAGCATAACAGTTAGAAATAATGATACTGTTTACGGCGGAGATGGTAATGATTCGTTAATAAGTCACGGTAGCAATAATGTACTTGTTGGAGAACAAGGGAATGACTATCTAGAAGGAGCCGTATGGAATGATACCTATGTATTCAATCTTGGAGATGGCAACGATACAATCTTAGATAATAATGGTACAGATACATTAAAATTTGGTGAAGGTATTAC